>NZ_CM152649.1:3655000-3777326 GCF_056590935.1 Paenirhodobacter sp. YD-8 | reverse complement strand
CTTCTTGTTGCCTTTAGAGTCTACACGCAGTTTCGGTGCGCACATCCCCCTGGAACAGGGACCCGCGCGGACGCGGGCCGGAACCCCTGCATTTGGACACGGCAACAGGCCCGGCAAAACCGGGCAAGGCACTGGATGCCGAATCTCGGAAGGCGGCAGCCTTCAGAATCGGATTCGCTTTCTCGACACCGGAACCCCCGGCTTTTTTCGTTGTCGTGGCAGACTTTATGCCTGCTCCGGCGGTCGAGAACGCGTCATGTCCCCCAAGGCGACGTGAATCGCTGAGGCAAGCTAGCCCGGGGGTGCGGCGCGCTGCAACCGAACTTCGCGCTTGACGGAGGATTCCCGAAATCGAATCTCCGGACGTGGTGAAACGCGCAACACGCGCGGTTAATGCATTGAAATGTATTGAAAATATGAAAAAGGGCGCCCGAGGGCGCCCTTAGACTGAGTCTCTGCGATGCAGCAATCTGCAGCTCAGTTGGCCAGCGCCTTGACGCGGGCCGACAGGCGCGAAACCTTGCGCGAGACGGTGTTCTTGTGCAGCACGCCCTTGGTCACGCCGCGCGCCAGTTCCGGCTCGGCGGCGAGCAGAGCGGTCTTGGCGGCAGTCGCGTCGCCCGAGGCGATCGCTTCTTCCACCTTGCGCAGGAAGGTGCGGATGCGCGAGCGGCGCGCGCGGTTGATGTCGTTGCGGCGCTCGTTCTGACGGGCGCGCTTCTTGGACTGGGGCGTATTGGCCATGGTTCTTTCCCACTTTCCGGGTCAGTTGCGTCAGGATAGCGCACAAAGCCCGGTCTCTCGAAGAACCGGATGATTCTAGCCAAAGCGGGCTGCACGCGCATGTGAGGGCTGCCATTACGGCAAAAGCCGCCGAAAGGGAAGCCCCCTCGGCGGCCAATCGGCTTCGGGACGGCTCAGCGGTCGCGGAACTGCGGTTCGCGCTTCTCGAGGAAGGCCGACATGCCCTCCTTCTGGTCCTCGGTCGAGAACAGCGCGTAGAAGATGCGGCGTTCGAAATGCACGCCCTCGGCGAGGGTGGTCTCGTAGGCGCGGTTGACGCATTCCTTCACGACCATCGTGCTCAGCAGCGATTTCTCGGCGATCTTGTGCGCGGCGGCCATCGCCTCGGGCAGCAGCTGGGCAAGCGGCACGACGCGGCTGACAAGGCCCGAGCGTTCCGCCTCGGCCGCATCCATGAAGCGACCGGTCAGGTGCATGTCCATCGATTTCGACTTGCCGACGAAGCGGGTCAGCCGCTGCGTGCCGCCCATGCCGGCGACGACGCCGAGGTTGATCTCGGGCTGGCCGAACTTGGCGTTCTCGGCGGCGATGATGAAATCGCACATCATCGCCAGCTCGCAGCCGCCGCCGAGCGCATAGCCCGCCACCGCCGCGATCACCGGCTTGCGGGTCTTGAGGATCCCGTCGGTCTCGGTGCTGAAGAAGTTCTTGGTGAACATGTCGACGAAGCTCTGTTCCGACATCTCCTTGATGTCGGCGCCGGCCGCGAAAGCCTTCTCCGAGCCGGTGATGACGACGCAGCGCACCTTGTCATTGGCGTCCGCCGCGGCCAGCGCGTCGGACAGCTCGCCCAGCAGGGTCGAGTTCAGCGCGTTCAGGGCTTCGGGGCGGTTCAGCCGGATCAGGGCGACATAGTCTTCGATCTCGACGATCAGGGTCTGGTAGGCCATGTGGCAGTGCCTTTCCTTATGCTGGGCCGGAGTCGTAACAGGGTCTGGGCGATTATCAAGACCCTCTCGCAGGTGCAGCATAACCGCTATTTCTGGCACTGCGGGCAGAAATAGCTCGACCGGCCCGATTGCACGATGCGCCGTATCGGTGTGCCGCAGACCGGGCAGGGCTCGCCCTCGCGGTCGTAGACGCGGAAGGAATGCTGGAAATATCCAAGCTCGCCGTCGGCCTGGCGATGGTCGCGCAGCGACGATCCGCCGGCTTCGATCGCCTCGCTCAGCACCTCGCGCACCAGCGGCACAAGCGCCGCGATCCGCTTCGACGCGATCCGACCGGCCGCCCGGCGCGGGTCGATGCCGGCACGGAACAGCACCTCGGAGACATAGATGTTGCCCAGCCCGGCGACGACGTGCTGGTCGAGCAGCGCGGTCTTGATCGGGCTGGCCCGGCCCTTCAGGCGCTCGACAAGGTACTCCTCGTGGAACTCGTTGCCGAAGGGCTCGGGGCCCAGCCCCGCCAGCAGCCAATGCGCCGCCTCGCGGTCGGTGCGCACGAGGTCCATCGCCCCGAAGCGGCGCGCGTCGTTGAAGGTGACGCGGGCGCCGCCCTCCATCTCGAGGACGACGTGATCGTGCTTTTGCGGTGCCGGATGGTCGAGGTGATAGTCGCCCAGCATCACCCCCGACACCAGCATCCGCCCCGACATGCCAAGATGGATGAGCAGGCTCTCGCCGCTGTCGAGATCGGCCAGGATGTATTTCGAGCGCCGCCGCAGCCGCTCGACCAGTCGCCCGGTCAGACGCCCGGCCATGTTCTCGGGCAGGGGCCAGCGCAGGTCGGGGCGGTTCACCTGCGCGGCCTCGATCCGCCGCCCCTCCATCGCCGGGGCAAGGCCCCGTCGCACGGTTTCCACCTCGGGCAGTTCGGGCATCTTCGTTCCTGTCGCATTGTCTTGGCCGAAAGGGCCCCTATAAGAAGGGGGAGATTTCGGGATCGGCAAGAGACCATGACGACAGAACAGACGAGAACCACGCATTTCGGCTTCCAGACCGTGGACGAGGACGCGAAGGCCGGAATGGTCCATGGCGTGTTCTCGCGCGTGGCCTCGAAATACGACATCATGAACGACCTGATGAGCATGGGCATCCACCGCATCTGGAAGGATGCGATGATGGACTGGCTCGCGCCGCGGCCGGGGCAGAAGCTGCTCGACGTGGCGGGCGGCACCGGCGACGTCGCCTTCCGCTTCCTCAAGCGTGCGCCCGGGGCCACGGCCACCGTCTGCGACATGACGGAATCGATGCTGATCGAGGGGCAGAAGCGCGCCGAGGCCGAGGACATGGCCGAGCGGCTGAGCTGGGTCGTCGGCGACGCGATGGAGCTGCCCTTCGAGGACAACACCTTCGACGTCTACACGATTTCCTTCGGCATCCGGAACGTGACCCGCATCCCCGACGCGCTGCGCGAGGCCTATCGCGTGCTGCGGCCGGGCGGGCGGATCATGGTGCTTGAATTCAGCCAGATCCCGAACGACATGCTGCAGGCGGTCTATGACGCCTATTCCTTCAACGTCATCCCGGTGATGGGCCAGATCGTGGCGAATGACCGCGACAGCTATCAATATCTGGTGGAATCGATCCGCAAATTCCCGACGCAGGAGATCTTCGCCTCGATGATCCGCGAGGCCGGGTTCGAGCACGTCAAATATCGCAACCTGACCATGGGCATCGCCGCGCTGCATTCCGGCTGGAAGATCTGAGATGCGCGGGCCCCACAATATCTGGCGGCTGATCCGCACCGGCGCCACCTTCGAGCGCACCGGCGCGATGAGCGTCGCGCTCGAGGCAATGGAAGCGCCGCCGCGGCTGCGGCTGGTGGCGCGGATCATGGGCTGGCCGTTCAAGTGGCTCGGCTACAAGGGCGATCCGGCGTTGCCGCCGGTGACGCGTGCGATCACCGCGCTCGGGCCCGCCTACATCAAGTTCGGCCAGGTGCTGTCCACCCGCCCCGACGTGGTGGGCGAGGATCTGGCAAACCAGTTGCGCGTGCTGCAAGACAAGCTGCCGCCCTTTGACACGGCGCTGGCCAAGGCCGCGATCGCCGAGGAGCTCGGTCGTCCGGTCGGGGAGATCTTCGCGGAATTCTCCGAACCCGTCGCCGCCGCCTCGATCGCGCAGGTGCATTCGGCGGTGCTGGCCGACACCGGCGAGACCGTCGCGGTGAAGGTGCTGCGCCCGGGAATCGAGCGCGCCTTCCGCCGCGACCTCGACGCCTTCCATTTCGCTGCCGGGATGATCGAGCGGCTTCTGCCCGGCACCCGCCGGCTGAAACCGACCGAGGTGGTGAGCCATTTCGAGCAGACCGTTCTGGGCGAGCTCGACCTGCGGCTCGAGGCCGCCGCCGCCTCGCAATTCGCCGCGAACACCGCGCGGGACGCGCATTTCCGCGTGCCGGCGCCGGTCTGGGCGCTGTCCGGCCGCACCGTGATGGTGATGGACTGGGCCGAGGGCACGGCGATGGGCGACGTGCCGGCGCTGCGCGCGGCGGGTCATGACCTCGTGGCGCTGTCCGAGCGGGTGCTGCAGCTTTTCCTCAGCCATGCGCTGCGCGACGGCTATTTCCACGCCGACATGCATCAGGGCAATCTGAAGGTCGCGGCGAACGGCGATGTCATTGCCTATGACTTCGGCATCATGGGGCAGATCGACGAATACACGCGCCGCGTCTATGCCGAGATCCTGATGGGCTTCATCCGCCGCGACTATCGCCGCGTCGCCGAGGTGCATTTCGAGGCGGGCTATGTGCCGGCCGACCGCGACGTGAACGCCTTCGCGCTGGCGCTGCGCGCCGTGGGCGAGCCGATCTTCGGCATGAACGCGACGCAGATCTCGATGGCGAAACTGCTCGCCTATCTCTTCGAGGTGACCGAGCGGTTCGGCATGCAGACCCGCACCGAGCTGATTCTGCTGCAGCGCACCATGGTGGTGGTCGAGGGCGTGTCGCGCTCGCTCAACCCGGCGATGAACATGTGGGAAGTGGCCCGGCCGGTGGTCGAGACCTACATCCGCGAGAACCTCGGCCCGCGCGCGACGCTGCGCGATCTGAAGCGCACGGCGCTGGTGCTGGGCCATTTCGGGCCGCGGATGCCGGCGCTTCTGCAGGAGCTGATCGAGCGGCGGGTCAACGGCGCCGCCCCCGCGCCCGAACCCGAGCGGCGGCGCACGGGCTGGTTGGCGCTTGGCGGGATTGCGGCCTTCGCACTCGGGCTGATCGCGGCTCAGATCCTCTGATCGGGGTCGCGCAGCCCGGTGACGTCCGCGGGCGAGACCTGCGCCCCCCCGCGCAGCACCAGCACTGAGCCGCCCGCGGTGCCCTGCACCTCGGCGATGGTGCTGTAGACTTCGGCCGGGTCGGTCGACAGCAGGGTGCCGGCGTTGTAGCTTTCAAGTTCGAAGGAATAGACCCCGGCCGGCAGGGCGTTGCCCGAACTGTCGGTGCCGGTCCAGTCGATCGTCTCGGCCGTGGTGCCGACGTCCCGTCGCGCCACCTCGGTCCCCGCGGCGTCCTTCACCACCAGCACCGCCTGATCGGCGCCGGTCACCGGATTCGGCGCGATGCGGAGCGGGGTCGTTCCGTCGAAATAGGCCGGCGCCGCCACCCGCGCCTCCATCCCCACCCAGCCCGCATATTGCGTCACGCCGAGCAGGCCGAGCTGCGTCGTCATGCCGGTCAGCAATTCATTCGTCTTCACCTGCTGTTCGACCCCCGAGAAGGTGGCGAGCTGCACCGCGTAATCCGAGCTGTCGATCGGGTCGGTCGGGTCCTGATTCTGCATCTGCGTGGTCAGCAGCTTCAGGAACATCTGGTAATCCGAGCTGATGTTGGTGCCCGAGCCGGTGGTGCTCGCGGTTTTTGCGGCGGTCGGGGTGATGCCGGAAACGGTGCTCATGGGCTGTCCTTACATGCGCAGATCGAGGGAGCCGTCCGCGCCGCGCGCGGCGGGCGTGGGCGGGGCGATGGGGGGGGCGGGCGACGCGGACTCCGTCTCGGCGACGAAGGGGGGCGGCGTGGCCTCTCCGCCCTGGCGTTCGCCGCTCTCGGTGCCGAAACTGAAGGAGACGTCGGCATAGCCGAGTGCGCGGAAATCGCGCGCCAGCATCTCGATGTTGCGGCGCATCAGGTCGAGCGTTTCCGGGCGTTCGGCCTGCACGGTGACAGCGATGCCGTGCTCGGCCGGATGCAGCGTCATGCGGACACGGCCCAGCTCCTCGGGGGAAAGCGCCACCTCGACCGGCCCCTCGGGCCGCTGCGCGACAGCCTCGTGCAGCTGGCGCAGGACATGATGCGCCGGCACATGGCCGATGTCGCGCGCGGCAGCGGCGGGCGTCGGGACGGGCGATGAGTCGGGTGTTGCGGCGGGCGGCGCCATGCCGATCGGTCCGGCGGCATCCACCTCGACGCCATCAGGTCCCGCCGGAGGCCGGGGCACGGCATCGGCCGGCTTCGGGGCCGCGGCCATGGGCTCCGGCAAGCGGCGCGACGCGACGGTCTGCGGCGGGCCCGAGTGCGGCGCGGCGATGTCCGCCGCCGCCGCTCGGGGCGGGGGCGCCGCCCGGTCGGGGCGCGGTTCGGCGGGGCTTGTCCCGGCGCGCTCTCCGCCGGTCGCCGGAGGGGGCGCGGCCGGCGCACTGTCCACGCTGGCCGTCCGATCCGGGGACATCGGCGCGCGCCCGGGGGCGGCATCCGTCCCGGGCTGCGCCGCGGGGGGGGGAGCGGCGATCGGTGCGCCCGTCGTGACCTTCGAGGGGGGCGCGGTGTTGGCGTCGGGCGCTTCGGCCGGCCCCGAGCGCAGGGGCATTGCCGGCGCGGATGCCCGTGCCGGATGCCGGTCGGAAGGGGGGGGCGGCGCGGCCCCGTCGCGCGCGCCATCGGCGGCCCGCCCGGGCGCGGCGGGCGCATCGGTGGCGGCCCGAACCCGTGCGCCGGCCGGCGACGGCCTGTCGGGCCATCCGGCGCCTGCGGGAAGGGCCTCTTGCGGATCTGCCGGGGCCAAAGGGGCACCTGCGGCGCCTGCCGTTTGTGGCGTGGCGCTCCGGGCGCCAGGGGCCGCTTCCCGCGCAGCCGGAAGGGCGGCCCCCTCGGTGCCGCTGGGGCGGGCGAGGCGGGGCGATGCCGGCGGGTGGGCGGAGATCGGCGCCGTGTCGCGTGAGGCATCTCCGGCGGGCGGCACCGCGGTTCGGGCCAGCGCGGCACCGGTTTCCGAGGCCGCCGCGTCCGGCGAAACGCCGGCATCGGGGGGGCGGTGAGCGGGAGGCGCAGCGCCGACCGGCGCCGCCGTCCCGTTCCGCACGCCGCCCGGGGCGGCCCCCTCGGCGAGCTCGGCCACGGCGGTGGCGGTCCGCGATGAGGCGGGGGCTGGCGCCACCGCCGCGGCGGCGGTGGCCATCCGCTCGCTGGCAGTCGGCTGTGCCGCGCGGGGCGCGGAGGCTGGCCCGTCCTCGTGCAGCGGCGTGACGCGCGGGCGGGTCGTCGGGGCCGGTGCGGGCTCTGTCGCCCCCGCCCCCCCTCGGGCGGGCGGCATCTGCAGCGCGTGCACGGACGACGGGGCCGCATTTTCCAATCCCGCCCCGTGGTCGGTTGCCGAGGTGGAGGGCAGGGGCACTGCGGCGGCGGGCGCCGTTTCCGGAGACGGCGGCGTGGTGTCCGGATCGGGAAGAGTGAACTCGGGTGCAGCTTGCCCGCGCGGCGCGATGCCGGGGTGGGCGGCGCCGGCCACCGGCTCCGGAGACGGCGGGTCCGTCAGCTGTCCGCGGGCGAGCGCGGCGGCCGCTGTCGCGAAGGGCGGCGGCGCCGGTTCGGAAACACCGGGCGCAGCGGCGGTGGAGGGGGCGGCCGGGCCATCCTCTGCCGGAGCAGCTTGCGGTTTCACCGCATGGTCGGCCGTGGCTTCCGCCCGCGTGGTGCGGGGCGTCAGGATCGGGGGCAGGGCGCGTGCGGTCGCGGCCATGGCGGTCCTGTCCGCCGCTGCCCGCGCTCCGGCGTGACCGTCTGCGGCGGACGCCGCGAAGGGCGGTGGAGCCCCCCGGGGGGAACTCGGCTCGGCATCTGCAGTCCCGGCGCTTGCGGAAACGTCCGCCCGGACCGTTGGCCGATTCGCCGCTTGCTCAGCCGGGCGCGGCGAGGGGGCGGACGTCGTGGTCGGGCGTTCGGCCTCTCGCCATGGGGCGCCGGCGCCTTCCCCGAGGCGGAACGCGCCTGCGGGAGGCTGCATCGGGGCCGCGGCCGGGCGCGGGAAAGCCGAAGGGGCGATGGACCAGTCCGGCAGGGGCGGGCGCCGACCGGGCGCCGCGGATTGGAAGCCGCGGGCCGGGCGCGCCGCCGTGGCGGGCTGTGCCGCCGTGGCCGGGTCGGCCTCGCCGGCGGAGCGCACCTGTCCGGCGGCGGGGGGCTGGGGGGCGACCAGGCCGCTTGCTGCCGCGCCGGGTGCCGGGAGGGGGGCGTCAGGCTCCGTTGCCCGCGGGAGATGCGGCGCGGATGCCTCCTTGCTGGTCACCCGGCGCCGCTCTGGCCCGGTCGGCGCCGCAGTTCCGGCCTCCGCACCGCCTGTGCTGGCATCGGTGTCCGGGGGGGCGGCCCCGGAGAAAGGCGGCGGGGGGATGTCATCCGGGCGCCGCGTGGCCGATGGGGCCGCGGCATGCGCGCGCGTGCGCGCCGTGGCGGCGGCATCATGCGCCCCGGGGATCGCGGTGGCCGCCGGCGCGCGTGCAAGGTCGCCGGGGCGGGCGGGCTCCGGTTCCGGCACAGCTGCGTCCCGCTCGGGACCGGCGGACCCCAGCGGGAGACGGGCGAGGGCGTCATCGTCCGGGGCGGGCTCGCTCCCGGTGAGGCCCCCCGCGGGAGGCGCGGCGGTCGAAAGCGGAGCGGTGGCCGGGGGCAGGGCCGGCCCTGCCGAGCGCGGGGGCGGTGCAGGGGGGCGCGCGGCGGGCACGGACCTCTCCTGCCGCTCGCCCTGCGCTTCCCGCTGCGAAGCGGGGGGCGGCGATGCCGTCGCCGCATCCCCGGGGGGGAGATCTTCCGATGGCCTTTCCTGCGGGCGGATTTCGGAAGGCGGCTGCGTCGTGCCGAGGGCGGCTGCGGACGGGGCGTTCGTGCGCCCGGCTGCCGGTATATGCGCAACCGCCGTCGGTCTGGCAGGCTGTGGCAGATCCGGCGTGGCGGTGTCTTCGGGCCTTGGTCTCTCTGTCGCGGAAACGATGTCGCGCCGCGTTTCCCCTGATGCGCAGGGGGGCGGGCTCTGGCGGGGCACGGGCGGAACTGACTTGATGGTGGATGGCGCTGCGGTGTCCGCCGGGGCTGTCGCGGCGGAGGGCGGGGCCTCTTTTGCCTGTCCGCACGGGGCGCATGCCAGAGACCTCTCGGTGAGAGATGCGCGGGCAGGCAGGGCGGCCCCGGTGCCGCGGCCTTCGGGCGGGGCGCTGTCGCCCGGCGCCGGCCCCGGCGCGGAGGCGATGGCCGGCGAGATCCGCGTGAGCGGGGGCCATTGTGGCGAAGCGCCTGTCTGCAGGGGTGCGGTCATGGCCTCGAAACGGCCACCGGCGGTTTCGGGGGAGTCGGTGGGCGCGCGGGGCGCCGGAGCGAGGGCCGGAGCGCCTGACGGTGACAGGGCGTCGATGACCGTATCGAACGCGGTGCCGCCCGGGGGCGGGGTGCCTGCCTGCCCCTCGCGCCCTTGTGCGGCCGGCATCGCCAGCTGCGCAAGAAGGTCGGGGAGGAGGAACTGGTTCATGGCCATCGCGCGGTCTGTCGGGTTCGTGCAGAATGGCAGCAGGAAGTTACCGCTTCTTTACGGAGTCCTGCGAATTTCAGCGGAAATCCATTCACCTGCGGCGGAGCGACAGGATGCAGGACCTTCAGCCGATCCCGATGGCGCCGACCGGCGCGACGCCGGCGCAGACCGAGCAGAAGCTGCGCGCGCAGGCGGTGCAGCTCGAGGCGGCCTTCCTGTCGGAGATGCTGAAATGCGCCGAAGTCGGGCGCCCGATGGAGAGCTTTGGCGGCGGCATCGGCGAGGAGCAGTTCGCCTCGTTCCTGCGCGACGCCTATTCGGAAAAGATGGCGGAGAAAGGCGGCATCGGGCTGGCCGAATCGATCTTTCACGCGCTGACGAAAGGGCAAGGTCATGTCTGAGGGCAACGACGGAGCGATCCGCGAGCTTCTGGAGCATCTGCGCGCGGAGCGGGAGGTGCTGCGCGCTGGCCGGTTCGGCGAACTGGCGCCGCTGATCGCCCACAAGGAGTCGCTGCTTGCCGGGTTGGCGGGCACGCCGGGGGCGCGCCTTGCGCAGGCGCAGCGCATGGCGCGGGAGAATCAGCGCCTGCTGGCGGCCGCGATCGAGGGGGTGCGGGCGGCGCGGGCCCGGCTGGGCGAGATCGTCCAAGGGGCGCAGGGCTATCAGAGCTATGATCAGCGCGGCCGGGCGCAGCGGATCAGCCCCGAGCGGCCGACGCTCGAGAAACGCGCCTGAGGGGGAGGAGGTGGCGGGGGGAATCGCGCAGAAGTGGTGGGGCGGCGGCGGTCCCGGTCGCGCGTCATCGTGCAGGTGATGCCGCGGCGCGGCAATGGCCTGCGACCGCTTGCGGGGGCACGGCGCGGAAGATGCGGATGGAAACCATGCTCTCACTCCTCGCCGAAAGTGGAAGTGATATTTTCATCTTTCAGCGGGGCCGCCTTTGTCATTTCCCGTGGATCGTGGCGGAGAACTCTTCCTTTCCAATATGTTGCACCAAATTCTGTCTCGCTTTCGAACGCCGCTGTGATACACTGTCGCAGCAACAAGCCATAGCTGGCTCTACGGCTGAAATATTCAAATATTAGGACGTGTTAGATCGTTCTCGGAGGACAGGGGCGTGAGCAGATTCGAACCAGACGGTGGGTTGAAGATCCTCGCCCTTGGTGTCGGCAACACGCTTCTGACTGACGAGGCGGCGGGGCCGCTCGCCCTGCGGTTGTTCGAGGAGCGGCATGGCGCGGCACTCGGCGTGAGCTGCCTCGACGTCGGCACGCTCGGCTTTCCGCTCGCCGAGGAGATCGGCGCCGCCGATGCGCTGATCGTCTTCGATGCCGCCCGTTTCGGCGCCACGCCGGGCACGGTGCGCGCACTCGAGGATGCCGAGATGGACCATTTCGTCCGCGCCGGCAGCCTGAGCGTGCACGAGGTCGGCCTGCGCGATCTGCTCGACATGGCGCGGCTGACCGACGACCTGCCTGCCCGCCGCGCGCTCATCGGCATCGAGCCGGGCGAGATCGGCTGGGGCCTTGCCCCGAGCGACGCGATTGCCGCGGCGCTGCCGGTCGCGGCAGAGGCGGCGCGGCAGATCGTCGCCCGCTGGCAGGCCGCGGTGGCGGAGGCCTGCGCATGAGGCCCGATCTGAACGAGGTGCTGCGCCGGCGTGCCGCCGGGACCGGGAACATGGTTCTGGTGCTGCACGAGGTTTCCCATGCGCTCGATCGCCTTGCCCGCACCGGCGAGACCCATGTGATCGATCTCAGCAGCCTGCCGATGACGCCCGTGGAATTGCAGCAGCTGATCGCCTCGCTGGGCGAGGGCGAGGTGCGCGCCGTGATCGAGGCCGAGGGCCGCTCGGAAGTGACCGAGACCGGCTTTTCCGGCGTCTGGCTGGTCACGCATCGCGACACCGATGACATGCTGCGCGGCCGCTACATCGAGATTACCCCCCTGCCGGAGATCCTGCGCAGCCAGGACGCCGACATCCGCGCCGCCGCCGCCCGGCTCGCGCGCAAACTGGACCAAATCAGCGACCTGGAGGAGGCATCATGATCCGAAGGCAGCAAACACTGGGCGAACGGCTGGAGGAGCGCGGCATCTCGCGGCGCAGTTTCCTGAAATTCTGCACCACCACCGCGTCGCTTCTGGCCCTGCCGCCGGCCTTTGCCCCGCGCATCGCCGAGGCGCTGGAAAGCCAGCGCCGGCCGTCGGTGATCTGGCTCAGCTTCCAGGAATGCACCGGCTGTTCGGAATCGATCCTGCGCGCCGGTTCGCCCTCGATCGAGAGCCTGATCTTCGAGGCAATCTCGCTCGATTATCACGAGACGCTGCAGGCCGCCGCGGGCCATCAGGCCGAAGCCGCGCGCGAGCAGGCGATGGCCGAGAACATGGGCAAGTATCTGGTCGTCGTCGACGGCTCGGTGCCGCTGGGCAATCCGGGCTTCTCGACCGTTGCCGGACAAAGCAACGTCGAGACGCTGAAACAGGTGGCAAAGGGCGCGGCGGCGGTGATCTGCATGGGCACCTGCTCGGCCTTCGGCGGCATCCCCTACGCGAAGCCGAACCCCACCGGCGCGGTGCCGGTCTCGGAGATCATCACCGACAAGCCGATCGTCAACGTGCCCGGCTGTCCGCCGATCCCGGCGGTGATGACCTCGGTCATTGCCCATTACATCACCTTCGGCAGCCTGCCCGAGCTCGATGACCTCGGCCGGCCGAAAGTGTTTTACGGTCAGAACATCCACGACCGTTGCTATCGCCGGCCGTTCTATGAACGCGGCCAGTTCGCGCAAAGCTTCGACGACGAGGGCGCGAAGGCCGGCTGGTGTCTTTACAAGCTCGGTTGCAAGGGCCCCACCACCTACAACGCCTGCGCGGTGCTGAAGTGGAACGAGGGCACCTCCTTCCCGATCGAGGCCGGGCATGGCTGCCTTGGCTGTTCGGAGCCGAACTTCTGGGACAAGGGCAGCTTCTATGCGCCGCTGTCGACGGCGACCGAGCTTGGCTCGGGCACGGTCGCGGCGGGCGTTCTGGCCGGTGCGGTACTGGGGGCCGGCGCGGGCTATGCCGGGCGCAAGATGCAGGAAAAGGGCAAGGCCGGCCCGTTCGAGGCACCGCCCGTGGCGGATGCCGGGCAGAAGGAAAACAGCTGATGACCCTTCTTGATTTCGCACGCGGTCCCGCGCTTCAGGGCGCCGCCTTCATCTTCGTCGTCGGCATGGTCTGGCGCGCGCTCGGCCTGCTTTTGCTGCACCGCAACACGCCGCTGTCGCGCAACCGCGACAACCATCTGGCGCGGCACGGCTTTCGCACCGTGCTCAGCCGCTTCATCCCCGCCCCGGTGTTCGAGCGGCGGGTGTCCTTCCAATATGTCGCGGGCTGGATCTGGCATCTCGGCTTCTTCGTCGTGCTGCTGTTCTTCAAGATCCATGTGATGTTCTTTCAGGGGCTGCTGGGCTTCGGCTGGCCGACGCTGCCGAACGGCGTCGTCGTCGCCGTTGCGGGGATCACGCTTGGCGTGCTGCTGTGGCTTCTGGGCCGGCGCATCGTGAACCCGGTGCTGCGCTACATCTCGACCTTCAACGACTATTCGAGCCTGGTCGTGACGATGCTGCCCTTCATCACCGGCTTCCTCGCCTTCGCCCATTACGGCTTCGCCTATGAAACGATGCTGGCGCTGCACATCCTGTCGATCTCGCTGCTGCTGGTGTGGTTCCCGTTCTCGAAACTGATCCATGTCATCACGCTTCTTCCGTCCCGCTATATTCTGGGCGTGAAGTTCTGGCGCAGGGGGGTCCAAGCATGACCGAAGTCGTCACCAAGCAGGAACTCGACGAAGCCTTCGCCATGTTCTACGGCATGGCCGCGAGCCTGAAGGATCTGG
This sequence comes from Paenirhodobacter sp. YD-8, assembly GCF_056590935.1. Taxonomy (NCBI): domain Bacteria; kingdom Pseudomonadati; phylum Pseudomonadota; class Alphaproteobacteria; order Rhodobacterales; genus Paenirhodobacter; species Paenirhodobacter sp. YD-8. The sequence continues at coordinate 3,763,962 of NZ_CM152649.1, read as the reverse complement.
CCAGCCCCCCGGTCGAAGTGGCTGACGAGGAGCGTGTCGCCGCGGCGAAGCGGGTCTTCCTGAAGGGCATCGACGCGAATTTCGCCACCCAGCTCGACGCCTGCGTGCATTGCGGCGCCTGTGCCCAGGCGTGCCAGTTCTACCTCGGCACGGATGATCCGAAATACACGCCGGTGCACAAGCTCGACCTGATGAAGCGGGTCTATGACCGCGAGATATCGCCGCTGAGCTGGCTGAAGAAATTCATCGTGAAGGACATCACCGCCGACGATCTGCGCGCCCAGCAGGAGCTGGTCTATGATTCCTGCACGATGTGCGGGCGGTGCAACCTGGTCTGTCCGGCGGGCATCAACATCGCCGACATGGTGGCGCTGAACCGCTCGGCGCTCGCCGCGGCGCGGCTGATGCCGGACGAGCTGCGCTTCATGCAGGAAGGGCAGGAGGCCGACGGCACCATCTTCGGCGCCGACGAGGATCTGTTCCGCTTCCGCATGGATGCGCTGCAGGAAAAGCTCGGCTTCGAGATCCCGATCGACAAGCCGAAGGCCGACGTGCTGCTCGTCACCACCGGGCTCGACATCCACCTGTTCCAGGATGCGACCGGCGGCACGATCGAGACGCTGCACCACATGGGCGTCGATTACACCCTGCGCTCGGATGCCTACGAGGGGGCGAACTTCGGCCTTCTCTCGGGCCACGAGGGCACGAAGAAGAAGATGGCGGCAAAGCTTGCCAATGCCGCGATCGAGGTCGGTGCCAAGGTGGTGATCGTGCCCGAATGCGGCCACGCCTTCCCGGCGCTGCGCTGGGGCGCGGCCGAGGCGCTCGGCAAGCCTGTCGAGTTCGACGTGATGACCGTGTCCGAATATTTCGGCAAGGCGGTGATGGACGGTCGGCTGAAACTCGAGAAGGACAAGGAGCCGCGCGTCGTCGCCCTGCACGATCCGTGCAAGGTCGGCCGCTGGGGCGGCGTCTTCGAGGAGCCCCGCGCCATCCTGAAGGCGATCGGCTGGGAGCTGCACGAGACCGAAAGCAACCGCGCCTACAACTTCTGCTGTGGCGGCGGGGCCGGCAACTTCCTGATCGAACGCGCCAACCCGCTCAAGCGCGCGGGCTATCGGGTGAAGATGGCCGAGATCGAGAAGACCGAGGCGAAGACCCTCGTCGTCTCCTGTGGCTCGTGCCGGATGAATTTCGAGGTCGGCAAGGTCAATGCCGGTGACACGATCCCGGTGGAAAGCCTCGCTGCGATCATCGCGGCGCATCTGCCGAAGAAGGAAGGAGCCAAGGCATGAGCCGCATCGTCGTCGATCCGATCACCCGCATCGAGGGGCACCTGCGCATCGAGGCGCAGATGGAGGACGGTCGCATCGCGCAGGCCTTCTCCTCGGGTACCTCGGTGCGCGGTCTCGAGATCATCCTGAAGGGCCGCGACCCGCGCGACGCCTGGGCCTTCGCACAGCGGATCTGCGGCGTGTGCACGCTGGTGCATGGCATGGCCTCGATCCGCGCGGTCGAGGATGCCCTGAAGATCGACATCCCGACCAACGCGCAGCTGATCCGCAACCTGATGATCGGGGCGCAATACGTGCATGACCACGTGATGCACTTCTATCACCTGCATGCGCTCGACTGGGTCGACGTGGTCTCGGCGCTCGATGCCGACCCGGCGGCGACCTCGGCGCTGGCGCAGTCGATCTCGAAACATCCGAACTCGTCTCCGGGCTATTTCTCGGACATGAAGACGAAGCTGAAGAATTTCGTCGAAAGCGGGCAGATCGGCATCTTCAATCAGGGCTACTGGGGCCACCCGGGCTACAAGCTGCCGCCCGAGGCGAACCTGATGGCCGTCGCGCATTACTTCGAGGCGCTCGCCTGGCAGCGCGAGGTGGCGAAGCTGCACGCGATCTTCGGCGGCAAGAACCCGCATCCGAACTTTGTCGTCGGCGGCGTGCCGAGCCCGATCGACCTGAACTCGGACAGCGCGATCAACGCCGAGAAGCTCGCCAAGGTGAAGAACATCCTCGACATGGCGCAAAGCTTCGTCGACGAGGTCTATCTGCCCGACACGCTGGCGATCGCCGGTTTCTACAAGGATTGGGCGACGCGCGGCGAGGGGCTGGGCAACTTCCTGACCTATGGCGACTTCCCGTCGACCGGGCTGACCTCGGACCGCTCGAGCTGGCTGGTGCCGCCGGGCGTGATCCTTGACCGCGACCTGTCGACGATCCACCCGGTCGACCTGTCGGCCGAGGGCGAGATCGAGGAATATGTCGCCCATTCCTGGTATGAATACGAGGGCGGCAAGGACAAGGGCCTGCACCCCTGGGCCGGCGAGACCGCGCTTGACTACACCGGGCCGAAGCCGCCCTTCGATCAGCTGGATGTCGAGGGCGCCTATTCCTGGATCAAGGCGCCGCGCTGGAAGGGCAAGCCGGTCGAGGTCGGCCCGCTGGCGCGCGTGCTGATGATGTATGCCTCGGGGCAGGAACAGGCGAAGGCGCTGGTCGACAGCGCGCTCACCACGCTCGATCTGCCGGTGCGCGGGCTGTATTCGACGCTCGGCCGGGTGGCGGCGCGGACGCTCGAAACCAAGCTGATCGTCGATGCGATGCAGGATTGGTACGCGGCGCTGATCGCCAACATCAAGGCCGGCGACACCACCACCTTCAACGGCACGAAATGGGATCCGTCAAGCTGGCCGAAACAGGCCAAGGGCGTCGGCTTCATGGAGGCGCCGCGCGGCGGTCTGGGCCATTGGATCGTGATCGAGGATGGCAAGATCGCCAATTACCAGGCCGTGGTTCCCTCGACCTGGAACGCCGGGCCGCGCGATGCGCAGGGCCAGTCGGGCGCCTATGAGGCCGCGCTGCAGGACAATCACACGATGGCGGTCGAGGACCAGCCGCTCGAGATCCTGCGCACGATCCACAGCTTCGACCCCTGCCTTGCCTGCGCGGTGCATGTGATGGACCCCGACGGCGAAGAACGGCTGCAGGTCAAGGTCTGCTGAACAGGAGAAAGACAAGATGAGCGAGATTTTCAGCCCCGAATGGATGGCCGGTTTCGCCGCCGAATGGAACAAGGAGCCGGCACTGGCCGGCGCGCTCGAGCAGATCGGCTTCAAGTCGACCATCGCCTATGGCTTCAAGGGCGACCCGGCGCCGAAGGGCGTGATGGTGATCGAGGGCGGCAAGGTGGTCTCGAGCGGCGCCTATGCCGGCGAGCCGCTGAGCTGGGACATCCGCTGCACGCCTGAACATTGGGACAAGTGGCTGAAGAAGCCGCCGACCATGATGGATCTGGGCGTCGCCTATACCACCGGCAAGATGAAGTTCGACGTCGGCGATTACACGGCGATGATCAAGGACCCGCGGATGGCCGGTCCCTTCATCAAATCCTTCGCAGCAATGTCGCGCGTCGGATAACCTGTCACTTCCGGGGCGCCTCCGGTTCGGACCGGGGCGACGCGGAAGATTTTGACCAACTCCAGCCCATGGAGGCTTGAATGAAGTCCACCCTGAAACCCCGCCTCGCGGGAACGGCGGCGCTGTGCCTTGTGGCGGCACTGGTGCCGGAAGTCGCCTCGGCCACCGAAGGATATTTTGCCCTGGGCTACGGCGTCGCGCAGCGCGGCGTGGCGGGCGCGGGCGTCGCCTACAGCCAGGACGGGATGTCGAGCGCGATCAACCCCGCCGCGGTGGCCTCGGTCGGGCAGGAGTTCAGCCTGGGCGTGCAGGTGTTCTCGCCGCGGCGCAGCTACACGGGCACGGGGACCGGCTTCGTCGCCCCGGGCAAGGTGGAAAGCGGGCATGAGTATTTCCTGGTGCCGAACTTCTCCTTCAACAAGCCGTTGCAGAATGGCGCGGTGCTGAACTTCGCGGCCTATGGCAACGGCGGGATGAACACCTCCTATCCGGCGGTTGCGAACCCGAATTGCGGCTATTTCGGCGGCGGCTCGGGCGTGCTGTGCGGCGGCAAGGCCGGGGTGAACCTGAACCAGCTGTTCCTGTCGGTGACCTATGCGCAGAAGATGGGGCGGCTGTCCTGGGGTATCGCGCCGACGGTCGCGGTGCAGAGCTTCTCGGCACGTGGCCTTGCGGCCTTCGGCGTGATGGCGAATGACACGGATTATTCGACGGGCGTCGGTCTCAGGGCGGGCGTGCAATACGAGGCCTCGCCGCAGCTGACGCTGGGCCTTTCGGCGCAGACCCGCTTCGAGATGTCGAAGCTCAAGGACTATTCGAACCTGTTCGAGAATGGCGGCGATTTCGATATTCCCGCCTCGATCACCGCCGGCCTCGCCTATCACCCGCGCCCGGACGTGACGCTGCTGCTCGACTATTCGCGGATCTTCTACAGCGACGTCGGCGCGGTCGGCAATGCGACCGATGCCGGCCCGATGGGGGCGCCGGGCGGTGCGGGCTTTGGCTGGGACGACGTCGATGTGATCCGGCTTGGCGCCGAATGGCAGCAGACGCCCGACATGACCTGGCGTGTGGGCTATGCCCATGCCACGAATCCGGTCGGCCCCGAGGACGTCAGCCTGAACATCCTCGCCCCCGGCATCGTCGAGGATCACGTCAGCTTCGGCGGCTCGAAGATGCTGAGCGACAACGACCGGCTCGACTTCTCGGTGGGCTATGCGCTGTCGAATTCGGTCAAGGGCACGCTGCCGGCCTCGATGGGCGGCGGCACCGTCAAGCTCGAGATGCACCAGTTCAGCGCGTCGGTCGGCTGGACGCGGCGGTTCTGAGCCTTTCGCACACGGGGCGCCCCCGCTCGGGGCGCCTCAGGGGTTGGGGAAATCGGCGAGCAGCCGGGTCAGGGCCTCGCGCTCGGCTTGGCTGCGTGCGATCAGGTCCTTGAACCCCGCGACCCCATCGGCCGGAGAGGGCGGCGGGGCGGTCGGCTCCTCGGCCGTCAGGTCGTAAAGCCGCACCAGCGCCTGTTCGGCCTCGCTGCCGTTCGCGGCAACAAAGCTCCAGTCGCCGCCACGCCAGGCCTCGGCCGTTGCATTCGGCAGGTCGCCTGCCATGGCAAAGACCGCCTGCGCGATGGCATGTTCGTTCAGCAGCGCATGAGCGCGGGCCTTCAGCGCGGTGGCGCGGCTGCTGTCGAGCGTGTCGAGATAGGACAGCGCCGCCGGGCCGTCCCGCTCGGCGATGGCGGCGGCGGCGAGTGCCACCCGCCCGTCGGGCGTGCGGCCAAGCGGCCCGCCCAGCAGATCGCGCACCGGGCCGGTCAGGCCCGCGGCGGTCAGCCGGTCCGCCATCCGGAGCCGCACGAGGTTCGGCAGATCCTCCGGCACCTGATCCTGCCGGGCAAGGAGCTGGCCCAGAAACAGCGGGTCGTCCGGCACCTTGGCGAGCAGCTCCCAGAGGCTGCGCCGGGTTTCCTGCCGCAGCGTGGGCGTGTCCTGCGCCGGCCAGGCATCGAGCGCGGCGAAGGCCTCGGAAAACCGTCCGACCGAGCCCTCGCCCAAGATCTGCGCGCGCAACAGCCGCGCCCCCTCGGGCGAGCCGCGCAATTCGCGGGCAAGCGAGGTTGCCAGTTCGATATTCGCCGCATCGACCGGCTCGCCGCGCGCGATCCGGGAATCGATCAGCAGGACCAGCGCCTGCGCCGCATCGGCGCTGTTGCGGTCGATCATCCCGGCCAGAACCGGCTCGGCCTGCGCCGGTTCGCCGCGGGCGATGTCGATCCGCGCGTCGATCAGGCCGAGCGCCGGATCGCCGGGCGCGACCCCGCGGGCAAGCATCGAGCCGATCTCGCGCGCGTCGCTGTCGGCGCCAAGCGCAAGCAGCCGGCGCACCAGCTCGGGCCCGACGATCTTGCGGATCGGCAGCGGCAGCGCCGAGAAGCTGCGCCGCACGGCGGCAAGGTTCGGCGCCTCGCCCTCCGCATCGTCGCGCCCGAGCAGGGCCCAGAGCGCGACCTTGCCGTGGCAGGCGGCCATGCGCGAGATCGGCGAGTCGGGCACCGGCAGGTCGTCGAGCACCGCCGCGACATAGGCGATCGCGCCGGCGGACGGCGTTCCAAGGCCGAAGCCGCGCAGCGTGGCGCGGGCTTCGGTGCCGAAGCCAAGGCCGAGATAGGTGTGTGCAAGCCGCTCGACCGCGGCAGTGTCGGGGCGGTCGAACTCGCCCACCAGCCCCTGCCGCGCCGTCGCGATCTGCACGCCCGCGGGGGCGTCGGAAACCCAGCTTTCCACCGCGAAAAGCCGGTCCGGCAGGCAGCGCAGCCCGTTTGCCAGCAGCTGTGGCGCGGGGCCGTTGCCGAGCATGTCGCGATCGAAGACCGTCTGCGATTCGATCGCCAGATGCGGGGCGGCGCCCTCGGGCGGGGCGGCGTCCGGCGGCAGCGGCGCGGGCGCCTCCGCCTTCGGGGCGACGAAGGCGCTGATCACGCCTTGCGAGGCGGCGCGGCTGAGCTGCGCGAGCAGCTCGGTTTCCGCCTCGCGCACGCGCGGGTCAGGTGGCGCAAAGCCGGGCCGCAGGTCGCCCGCCCCGGTTGGCTCCGCCCCGGCGGGTGCGGGGATGGCACGATTGCGCCAGTAGGTCTCGAGATGGTCAAGGCGCAGCGGCGTGCTGGTCGCGGCACGGGGGCCACTGGCGGGCATCGGCAGCGCGGGCGCATCGAGGATGTCGAGCACCACGGCCCCCGAGGCAAGCTGGAACGCCTCGTGCACCGTGCCGGGCGCGGTGGCGATGCGCAGCCCCTCGGCCTGCGGCGCAACCCCGGTGATCCGGGTGCGCGGGATCAGCCGGAAGACCCCCGCGGTGTCATAGCCGAAGCTTTCGCCCGGGGTGCGCAGGGTGAGCGCACCCACGCCCTCGCTCAACTGCCAGTCGGTGCCGGGGGGCAGCATGAAGACGAGGCGCGAGAAGCCGTCATGCTCGCCCGATCGCACGGTGACCTGCTGTGCCTGCGCTGTGCCCGCCGCGCAGATCAGTGCGCCGGCGGCAAGGATCTGCCCGATCCTCATGCCGCCTCCGCCTTCACCGTCCGCAGCGCCTCTTCCAGTTCGGAAAAGCTCGGGCGGATGTGATGGGGTGTGTTCTGCCGGCCGACCTCGATGCAGATATTGGTCGCGTGGTTGTAGAGATTGGCGACCAGAACCTCCCGGATCAGCTTGTAGAAATGGCTGTCCTCCTCGATCACCGCGCCGATGCGGCTGGCGAAGGGGCCGACGAAGCCATAGGCGAGGAAGACGCCGAGGAAGGTGCCGACCAATGCGCCGCCGATCATGTGGCCGAGAATCTCGGGCGGCTGGTCGATTGCCGCCATGGTCTTGATGACGCCCAGAACCGCAGCGACGATGCCGAGCGCGGGCATCGCGTCGGCCACGGTCTGGATCGCGTGGCTCGAGTGCATCGCGTGTTCGTAATTGGCCTCGAGCTGCTTGTCGAGGATCTCCTCGACCTGATGCGGGTCGTCGTAATTCATCGAGGCGGCGCGCATCGTGTCGCAGATCATCTCGATCGCCTCGTGATCCTTCAGGATTTTCGGATATTTCTGGAAAATCGAGGAGCTTTGCGGCGCCTCGATATGTTCCTCGATCGCCACCGGATTCTGCCGCACCAGACGGATCAGTTCGAACAGCAGGCACAGCAGGTCACGGTAATCGGCGGGCTGCCAGATCGGTCCCTTGAACACCTTGCCCATGTCGCGCAGCGTCCGCTTGACCGCGGCCAGATCGTTCGACAGCAGGAACGAGCCCGCCGCGGCGCCACCGATCATGATCATCTCGAAGGGCAGCGCCTTCAGGATGATGCCGATCTTGCCGCCCGCGGCGACAAAGCCCCCGAACACCATCACGAAGATGACGATCATCCCGACAATGCCGACCATTCATCTTTCTCCACAGCTCGCCCGGCGTTCCGCACGGGAGGATTGATCTTGGCCGCGCTTTAGCGGCCGGGGGCACCGGCGTTCCTGCCGGCCATGATGACGCTGATCGAATAGCCGACCTCCGGCGTCAGATTGGCAAGGACGGCGGCGGCCTGTTCGGGCCGCATCCGGGCCAGGAAGCCCGCCGCGAATTCGGGCGCCATCGCCTCGAACAGCGGCGCCGCCTCCTTGGGTTTCATGTTCTCGTAGACGGTGACCAGGCGCGAAACATCCGCATCCGCGCCGGAATCGGCCACCGCCACGGTCTTCGACAACGCGTCCTCGGCCGCGATCAGGGTGGCCAGACGCTCGTCGATGCGCGCTTCGGCCAGTCGCAGCGCCTGCGCGCGGTCGGCGATGATGCCCTCGCGCAGGGCAAGCTTCTGCTCGCGGTCCTCGAGCGCACGCAACAGCGCGGCATTCGCGGCGGGGTCGGGGCAGGTCGCGGGCGAGGCGCCGCTTCGGGTGTCGAGCGCCAGGGCGAGCCCGATGCCGTCGCCGATCCGCAGCACCGCCGCCAGCGCGAAGGCCGCCGCGATCAGCGGCAGCAGCGAGCGGCCCGGGCGCCAGCGCCGGCGCGGTGTGCGCGGGGCGGGCGGTTTCATTCCGCCGCCTCCATGTCCGTGCTGCGCGGCCGGCGGCGCAGCACGCGGTGGCGGCGCGGGTCGGTTTCCGCCTCGGGCAGGTCATGCAGCGCGGCCAGCATCAGCTCGAGCCGCTCGGCCCCCTGCTCGGCGCGCTCGGTCAGCGCCGTCAGCTGCTCGGCCGAGAGCGCGGCGGTGGATTGCGCCCGGTTCAGCGCCTTCGTCATGTCGTCGACCTGGGCAGACAGCACCGCAATCGCCCCGCCCATGCCGTTCTCGAGCTGATTGAAGCGCTTCAGCCGGCGCGACAGCACAAGGCAATAGACCGCCGCCCCAAGCGCGCCGAGCCCGGCCAGAAGATCGGCAATCAGTTGCATCGGGCTCTCCTCAGTTCAGAACGAATTCCATGATCAGCAGGTCGCGCACGCGGTCCTCTCCGCACACGATCTGCACCCGGCGCAGCATCTGCGCGCGCAGCCGGATCAGCGCGGCGGGATCTTCGAGGTCGTGCAGGTCGACGGCCCGCAGATAGCCGTTGAGCACGTCGACCACCCGCGGCTTCAGGAGCTCCACGTCCTTCTGATAGGCCGCCGGCACCTCGATCTGCGCCGAAAAGCGCAGGTGTCGCGCCGCCGGATCCGAGAGCGAGATCACCATCGGATCAAGCGCCACATAGGCGATGTCGGGCAGCGCATCGGGCCCCGTGGCTGCGCTCGGTGCCGGCGCATGGCCGAGCGGGATCAGCCCGAGATAGAGTGCCGCAAAGCTGGCCCCGCCGCCGGCGATCATCAGCGCAAGGCCGAGAATCAGCGGCAGTTTCAAGCTCTTGGAGGGGGCCGCTTCCGGCTCTGTCTGTGTCTGCGCCATGGCGTCACCGATTTCTTCGTCGCCCCACCTATAGCCCCGAGTCGACTAACCGATTGTTAAGGGCGATCGGCGAAAGATGCCCGGGACGACGGGGCAGACGTCCGCTCGCGTGGAGGCTTGGTGTTGCAACAGTTGACGACGGTATGGAGTGCCCTCGACACGCGTCGCCGGATCATCGTGGTGGGGGCAACGGCCTTCGTCTTTGCGGCGGTCCTGGCCCTGTCCAGCCTTGCCGCGCGGCCCGACATGGCGTTGCTTTATGCCGGGCTCGATGGCGCGAAGGCGGGTGAGGTGATCTCGGCGCTGGACCAGCGCGCGGCGAAATACGAGGTGCGCGGCGATTCGATCTATGTCGAGGCGCCGAAGCGCGACGAGCTGCGGATGACGCTTGCGGCCGAGGGGCTGCCCGCGACCGGCGGCGCGGGCTATGAGCTGCTCGATTCGCTCTCGGGCTTCGGCACCACCTCGCAGATGTTCGACGCCGCCTATTGGCGCGCCAAGGAAGGCGAGCTGGCGCGCACCATCCTTGCCAATCCGGCGATCCGCGCGGCGCGGGTGCATATCGCGCCGCCTTCGGGCGTGTCCTTTCGCGCGCAGAATCGCCCCACGGCCTCGGTGACGGTCACCACGAACGCCGGCGGGCTGTCGCCGCCGCAGGCCAAGGCGCTGAAATATCTTGTGTCCTCGGCCGTGGCCGGAATGACGCCCGACGACGTCTCGGTGATCGACACGGCAAGCGGGCTGGTCGCGGCGGGCGACGAGAGCCCCGCCGCCTCGGGCACCGACCGGGCCGAGACGCTGCGCCGCAACATCGAGCGGCTGCTCGAGGCGCGGGTCGGCTATGGCAATGCGGTGGTCGAGGTCGCGGTCGAGACGGTGACCGAGCGCGAGGCGATCACCGAGCGGCGCATCGACCCGACCAGCCGCACGATGATCTCGACCGACACCTCCGAAAGCTCGAACAAGGCCGACGAGAGCAAGACCGGCGGCGTCTCGGTCGCCTCGAACCTGCCCGACGGGCAGGGGGCGAATGGCGGCAGCTCGCAGCGGCAGGGCAACGAGACGCGCGAACGGACGAATTACGACCTGTCGGAAACCACGCGCGAGGTGGTGCGCAATCCCGGCGACGTCAAGCGGATCACCGTGGCGGTGCTGGTCGACGGCACCGAGGGCAAGGACGCGAACGGGCAGGTCTCGGTGGTGCCGCGTTCGGAGGACGAGATTGCCGCGCTGCGCGACCTCGTCGCCTCGGCGGTGGGTTTTGACGAGGGGCGCGGCGACGTCATCACCATCCGCTCGATGGCCTTCCAGCCGATCGCCGAAAGCGGCGCGGTGGCGACGGCGGGGATGCTGGGTGGCACGTCGCTCGACGTGATGCAGCTGATCCAGATCGCCGCGCTGGTCGTGGTGGCGGTGGTGCTTGCGCTGTTCGTGATGCGCCCGGCGCTTGCCCCGCGCACGCCTGCGCAGCCGCAGCTGGCCGGGCTGCCGGTGCCCGCGATGCCGGGCGGGCCGGCGGCCCTGACCGGCGAGATCGCGGGCGACGAGATGCCGGCGACCGAGATGTCGGTGGTGTCCGATTTCCCGATGGCCGACCTGCCGGTGCCCTTCGCCATGGCCTCCGCCCTCGATGCGCAGGCCGAGATCGAGGATGACCCGGTCGCCCGGCTGAAGCGGCTGATCGGCCAGCGTCAGGCCGAATCGGTCGAGATCCTGCGCGGCTGGATGGAGAAACCGGAGGAGCGCGGCTGATGAAGAACCCCGTCCGTCTGGAAACCTTCGAGACCGAGGCGCTCGAGCCGCAACAGATCGAGATCGCGCCGGCCGAGTTCGAGGAGGCGCGTCTTGCGGCCTTCGAGAAGGGCTATTCCGCCGGCTGGGACGATGCCATCGCCGCGCAGGATGCCGAGGTCGCCAAGCTGCGCACGCAGCTCGGCCGGCAGCTGCAGGAGATGTCCTTCACCTTCCTTGAGGCGCGGCGCAACCTTCTGGCCGCGTTGCAGCCGCTGCTTCTGGAAATGACCGCGAAGGTGTTGCCCGCCGCCGCGAGGGAGGCGCTGCCGCAGATCGTCGCGGACGAGCTTCTGCCGCTTGCCGGCACGCTGCTCGACCGGCCGGTGACGGTGGTCGCGAACGCCGCAAGCCTTGCGCAGCTGCGCGCGCTGATGCCGCAGGAGGTGGCGCTGCCGCTGACCTTCACCGAGGAGCCGAGCCTGGGAGATGGCCAGGCCTTCGTCAAATTCCCCGAGGCCGAGACGCGCATCGACCTCGACGGGGTGACCGCCGCGATCACCGAGGCGATCCGCAGCTATTTCGATGCAACCTTGCAGGAGACCGACCATGGATGAGATCCGCCAAGACCCTGCCGCGAGCCCGTTCTCGCAGATCCCGATCGAGATCACGATCTCGGTCGGCAAGGCGCGCCCGCTGGTGCGCGATCTGCTGCGGATGAAGCGTGACGCGATCCTGCCGCTCGACCGCAAGGTCGAGGACCCGGTCGAGCTCTATGTCGGCGATAAGCTGATTGCGCGCGGCGAGCTGACCGAGCTCGAGGGCGATCAGGCCGGCCAGCTTGCCGTGCGCCTGACCGAGGTGGTCGACCTGCAGAACGGTCTTTGACCGATGCGCCGCGCCGCGGTTCTGGCCGCGCTGATCTGCCTTGTCGCGCTGCCCGCCGGGGCGCAGCAGATCTCGCTCGATCTTGGCGGCAGCGACAGCCTGGCCGGCCGCTCGATGCTGATGATCGCGGGGATCACCCTGCTCAGCATCGCGCCGGGGCTGGCGATCATGGTGACCTGCTTTCCCTTCGTGGTCACCGTGCTGTCGATCCTGCGTCAGGCGATGGGGCTGCAGCAGTCGCCGCCGAACATGCTGATCGTCAGCCTCGCGCTGTTCCTGAGCTGGTTCATCATGGAACCGACCTTCACCGAAAGCTGGAACGCCGGCATCAGCCCGCTCCTCGACGGCACGATCGACCTTGCCACCGCGTTCGAGCGCGGCGTGGCGCCGTTTCGCGGCTTCATGGCGGGGCGGGTCAACCCCGACACTTTCGCCCAGCTGTCGGGGCTGCGCGACGGCACCCCCTTCGCGGGCGAACTGAAGGCGGCGCCGCTCTCCACCCTGGTGCCGGCCTTCATGCTGTCCGAGATCACCCGAGCCTTCGAGATCGGCTTTCTCGTCTATCTGCCCTTCCTCGTCATCGACCTCGTGGTCTCGGCGATCCTGATGTCGATGGGGATGATGATGGTGCCGCCCGCCGCGGTGGCGCTGCCCTTCAAGCTTGCCTTCTTCGTGGTGGCGAACGGCTGGGTTCTGGTCTCGGGGGCGCTGGTGCGCAGCTATCTCTAGCGGCTCAGGCCGCCGCCCCCTTGGTGCCGAAGCGGGCGAGCAGCGCCGCAAGTTCGGGCCGGCACGAGCCGCACGACGTGCCCGCACCAAGCGCCGCGCCGATCGCCTCGACGCTGCTCGCCTGACCCGAGGTGATCGCGGCGCAGATCTGGTTCAGCCCGACGTTCAGGCAGGCGCAGACGGTAGGCCCCGGGTCGGGCGCGTCGGCGCCGGGGCGGCCGGCCAGAACCCGCACCGCGTCGGGCCCGCCCACGGCCGCCACGACATGGCTGCGCGCCACCGCGATCGGGCGGGGCGAGATGAACAGCGCCGCGCGCAGCACGCCCTCTTCATGCAGCGCGATGCGGACCGTGCCGCGCGCCGCGTCGGTGACGGTGGCGGCGGTGGCGCCGGGCAGGCCGAACATCCGCCGCGCCAGCGCCTCCCAGTCGGGGGCGGGGTCGCTGCCGGCGAGCTCCATCTGCCAGCCACTGGCCGAGCGCAGTCGCGTCCAGTAGGGCGCCTCGGGCTCGGGTCGGATCTCGCCGCTCACCGCGAACCCATGCCAGCCTGCCGCGAAGCGCTCGATCGCGACGACCGAGCCCTTGCTTTCGGGCTGGCCCGAGATGGGGTCGGTCACCGCCCGCACCAGCGTGTCGATGCGCGCGGCCGAGGCGGTTTCCGCGGTCCAGTGCATCGGCACGAAGACCTCGCCCGGGCGCACCGCGTCCGAGATCGCGGCGCGCGCGATCACCGCACCGAGCGGGTTGTGCAGCCGCACCAGATCGCCCGCGCCAAGGCCAAGCCGGGTGGCGTCCTCGGGGTGGATCTCGCAGTAGGGCTCGCCCAGATGCTGGTTCAGCCGCGGCGCCTTGGCGGTGCGGGTCATCGTGTGCCACTGGTCGCGGGTGCGGCCGGTGTTCAGCCGGAACGGGAAGGCGGCGCTTGGCCGGCTTTCGGGCCCGCGCGGCGTGACGGGCAGCATCCGCCCCTTGCCGTCGGGGGTGTGAAAGCGGCCATCGCCGAAGAAGCGCCCGCCGCTCTTGCGGGCATTGCGCGGCCAGACGAAGGGGGCAAGCGTGTCATAATCGGCGGCATCAATCCCGGCGAGGTCGGAGATGTCGAAATCGGACCCAAGCGACCCGGCCACGCCCGACAGCGCCGCATATTCGGCAAAGACCTCGGCGGCCGAGGACCAGCCAAACGCCGCGGGCCAGCCCATGCGGCGCCCGACCTCGGCAAGGATTTCCCAGTCCGGCCGGGCGCTGCCGGGGGCGGGCAGGGCGGCGCGCTGGCGGCTGATGCAGCGCTCGGAATTGGTGACGGTGCCGTCCTTCTCGGCCCATGCGGCGGCGGGCAGCAGCACATGGGCGAGTCGGGCGGTGTCGGTGCACCCGGTGATGTCCGAGACGACGACGAATTCGGCGCCTTCCAGCGCGGCGCGCACCGCATCTGCCTCGGGCATCGAGACGACGGGGTTGGTGTGGATGATCCAGATCGCCTTGATCCGTCCCTCGCCAAGCGCGCGAAACATCTCGACCGCCTTCAGCCCGGCGCGCTCGGGCATCGCCGGCGCGTCCCAGAAGGCCTGAACGGCAGCGCGATGCGCGGGGGCCCCGAGGTCGAGGTGGCACGCCAGCATGTTGGCAAGCCCGCCGACCTCGCGCCCGCCCATGGCGTTGGGCTGGCCGGTGACCGAGAAGGGGCCCATGCCGGGCTGCCCGATCCGCCCGGTGGCAAGGTGGCAATTGAGGATCGCGTTCACCTTGTCGGTGCCCGAAGACGACTGGTTGATGCCCTGACTGTAGACGGTGACCACCTTCGGCGTGCCGATCCACAGATCGCAAAAGGCCTCCAGCTCGGCGGGGCTCAGCCCGCTCGCGGCCCGGTCCGAGGTCTGCGCGGCGGCAAGCGCCTCGGCATAGCCGGTGACGTTGCGCAGGAAGGCCGTGTCGGTCGCGCTGCGCCGGTCGATCTCGGCCAGCAGGGCGTTGAAAATCGCCGCATCGCCACCCGGTGCCACGGCCAGATGCAGGTCGGCGATGTCACAGCTTGCGGTGCGGCGCGGGTCGATCACCACCACCCGCATCTGGGGCCGCGCGGCCTTGGCCGCGACGAGGCGCTGATAGAGCACCGGGTGGCACCACGCGAGGTTCGAGCCGGTCAGCACCACCAGATCCGCCTCTTCGAGGTCGGTATAAAGCCCGGGCACGGTGTCGGTGCCGAAGGCGCGGCGGTGGCCCGCGACCGAGGAGGCCATGCACAGCCGCGAATTGGTGTCGATATTGGCCGATCCGATGAAGCCCTTCATCAGTTTGTTGGCGACGTAGTAATCCTCGCTCAGCAGCTGACCCGAGACGTAGAAGGCGACCGCATCGGGGCCGTGTTCGCGGATCACCTCGGAAAAGCGGGCCGCCACCAGATCAAGCGCGGTGTCCCAGCCGGTTTCATGGCCGAGCACCCGCGGCGTGCGCAGCCGGTCGTCAAGGTCGAGCGTCTCGGCCAGCGCCGTGCCCTTCGAGCACAGCCGGCCGAAATTCGCCGGGTGGTCGGGGTCGCCCTTCACCGCGATCCGGCCCGCGCCGTCGCGGCCCAGCAGCACGCCGCAGCCGACGCCGCAATAGGGGCAGGTGGTGCGGATCGCGGTCTCGGGATCAAGCCGGGCGGTGCGGGCGCGGCGGGGGGGGGGCGCGGGCGAGGTCATCAGGCGGCACTCCGCAGGGCTGGGGCCGCGTCCTGAAAGGCCGGGCCGAAGATCACGGTGTCGCGGAAGGCGGAAACGTCGCCGCCCGCGCGGATCAGGTTGAAGAACCAGCTGCCCTCGGCGGTATCGCCATACATCACGGCGCCGATCAGCCGGTCGCCTTCGAGGATCAGCCGCTTGTAGACGGCGCGGGCGGGGTCGCGCAGGATGATCTCCTCGCGCCCGGGGCCGGCGGTGAAATCGCCCGCCGAGAACAGGTCGCAGCCCGTCACCTTGAGCTTGGTCGAGACCTCGCGCGGCACGAAGCAGGCCTCGCGCCCGGAAAGCGTCGCCGCCGCGACCTGCGCCTGATCGTAAAGCGGCGCGACAAGGCCGAAGAGCGCGCCGTCGTGTTCGACGCATTCGCCAAGCGCCAGCACCCCGGGGGCCGAGGTCTCCATCCGGTCGTTCACCACGATGCCGCGGTTGCACGCCAGACCCGCCGCCTGCGCCAGCGCGATGTTCGGGCGGATGCCGACCGCCATCACCAGGATGTCGCAGGCGATCTCGGTGCCGTCGGTCAGCCGCAGCGCCCGCACCACGCCCCCCTCGCCGAGGATCTCCTCGGACTGCGCGGCGCACAGCACGCGGATGCCGCGCGCCTCGAGATCGGCCTGCAGCAGCCGTCCCGCCTCGGGGTCGAGCTGCCGCTCCATCAGATGCGGCGCGATATGGATGACGGTGACCGCCATGCCGCGGGTGGCAAGCCCCGCCGCAGCCTCGAGGCCAAGCAGGCCGCCGCCGATCACCACCGCGCGCCCGCCCGTCTCGGCCGCCGCGATCATCGCCGAGGTATCCTCGAAATCGCGATAGGCGATCACGCCCTTCAGGTCGCGGCCGGGCAGCGGCACGATGAACGGGGTCGAGCCGGTGGCGATCACCAGCCGGTCATAGGGCACCGCGCCCTTCTCGCCGGTGACCACGCGGGCCGCGGTGTCGATCGCCGTCACCCGCTCGCCGAAGCGGCAGGTGACGCCGGCGCGGGCATACCAGTCGGCATCATGGGTGACGATCTCGTCAAAGCGCTTCTCGCCCGACAGCACCGGGCTCAGCAGGATGCGGTTGTAAGTGCCGCGCGGCTCGGCGTTGAAGAGGGTCACCTCCCAGTGGCCCGGCGCCTCGTCGAAGAGGTGCTCGAGCATCCGCCCCGAGGCCATGCCGGCGCCGATCACCACCAGCCGCCCGGTCATCACGCGGCATCCTTCTTGGTCGCGCCATGCTCGTATTCCTCGAGGAAATCGAGCACGTCCTGGCGGTAGCCATAGTAATCGGGGTGATCGAGCAGCGCCTTGCGCGTGCGTGGGCGGGGCAGCCTGATCTCGGTGATCTTGCCGATCGTGGCGCGCGGCCCGTTCGTCATCATCACCACCCGATCGGCGAGCAGGATCGCCTCGTCGACGTCATGGGTGACGCAGATCGCGGTGACGTTGGTGCGCGACCAGACCTCCATCAGCACCTCCTGCAGCTCCCAGCGGGTGAGGCTGTCGAGCATGCCGAAGGGCTCGTCCAACAGCAGCAGTTTCGGGCTGAGCGCGAAGGCGCGGGCGATGCCCACCCGCTGCCGCATGCCGTTCGACATGCTTGACGCAGGCTTGTCCATGCTGTCGGCCAGCCCGACCCGTTCGAGGTAATATTCGACCACCTCCTGCCGCTCGGCCTGGCTGGCCTTGGGATAGACCTTGTCGACGCCGATCGCGACATTCTCCTTGGCGGTGAGCCAGGGGAAGAGGTTGGGCGACTGGAACACCACGGCGCGCTCCGGGTCGGCGCCCTCGACGTGGATACCGTCCAGCTTGATCGCGCCCTTCGAGATGCTGTTGAGCCCGGCGGTCATCGTCAGCACCGTCGACTTGCCGCAGCCCGAGTGACCGATCAGCGAGATGAACTCGCCCTTCTTCACGGTGAGGTTGAAATCCTCGACCACGGTCAGCGGGCCCTTCGGCGTGGCATAGATCTTGTGCAGCTGCGAGAACTGCAGATAGCGCTCGTCGGCAAGACTCGTGCCGGCCGCCGCAGTCTCATAGGCGCGCGGCAGCAGGGCGTGGCGTGGCGTGACGTTCGGCAGGCGGCGGGTCTCCTCGGTCTTGGCCGAGATGCCCACGTCCATCAGATAGCTGGTGACGGCGGCGCGCAGCTGCATGAAGCGCGCATCCTCGTTCATCGCGGCGCGGTCGCGCGGGCGGGCGAGGTCGACCTTGAAGACGTCGCCCAGCGTGCCGTCGGGGTTGAGGCAGACGATGCGGTCGGCCAGAACCAGCGCCTCGTCGACGTCGTTGGTGATCAGGATCGCGGTGCGGCGGTCAGCCTCCCAGATCTGCTCGATTTCGGTCGCGACATTGGCGCGGGTGAGTGCATCGAGCGCCGAGAGCGGCTCGTCCATCAGCAGAACCTCGGGCTTCATCGCCAGCGCGCGCGCCACGGCGACGCGCTGGCGCATGCCGCCCGAGAGTTCCGCCGGGCGGCGGTCGGTGGCGTGCGCCAGGCCCACCATGCGGATCGCCTCGGCGACGATCCGCGCGCGCTCGGCCTTTGAGGCCTTGCGGTGCACCGCCTCGACGGCAAGGGCGATGTTGCCCTCGACCGTCAGCCACGGCATCAGCGCGTAGGATTGGAAGACAAGACCACGCTCGGGGCCGGGGCCGGTAACCGGGTGCCCCTTGAACAGCACATCACCCCGGTCGGGCCGTTCGAGCCCGGCGATCAGGTTGATCAGCGTGGTCTTGCCGGTGCCGGAGAACCCCAGGATGACCAGGAATTCCCCGTCCTCCACGGCAAGCGAGATGTTGCGCAGAACATGCGTGGCGGCATCGCCCTCGCCGTAGGATTTGGAAACGTTCTTCAGCTCGAGAATGGCCATGGCGCTCACCGGTTGTTCGAGAAGGTGAAGAGCGACTGCAGCGCGAACATCACCCGGTCGAGCAGGAAGCCGATGATGCCGATGGTGAAGACGGCGACCATGATCCGGGCGAGCGACTGCGAAGACCCGTTCTGGAACTCGTCCCAGACGAATTTGCCAAGGCCGGGGTTCTGCGCCAGCATTTCGGCCGCGATCAGCACCATCCAGCCCACGCCGAGGCTCAGCCGCAGCCCGGTGAAGATCAGCGGCAGCGCCGAGGGCAGCACGAGGCGGGTGATCTTCGTCCAGGGGCCGAGCTTGAGCACCTTCGACACGTTCACCAGGTCCTTGTCGATCGAGGCGACGCCAAGCGCGGTGTTGATCAGCGTCGGCCAGAGCGAGCACAGCGTCACGGTGACGGCCGAGATGATGAAGCTTTTCGGCATCGCGCCCTCGCCGCCGACATAGACGGCCGAGACGATCATCGTCACGATCGGCAGCCAGGCGAGCGGCGAGACCGGCTTGAACACCTGCACCAGCGGGTTGATCGCGGCATTCGCGGTGGGCGACAGGCCCGAGACGATGCCCAGCGGCACGGCCACCGCGGTGCCGATCAGGAAGCCGAAGAACACCGTCTGGATCGAGGTCCAGATCTGCTGGTAATAGGTCGGCTTGCCGGTATAGGCGCGGGTCTTGACCTTGTCGGCCTTGCCGTCGGCCACCAGCTGGGCGTTGCGCTCGTCCTGCCGGGCGTAGAACTCGGCGGCCTTCGCGCGTTCGGCCGCGGCATCGGCGTTCAGCACCCTGACCTGGTCCCAGACCTGCGCCGGCCCCGGGATCGCGCCAAGCGAGGTCTGCACCTTCGGTGCCAGCGCCGCCCAGATGCCGAGGAAGAGCACGATCGCCACCAGCGGCACGCCGAGTAGCCGCCAGATCTCGCGCAGCTGGGCGCGCGGGGTGTCGCCCGCGGCAAGGCGCAGGATCGGCGTCAGCCAGGGCAGGCCGAGAACCTTGAACCAGCTGTCGAGCTTGCTGATCCGGGCGAAGCGGCGGGCGCGCCGGGCGTCGCGGGCCGCATCGAGGGCGGGGGTGGGCGCGGTGGGGTCGATCGCGGTCATGTCGGGTTTCCTGGCTGTCATGGCGGGGAACAGGGAACGGGGGTGGGACCCCGCCCGCTCAGTTGGTGACGACCTGGCCGCCGACGACCGTCTGGTCGTCCTTCAGGCCGATCGGCAGGCTGTCGATATAGGCGTTCGGCGCATGGGCATCGAAGCCGATGCCGTCGATCACGTCCGCGCCCGGGGTGGGCTCGCGGTAGCCGTCCGCATCAAGATCGAAGTCCGCGGCCGGCAACGTGCCGTCGTCGATCAGCGACTGCGCCGCGGCCTTGTAGATGTCGGGGCGATAGACCGCCTTCGCCGTCTCGTCATACCAGGCATCCGGATGCGCCTCGGGGATCTGGCCCCAGCGGCGCATCTGCGTCAGATACCACACCGCGTCCGAGTAATAGGGATAGGTCGCGTTGTAGCGGAAGAAGACGTTGAAATCGGGCACGTCGCGGGTGTCGCCCTTCTCATACTCAAACGTGCCGGTCATCGAGTTCGCGATCACCGCCTTGTCGGCGCCGACATATTCCGGGCGGCTGAGGATCTCGACCGCCTCGGCGCGATGGGCGCCGTTGTCGGCATCGAGCCATTCGCCCGCCCGGATCAGCGCGCGGGTCAGCGCCTTCACCGTCTCGGGGTTCTCCTCGTTGAAGGCCTCGGTGATGCCGAAGACCTTCTCGGGATTGTTCTTCCAGATCTCGTAATCGGTCACGACCGGCACGCCGATGCCCTTGAAGACGGCAGCCTGGTTCCACGGCTCGCCCACGCAATAGCCCGAGATCGTGCCGGCCTCGAGCGTCGCCGGCATCTGCGGCGGCGGGGTGACGGAGAGCAGCGCCTCGGCGCCGATCTGGCCCGAGACGTCATCGGGGCTGTAGAGGCCCGGGTCGATGCCGCCCGCGGCGAGCCAGTAGCGCAGTTCGTAATTGTGGGTCGAGACCGGGAACACCATGCCCATGTTGAAGGGCCTGCCCGCGGCCTTGAACGTCTCGATCACCGGCTTCAGCGCGGCGGCCGAGATCGGGTGCAGCGGCCGGCCCTCGGCGTCGAGCTTCAGGTTCGGCTTCATCATCTCCCAGACCTCGTTCGACACGGTGATGCCGTTGCCGTTCAGGTCCATCGAGAAGGGGGTGATGATGCTGCCCTTGGTGCCATAGCCGATGGTGGCGGCGATCGGCTGACCGGCCAGCATGTGCGCGCCGTCAAGCTCGCCCGAGATCACCCGGTCGAGCAGCACCTTCCAGTTCGACTGCGCCTCGAGGGTGACGTAAAGCCCCTCGTCCTCGAAGAAGCCCTTCTCTTTGGCGATGGCCAGTGGCGCCATGTCGGTCAGCTTGATGAAGCCGAGGGTGAGCTCGTCCTTTTCGACGTCGAAGGCGAGCGCGGGGCCCGCGAGGCACGTGGTGGCGGCGAGAAGCAGTGCGATGCGTTTCATGTCGTCCCTGTCCAGTTGGCCCCTCGGGGCGCGGAAAATGAAAAAAAGCCGCTCAATCGGTCGCCGCGGGAGGAGGTGCGGCAACGGATCGAACGGCTTTGTTCGGTGTCCCCGACAGCGGGAACTATGATCGGAAAGCCCCCGTCAGCGGGGGACAGACCGCGGGGGACATCGTTGTCCCTGCGCTTGATTTACGAATGCCAGCAGGGCGGGCAATGCGTCAATCATCGTGGCGGATGATGCCCCCGGTTTCCGGCCGCGAGACGCCGGCTGCACGGGAAACGGGCCGGTTCCTCAGGCGCCGGCGGCGTCAGGGTCAAAAATGCGGCAGTCGAAGAACCGATCGGCGGGGAGAATCATCTGCCCGCGTTCCGAGGCCACGGCGGTCGGCGCGGTCAGCGCGCCTTCCAGCTTGGCCGAGGCGCCGGGCAGATCGGCGCCCGCCGCGCGCAGGTGGCGGCGGTAGAGATCGGGGCGATAGACCTCGGCCGCGCTTTGCGCTGCCGCCACCGGATCGAGACCATAGCGGCGGGCCAGCTGTGCGCCGATCCAGGCCGCCTGGCTGCGCCAGGGGAAGGTCGCGGCGCCGCCCGAGAAGACGATCATGTTGGCGCTTTCGCGCTCCTCGCCCTCGGCCGAGATCACCATCCGCCCCGACAGCGCGCGGTCGATCACCTCGGCGGCGATCGGCAGCCGGTCGGAGCCAGAGAGCAGGTCGGAGACGAGGAAGCGGTTTTCCGGCGCGCCAAGCCAGCCGCAGGCGTGCCAGACCGCGCGCATCAGCCGGCCGGCGAGGTCTTCGTTCTCGTCGGCCCAGCCCTGCCGCACCGCCAGCACCTTCTCGGGTGCAAAGGCCCAGATCGCGGTGCCGGGCAGCAGCAGCTCGCCCACGCCGCGTTCGACCGCCTGGCTACCCCAGGGCTCGCCCACGGCGAAGGCGTCGATCTCGCCCGCGGCCAGCGCCTCGGTCATGCGCGGCGGCGGCACGGTGCGGATGTCGAGCTCGGCCGGCAGCGGCAGGCCGAGGTTCTCGAGCCAGTAATGCACCAGCTCGGCATGCATCGAGAAGGGGAAGGGCACGCCGATGCGCAGCCGGGCTCCGGCCGCGGCCAGCAGCGCCGCCCCCGCCGTGCGGGCATCCGCGAAATCGAACGGGTGGCCCGCCGCGCGCATCGTGGCAGCGAGCGCCCGCGACACGCCGATCACGTCGCCATTCGCGTTCAGCAGCTGCAGCGCCTCGAACCGGGCCTGGCTGGCGCCCAGACCGAGCGCGGCTGCGACCGGCACCGGCGACAGCATCTGCGCCGCCTCGACCGCGCCCATGGCCAGCATGTCGCGCAGCGCCGACCACGACGGCGCGGGACGCAGGTCAAGCACCAGCCCCTCGGCCTCGGCAAAGCCCAGCGATTGCGCGATGAAGAAGGGCGCCGCGTCGATCAGCGGGATATAGCCAAGGCGCAGCGTCTCGCTCATTTCAGCAGCTCCGCGGCGGTGACCAGCGCCTGCGCCACATCGGCGATCTTGCGCCCCTGCGCCATCGCCGTCTTGCGCAGCAGCGCATAGGCCGCGTCCTCGTCAATGTTGCGCGCCCGCATCAGAAGGCCCTTGGCGCGGTCGATCACCTTGCGCTCTTCCAGCGCGCGCCGCGTCGCGGCCAGTTCCGCGCGCATCTTCTGCAGCAGCGCAAAGCGCGCGATCGCGGCATCGAGGATCGGCGTCAGCCGTTCCGGCCGCAGCCCGTCGACGACATAGGCCGAGACCCCGGCCTCGATCGCCGCCCGGGTCAGCCCGCCGTCGGTGCGGTCGACGAACATCGCCACCGGGCGCTCCATCGGCGCGGTGGCAAGCGTCAGCTCCTCGAGCACGTCGCGCGAGGGCGAGGCGAGGTCGATCAGCACGATGTCGGGGTTGCGCTCGGCGATGCGGCGGGCAAGGCCGACCTCGTCGCCGATCACCACGACCTCATGCGCGCCGGCCTCGCGCAGGCCGTCGACGATCATCCGTGCGCGGTCGCGGTCCTTCTCGACGACGACGATGGAGAGGGGACGGGTCATGGCGTGGCCTCTTTTCTGTCCGGGTGGACCGGGCCGGGGCGGAAGGCAAGCGCGCTGCCGCGGCGGGGGGGCGGCCCCGGCGGGCCGTCGGGTGGGGCGCCGGGAAATGCGGCGCCCCGCCCATCTTTTGCGCAAGGCGCGAAGCGCGCCCGCAGGTCACTCGGCCGCGCGCCGCGGCAGCACCCAGCCCGGCCGGATCCGGTGGCAGGTATAGCCGTTCGGGAAGCGCTCGAGGTAGTCCTGATGCTCGGGCTCGGCCTGCCAGAACGGGCCGGCGGGGGCGAGCTCGGTCACCACCTTGCCCGGCCACAGGCCCGAGGCGTCGACATCCGCGATGGTGTCGAGCGCGGTCTGGCGCTGCGCCTCGGAGGCGTAGAAGATCGCCGAGCGGTAGGAGGGGCCGATGTCGTTGCCCTGCCGGTTCGGCGTGGTCGGGTCGTGGATCTGGAAGAAGAATTCCAGCAGCCGGCGATAGCTGATCTGCGCCGGGTCGAAGGTGATCTCGATCGCCTCGGCATGGGTGCCGTGGTGGCGGTAGGTCGCGTTCTCCACGTCGCCGCCGCTATAGCCGACGCGGGTCGACACCACGCCCGGCAGCTTGCGGATCAGATCCTGCATCCCCCAGAAGCAGCCGCCGGCAAGAAGGGCCGTCTCGGTCATCATTTCACCATGTCCAGATAGTCGCCATAGCCTTCGGCCTCCATCCGGTCGCGCGGGATGAAGCGCAGGCTGGCCGAGTTGATGCAATAGCGCAGCCCGCCGCGGTCCTGCGGCCCGTCGGGGAAGACGTGGCCCAGATGGCTGTCGCCGTGTTTCGAGCGCACCTCGACCCGCACCATGCCATGGCTGAGGTCGCGATGCGCGGTGACGTGCTCGGCCTCGAGCGGACGGGTGAAGGACGGCCAGCCGCAATGGCTGTCGAACTTGTCCTGCGAGGCGAAGAGCGGCTCGCCCGAGACCACGTCGACGTAAAGCCCGGGCTCGGTGGTGTCGGTGTATTCGCCGGTGAAGGGCCGTTCGGTGCCGCTTTCCTGCGTCACCCGGTATTGCTCGGGCGTCAGCCGGGCCAGCGCCTCGGGCGTCTTCGCATAGGTCCTGCTCATGCGGTTCCCTCCTGTTGCGGTCTGGCGCAGAAGATGGGGCGCGGGCGGCGGATGTCCAGCCCCCGCGGCTGTCAGGCCACCAGCTGCTCGGCGCGCTTGAGGTCGACCGAGACGAGCTGGCTCACGCCCTGCTCCTGCATCGTCACCCCGAACAGCCGGTCCATCCGGCTCATCGTCACCGCGTGGTGGGTGATGACGAGGAAGCGGGTGTCGGTGCGCCGCGTCATCTCGTCCATCAGGTCGCAGAACCGGGTCACGTTCGCATCGTCGAGCGGTGCGTCGACCTCGTCGAGCACGCAGATCGGCGCCGGGTTCGCCAGGAACACCGCGAAGATCAGCGCCAGCGCGGTCAGAGTCTGCTCGCCGCCCGACAGAAGCGACAGCGTCGACAGCTTCTTGCCCGGCGGCTGGCACATGATCTCGAGCCCCGCCTCGAGCGGGTCGTCCGATTCGATCAGCACGAGGTTGGCCTCGCCGCCGCCGAAGAGGTGGGTGAAGAGGTTGCGGAAGCTCTGGTTCACCTGTTCGAAGGCGGTCAGCAGCCGCTCGCGCCCCTCGCGGTTCAGCCCCTGGATGCCCGAGCGCAGCTTGCGGATCGCCTCTTCGAGGTCGCTCTTCTCCTGCACCAGCGTGTCATATTCGCCCTGCACCTCGCGCGCGTCTTCCTCGGCGCGCAGGTTCACCGCGCCAAGCGCCTCGCGGCTGCGCTTCAGCCGGGCGACCTCGGTCTCCAGCTCCTCGGCGCCGGGCATTTCCTCGGCCCCCTCGCCAAGGCTCTCGAACAGCGCCTGCGGCGATTGCTCGGTCACCTCGAGGATGCGGTCGGCGGCCTGCGACAGCGTCGCGCGGGCGGCCTCGACCCGGGCCTCGGCGCGGGCGCGGCCCTCGCGCGCCTCGCCGGCCTGACGTTCGGCCTCGCGCTCGGCCAGTTGTGCCTCGCGCAGCGCGGCCTCGGCCGCGCCCAGCCGTTCCGACGCGGTGCCGCGGCGCTCCTCGGCCGTCTCGATCGCCTCGGACAGCTCCTCGCGCTTCGCGGCCAGCTCCTCGGGCACCTCGGCGGCCTCGGAGAGCTCGTCCACTGCCTCGGCCCGGCGCGCGGCGAGTTCGGCCGAGCGCTTCTCGGCGGTCTCGAGCCGGTGGCGCCAGCCCGACAGCTCCTTGGTGATCTCCTGCCGGCGCTTCAGCCGGGCCTCGCCCTCGCGGCGGATCTCGTCATGCGCCGAGCGGCGGGTCAGCATCGTCACCCGCGCCGCCTCGACCGTCATCTTCACCGCGTCGACATCGGCGCGCGCGGCATCAAGGTCCGGCAGCGCCGCCGATTGCGCCTCGGCCTCGGCAAGGGCGAGCCGCGCCGACGACGCCTCGTCGCCATGCCGTTTCATCGCCAGCCGCGCGGATTCGAGTTTGCCCGCCGCGATCGCGCGTTCGGCCTCGGCCCGGCTCAGCGCGCGACCCGCTTCGGCCAGACGCTGATCGGCGGCACGGCGCGCCTCGCGGGCGCGGGCATCGGCGGCCGAGGCATCGGCGAGCGCGCGCGTCAGCGCCTCATGGGCCTGCCGTGCGCCTTCGGCCCGCGCCGCGACCTCCTCGAGATCGCGTTTCAGCTCGACCAGACGGTTGAGCTGGCGCAGCCGCAGCGCCGCGGCGCTTGGTGCATCCTCGGCGCCGGCGCGGAACCCGTCCCACCGCCACAGATCGCCCGCCAGCGACACGAGCCGTTGACCGGGCGCCAGCAGCGGTTGCAACCGCGCGCCCTCGGCCGCATCCGCCACAAGGCCGATCTGGCCGATGCGGCGGGTCAGAACCTCGGGCACGCCGACATGCGAGGCCAGCGGCGCGACGCCGTCGGGCAGCGGTTGCGGCGCGTCGTAATCGGGCAGAAGCCCCCAGCCCGAGGCGGCGTCTTCCCCGACCTCGGGGGCGCGCAGATCGTCGGCCAGCGCCGCGCCAAGCGCTGCCTCATAGCCCGGCTCCACCTGCACCCGGTCGAGAAGCTGCTGGCCGCTTGCCGCCTCGCGCTCGACCAGCCGGGCAAGCGCCGTCACCTCGGCGCGCAGCGCGCCGGCCTCGCCCTCGGCCTCGGAGCGCATGGCGCGGGCGGCGGATTCGCGGGCCTGCACCTCGGCGCGGGCTTCCTCGGCGGCGGTCAGCATCTCCTCGGCGGTCTCGGTCGCCTCCTGCGCCTCTTCCTGCGCGATCTGCGCCGCCTCGAAGGCCTCGCCGGCACGGTCAAGCGCCTCGGCGGCTTCCTCGGCCTGACCGGCTGCGCGCGCGGCCTCGGCCTCGGCGCGCGTCGCGGTCGCACGGCTGTCCGACAAAAGCCGCTGCGCCGAGCCGTGCCGGGCCGCCAGCCGCGCCACGTCCTCGGTCATCTCGGCGAGTTGCGCCTCGCGGTCGGCCAGAACCCCCGCCGCCTCGGCCGAGGCCTCTGCCGCCGCCTCGAGCTTGTCGTCCTGGCCCTCGGCCGCCTTCAGCAGCTGGCCCATCTCCCAGTCGAGCCGCTCGATCGTCTCGCCGGCATCGCGGTTCAGCCCGGCCTCGCGCTCCATGTCGCGGTCAAGCTGGGTGATGCGCGATTTCAGCGTCTCGATCCGGGCGGCGGCCTGCGCTTCCTGATCCGAGAGCGCATCGCGCTGCAGCATCAGCCGCTGCAGGATCGCGCCGGCGATCGCCTCTTCCTCGCGCAGCGGCGGCAGCGCGTCTTCCTGCACCGCGCGCGCCTTCGCGGCGGCGCGCGCCGCGCCTTCGGCCTGCGCCGCCGCGGTCAGCCGCGCACGCAGCCCCGCCTCGGCCTCCTCGCGGGCGAGGTCGGCCTCGCGCCAGCGCCGATAGAGCAGCATCCCCTCGGCCCGGCGCAGCGCGGCACCAAGTTCGCGATAGCGCGCCGCCTGCCGGGCCTGCCGGGCAAGCGTCGCCAGCTGTCCGCCGAGCTGCTCGATCACATCATCGACGCGCAGCAGGTTCTGTTCGGCGCCATTGAGCTTCAGCTCGGCCTCGTGCCGGCGCTGATAGAGGCCCGAGATCCCCGCGGCCTCTTCCAGGATCCGCCGCCGCGCCTTCGGCTTGGCGTTGATGAGTTCGGAAATCTGCCCCTGCCGCACCAGCGCCGGCGATTGCGAGCCGGTCGAGGCATCGGCGAACAGCATCTGCACGTCACGTGCCCGCACGTCCTTGCCGTTCACCTTGTAGGCCGAGCCGGCATCACGGGTGATCCGGCGCACGATCTCCAGCGTGTCGGCGTCGTTGAAGCCCGAGGGCGCCAGCCGTTCGGTGTTGTCGATGCTGAGCGAGACCTCGGCGAAGTTGCGCGCGGGCCGGGTGGCGGCGCCGGCGAAGATCACGTCCTCCATGCCGCCGCCGCGCATCGCCGAGGCGCGGTTTTCGCCCATCACCCAGCGAAGCGCCTCGAGCAGGTTCGACTTGCCGCAGCCGTTCGGCCCGACGACGCCGGTCAGACCGTCGTGGATCACGAGGTCGGTCGGGTCGACGAAGCTCTTGAAGCCGTTCAGGCGCAGGCGGGAGAAGCGCAAGGCAGATCTTTCCGATTCCGTTCAGGGTGGGGCAGTTTCGGGGGCGGGGGCGGACGAGTCAACCGCGCCCCCCACGATCTGGCGGGCAGAGGCGGGGTTATCCACAAGATCTGCGCGGGTTTCGGCTTGATCCCGCCCGCGCCTCGCCTAGGCTGGGCAAAACGCCTCGCAACAAGGAAAGGCCGATGGTCCCGGCTCTGTCAATCATCCTGATCTTTCAGCTCGTGGGCGAGGTGATCTCGCGCGCGCTGCACCTGCCGCTGCCCGGGCCGGTGCTGGGCATGGTGGGGCTGGTCGTGGCGCTGCAGGTGATCCCGCCGCTCGGTGCGCTGATCCGGCCCGCGGCGCAGGGGCTTCTGGCCAATCTGGCGCTGCTCTTCGTGCCGGCGGGGGTGGGGGTGGTCGCGCACCTGCCGACGATCGCCGCGCACGGGCTGGCGCTGGCGGTCTCGCTCGTCGTCTCGACGCTTCTGGCGATCACCGTGGGGGCGTTGACCTTCACCTGGGTCGCGCGGCTGGTGGGGAGCAACCCCGATGACTGACGCCGCGCTGATCTGGTCCTATCTCGCCTCGAAGCCGCTCCTGTGGCTCGCCGCGACGCTGATCGCCTATTGGGCGGGCGACCGCATCTATCGGCTGGCGCGCTGCAACCCGATCGCCAACCCGGTGATGATCGCGGTGGCGCTGCTGGCGGTGCTGCTCTGGCTGACCGGCACGAATTACGAAAGCTATTTCGACGGCGCGCAATTCGTGCACTTCATGCTGGGCCCGGCGACGGTGTGCCTCGCCGTGCCGCTGCAGGCGAACCTCGGGAAGATCCGCAAGGCACTGGTGCCGATCGCGGTGGCGCTGGTCGCGGGCTCGTTCACTGCGGTGTTCTCGGCGCTGGCGATCGCCTGGGCGCTTGGCGCGGACAAGGGGCTGCTCGCCACGCTTGCGCCGAAATCGGCGACCGCTCCGGTCGCCATCGGGATTTCGGAAAGCCTTGGCGGCGCGCCGACGCTGACCGCGGTGCTGGTGCTGCTGACGGGGATGATCGGGGCGATCTTCGTCACCCCGATGCTGAACGCGATCGGGCTGACCGACTGGCGCGCGCGCGGCTTTGCGACCGGGGTCGCGGCGCATGGCATCGGCACCGCCCGCGCCTTTCAGGTGAACGACACGGCGGGGGTCTTCGCCTCGATCGGGATGGGGCTCAATGCGGTGCTGACCGCCTTCCTCGCGCCGCTGGTGCTGCAGCTCTTCCTCTAACCGTGCGGGCGGGGCGGGCGGGGCTTGTAGACCGGCAGCTTCCAGCCCCAGCGCAGCGACCCCGCCCTGAGGGCGAAGGTGACGAGACCGCAGCCGATCGCCGCGGGCAGCCCCGGCGCGCCGGCGGCGGTCAGCAGCAGCGCCGCCCCCGCCCCGGCAAAGGCGCAGCTGAGATAGAGCTCGCCCTGTTTCAGCGTCAGCGGCACCTCGTTGCACACGACATCGCGCATCAGCCCGCCAAACGATCCGGTGACCACCCCCATGATGAGCACGGTGACCGGCCCGTGCCCGCGCGACATCGTCACCGCGACGCCCGCCGGCACGGCGACGGCGAGCGCGCAGGCATCGAGCCACAGAAGCGCGCGATAGCGGCTTTCCAGCAGATGCGCGGTGAAGAAGACGAGCACCGCCGCCCCGGCGATCAGCACCATGTATTCGGGCTTGCCCACCCAGAACACCGGGATCCGCCCGATCAGCAGATCGCGCAGCGTGCCGCCGCCAACGGCGGTCAGCGCCGCGATGAAGATGAACCCCACCAGGTCGAGCTGCTGGCGCGAGGCGACGAGCGCGCCCGTCAGCGCGAAGACGAAGACCGAGACGTAATCGAGCGCGATGCCAACGGGCAGCGTCGTCAGATAGTCGATGACCGGATGCTGATCCCCGGGGGTCATGGCGGCGCCTCGCTGCGGTGTCGCCCGATGCTAGCGGGTTATTTGCCGCCTTTATAGGGGGCCATGCCGGCGCGGGCGAGCTCGTCGGCGCGCTCGTTCTCGGCGTGGCCGGCGTGACCCTTGATCCATTTCCAGGTCACCTTGTGGCGCGCCTGCGCCGCATCGAGCCGCTGCCACAGATCGACGTTCTTCACCGGCTTGCGGTCTGCGGTTTTCCAGCCGTTGCGCTTCCAGCCGTGGATCCAGCCGGTCACCCCGTTCTTCACATAGGCCGAATCGGTGGTGATGGTGATCGCCACCTCGCGGGTCAGCGCCTCGAGCGCGCTGATCGCCGCCAGCAACTCCATCCGGTTGTTGGTGGTCATCGCCTCGCCGCCGTTCAGCTCGCGCTCCTTGGCGACGCTCTCACCCTCCATCGCGCGCATCAGCACACCCCAGCCGCCCGGCCCCGGGTTGCCCGAGCAGGCGCCGTCGGTCCATGCAAAGAACTCGGCCATGTCTTCCAATCGCTCCAAATATCCCGGGGTGCGGGGCAGCGCCCCGCATCTGTCCGCTCCGTTTGCCCCGCCCTCAGGCGGTGCGCAACACCCGCGGCACCTTGAACTCGATATCCTCGCGCGCGGTTTCGACCCGTTCGACGGTCAATGCATAGTGCTCGGCGAAGGCATCGATCACCTCGTTCACCAGCACCTCGGGGGCCGAGGCGCCCGCGGTCACGCCGACTGCCCGGATGCCCTCGAGTGCGCGCCAGTCGATGTCGGTCGCGCGCTGCACCAGCTGGCTGTAGGCGCAGCCCTCGGCGCGGCCCACCTCGACCAGACGGCGCGAGTTCGACGAGTTCGGCGCGCCGATCACCAGCAGCGCGTCGATCTTCGGCGCGATCGCCTTCACCGCCGCCTGCCGGTTCGTCGTGGCATAGCAGATGTCTTCCTTTGCCGGCCCGACGATCGCCGGGAAGCGCGCCTTCAGCGCCGCGACGATCTCGGTGGTGTCGTCGACCGAGAGCGTCGTCTGGGTGATGAAGGCAAGGCGCGCCGGATCGCGCGGTTCCAGATGCGCGACATCGGCCACGGTCTCGACCAGAAGCACCTCGCCCTCGGGCAGCTGCCCCATCGTGCCCAGCACCTCGGGGTGGCCGGCATGGCCGATCATCACCATCTGCAGCCCCGCCTCGTGGTGGCGCTCGGCCTCGATATGCACCTTGCTGACCAGCGGGCAGGTGGCATCGACCCAGATCATCTCGCGCCGCTGCGCCTCGGCCGGCACCGATTTCGGCACGCCATGCGCCGAGAAGATCACCGGCCGGTCGGCGGGCACCTCGTCCAGCTCCTCTACGAAGACCGCACCCTTGTCGCGCAGCCCGTCGACGACGAACTTGTTGTGCACGATCTCGTGGCGCACATAGACCGGCGCCCCCCATTTCTCGAGCGCCATCTCGACGATCTTGATCGCCCGGTCGACGCCGGCGCAAAAGCCGCGCGGCGCGGCGAGGTAGAGGGTCAGGGCTGGCTTCATCGCGCTCTCCTTGGTCTGCCCCTGACCTAATGCGCGCCGCCCGCTGCGTCCAGCCCGGGCGGCGCGGCAGCGAAAAGGTGAAAATCGCCGCGACATATTCGGTCCAATCATGCTGCGCTTGCGAATTTTTATTGCGCTGCGGTTGCAAAATGCCTAAGCACGGGACCAACGCAAGACGAGGCGCCGATTCCGGGCGCAAGATGGGGCTGACATGACCACGACGACTGTTCTTCCTGACCTGCTCGCTCTGACCGAGGCGGCGCTGCCCGAGCTCGCCACGCTGCTGTCCGAGGCCACCGCCAACCTGCGCGCGAAGGTGAGCCATCAGGGCAAGGTCTCGGGATCGGCGCTCGAGCGCGAGCAGTTCGCCGCCCATGCGCTGGCCTGGCTGGCGACCTATGAACAGTCGCTGGTGCAGCTGCGGGCCTGGGCCGGCCGCGTCGCCGAGGCGGGCGGTTTCGGCGAGATGGAAGGGCTGCTGCTGCAGATCGGCTTCGGCGAATACCTGAACCAGATCGCCGGCGGCATCCCGATGAGCCAGGGCGAGGTGGCGCGTCTGCATGACCTCGGGCTGAGCTGGAGCCCCTCCGACGCCGCCGCGAAACTGATGGCCGAGGGCAACAGCCCCGCCGCCCGCGCGGCCCTTGTCGCGCTGATGCGCGACAATCAGGGGCGGGCGCTCTTCGGTGCCTCGGGCCTTGATGAAGACCTCGAGATGATCCGCGAGCAGTTCCACCGCTATGCCGAGGAACGGGTGATCCCGAACGCGCATGAGTGGCACCTGAAGGACGAGCTCATCCCGATGGAGATCATCGAGGAGCTTGCCGAGCTTGGCGTCTTCGGCCTGACCATTCCCGAGGAATACGGTGGGCTTGGCCTGTCGAAGGCCTCGATGGTGGTCGTCACCGAAGAGCTTTCGCGCGGCTACATCGGCGTCGGCTCGCTCGGCACGCGCTCGGAAATCGCGGCCGAGCTGATCCTGTGCGGCGGCACCGAGGAGCAGAAGAAGAAATGGCTGCCCGCGCTCGCGAGCGGCGAGATCCTGTCGACCGCGGTCTTCACCGAGCCGAACACCGGTTCGGATCTGGGCAGCCTGCGCACCCGCGCGGTGCGCGAGGGGGATGACTGGGTCATCACCGGCAACAAGACCTGGATCACCCATGCGCAGCGCACCCATGTGATGACGCTTCTGGCCCGCACCGAGCCCGAGACCAGCGACTGGCGCGGGCTGAGCATGTTCCTGGCCGAAAAGACCCCGGGCACCGACGACAACCCCTTCCCGACGCCCGGCATGACCGGCGGCGAGATCGAGGTGCTGGGCTATCGCGGCATGAAGGAATACGAGCTCGGCTTCGACGGTTTCCGGGTGAAGGGCGAGAACCTTCTCGGCGGCGAGACCGGGCGCGGCTTCAAGCAGCTGATGGAGACCTTCGAATCGGCCCGCATCCAGACCGCGGCGCGCGCCGTCGGCGTGGCGCAGTCGGCCTGCGAGATCGGCATGCAATATGCGATCGACCGCAAGCAGTTCGGCAAGTCGCTGATCGAGTTCCCGCGGGTCTCGGGCAAGCTGGCGATGATGGCGGTCGAGATCATGATCGCGCGCCAGTTCACCTATTTCTCGGCCTGGCAGAAGGATCACGGCCGGCGCTGCGACCTCGAGGCGGGGATGGCGAAGCTTCTGGGCGCCCGTGTCGCCTGGGCGGCGGCCGACAACGCGCTGCAGATCCATGGCGGCAACGGCTTCGCGCTCGAATACACGATCTCGCGGATCCTGTGCGACGCGCGCATCCTGAACATCTTCGAGGGCGCGGCCGAGATCCAGGCGCAGGTCATCGCCCGCCGCCTGCTCGGCTGAGGCCCGACATAACAGGGAGGGAAACGGGGCCTTCGGGCCCCGTTTTTCATTGCATCGCGGGTCTCTTTGCGCTCACTGGCGGCAAAGGAGATTGCGATGATCCGTGACGCCATTGCCGAAGATGCCGAGGCCCTTGCGGCGATCTACAACGACGCCGTGCGCAACACGACGGCGATCTGGAACGATGTCGAGGTCGATGCCGCGAACCGCATCGCCTGGATGAGCGCGCGGCAGGGCGCGGGGCTGCCGGTCCTCGTGCTCGAGGAGGCGGGCGAGGTCACGGGCTATGCGAGCTATGGCCCGTTCCGCGCCTTCGATGGCTATCGCGAGACGGTCGAGCATTCGGTCTACATCCGGTCCGACCGGCGCGGTGGCGGCCGGGGCCGGGCGCTGATGACGCAGCTGATCGCCTTCGCGCGCGCCGAGGGGCTGCATGTGATGGTGGCGGCGATCGAGGCGGGCAATGCGGCCTCGATCGCGCTGCACGAGCAGCTCGGCTTCCGCGCCGTCGGCACGATGCCCGAGGTCGGGCAGAAATTCGGCCGCTGGCTGGATCTGGCGCTGTTGCAGCTGGTGCTCGACGACCGCACTCAGCCCTGACGGGCAAGTGCCGCGATCAGCCGGGTGCGGGCGGCAGGGAGTGTCCGGCTGCCGTGCTCGGCCGCGAACCGGTCGAGGAAATGACCGGTGAGGCGCAACCCGTCCGAGATCTCCGCCCAGCTTGCCGGTCCCTGACCCAAGAGGCAGGCGGGCAGCGGCAGCAGCCGCGGCGCCCAGTCCCCGGCGCCCGCGCGGCTGACGGCGCGGCCGCTGCGGGGGCTGACGAAGGCCAGATCCTCGCGCGTGCCGGTGACGGCGCAGCGGCCGAGGTCGAGCCCATAGCCGAGCTCGTCGAGCAGCTGCATCTCCCAGCGGAGATAATCGAGCGGCCAGCCCGGCACCGCATCGCCGATCACCGCGAAAAGCGGCTCGGTGGCGGCGAAGAGCGCGGGATGGGGGGCGCGTTCGGGCAGGGCGAAGGCAAGCATCGCGCAGGTGGCGGACAGCCCCGCAAGCGCCAGCCGGTCGCTCATTGCGCCCGCGCGCGAGGCGATCGGTTCGACGGTGAAGGTGCCGAGCTGGTCCTCGAGCCGGGCGCGCCAGCGCAGGGCGACGGAGGAGCCGGGCTGCAGCGTCGCCGCCATCTTCCGCGAGGCGCCGCCGCGCACCACGCCCGCGTGCCGGCCATGGGCGGCCGTGAACACCTCGATCAGCGCCGAGGTCTCGCCCTGCGGGCGGGTCGAGAGGATGGTGCCGTGGTCTTGCCAGTCCATGCGGGGGTTCCGGGGCGGGGTTCCGGGCGGAGAGGCCGGGGGGCCGTCTGCCCCCCGGACCCCCCGAAGGTATTTCCGGCAAGGAGAAAGGGAAAGGGGCGTCCGGGCGGGGCTCAGTCGCTGAGGCCTTCCTCGTCGAGCAGGGTGCGGCCGTCGCGGCTTTCGATCTCGATCACCCAGAGGTCGGGGTCGAAGCCGCGCTGGCGGCGGATCGAGGCGTCGACCTCGGGTTCCGGGCCCTCGGTCAGGATCATCCATTTGCGCGCGCCGGTCGTCAGATCGAAGCTGCGCTGCCACAGCGTCGCGCGGCCGTCGAGGGTGGCGCATTTCACCATCACCGCGCCGGAGGTCGGCTCGCCGCGGGCGGCGACATAGGCGGGGATATTGGCGATCTCCAGCCGTCGCAGATAGGCGCGCACCCAGACCTCCGCGGCGAGGCGGAGGCCCATTCAGTCGCCGTCCTTGAAGTCGAGCCCCATCTCGGAATAGCGCTCGGCCTCGTCGAGCCAGTTCGGGCGCACCTTCACCTGCAGGAAGAGATGCACCGGCCGGCCGAGAAATTCGGCAAGATCGGCGCGGGCCGCGGTCGAGATCGCCTTGATCGTCTCGCCGCCTTTGCCGAGCACGATGCCCTTGTGGCCCTCGCGCGCGACATAGATCAGCTGGTCGATGCGGGTGGAGCCGTCCTTGCGGTCCTCCCATTTCTCGGTCTCGACGGTGAGCTGATAGGGCAGCTCCTCGTGCAGACGCAGGGTCAGCTTCTCGCGCGTGACCTCGGCGGCGATCTGGCGCATCGGCAGGTCGGCGATCTGGTCCTCGGGGTAGAACCACGGGCCCTCGGGCAGCTCGCCCGCCAGCCATTCGCGCAGATCGTCGACGCCATAGCCGCGCTCGGCCGAGATCATGAAGGTCCTGACGAAGGGGAAGGCCTCGTTCGCCGACTGCGCCAGTTCGAGCAGGCGCTCGGCCTTGACCTTGTCGATCTTGTTGATCGCAAGTGCGACCGGCTGTTCGCCGGCGCGTTCCTTCAGCGCCTCGATGATCGCGCGGGTGCCGTCGGTCAGGCCGCGATGTGCCTCGATCAGAAGCACGATGATGTCGGCATCCGAGGCGCCGCCCCAGGCCGCGGTGACCATGGCGCGGTCGAGCCGGCGGCGCGGGCGGAAGATGCCGGGGGTGTCGACGAAGACGATCTGCGTCTCGCCCGCCATGCACACGCCGCGGATGCGGGCGCGCGTCGTCTGCACCTTGTGGGTGACGATCGAGACCTTGGCGCCGACCATGCGGTTCAGCAGGGTCGACTTGCCGGCGTTCGGCTCGCCGATCAGCGCGACGAAGCCCGCGCGGGTGTGCTCGGGATGCGGGGTGTCTTCGGTCATGTGTCGCCCTCCAGGCGGGTCAGGAGCGCCTTGGCGGCGGATTGTTCGGCGATGCGTTTCGAGCCGGCCTTGGCGCGCTCGCTCTCGCCCGAGGCGAGATGCACCTCGATGGTGAAGACCGGCGCATGGTCGGGGCCGGTGCGCGACACGGTCTCGTAGGCCGGTGGCGGCAGGCCGCGGGCCTGGGCCCATTCCTGCAGCGCGGTCTTGGCGTCGCGGGCGTCTTCCTCGACGGTCTCGACCCGCTCGCCCCAGAGCCGCAGCACGAGCTTGCGCGCCGTCTCGAAGCCCGCGTCGAGATGCACGGCGGCGATCACCGCCTCCATCGCGTCGCCGAGCAGCGCCTCCTTGCGGCGGCCGCCCGACATCATTTCCGACCGGCCGAGCTTCAGCACCGCGCCGAGGTCGATCTGGCGGGCGACATCGGCGCAGGTCTCCTTGCGCACCAGCGCGTTGAAGCGCGGCGCCAGCTGGCCCTCGGAGGCGGTGCGGTCGGCCTTGAACAGCGCCTCGGCGATGCTGAGCCCGAGCACGCGGTCGCCCAGGAATTCGAGCCGCTGGTTGTCGGGCCGGGTGGCCGAGCCGATCGAGCTGTGGGTGAGCGCGCGAACGAGAAGCTCGGGCTTCGCGAAGCGGTGCCCGAGCCTGTCCATGAATGCCTCGATGTCGGAGCCGACCTTCACGCCCTCACCTCAGTCGATCGCCTTGAAGAAACGGTCCGGACGCCAGGTCCAGAAGTAGAAGAGCGACTTGCCCGCCGAGGAGAACATCACCCGGTCGGCGCGGCCGATCAGGTATTCCGCCGGCACGAAGCCAAGCCCGCCGGCGGCGGCCGGGAAGCGGCTGTCCTCGGAATTGTCGCGGTTGTCGCCCATGAAGAAATACTGACCCTCGGGCACGGTGAAGACCGGCGTGTCGTCGGCCACCCAATTGTCCGAGATGTTCAGGATGTCGTGGCTGACCCCATTCGGCAGGGTCTCGGTCTGGCGTGCCTTCAGGCAGGTGCCGCCGATCCCGACCGGGTCGTTCTCGCAGCGCGGCATCAGCTGCTGCGGGCCCTGCGGTGCCTTCTCCTCGGTGAAGGTGCCGGCATCGGCGAGCTTCACCGGCTCGCCGTTGATCTGCAGCACGCCGTGCACCATCTGGATCTTGTCGCCGGGCAGGCCGATCAGCCGCTTGATGAAGTCGACGTTCTTCGTCGGGTGACGGAAGACGACGACATCGCCGCGCTCGGGTTCGCGCGCGAAGAGGCGCCCCGAGATCGGGCAGGCGGAGAACGGGCAGGAATGGCTCGAATAGCCATAGGCCATCTTGTTCACGAAGAGGAAGTCGCCGATCAGCAGCGTGTCCTTCATCGAGCCCGAGGGAATCCAGAACGGCTGGAAGAACAGGGTGCGGAACACCCCCGCGATCACCAGTGCCCAGACGATGGTTTTCACCGTCTCGACGATGCCGCCTTCGGATTTCTTGGCCATTCCCTGCCCCGCTTGTGAAAAGTCCCGCCTTCCTAGGCTTGGGGCGGCGCCCAAGTCAAGGAAGGGGTCGTGCCTCGATCACCACGAAAGCCTGCGCCCAGGGGGCGTCGTCGGTCAATGTGACGTGAACGATCGCCTCGTGGCCGGGCGGGGTCATCGTGGCAAGCCGTTCGGCGGCCCAGCCGGTGAGGTGCATCACCGGCTGCCCGGTCGGCAGATTCGTCACCGCCATGTCGCGCCAGGAGATCCCCATCCGCAACCCGGTGCCGAGCGCCTTCGAGCAGGCCTCCTTTGCCGCCCAGCGTTTGGCATAGGTGCCGGCGATATCGGCGCGCCGCTCGGCCTTGGCGATCTCGGTCTCGGTGAAGACGCGGGTGCGGAACCGATCGCCGAAACGGTCAAGCGTCGCGGCGATGCGGTCGATATTGGCGAGGTCGGAGCCGATGCCGAGAATCACGCTCACTCGCCCCGCGCGGCGTCCATCAGGGCGCGCATCTGGCCGATCGCGCCCTCGAGGCCGATGAACACCGCCTCGCCGATCAGGAAATGGCCGATGTTCAGCTCGCGGATCTCGGGCATCGCCGCGACCGGGCCGACCGTCTCGAAGGTCAGGCCATGGCCCGCATGCACCTCGAGGCCGAGCGAATTGGCATAGGCCGCACCGGCCGCCAGCGCCTCGAGCTCGAGGTCGCGCTCGGCGAAGCGGCCGGCATAATGCATGTCGCAGTAATGGCCGGTGTGCAGCTCGATCACCGCCGCGCCGATCTGCGCCGAGGCCTCGATCTGTGCCGGGTCATGGCCGATGAACATCGAGACGCGGATCCCCGCCTCGTTCAGCGCGCCGACATACTCGGTCAGCCGCGGCAGATCGGCCACCACGTCGAGCCCGCCCTCGGTCGTCACCTCCTGCCGCTTCTCGGGGACGAGGCAGCAGGCATGCGGCGCGGTGGCCAGCGCGATCGCCTGCATCTCGTCGGAAGGCGCCATCTCGAAGTTGAGCGGGATCCCGAGCCCGGCCTTCAGCGCGGCGATGTCGCTGTCGCGGATGTGGCGGCGATCCTCGCGCAGGTGGGCGGTGATGCCGTCCGCGCCTGCCGCCTCGGCCAGCAGGGCCGCGCGCAGCGGGTCGGGATAGGCGGCGCCGCGGGCGTTGCGCAGGGTGGCGACGTGGTCGATGTTGACGCCAAGGCGAAGCGAGTGGGGCATGGGATCCTCCGGTCAGTGCGGCGGGAGTATGCGCGCAAGCCCGCGCGGAAGAAAAGGGGGCGCGCGGCGTTGCGGGCCCGTCTCGGCAGGCTCAGCCCTCGCCGGGCGGCGGCGGGCCGTCCTTGCGGCGCGGACTGATCTTGGCGCGGATCTTCGTCAGCCGCTCCTTCAGCCGGGTGCGGCGGCGGTTCTGATAGGCGGTGACGATCGGCAGGGCGATGAAATAGCACACCAGCCCCGCGGCGATGCCCGGCAGCAGCCCGCCCACGAGATAGGGCAGGAAGATGCCGTCGAAGAAATTCGCCAGCCCGTGCCATTGCGTCGGCTCATGGGTGAACAGGGCGAAAAGATTGTGGCGCAGGTCGTGGAAGGCATGCGCGAAGGTCTCGAACAGCCCCTCGGTCCGGACCTGGGCAAGGTGGCGGCCGAGCATCCAGTGGCCGAGCTTGATCGAGATGAGCGCGATCAGCGGGAAGGTCAGCGGGTTGCCGACCAGCGTGCCGAAGAGTGCGGCGATGATGTTGCCGCGCACCAGCCAGGCAAGCGCCACTGCGCCGCCGAGGTGAAAGCCGAAAAGCGGGGTGAAGGAGATCAGCACGCCGGCGAAGATGCCGCGGGCGATGCGCTCGGGCCGGTCGGGCAGGCGGTTCAGCCGGTGCCGGATGTAATGGAAGGCACGCGTCCAGCCGCCGCGCGGCCAGACCGCCTCGCGCAGCGCCTGAAGGAAGGGACGTTTGTTGCGCCGCTTGAAAACCACCGTCGTCCTTCTCCCCCTTGCGGGGGCCGTTCCCTCCGTCCGCGGTGCCCTCGGGCCCGCTCAGGGCTTGCGCGTGATGTCGCGCCACCGCTCCACCTGCGCCACGTCCGTCTCCGCCTCGAGCGCGGTGAGCAGCATGTGCAGGTGTTCCACGTCCCTTAGCTCGACTTCCACGACAAGTGAGTAAAAGTCCGGCTTGCGGTCGATGAAATGCAGATCCGAGATATTGGCCTTCTGCTGCCCGATCAAGGTGCAGATATGGCCAAGCACGCCCGCGTCGTTCGAGATCGTGATCTTCAGCGAGGCGGTATAGGCGGGCGGATGCTGGCCGGGCTGCCAATGCAGGTCGACCCAGCGTTCGGGTTCTTCCTCGAATTCCTCGAGCGCGGGGCAGTCGATCGCGTGGATCACCACGCCCTGGCCGCGATAGGTGATGCCGACGATGCGCTCGCCGGGCAGCGGCTGGCAGCAATCGGCGCGGCGGAAGCTCTGGTCGGCGCCAAGGCCGATCACCGCGCGGGTCGGTTCGACCGTCTCGGGGCCGTGCTGGGCGAGTTCCGGATAGAGCGTCTCGACCACTTCGCGCGCGGTGAATTCGGCCGAGCCGAGGCGGGCGAGCAGTTCGATCTCGTCGACCATGCCGAGGGTCTTCGCCGCGGTGCGCAGCGCCTTGTCGGACACCTTGCGGCCGACATGCTCGAAGGCGACGCGGGCAAGCTCGGCGCCGAGCTTGACGAAGCGCGAGCGGTCTTCCTCGCGCAGGCTCTTGCGGATCGCGGCGCGGGCGCGGCCGGTGCCGACGATGTCGAGCCAGGTCGCCTGCGGGCGTTGGCCGGCGGCGGTGATGATCTCGACCGACTGGCCGTTCTTCAGCCGGGTCCAGAGCGGCACGCGGATGCCGTCGACCTTGGCGCCGACGCAGGAATTGCCGATCCGGGTGTGGATCGCATAGGCGAAGTCGATCGGCGTCGCGCCCTTCGGCAGCTTCACCACATCGCCCTTGGGCGTGAAGCAGAACACCTGGTCGGAATACATCTCGAGCTTGACGTTCTCGAGGAATTCCTCGTGATCGCCCTCGGCGAAGCGCTCGGTCAGCGAGGACAGCCATTTCGCCGGATCGACGGCGAAGGGGTTCTCGGCGGGCTCGCCGTCGCGATAGGACCAGTGCGCGGCGACGCCGGCCTCGGCGACCTCGTGCATCTGCCGGGTGCGGATCTGCACCTCGACGCGCTTGCCGTCGCGGCCCGTCACCGTGGTGTGGATCGAGCGGTACCCGTTCGTCTTCGGCTGGCTGATGTAATCCTTGAACCGGCCCGGCACGGCGCGCCAGCGCTGATGGATCAGCCCGACGACGCGATAGCAATCCTCGACATTCTCGGTGATGACGCGGAAGCCGTAGATGTCGGACAGGCGCGAGAAGGCAAGCTGCTTCTCCTCCATCTTGCGCCAGATCGAATAGGGGCGCTTCGCCCGGCCGAAGACGTCGGCCTCGATCCCGGCCTTGTCCATCAGCGTGCGGATGTCGTGCGTGATCTTCGAGATCACGTCGCCCGATTCCTTCTGCAGCGAGACGAAGCGGCGGATGATCGAGGTGCGGGCCTCGGGGTTCAGCACCTTGAAGGCGAGGTCCTCGAGTTCCTCGCGCATCCACTGCATGCCCATGCGGCCGGCGAGCGGGGCGAAGATCTCCATCGTCTCGCGCGCCTTCTGCGCCTGCTTTTCGGGCCGCATCGACTTGATCGTGCGCATGTTGTGCAGCCGGTCGGCCAGCTTGACCAGCAGCACGCGGATGTCCTTCGACATCGCCATCAGAAGCTTGCGGAAGTTCTCGGCCTGCTTCGAGGCGTTCGAGGACAGCTGCAGGTTGGTCAGCTTGGTGACGCCGTCGACAAGCTCGGCGATCTCGTGGCCGAACAGCCCCTCGACCTCGGTATAGGTCGAGCGGGTGTCCTCGATCGTGTCATGCAGAAGTGCCGTGACGATCGTCGCATCGTCCAGCCGCTGCTCGGTCAGGATCGCGGCGACGGCGACCGGGTGGGTGAAGTAGGATTCACCCGACTGCCGGAACTGTCCGTCGTGCATCTTCATGCCATAGGCATAGGCCCGACGGATCAGATCGGCATCCGTATGCGGGTTGTAATTGCGAACGAGCGCGATCAGGTCTTCGACGTCGATCATCCGCGCATCCGCCTCCCGCCGGTCGTGCGACTCAGTCGCGACCCTGCGCGTCCATCAGGGCGCGGAGCATGCGCTCTTCGTCCATGTCGTCGGCGCGCGGACGGTCGGGGGTTTCGCCCGACATCAGCATCGCCATGGAATCGTCTTCGGGTTCGTCGACTTCGATCTGCGTCTGATGGGATTCGATCAGACGTTCGCGCAGATCCTCGGCGGACTGCGTTTCCTCGGCGATCTCGCGCAGGGCGACCACCGGGTTCTTGTCGTTGTCGCGGTCCACCGTCAGCGGCGAGCCGGCGGCGATTTCGCGCGCCCGATGCGCGGCGAGCATCACCAGCTCGAACCGGTTCGGAACTTTGTCAACGCAATCTTCAACCGTCACGCGGGCCATTGGCATCTCCAATCGGACTTGGGAGGTGTGAGGCGCCTATTTAGGCGCAATATCGGGGCTTGACAAGCGGTCAATCCGGCGCCCCGGCGGGCTCGAGCGGCGCCAGGGCGGCTTTTTCCGCCTCGGGCAGGGCTGCGGCCATCTCGGTGACGGTCCGGCCGGTCGCCGGATGACGCCAGCCGGGCGCGATCTCGGCGAGGGGAATCAGCACGAAGCCGCGGTCCTGCAGCCGCGGGTGCGGCAAGATCAGCTCGGCGGGCGTCTCGCGCATCTGCCGTTCGAGCGGCAGCGCGCGCCAGGCGGCCTGGGCCTCGGCATCGGGCAGCACCATGTGCCCCGCGGCGATCAGGTCGAGGTCGATCTTGCGCGCCTGCCAGCGCTCGGTGCGGATCCGGCCCAGCTCTTCCTCGATCGCGTGGAGCCGCGCCAGAACCTCGGCGGGCGCGGCCTCGGCCGACACCACGGCGCAGGCGTTGACGTAATCGGGGCCCGAGCCCGCCGGGAACGCGGGCGAGCGATAGAAGCGGCTGACGGCAATCAGCGCAAGTCCCCGTCCTGCCATCATTTCCAGTGCTGCGGCCAACGTTTGCTCGGGCCGCCCGGCCGCCGAGGGCAGATTTGACCCTAGGGCAATCAGGAATGTGTCATTGGCCATAAATACAGATATCCTTGCCCGTGCCCGATTGCTATGCAGTTCTGTCAGGAACTGTGCGCAGCGGCGTATTGGGGATATTCTACCTCGCGTCAACCACTCACACGACGCCTACCGCTGGGCAAAGACGAAAGGAAGTGTTGATGTTTTACAAGGACGAGCGGCTTGCGCTGTTCATTGATGGTTCGAATCTTTACGCGGCGGCCAAGGCGCTCGGGTTCGACATCGACTACAAGCTGCTCCGGCAGGAGTTCGAACGGCGCGGCAAGCTGGTGCGGGCCTTCTACTATACCGCGCTGCTCGAGAACGAAGAATATTCGCCGATCCGTCCCCTCGTCGACTGGCTGCATTACAACGGCTACGCGATGGTGACGAAACCGGCGAAGGAATACACCGACTCGATGGGTCGGCGGAAGGTCAAGGGCAACATGGACATCGAGCTCGCGGTCAACGCGATGGAGCTCGCGCCGCGTCTCGACCATGCCGTGCTGTTCTCGGGCGACGGCGATTTCCGTCCGCTCGTCGAGGCGCTGCAGCGGATGGGCGTGCGGGTGTCGGTTGTCTCGACGATCCGCTCGCAGCCGCCGATGATCGCCGACGAGCTGCGTCGCCAGGCCGACAATTTCATCGAGCTGGACGCGCTGCGCGAGGTGATCGGTCGTCCGCCGCGGGAAACCCGCGAGCCCGAGGCCGTGGCCGAGGCGTAAGGCCGAACCGGCAGGGCCGTCGCGACCCACTCCTCCGCGACAGGACCGGCCGGGACCGCAAAACGAGATGCGAAAGGGGG
Organism: Paenirhodobacter sp. YD-8; assembly: GCF_056590935.1. NCBI lineage: Bacteria > Pseudomonadati > Pseudomonadota > Alphaproteobacteria > Rhodobacterales > Paenirhodobacter > Paenirhodobacter sp. YD-8. The sequence continues at coordinate 3,721,057 of NZ_CM152649.1, read as the reverse complement.
CTTCGGCCCCCTTTCTGCTGCGCGGGGGTCAGGCGGCGAGCGGACCGCGGCCGCGCGCGCGCGCCAGCGCCAGGGCCTGGGCCTCGTGCGGGGCCAGCTCGCGGCGCACGGGTGTCGCATGCACCGGCAGCGTGCCCGCCTCGGCCAGCGCGGCGAGCGCGGTGGTGCGGGCAAGCGCGGGTTGCCGCGCCAGCCGCCCGGCGCTGAGGCTTTCCACCCGACAGCCGTCGGCGATCAGCAGATGGTGCCCCTCCAGCATGATCCCCTGCCAGCCCAGCACGCAGGGCCGGTCGGGTTGCTGCGCGCTGCAGCCGTCGACCAGATGCTGGGCGGCAATCAGCACCTCCTCCTCGCCGAAGAGATAGTCGACCGCGGGGCCGGCCAGCGCGATGCGGTGCTGCGGCAGAAGCCAGAGGTCGGTGCGCTCGGCAAAGCTCGGCGCGCTCAGCCGCACCGGACGCAGTGCGCCAAGCGCGGGCAGCATCACCCGCCCCGACCACAGCACCGGCTGCGGCCCGGCATCGACGGTCTCGACCAGGTCACCCGGCTGCAGGCTGCCCGCGGGGCGCAGCCCCTCGGGCGTGGCGATCGGGGTGGCGGGGGCGAAGCAGGCGCCGGGCCCGACCGGCTGCAGGTGATCGCCGATCGCCAGCCAGTCGACCCGCGGCCCGGGGAGCGCGCCTTGCGCCCCGGCGACGAGGGCCGCCACCTCGGCACGGCGCGGCGACAGCGGGGCCGTGCCCGCGCGCTGGCGCAGCGTCGCCTGATCGAGCGCCTCGAGCGTCAGCAGGCTGGTGTCGGTGGCGCTGTCCCAGCTCCAGATCAGCCGCATCCGTCCGCCGGCAAGGCATTCCTCGGTGGCGTCGATCGACAGCGCGTGAAAGGCCGCGCCGCGCCGCTCGATCAGGGCAAGCTGGTGCTCGGTGCCGATCGCGATCGACAGGAACAGCCCGTCGCGAGCAAGCTGCGGCAGGTGCAGCAACGGCAGGGGCCCCTCCTCGCCGCGCAGCAGGGTGAATTCCAGCATCAGGCTGCCGCGCGGCCAGAGCTCGGGCAGCGCCCGATGCGCCAGTGCGATCGCGCCCTCGTCCGGCAGATGCGCCCGCAGCCAGCCGCCCGGCTCGCCCCGCCCGGTCATGCCGCACGCCCCTGCAGCAGCCGCGCCTCATAGGCGCGCAGGCTGCGCCGCGCGGCCGGGCCATAGCCCGCGCCGGTTTCCGGATCGAGTTCGGGGAAGAGGGCGCAGATCTCGGCCTGCACCGCGGCCTCCATCGCGCCCAGCACCTGCGGCCCGGGCAGGAAGCTCTCGCTCGCCATGCCTTCGGAGAAGAGGATGTGGTGGCGATCGAACAGCAGGTGGACATAGTCGACCGTGCCGCCCTCGACCACCCGCACGGATTGGCCGTCGACCAGATCCTTCGCCGCGACCAGCACCTCGGCCTCGCCGAACAGCAGCTCGGCCGCCGGGGTGCGCAGCAGCACCCGATGCTGCGGCGAGACCATCAGCGGCCGCACCGCGCCATGGGCGCCGGCCTCGAAGCGGATCGGGGCAAGGGAGCCCTCGGCCGGCACGCGCCGCCGCCCGACCCATCGCAGCGGCTGCGGCCCGGCGTCCTGTGTCAGCACCAGATCGCCCGGCACCAGCGTCTCGACCGCGCGCGGGCCCTCGGGCGTCGCGACGCAGGTGCCGGCGACGAAGCAGGGCACGACATGGACGGTGACGAAGCCCACATCGGTATGCCCGTCGGAACTCGTCACCCCATAGGTGAAGTTGACGGTCTCTTCCTCGGGGTCGGCATGGATCGTCAGCGTGCCGTCGGCGTTCAGCGTCACGCGCTCGCCCGAGGCAAGCTGCACGGTGTCGCCCGGCTGCACCGCGACGCCGTTGATCTCGGTGATCGTCAGCGTGCCATGGGTCCGGTTCACGTCATTGGCCAGCACGTCGATCGTCTTGTCGCCGCCCGGCGCGACGTTGGTCTCGTCATCGACGGCGACCAGTATGGTCTGGATCGAATCTCCCGCGATCAGCAGGTTCGAATCGTAATTTGCATCGCCCGCGTCGGCGATGCCGATGCGGATCGAGTTCAGCGCGCCGACGTTCACCGGGAAGGTCAGCGTCATCGTCACGGTGAAGCCGTCCATCTCGGTGTTGTAGGCGTCGTTGGTGTTCGAGATGTAGAGGTTCTCGTTGTTGGCGCCGTTCACGCTGTTGACCGAGGTGGTCGAGGTCGACAGGTCCACCGCGACCGGCGTCCCGTTCACCCAGACCCCCACCACGTCGTTGTAGATCGAGTTCACATATTCCGGGTATTCATCCGAGGCGAAGGTGAAGCTGATCGTCATCAGGTCGCCCGTCGGCACGAAATCGACGTCGAGCCAGGCCGCGTCATAGGTGCGCGTGCCGGCAAGCGCGTTGAACCCCGCGTTGTTGTCGACGCCCGTGGTGTTGGTCGAGGTGTTGGTCGCGATGTTCGGATCGCCACGCGAGTTGGTGAAGCTCGCGGCATTGCCGGTCGACAGGATCACCCCGGTGTCGGACGGCGTCGCCTCGGGCGAGATCGAATCGCCCTTCGAATAGATCGCCGAGGAGGCCGGCGCACCGGTGTAGGAGGCGCTGACCACCGTGACGCCGTCGCCAAAGATCGTCTGCGCCATCTGCATCGCAGTGGCGGAGGTGTTGTAGCTCAGCTCTGCCGCTCGTGCCATGCCGTCCCCGCAAGTCAGGGAGGCAGCGCAAACGCCGCACCGGAAGCGCGCTTCCGGCCTTGGGGTCGGGCCGTTTCGGCCTCGGTTTCATGGGGGCGCGTGGGCCCTGCTCGTTGCCCTGCCTCGGGTCATCATTGTTACACTCAGCTTAAGCCCGACTCTCGCCACGAGAAAACCTTTTTCTTTCAACGGGGCACGCGGGGCAGGGCGGGTGACTGCGGTGCAACAGTGCCGCCGCGGTTGTGCTTGCATCCGGCCGGGGCTAAGCCTGAGGCGCCATGAGAAGGAGCCCGCGATGCCGCTCGACCCCGTGAAACTCACCGCCGACCTGATCCGCTGCCCCTCGGTCACGCCGAGCGAGGGCGGCGCGCTTGTCCTGCTGGAAGAGGTGCTGAGCCGGGCCGGCTTCGCCTGCACCCGCGTCGACCGCAACGGCATCGCCAATCTCTTTGCCCGCTGGGGCGCGAAGGGAGCGAAGACCTTCGGCTTCAACGGCCATACCGACGTGGTGCCGGTGGGCGATGCCGCGGCCTGGACGCATGATCCCTTCGGCGGCGAGATCCATGACGGCGTGCTCTGGGGCCGCGGCGCCACCGACATGAAATCGGGCGTCGCGGCCTTCGTCGCCGCCGCGGTCGATCTGGTGACCGAGGCCCCGCCCGAGGGCGCGGTGATCCTGGCGATCACCGGCGACGAGGAGGGGGCGGGCCGCGACGGCACCCGCGCGCTCCTCGACTGGATGGCCGAGACCGGCGAGGCGATGTCGGTGTGCCTGGTGGGCGAGCCGACCTGCCCAGAGGTGATGGGCGAGATGATGAAGATCGGCCGGCGCGGCTCGATGACCTTCTACATCGAGGCGACGGGGGTGCAGGGCCATGCCGCCTATCCGCACCGGGCGAAGAACCCGCTTCATGCGCTGATCGACCTGCTGGGCCGGATGACCGGCGCGCCGCTCGACACTGGCACCGCGCATTTCGACCCCTCGACGCTGCAGGTCACGACGATCGATTGCGGCAACCCGGCGAACAACGTGATCCCGGCGAAGGCGCGCGCCACCGTCAACATCCGCTTCAACGACGCCCACAGCGCGGCCAGCCTGATCGCCTGGGGCGAGGCGCTGGCGGCCGGGGTCAGCGCCGCGACCGGCGTCACCTTCGCGATGAACCCCGAGGTCTCGGGCGAAAGCTTCCTCACCCCGCCCGGCGCGTTCGTCGCGCTCGTCGCCCGCGCGGTCGAGGCCGAGACCGGGGTGACACCCGTGCTCTCCACCTCGGGCGGCACCTCGGACGCGCGCTTCGTCAAGGACCATTGCCCGGTGCTCGAGTTCGGCCTCGTCGGGCGCACGATGCACCAGGTCGACGAGCGCATCGAGATCGCGCAGATCGAGACGCTCAAGCGCGTCTATGCCCGCGCGCTGCGGGAGTATTTCGCATGATCCTCACCGAAACCGACGATCTCGCCGCCTGCCACGCCCTGCGCCGCGCCGTGTTCATCGAGGAGCAGGGCATCGCCGAGGCCGAGGAATGGGATGACCTCGACGGGCAGGCCGTCCATCTTCTTGCGCGCGAGGGCGACACCCCCCTCGGCACCGCGCGGCTTTTCGTCGAGGGCACGGAGGGCCGCATCGGCCGGGTCTGCGTGGCGAAATCCGCGCGCGGCACCGGCCTTGGCGCCGCGCTGATCCGCGAGGGCTGTGCGCGCCTCGCTGCGGCGGGCTGCACCCGCATCCTGCTTGGCGCGCAATGCTACGCCATCCCCTTCTACGAGAAACTCGGCTTCACCGCTTTCGGCCCCGAATACGACGATGCCGGCATTCCGCACCGCGAGATGGAGCGCCGCCTCTGACCCGGCCCGGGGCCGCTCCTGTGCTGCCTTTTCTTCTTGGCTGAAATACCTCGGGGTGCGGGGCAGCGCCCCGCTTCCCCGCGTGACGCCACCGCGCGCCCGTGCTAGGTCAGGGGCATGACCCAGACACCCACCCGTGAACAGATCCTCGCCTGGCTTGCCGACCATCCCGATGCCGGCGCCAAGCGCGACATTGCCCGCGCCTTCGGCCTGAAGGGCGCGGAGAAGATCGAGCTGAAACGCCTGCTCAAGCAAATGGCCGAAGAGGGCGTGATCGAGCGCCGCCGGCGCAGCTTCCACGACAGCACGCGGCTGCCGCCGGTCACCGTGCTGCAGGTGCTGGCGCCCGACGCCGCGGGCGATCTCTGGGCGAAACCGCTCGAATGGGGCGGCGAGGGCGAGGCGCCGCGCTGTCTCGTGCTGCCGTCGAAGGGCGAGCCCGCGCTTGGTGCGGGCGACCGCATCCTCGCCCGCATCGCCGCGGTCGAGGGCGACGGCTACGCCTATGAGGCGCGTCCGATCCGCAAGATCGGCACCACCCAGCACCGCATCGTCGGCATCTTCCGCAAGGGCGCCGAGGGCGGGCGGATCGTGCCGATCGACAAGGGCGAGACCAAGGAATGGGTCGTGCCGGCGGGCGCCACCAATGACGCGCGCGACGGCGAGCTGGTCGAGGCGGAGCAATCCGGCCCGAAGGGGCGGCTCGGCCTGCCGAAGGCGCGCGTGCTCGAACGGCTGGGCGACCCGGCCGCGCCGCGCGCCGTTTCGCTGATCGCGATCCATCAGCACGGCATCCCCGACGACTTCCCCGACGAGGTGATGGCCGAGGCCGATGCCGAGACGCCCGCAGGCTTCGAGGGCCGCGAAGACCTGAGCGGCCTGCCCTTCGTCACCATCGACCCGGCCGACGCGCGCGACCGCGACGACGCCTGCCTTGCGCTGCGTGACGAGGATCCGACGAACGAGGGCGGGTTCCTGCTCTGGGTGGCGATCGCGGACGTCGCGCATTACGTCCGCCCGGGCTCGGCGCTTGACCGCGAGGCGCGCCGGCGCGGCAACTCGACCTATTTCCCCGACCGCGTCGTGCCGATGCTGCCCGACCGGCTCTCGGGCGATCTGTGCTCGCTGCACGAGGATGTGCCGCGCGCGGTGCTGGCGGTGCGGATGAAGGTCAATTCCTCGGGCCACAAGATCTCGCATCGCTTCACCCGCGGCATCATCCGTTCGGTGGGCTCGCTGGAATATGCGCAGGTGCAGGCCGCCCACGAGGGCCGCCCCGACGCGAAGACCGAGCCGCTGGTGCAGGAGGTCATTGCGCCGCTCTACGAGTGCTATGCGGCGCTGGCCCGCGCCCGTGCGGCGCGCCAGCCGCTCGACCTCGACCTGCCCGAACGGCAGATCGTGATCGGCGAGGATGGCAAGGTCGCCTCGGTGCGGTTCAAGGAACGGCTCGATGCGCACCGGCTGATCGAGGAATTCATGGTGCTTGCGAATGTCGCCGCGGCCGAGGAGCTCGAGCGGCTGCGCCGCCCGCTTCTCTACCGTGTGCACGAGGAACCGAGCCCCGACAAGATCGAGGCCCTGCGCGAGGTGGCGCAGGCCTCGGGCTTCACGCTGGCCAAGGGGCAGGTGCTGAAGACCGCGCATCTGAACCGCCTGCTGTCGCAGGCCGAGGGCAGCGAGTTCGACGAGCTCGTCAACATCTCGACGCTGCGGGCGATGACGCAGGCCTATTACGCGCCGCATAACCTCGGCCACTTCGGGCTGGCGCTGCGCTCTTACGCGCATTTCACCTCGCCCATTCGCCGCTATTCGGACCTGATCGTGCACCGCGCGCTGATCTCGGGCCATGGCTGGGGCAAGGACGGGCTCAGCCCCGCCGACATCGACACGCTCGAGGAGACGGCGCAGCATATCTCCGAGACCGAGCGCCGCTCGATGGCGGCCGAGCGCGACACCACCGACCGCTATCTTGCGGCCTATCTGAGCGACCGCGTCGGCAGCGAGTTCGGCGGCCGGATCTCGGGCGTGCAGAAGTTCGGCCTGTTCGTGAAGCTCGACGAGACCGGCGCCGACGGGCTGGTGCCGGTGCGCTCGATCGGGCGCGAGTTCTTCCACTTCGACCCCGAGGCGCAGCAGCTGATCGGCGCCGAGACCGGCACGGTGATCGGCATCGGCCAGCGGGTCCGGGTGCGTCTGGCCGAGGCGGTGCCGCTGACCGGCGGGCTCGAGCTGGAACTGCTCGAGGTCGAGGGCGCGACCCTGCCCGGGCCCGGCAAGGGCGGGCGCAAGCCGTTCCGCCCGGGGCGGAAGAGCGTGGCGCTGAAGGCGAAGGAGCGTGGCGTCGCGCGCAAGGTCAAGCGCACGCGCAAGCCGCGCTAGAGCATCCACTCGATCGGCAGGCGCTTGGCAATGGCAAGCGCCAGCCGCGCGCCCAGCGTGGTGCCGGGCTCGGCGCTGCGCTCCGCTTCGCCCGGGCGCGACCAGCGCAAGCCGCCGGTCGGGGCAAGGGTGACGCGCCAGGCCCGTTCGGGCACGAAATCGTCGAAGGAATCGGTGATCGCCTCGGCGATCGCCGGGGCGTCGATCACCACGCCGAGCTCGGTGTTCAGCCGCATCGAGCGCGGGTCGAAGTTGAACGAGCCGATGAACACCCGCGCCCGGTCGACGGCGAAGACCTTGGCGTGCAGCTTGTTGCGCGAGAAGGGCGAGGTGCCCTTCAGCCGACGGGCGAGGAAATCGGTGGCGGGGCGACGCTTCTCGGCGTCGGCGGCGTATTCCCACAGCTCGACCCCGCGACGCAACAGCGGCGCGCGCCGGTGCGCATAGCCCGAATGCACCAGCGGCACGTCCGAGGCGGCAAAGGAATTCGTCAGGATCCGCACCCGGACCCCCTCCTGCGCATAGCGCGCGAGCGTCTTCACCCCGCTGCGGGTCGGCACCAGATAGGGCGAGATCAGCACGAGGTCGCGCTTTGGCGTGCCAAGCGCGCGGATCAGGTGGCGCCAGAGCATGCGCCGGCTGCCGATCCGGCCGACGATCTTCTCGGGCGGGTCGAAGACGAGCTCGGCGCGGGCGAAGGTGAAGGGCGCGTCGGGGGCAAGGATGCGGCCCTCGGCATGGGCGCGGCCAAGCGCCGCGACATAGGCCGCGGCGTCAGGGCTGGTCAGGCGGGCGGCCTCGGCCGCAAGCAGCGCCGCGGCCCGGGCGGGGGCGGGCGGCGTCAGCAGCACGGTCGACGGGATCGAGGGCGGGGCGTTCCAGTACAGGTCGAACTGCCGCGCCACCTCGGCCACCACGGGCCCGGCCACCGCCACATCAAGATCCATGTAGAGCCCGCCTGCCGCGAAGCGGTTGAAGTAGTCGTCGCCGATGTTGCGCCCGCCGAGGATGGTCACGGTGCCGTCGACCACCATCGCCTTGTTGTGCATGCGCCGGTTCAGCCGGTGGAAGTCGGCGAGATAGCCGAGCACCCGCATCCGGCGCAGCGGGAAGGGGTTGAAGAGCCGCACCTCGACATTCGGCAAGGTGTCGAGCGTGGCGAGGATCTCGTCCATGCCGGCGGTGCCGTTGTCGTCGATCAGCACGCGCACCCGCACTCCGCGCGCGGCGGCCATGCGCAGCGCGCCCAGCATCAGCGCCCCGGCGGTGTCGTCCTGCCAGATGTAATATTGCAGCTCGATCGTGCTTTCGGCGGCAGCGATCAGCTCGAGCCGGGCGGCGAGCGCATCGACCGGGTCGATCAGCAGATGCACCGCATTCAGTCCCGGATGCGCCGCCAGCCGCGCGGCGAAGGTGGTGGCCAGCCGTCCGCCCGCCGGCGGCGGCAGGGCAAGGCCCGGCGCGAAGGGCCCCTTCGGCCGCGGATGGCTGAGCCGCGCGCCAAGCAGCGTGCCCGTCACCGAGACGAGGGCCACGGCAAGGGCGATCAGCAGGAAAAGGGGCAGGCCGTGCAGGTGCATGGTCCCAATCTGGCGCGCCGCGCGCACAAAGCAAAGGGGCCGGGAGATCCCGGCCCCTTCGGTTCACTGTCCGTTATGGTCTTCAGCCGATCGCGGCGGCCTTCACGTCTTCGTCGACGTAGGGCATGTACTGTTCGAAGTTCGCCTTGAACATGCCGACCAGCTTGTCGGCCTGCGCGTCGAAGGCGGCCTTGTCGGCCCAGGTGTCGCGCGGGTTCAGCAGGGTCGCATCGACGCCCGGCACCGAGACCGGAACCTCGAAGCCGAACTTCTCGGACTTGCGGAACTCGACGTCATGCAGCGAGCCGTCGAGCGCGGCGGTCAGCAGCGCGCGGGTGGCCTTGATCGGCATGCGCTTTCCGGTGCCGAAGGCGCCGCCGGTCCAGCCGGTGTTGACGAGCCAGCACGAGGCGCCCTGCTCGAGGATCTTCGCCTGCAGCAGCTTGCCGTAGACCTCGGGGCGACGCGGCATGAAGGGCGCGCCGAAGCAGGTCGAGAAGGTCGGCAGCGGCTCGGTCACGCCCACTTCGGTGCCCGGGGTCTTCGAGGTGAAGCCCGACAGGAAGTGATACATCGCCTGCGCCGGGGTCAGCCGCGCGATCGGCGGCAGCACGCCATAGGCGTCGCAGGTCAGCATGATGACGTTCTTCGGGTGACCGCCCATCGAGCTTTCCGAGGCATTCGAGATGTAATGCAGCGGATAGGCGCAACGCATGTTGTCGGTCAGCGAGTTGTCGAAGAAGTCGAGTTCCAGCGTCTCGGGATCGAAGACCATGTTCTCGACGACGGTGCCGAACATCGAGCAGGTCGCGTAGATTTCCGGCTCGGCTTCCTTCGAGAGGTTGATCGTCTTGGCGTAGCAGCCGCCCTCGAAGTTGAAGATGCCCTTTTCCGACCAGCCGTGCTCGTCGTCGCCGATCAGGGTGCGCGACGGGTCGGCCGAGAGCGTGGTCTTGCCGGTGCCCGAGAGGCCGAAGAAGACCGCGGCGTCATCGGGGTTGCCGATCGCGTGGTTGGCCGAGCAGTGCATCGCCATGATGCCCTTGCCGGGCAGGATGTAGTTGAGGAGCGTGAACACGCCCTTCTTGTTCTCGCCGGCATAGGCGGTGTTGCCGATCAGGATGATCTTCTTGTCGAAGTTCAGCGCGATGACGGTTTCCGAACGGCAGCCGTGACGCTCCGGGTCGGCCTTGAAGCCCGGGCAGTTGATGATCGTCCATTCCGGCGTGAAGGTGTCGAGCTCGCTGCGCTCGGGGCGGCGCAGCATGGTGCGCAGGAACAGGCCGTGCCAGGCGAGTTCGGCCACGAGACGCACGTCGAGGCGGTGTTCCGGGTCGGCGCCGCCGAACAGGTCCTCGACGAAGAAGTCCTTGCCCTTCATGTACTCGATCATGTCGGCGTAGAGCACGTCGAACTTCGCCGGGTCCATCGGCTTGTTGTTTTCCCACCAGATCGAGTCCTCGACCGAGGCGGTGCGGACAACGAACTTGTCCTTCGGAGAACGGCCGGTGTGGGCGCCCGTCGAGCAGTAGAACGCACCGCCCTTGCCGAGGGTCCCCTCGCCGCGTTTCAGGGCCGCTTCGATCAGAGCGGGCTCCAGCAGGTTGTAATAGACATTGCCCAGACCATTGATGCCCTGGTCTTCCAGGCGTTTCGCCGGGTTCACACGTCCGATGATCATCTGTAGCTCCCGATGCCGTCGCGCGGCGTTCATTGGGTTCCTCCCGGCATTCCAGGCCAAATGGAATACCGATCCGGGGCGGGAACCCGCCGCGGATGGGCCCCTATAACATGACGTTTCGGTGATGGAACAGGACGCTTTGACCCAGTTAGCGCAACCAAGGCGATGTTTAGCGCAACCAGCACGGGAAGGTGAGGCAAATTGGCCAGACCTTGTTTTTTTTGTGCTGAGATGATTCGCGCCGGGGGTCTGATTCGCACATACAGAGTTGATTCCACGGGCCGGAAAGCGGACAATGTCCGGCAATTATAAGAGAGCAGTAGAGGGTACAGGACATGTCGAGGATCGCTCTGGTCGACGACGATCGCAACATTCTTACGTCCGTTTCGATGACGCTGGAGGCCGAGGGCTACGAGGTCGAGACCTACAACGACGGGCAGGCGGCACTCGATGCCTTCACCAAGCGGCTGCCCGACATGGCGGTGCTCGACATCAAGATGCCGCGGATGGACGGCATGGAACTGCTGCAGCGGCTGCGCCAGAAGACCACGATGCCGGTGATCTTCCTGACCTCGAAGGATGACGAGATCGACGAGGTCCTGGGCCTGCGCATGGGTGCGGACGACTATGTCAAGAAACCCTTCAGCCAGCGCCTGCTGGTCGAGCGGATCCGGGCGCTGCTGCGCCGGCAGGAGGTGATCGCCTCGGGCGAGGCGCCGGTGAGTGACGAGAACAAGGTCATCACCCGCGGCAGCCTGACGATGGACCCGCTGCGCCATTCGGTGAGCTGGAAGGGCAAGGAAGTCACGCTGACCGTGACCGAATTCCTGCTGCTGCAGGCGCTGGCGCAGCGCCCGGGCTTCGTCAAGTCGCGCGACCAGCTGATGGACGTCGCCTATGACGATCAGGTCTATGTCGACGATCGCACCATCGACAGCCACATCAAGCGCCTGCGCAAGAAGATGCGCAGTGCCGACGACGATTTCTCGGCGATCGAGACGCTGTACGGCATCGGCTATCGCTACAACGAAGAATGACGATTTCCGGACAGATGGGGGCGGAGCGGCCGAAGGTGACGGGCAGGAAGCGGGCAGGGGCGGAGGTCCTTCTCGGCGAGGACTGGGTCGGCCCCGAGAGCGTGGTCGACGAGGATCTCGCACGTGGCCGTGCCCGGCGCAGCCTGATCGCGCTCAACCGCTCGCCGCTGGCCCGCAAGATCATCACCTTCAACCTGCTTGCCATGCTGGTGATGGTGGCGGGGGTGCTCTATCTCAACCCGTTCCGCGACAGTCTGGTGTTCCAGCGCGAGAGCGCGATCGTCAGCGAGGCCGAGCTGATCGCCGACGTGTTCGAGGCGCGGATGCCGGTTGCGGCACCGGTGAACCTTGCCGCGGGAGACGGGCTCGACGTGGCCGACGTGATGCGCGGGATCGAGCTGCCGGAGGGCGCCTCGCTCTATGTCTTCGACATGGGCGGCAACCTCCTGGCGAATTCCGACGAGGTCGGCACCGCGCCGCACGAGGCGGTGTCGGGGCTGGGCATCGATCAGCGCTCGACGATGATCACCGACATGCTGAACCGGGGCTGGGAATGGCTTTCGGGGCTGGTGCGCGGCGGCCGGCCGCGCGCGCCCGAGATCGTCGACACCCGCGCGATGGCGGAAAAGCTGGTGCCGCGGGTGAACGAGGGGGCGACGGTGATGGCCACCGACCGCGACGGCGGCGGCGCCACGATCTTCTCGGTCGCCACCGGGATCTACCAGAACGAGCGGATGGTCGGGATGATCGCCATGACCTCCGCCGCGGGCGAGATCGACAAGCTCGTCCGGATCGAGCGCGAGCAGGTGCTGCAGATGTTCGTGGTGGCGATCATCGTCTCGATCGGGCTCAGCCTGGTGCTGGCCTCGACCATCGCCAATCCGCTGGCCGACCTGGCCCGCGCCGCCGAGATCGGCCGCGACCGCAACGCGCGCAAGATGCAGCCCGGCCGGGTGCGCATCCCCGACCTGACGGCGCGGCCCGACGAGATCGGGCGGCTCTCGGGGGCGCTGCGCGGCATGGTCGCGGCGCTTTACGACCGGATCGACGCGAACGAGCAGTTCGCCGCGGATGTCGCGCACGAGATCAAGAACCCGCTTGCCTCGCTGCGCTCGGCCGTGGCCTCGCTGCAGGTGGTCAAGCGCGAGGATCAGCGCGCCAAGCTGCTCGAGGTGATCGATCAGGACGTGAGCCGCCTCGACCGGCTGGTCAGCGACATCTCCAATGCCTCGCGGCTCGACAGCGAGCTGGTGAAGGAGGAGGAAGAGACCTTCGACCTGATGAAGATGGTCGGCAACCTAGCCGAGTATCTGGGGCAGCAGGCTTCCGAGAAGGGGGTCGAGTTCATCATCGACCTGCCGAAGGAGCCGATCGTCATCACCGGGCTCGAGGGCCGTCTGGCGCAGGTCTTCGTCAACCTCATCACCAACGCGATCAGCTTCTGCGAGGAGGGCGATGCGGTCCGGATCTGGGCGCGGCGGCGCGAGAACCGGGTGCTGGTCGTGGTCGAGGACACCGGTCCGGGCATCCCCGACGAGGCGCTGACCAAGGTCTTCAAGCGCTTCTATTCGCAGCGCCCGCCGGGACAGTTCGGCGATCACTCGGGCCTCGGCCTTGCGATCTCGAAGCAGATCGTCGAGGCGCATGGCGGCGTGATCTGGGCCGAGAACATCCGCCCGACCGATGCCGATGCCAGCTCGGAACCGCTCGGCGCGCGGTTCGTGGTCGGCCTGCCGGTCTGAGCCGTGGCCGCGCCGGCCGGAGCCAATATCCATGCGACCGCCGTCGCGCTCGATCCCGGGCGCGGCGTGCTGATCCTCGGCCCGTCCGGGGCGGGGAAATCCTCGCTCGCACTGCGGCTGATGGCGCTTGGCGCCACGCTTGTCGCCGATGACCGGGTCGATCTGCGGCTCGGCGACGGCGGGCTGATCGCCTCGGCGCCCGCCGCGCTGCACGGGCTGATCGAGGCGCGCGGTGCGGGCATCCTGCGCGCCACGGCGCTGGAGGCCGCCCGGATCGCCCTTGTCGTCGATCTGAACGAGCGCGAGACCGAGAGACTGCCGCCGATGCGCCACAGGGAGATCCTCGGCGTGTCCCTGCCCCTTGTGCTGCGACTGCAAGATGGCCATCTTGAAGCGGCAATCCTGCAATGGCTCAGGGGCGGGAGACAGGCGTGAGCGCAGAGCCCTCAATGCAGCAGTCGGCGACCCGGGTCGTGCTGGTGACCGGCCCGTCGGGGGCCGGCCGCTCGACCGCGATCGCCGCGCTCGAGGATCTGGGCTACGAGACCATCGACAACCTGCCGCTGAGCCTCGTGCCGCGGCTGCTCGACGGGCCGCTGGCGCGCCCGCTCGCGCTTGGTGTCGATGTGCGCAACCGCGACTTTGCCGTCACCTCGCTGATCGAGCTGATCGACGGGCTGACCCGGGTGCCCGAGCTGCGGCTCGAGGTGCTTTACCTCGACGCGAACCCCGATGTGCTGGTGCGCCGCTATTCCGAGACCCGCCGCCGCCATCCGCTGGCGCCCGAGGATGCGCCGCTCGAGGGGATCACCCTCGAGGTCGACCTGCTGGCGCCGATCCGGGTGCGGGCGGATGTGCTGATCGACACTTCGGCGATGAGCCCGCACGACCTGCGCGCGGAACTGGCGCGCTGGTTCGACATGGGCAAGATCGCCCGGCTTGCGGTCTCGGTGCACAGCTTCAGCTACAAGCGCGGCGTGCCGCGCGGGCTCGACATGATGTTCGACTGCCGCTTCCTGTCGAACCCGCACTGGGTGCCGGCGCTGCGCCCGCTGACCGGGCTCGACCCGTCGGTCGCGGCCCATGTCGCGGCCGATCCGCGCTTTGACCCCTTCATCACGAAGGTGCGCGATCTCTTGCTTTTCCTGCTGCCGGCCCATGTTGAGGAAGGCAAGAGCCACCTTGCCGTGGGCTTCGGTTGCACCGGCGGTCAGCACCGCTCGGTTGCCGTGACGGAAAACATCGCCCGAGCCCTTGCAGAGGCTGGCTGGCAAGTGTCTAAACGGCACAGGGAACTGGAACGGCGGGCTCTGGCCCAGCCCGGGGTGAAAGAGGCAGGCGGCGCGTGATCGGAATCGTGATCGTGGCACATGGTGGTTTGGCGCGCGAGTATCTCGCAGCGGTCGAGCATGTCGTCGGCCCGCAGGAGGGAATCCGCGCGATCACCATCGAGGACGACCATGATCGCAGCGCGAAGCAGGCCGAGATCCGCGCCGCGGCCGATGCCGTCGACACCGGCGACGGCGTGGTGGTGGTGACCGACATGTTCGGCGGCTCGCCCTCGAACCTCAGCCTGCTGGCCTGCGAGGCCTGCGAGCGCGAAATCGTCTACGGCGCCAATCTGCCACTGTTGATCAAGCTGGCGAAATCGCGCAGCCTCGGCGTCCATGCGGCGGTCGAGGCGGCGCTCGATGCCGGCCGCAAATACATCAACAGCTATTCGGCATACGGAACGGGCGGCAAGTGATCATCAGACGGGTTTTGCGGATCGTCAACGAGAAGGGGCTGCATGCGCGCGCCTCTGCCAAGTTCGTCGAGGTGGTGGAGCGGTTCGACGCCCGCGCCGAGGTGGAAAAGGACGGGATGCGCGTTTCGGGCGATTCCATCATGGGCCTTTTGATGTTGGCAGCCTCGCGCGGAACATCTATTGAGGTTTCGACCAGCGGGGACGAAGCCGAGGCCCTGGCCGATGCGCTGCAGGCCCTCGTGGCCGACCGCTTCGGCGAGGACGGCTGAGGCAGGCTCGCGCTTCCCGCGTTGCGCAAAGAGGGTCCTGTGTTGGACGAACATGCAGGCACCGTTCCGGTGCAGACCCCGGCCGAGGTGGCGCCCTATGACAAGGGCCGTCTGTCCTACGCCGGAACTTTCACCAATCCCTGGAAGGCGAACACGATCCGCGCGATCGAGTGGATGACGGCGAAGTGGAAACTCCTGCGCCTGATCCGCCAGTTCGAGCGGCGCGGCGCCCCCTTCGGTCAGCCGTTCTGGCCGCAGGCGCTCGACATCATGGGGATCGAGGTGACCACCCCCGCCGAGCAGATCGCCCGCATCCCGAAGGACGGCCCGCTCGTCGTGGTGGCGAACCACCCGCACGGGCTCGTCGACGGGATGGTTCTGGCCTATCTGATCGGCCAGGTGCGCACCGACTACAAGATCCTGACCCGCTCGCTTCTGACCGGCATCCCCGAGATCGCCGAGTTCATGCTGCCCGTGCCCTTCCCGCACGAGCCGAACGCGCAGGAGGAAAGCCTGAAGATGCGCGCCGAGTGCATGGCGACGCTGAAGGCGGGCGGCGTGATCGTGCTGTTCCCGGCCGGGCAGGTGGCGCATTCGGACACCTATTTCGGCACGCCGGTCGAGCAGGAATGGAACCCCTTCACCGCGAAGATGGTGGCGCGTTCGGGTGCGCAGGTGCTGCCGATCCACTTCCCCGGCCGCAACTCGCAGGCCTATCAGATCGCCAACAAGCTCAGCGCGACGCTGCGCCAGGGGCTGCTGCTCTATGAAATCCGCCGCGCGCTGAACAAGCGCCAGTCGCCGGTGATCGGCACGCCCTTCTCTCCGGCCGAATTGAAAGAGCCGCTGAAGGATCCGCGCCGCTGGCTGGCCGAGATGCGCGAGCACACGCTCAACCTGCGCGGCTGAGCCCTGGCAATGAAAAAGGCCCCGGAAATCCGGGGCCTTCGTGTTTCTGGTGGGACGCCTCAGCGCGTCGGCACCGGGGTCTCGCCGCGATAGTCGTAGAAGCCGCGGCCGGTCTTGCGACCCAGCCAGCCGGCCTCGACGTATTTCACCAGCAGCGGGCAGGGGCGATACTTGGTGTCCGCCAGCCCGTCGTGCAGCACGTGCATGATCGCCAGGCAGGTGTCGAGGCCGATGAAGTCGGCCAGTTCCAGCGGCCCCATCGGGTGGTTCGCGCCCAGCTTCATCGCCATGTCGATCGACTGCACGTTGCCCACGCCTTCATAGAGCGTATAGACCGCCTCGTTGATCATCGGGATCAGGATGCGGTTCACGATGAAGGCCGGGAAGTCCTCGGCCGAGGCCGCGGTCTTGCCGAGCTTCGCCACGATCGCGAGCATCGTCTGATAGGTCTCGTCATCGGTGGCGATGCCGCGGATCAGCTCGACGAGCTTCATCACCGGCACCGGGTTCATGAAGTGCACGCCCATGAAGCGCTCGGGCCGGTCGGTCTTCGAGGCAAGCCGGGTGATCGAGATCGACGAGGTGTTCGAGGCGAGGATCGTCGTCGGTTTCAGATGCGGCACCAGGGTCTTGAAGATCTGGTTCTTCACGTCCTCGCGCTCGGTCGCGGCCTCGATCACCAGATCGGTCTGGCCCAGATCGGTCAGCGTCAGCGTGGTGGTGATGCGGGCAAGAGTGGCGGCCTTTTCCTCGGCGGTGATCTTCTCGCGCGAGACCTGGCGGTCCAGGTTCTTCTCGATGGTGGCCATCGCCTTGTCGAGGCTGTCCTGCGCGATGTCGTTCAGCAGGACATTGTAACCCGCGAGGGCGAAGACGTGGGCAATGCCGTTGCCCATCTGGCCTGCGCCAACGATACCTACGGTTTCGATCGTCATGTCGGTTCCTTCCCGATTACTCGCGGCCACTATGCTGCAGTGCAGCAAGCAGCGCAAGGGGGATCCCCGGGCGGCGCCGGCCCCGGCAAGGCCGGCACGCCTTAGCCCTTTCGCAAGGGTTTGCGTGCAAATCTGGCGCGAACCGAGTCGAAAACCGAGGTGGGACATGGCATTCGAGTATGCGGGGGATGGGGCCCTCGGCTATTTTCCCTGTCGCTACGGGCGCTCGAAACTGCTGTTCCGGGGGCCGCGGCGGCAGCTGGTGCCGCCCTTCGTCTCGGCGTTCGGCGGCTCGGAAACTTATGGCAAGTTTGTCGAGGAGCCCTGGCCCGCCCTGCTCGAGGAGCGGATCGGCATCCCGGTGGTGAACTTCGGCTATCTCAATGCCGGGGTCGACGTCTTCCTGGGCGAACCGCAGCTGCCCGAGCTGACGCGGCTGTCGCGGCTGCGGATCGTGCAGCTGACCGGGGCGCAGAACCTGACGAACCGCTTCTATGCGGTGCATCCGCGTCGCAACGACCGCTTCCTGCGCGCGTCGGGTCTGATGCGTTCGGTCTTTACCGAGATCGATTTCACCGAGTTCAACTTCACCCGCCACATGCTCTCGGTGCTGATGGGGCAGGGGCCAGAGCGCTACGAGCTTCTGGTCGCGGAACTGCGTCACACCTGGGTGGCGCGGATGACGACACTGCTCGAGCGGCTGGAGGGGCCGAAGCTGCTCCTGTGGCTCACCGACTGGCGCGATCCGCTGCTCGGCGATCCGCTCGGGCCGGAACCGCTTTTCGTGACGCAGGAGATGGTCGACCGGATCGCGCCGCTCGCCCAGGTTCTGGTGCGGGTGCAGCCCTCGAGCATGGCGCGCTCGGCCGGCACGGCGGGGATGCATTTCGCGGCGCTCGAGGAGCCGGCCGCCGCCTCGATGCCGGGGCCGCTCGTGCATCAGGAGATTGCCGAGGCACTCGCCCCGGTCGTCGGGCGGATGATCTGAAGGGCGTGCGCGCACAAACACCTCCCCTTTCGGACGGCTCGGCACGTCGACAAAAAAGGGGTGGGAGTGAGCCCCCCTCGGCTTCGCCTCACCCCCCCGGAGGATTTGCACTAGGAAAAGGCAAGGGCGCCCCGATCGGAGCGCCCTTTGTTTTCATCTTGCCGCAAATACCTCGGGGGCCGAGGCATTGCCTCGGCGGGGCAGCGCCCCCGCCCGGTCCGGGTCAGAGCTTCGCGGTCATTTCCGGGACGGCCTGGAACAGATCGGCGACCAGACCGAAATCGGCGACCTGGAAGATCGGCGCCTCTTCGTCCTTGTTGATCGCGACGATGATCTTGCTGTCCTTCATCCCCGCAAGGTGCTGGATCGCGCCCGAGATGCCGCAGGCGACATAGAGCTCCGGCGCCACGACCTTGCCGGTCTGGCCGACCTGCCAGTCGTTCGGCGCAAAGCCCGAGTCGACCGCCGCGCGCGAGGCCCCGACCGCCGCGCCGAGCTTGTCGGCGAGCGCCTCGATGATCGCGAAATTCTCTTCCGAACCGACGCCGCGGCCGCCCGAGACGACGATCTTCGCCGAGGTGAGCTCGGGGCGATCCGAGGTCGCCACCTTGTCCTCGACCCAGGAGCTGAGACCCTTGTCGCCCGCCGGGGCGGCGGCCTCGATCGGCGCCGAGCCGCCCGCACCCGCCGCCTCGAAGGCGGTCGTGCGCACGGTCATCACCTTGACCTTGTCCGAGGACTTCACCGTCTGGATCGCGTTGCCGGCATAGATCGGGCGCTCGAAGGTGTCGGCGTCGACGACGCCGATGACATCCGAGAGCACCATCACGTCGAGCAGCGCCGCGATCCGCGGCAGCGCATTCTTCGCCGCTGCCGTCGAGGGCGCGACGATATGGCTGACGCCACCCGCGAGCGAGACGACGAGATCGGCGAGCGGCTCGGCCAGCCCATGGGCATAGGCCGCGTCCTCGGCGACCAGCACCTTCGCCACACCGTCAAGCGCCGCGAAGGGGGCCGCATCGACGCCCGCGCCGGCGAGCAGAACCGTCACCGGGCCGAGCTTCTTCGCCGCCGTCAGCGCCTTCGCCGTCGCGTCGAGGCTGCTTGCTTCCGCAATCAGAAGAACCGACATCAGATCACCCCCGCGTCTTTGAGTTTGCCGATCAGCTCGTCGACCGAACCGACCTTGATGCCGGCCGAGCGGCCCGCGGGCTCGGCGGTCTTGACCACCGTGAGCCGCGGCGTGACGTCGACGCCATAGTCGGCGGCGGTCTTCTCCTCGAGCGGCTTCTTCTTCGCCTTCATGATGTTCGGCAGCGAGGCATAGCGCGGCTCGTTCAGCCGCAGGTCGGCGGTGACGATCGCCGGCAGCTTCACCTCGATCGTCTGCAACCCGCCGTCGACCTCGCGGGTGACCTTGGCCTTGTCGCCCTCGATCGCCACTTCCGAGGCGAAGGTCGCCTGGCTCCAGCCCAGAAGCGCGGCGAGCATCTGCCCGGTCGCGTTCATGTCGTTGTCGATCGCCTGCTTGCCGGCGATGATCAGGCCGGGCTGTTCGTCCGCCGCGACCTTGGCGAGGATCTTCGCCACCGCGAGCGGCTCGATGTCCTGATGCACGTCATCGGCGGCCACCACCAGGATCGCGCGGTCCGCGCCCATGGCGAGGGCCGTGCGCAGCGTCTCCTGTGCCTGCTTCACGCCCACCGAGACCACCACGATTTCCGAGGCGACGCCCTTTTCCTTCAGGCGGATCGCTTCCTCGACCGCGATCTCGTCGAAGGGGTTCATCGACATCTTCACGTTCGCAAGATCGACCCCCGTGCCGTCCGCCTTGACGCGAACCTTCACGTTGTAGTCGATCACGCGCTTCACAGGTACCAGGACCTTCATCGGCGGTGTCTCCTTGGTTGCATTCGCCGCCCCCGGCGGGGGGCGGATTTCGGCTTTCGGCAATTTTGTTACAAGAGCCGGCCTCGAAGGGACAGTGCAAAATCGACCCCTTCCGCTGTCGCTACGTCACGTCGCGCGGACATTCGGGGGCGCCGCCGGTCCGGCGCGCAGCAAAAAGGCCCGCCGTTGGGCGGGCCTTCGAAACTGCGGGGCGCGATGGCGGTCAGCAGCGCGCGTAATATTCGCGGCCGTAACGGTCGCGGTAGAGGCACCGGCCGTTGCTGCGGCGATTTTCATTGATGACAGAACCCGCTACGGCGCCGACAGCGCCGCCGACGATGGCGCCGGTGCCGGGGTTCTTCTTGTTCAGCAGCGCGCCGGCGGTGGCCCCCGCGGCGGTGGTGCCGAGGAGCGTGCGGTCCTCGGTGGTGTCCATGCAGGCGCTGAGTGCGAGCGCCGCCGGCAGCAGAAGGAAGGCGATCTTGGTTTTCATGGCTGAGTCTCCGAGATGAATTGTTCTGACATCATAACACATCGTCATGCTGTCCAGTTCCCCTGCGTCACCGGTTCGCGCCCGGAACCCACAGGACATCGGTGCGGCCGTCGTCATTGGCGATGCGGGCGGCGCAGAAGAACCAGTCCGACAGCCGGTTCAGGTATTTCACGGCCTGCGCATTTGCCGATTCGGCGGCAGCAAGGGCGGTCGCCTCGCGCTCGGCCCGGCGGGCGACGGTGCGGGCGAGGTGCAGAAAGGCCGACAGCGCCGAGCCGCCGGGCAGGATGAAACTGCGCAGCGGTTCGAGCCGCGCGATCATCGCATCGATCTCGGTCTCGAGCCGGGCGACCTGCGATTCGGTGGTGCGCAGCACCGGATAGGGCGCCTCGGCGTCCTTCTCCATCGCCGGGCGGGCGAGATCGGCGCCAAGGTCGAAAAGGTCGTTCTGGATCCGGGCGAGGGCCGCGTCGGTCTCGCCCTCGGCATGGAGCCGCGCCAGGCCGAGGGTCGCGTTCAGCTCGTCGACCGTGCCATAGGCGGTGACGCGGAGCGCGTGCTTGGGCACCCGCGTGCCGTCGCCGAGCGCGGTTTCGCCCTTGTCGCCGGTCTTCGTGTAGATCCTGTTCAGCACGACCATCGTCGTCTCCTCCTGTCAGCCCCGTCTGAGCCAGACAAACAGCAGAACGAGGCCGATCGCAACCGCCTGTGCGGCGATGCGCAGCCGCATCAGCCGGTTCGCGTGACGGCGGTTGAACTCGCCGCCGCGGGCAAAGCCGCCGATGCCGATGAGCAGGATCACCAGAACGGCCAGGCAGGCGCCCACCACGGCATAGAAGACCGGATCGCTGCGCATCGTCATTTCTCCCTCGCGCCCTCCCCGGCGCGCGATCACAGTAACGGCGCCGTGCCGAAAGGCGAGGGAAAACTCAGGCGCGGGCGAGCAGCCAGTCGCGCAACCGCAGCGGCAGCAGCCGGCGCAGGGCGGCGGCGATATGGGTGGCGCCGGTGATGTAATAGGCGGGCTTCGGGTTCGCCGATTCGAGGGCCTCGCGCAGCGCCGCCGTCACCGCCGAGGGCGGCAGTTCGAAGGCGTCGGGCTTGCCCGAGGGTTCGTAGAGCCGCTTCAGCAGCGAGCTTTCGTATTGTGCGCGGCGGGCAGAATTCTTCCAGTCCACCCATTTCTCGAAATGCGGGATCGCGTTCAGCCGGAAGCGGGTCGGGATCGGGCCGGGATTGAGGGTGATGATCTTGATCGGGGTGTCGCGCATCTCGAGGCGCAGCACGTCGGTCAGCCCCTCGAGCGCGAATTTCGTCGCCACATAGGCGCCGCGCCAGCGGATGCCGACGATGCCGAGCACCGAGGAGCATTGCACGATCCGGCCATGGCCCTGCGCCCGCATCACCTTGATCGCGCGCAAGGTCAGGTCATGGAGACCGAAGAGGTTCGTCTCGAAATTCTCGCGCAGCGCGCCGACCGGCAGGTCCTCGACCGCGCCCGGGGTGGCGAAGGCCGCGTTGTTGTAGAGCGCGTCGAGCCGGCCGCCGGCGCGGGCGAGCGCCTCGTTGAAGCCAGCCTCGATCGAGGCCGGGTCGGCGACGTCGAGCGGAAAGGAGATCAGCCCCTCGGCGCGCAGCCGGGCGCAGTCTTCCTCGCGCCGGCAGGTGGCCAGCACCGTCCAGCCCGCGGCGGTCAGCCCGTGCGCGGCGTCATAGCCGATGCCCGAGGAGCAGCCGGTGATCAGGATCGTCTTCGCCATGGTGTCTCTCCGCCCGTGGATGCCGGCATCCGGGATAGGGGCGGGGGCGCGTCGTGGCAAGCGCCGACCGGCGGCTCAGTTCGCGGGCCGCAGCAGGCGGCGCGAGACCCAGCCCTCGATGCCGTCGCCCTCGATCCGGATCCGGGCCCAGCCGTCGCGCTCGGCGACCACCAGCACCTCTTCGCCGCGCGCCAGGCTGTCGATCACCGGGGCCGAGAGGCCGGGGCCTGAGCGCACGTTCAGCCGGGCCGTATCGACGGCGAGGATGTGGCCGGTCGCGGCCGGCACGGCGCGGTATTCGGGCGCGGGTTTCAGGCTCGGCCCGGGCATCGGCGTGAAACGCACCGGGGTGACGGCGGGGGCCGGATCCGGGGCCGGAACCGCGGCGCTTTCGGCAACCGCGGCAACGGGCGCGATGGGGGCCGGGGCCTCGGGCGCGGCGGCGATGGCTTCGGTTGCGCCTTCCGGGTCGCGGCCGAAAACGGCCAGCACGACATAGAGTGCGGCCAGTGTGATGGCTGTCAGTCGGAACATCGGACCCTCCCCTGTGCGACGCCCTGCTTCAGCAAGTGTTAACAATGCTCGCGCCGTCTTGTCCTTACGTCAACGAGTCGCGCCGGCGGGGGTTCCCAGCCGGACGGAATTTTCCCCGATTTCCGCCCGAGCTTTCCGTCTGGACCCGGCCGCGGTGCCGCTTTACACCCGGTGCCATGAGCGAGCATGACGATACCCCGCACCCGTCCACCTCTTCGGAACCGCTGAGCCGCGCGATCGGCGAGCGCTATCTGACCTATGCGCTCTCGACGATCATGCACCGCGCGCTGCCCGACGCCCGCGACGGGCTGAAGCCGGTGCACCGCCGCATCCTCTACGCGATGCGCGAGCTCAAGCTCAGCTCGACCGGCGGCTTCCGCAAATCGGCGAAGATCTCGGGCGACGTGATGGGCAACTATCACCCGCATGGCGACGCCGCGATCTATGACGCGATGGCGCGTCTGGCGCAGGATTTCGCCATGCGCTACCCGCTGGTCAACGGCCAGGGCAACTTCGGCAATATCGACGGCGACAACCCGGCGGCCTCGCGCTACACCGAAGCGCGGATGGCGGCGCCGGCCGAGGCGCTGCTCGAGGGGCTGGCCGAGCATGCGGTCGATTTCCGCCCGAATTACGACGGCACGCTGACCGAACCCGTGGTGCTGCCCGCGGCCTTCCCGAACCTGCTCGCGAACGGCGCCTCGGGCATCGCCGTCGGCATGGCGACGAACATCCCGCCGCACAACATGGAAGAGCTGGTCGACGGCTGCCTTGCGATGATCCGCGACCCGGAGATTGCCGATGATGCGCTGGTCGACCTGATCCCCGGCCCCGACTTCCCGACCGGCGGCGTGATCGTCGAACCGAAGGACAGCATCCGCGACGCCTATCGCACCGGCCGCGGCGCCTTCCGGCTGCGTGCGCGCTGGTCGACCGAGGATCTCGGCCGCGGTGCCTGGCAGATCGTCGTCACCGAGATCCCGTATCAGGTGCAGAAGGCGAAGCTGATCGAGCGCCTCGCCGAGCTGATCGAGACGAAGAAGGTGCCGGCGCTGGCCGATGTGCGCGACGAGAGCGCCGATGACATCCGCATCGTGCTCGAACCGCGCGCCCGCACCGTCGATCCGGCGCAGCTGATGGGCATGCTGTTTCGCAACTCGGAACTCGAGGTGCGCTTCTCGCTGAACATGAACGTGCTGATCGACGGCCGCGTGCCCAAGGTCTGTTCGCTCAAGGAGGTGCTGCGCGCCTTCCTCGACCACCGCCGCGATGTGCTGTGCCGGCGCTCGCAGCACCGGCTGGAAAAGATCGCAAGCCGGCTCGAGATCCTCGAGGGCTACATCATCGCCTATCTCAACCTCGACCGGGTGATCGAGATCATCCGCTTCGAGGACGAGCCGAAGCCGGCGCTGATGGCCGAGCCCTGGAAGGCCGAGGGCGGCGCGATCGCGCATCTGACCGAGGCCCAGGCCGAGGCGATCCTGAACATGCGCCTGCGCAGCTTGCGCCGGCTCGAGGAGATGGAGCTGCGCGCCGAGCGCGACGGGCTGCTGGCCGAACGCGCCGGGCTCGAGGCGCTGCTCGCCTCCGAGGCGGCGCAGTGGAAACAGATCGGCACCGAGCTGGGCGAGGTCCGCAAGGCTTTCGGCAAGGGCACGGCGGTCGGCCGTCGCCGCACCGATTTCGACGAGGCCGGCGAGGTCGTCGAGGTGCCGATCGAGGCGATGATCGAGCGCGAGCCGATCACCGTGCTGCTGTCGAAGATGGGCTGGATCCGGGCGATGAAGGGGCACCAGCCGCTCGATGCCGAGGTCAAGTTCAAGGACGGCGACGGCCCGGCTTTCGCGCTGCATGCCGAAACCACCGACCGGATCGTGCTGATCGGCACGAACGGCCGTGCCTGGACGCTGCTTGGCGCCAACCTGCCCGGCGGACGCGGCATGGGCGAGCCGGTGCGGCTGATGGTCGACCTGCCGAACGAGGTCGAGATCGGTCATGTGATCTTGCCGAAGCCGGGCGAGAAATACCTGCTCGTCTCTTCGGACGGCGATGGCTTCATCGCGCCCTCCGAAGAGCTGATCGCGCAGACCCGCTCGGGCAAGCAGGTGCTGAACATGCGCGAGGGGGCGAAGACCGCAGTCTGCCGCCCGGTCTCGGGCGATGCCGTGGCCTGCGTCGGCGAGAATCGCAAGATGCTGGTCTTCGCGCTCGACGAGCTGCCGGAGATGGCGCGCGGCAAGGGCGTGCGGCTGCAGAAGTTCAAGGACGGCGGGCTGAGCGACGCGATCACCTTCACGCTGGCCGACGGGCTGAGCTGGAAGGATCCGGCCGGCCGCACCCGCACCGAAGGCGATCTGACCGAATGGCTGGGCAAGCGCGCCTCGGCGGGCCGGATGGCGCCGCGCGGATTCCCGCGCGACAACCGCTTCGTCTGAGGCCCGCAGGAGGGGGTGCTGCCCCCTCTTTTCCTGCGGAAAATTCACCCCCGAGGTCTTTCCGGCAAGGAGACGGCCCGGGGGTGCGGGCTTCCAATTGCTGCAAATATCCCGGGGGTGAGCCCGGCACGGGCGACGGGGCAGCGCCCCCTGCGCCGCGAGGCACGGGAGCCGGGTGTGGCATCGCCGCACTGCCTTGCCCACAAGCCCTTGCGCGACACGGCTTTGCGCGAAGCGGTCTTGATTTTTCCGCGTCGGAGCAATACGAAGCCCGCGATATTGACACGGGCCGGTGCCGGCCCCCGAACCCAGAGGCGCCCGCGAATGGCAAAGGCAAAGTTTGAACGGACGAAACCGCACGTCAACATCGGCACGATCGGCCACGTTGACCACGGCAAGACGACGCTGACGGCTGCGATCACCAAGTACTTCGGTGAATTCAAGGCCTACGACCAGATCGACGGCGCGCCGGAAGAGAAAGCCCGCGGGATCACGATCTCGACGGCGCACGTGGAATACGAGACGGCTGCGCGTCACTATGCGCACGTCGACTGCCCCGGCCACGCGGACTACGTGAAGAACATGATCACCGGCGCGGCGCAGATGGACGGCGCGATCCTGGTGGTTTCGGCGGCCGACGGCCCGATGCCGCAGACGCGCGAGCACATCCTGCTCGGCCGTCAGGTCGGCATCCCGTACATCGTGGTGTACATGAACAAGGTCGACCAGGTTGACGACGAAGAGCTGCTGGAGCTCGTGGAAATGGAAATCCGCGAACTTCTGTCGGCCTACGGCTACCCGGGCGACGACACCCCGATCATCAAGGGCTCGGCTCTGGCCGCTCTCGAAGGCCGTGATCCGGAAATCGGCGAGAACTCGATCCGCGCGCTTCTGGCCGCTGTCGACGACTACATCCCGACCCCGGTGCGCGCTGTCGACCAGCCGTTCCTGATGCCGATCGAAGACGTGTTCTCGATCTCGGGGCGCGGCACCGTGGTGACCGGCCGTGTCGAGCGTGGCGCGGTGAACGTCGGCGACGAACTCGAGATCGTCGGCATCCGCGACACCAAGAAGACGACCTGCACGGGCGTCGAGATGTTCCGCAAGCTGCTGGATCGCGGCGAGGCTGGCGACAACATCGGCGCGCTGCTGCGCGGCATCGACCGTGACGGCGTTGAGCGCGGTCAGGTTCTGTGCAAGCCCGGTTCGGTGAAGCCGCACACGGAATTCGAGGCCGAGGCCTACATCCTGACGAAGGAAGAAGGCGGCCGTCACACGCCGTTCTTCGCGAACTACCGTCCGCAGTTCTACTTCCGCACCACCGACGTCACCGGCACCGTGAAGCTGCCGGAAGGCACCGAGATGGTGATGCCGGGCGACAACCTGAAGTTCACCGTCGAGCTGATCGCCCCGATCGCGATGGAAGAGAAGCTCCGCTTCGCCATCCGTGAAGGCGGCCGCACCGTCGGCGCCGGCGTCGTCTCCAAGATCCTCAAGTGATCTCGGACTGACCGTTCGGGAAAGGGCCGCCTTCGGGCGGCTCTTTTTCGTTTCGGACGAGCGTGTTGCACGCGGAAATGCGGGGCGTGCAAAAAGCCCCTTGATTTCCTGCGACGCCTCCTTTAGCACCCGCACACGGCCTAGGGGTTTAGCTCAGTTGGTAGAGCATCGGTCTCCAAAACCGAGGGTCGTGGGTTCGAGTCCCCCAACCCCTGCCAGGCCGCTCTCCGGACATCGCGACAGGACGCACAGGCGGCAAGCCGCTTGTAATCCCGCGGCCGAGCGCGTATCTGGAGCCGGTCGCGAAAAAGAGGATCACGTGCATGGCAAACCCCGTTCAGTTCCTGCAGCAGGTGCGCTCGGAAGTGGGCAAGATTGCCTGGCCGACCCGTCGGGAGGTTTTCCTGACGACGGTCATGGTCTTTGCGATGGCGGCGCTGACGGCGCTGTTCTTCTCGCTCGTCGACTGGGTGATCCGTCTCGGCGTCACCGCGGTGATCGGCTGAGGCGGCGCCGCGCCGCTGCCCCGCGCAATTCGCTTGAAATCATGGGGCTGGGGCGCTAAAGGGGCGGGACCTTTCCGGAACCGGCGTGCAACGATTCGGGTCGTGCGCGCCTTTTTGTTCCGGAAATCGGGGTAACCCGTTTGGGAAACGGAATTTTCGGCGGTCACCGTCGGTGGAAGGGCAGTGGGCATGGCGAAGCGGTGGTATTCGGTGAGCGTTCTCTCGAACTTCGAGAAGAAGGTCGCCGAACAGATCAAGCAGGCTGTGGCCGAGAAGGGACTCGAGGACGAGATCGAAGAAGTTCTCGTCCCCACCGAGGAAGTGATCGAGATCCGTCGTGGCAAGAAGGTCACGTCGGAGCGCCGCTTCATGCCGGGCTATGTGCTCGTGCGGATGGACATGAGCGATCGGGGCTATCACCTGATCACCTCGATCAACCGGGTCACCGGGTTCCTCGGCCCGCAGGGCAAGCCGACGCCGATGCGCGACGCCGAGGTGAACGCGATGCTGAACCGGACCAGCGAATCGGGCGAGGCCGTTGCGCCGCGCAACCTGATCCGCTTCGAGGTCGGCGAGAACGTGAGCGTGACCGACGGGCCCTTCGAGGGCTTCTCGGGCATGGTCGAGGAAGTCGACGATGCGGCGGGCCGCCTGAAGGTCACCGTGTCGATCTTCGGCCGGCCGACGCCGGTCGAGCTGGAATTCACCCAGGTGTCCAAGGGCGCCTGAGTGGGAGCTGCGGGAGGCAAGGGGCAACCCGCGCCGCACCGCTAAACTTCGCGCCCTCTGGCGTGACAGTGACAAGGAGCAGGCCAGATGGCCAAGAAAGTTATCGGGCAGCTGAAGCTGCAAATCAAGGCCGGGCAGGCCAACCCCTCCCCGCCGGTCGGCCCCGCGCTCGGTCAGCGCGGGATCAACATCATGGAATTCTGCAAGGCGTTCAACGCGCGCACGCAGGAAATGGAACAGGGTTCGCCCGTTCCGGTGGTGATCACCTACTACGCCGACAAGTCGTTCACCTTCGAGACCAAGACCTCGCCCGCCTCCTTCATGCTGAAGAAGGCTGCTGGTCTGAAGCCCGTTGGCAAGCGCAACCGCCCGAAGGGCTCGGCGAAGCCGGGCCGCGAGGTTGCCGGCACCGTGACCGCCGCCCAGGTGCGTGCGATCGCCGAAGCCAAGATGAAGGACCTGAACGCGAACGACGTCGAAGCCGCGATGCACATCATCCTGGGCTCGGCGAAGTCGGTCGGTATCGAGGTTAAGGGGTAAGCCATGGCCAAGCTGGGTAAACGCACGGCCGCCGCGCGCGCCGCTTTCGAAGGCAAGGCGAACCTCTCGGTCGAGGACGCCGTCAAGCTGATCAAGTCGGCCGCTGCGGCGAAGTTCGACGAGACGCTCGAGATCGCCATGAACCTGGGTGTCGACCCGCGTCACGCCGACCAGATGGTCCGCGGCGTGGTTCAGCTGCCGAACGGCACGGGCAAGACCGTGCGCGTCGCAGTGTTCGCTCGCGCTGCCAAGGCTGACGAAGCCAAGGCCGCCGGTGCCGACATCGTGGGCGCCGAAGACCTGATGGAAACCATCCAGTCGGGCAAGATCGAGTTCGATCGCTGCATCGCGACGCCGGACATGATGCCGCTGGTCGGCCGTCTGGGCAAGATCCTCGGGCCGCGCAACCTGATGCCGAACCCGAAGGTCGGCACCGTGACCATGGACGTCGCCAACGCGGTCAAGGCCGCGAAGGGCGGTGAGGTCCAGTTCAAGGTTGAGAAGGCCGGCGTGATCCACGGCGGCATCGGCAAGGTCTCGTTCACCGAGGAAGCCCTCGCCCAGAACGTGCGCGCCTTCGTCGAAGCCGTGTCGAAGGCGAAGCCCGCCGGCGCGAAGGGCACCTACCTGAAGAAGGTGTCGCTGAGCTCGACCATGGGCCCGGGCGTGACCGTCGACCTGTCGTCGGCGACCGCCAACTGAGAATTTGCCGGGAAACCGGCGAATGACGGGGCGGTGACGCCCCGTCCTGTCCGAGACGGAGGGAGCCGGTTTCCGGCTTAATGTCCTTCCTGAGATGGGGAACGAGAAATTCCGGGGGTGACCTCGGGCGATCTTCTCGGGAACCGATCGGACCCGACCTTCGGGCAATCGCCCGCAGGAAATGAGAGCAGGGGGGAAACCCCCGAACTTGGAGTGTAACCGTGGATAGAGCCCAGAAAGAGAAAGTGGTCGAGGAACTCGGCCAGATCTTCGCAAGCTCTGGCGTCGTGGTGGTTGCCCACTACGAAGGCATGACGGTTGCTCAGATGCAGGATCTCCGGTCGCGCATGCGCGAAGCCGGTGGTTCGGTCCGCGTTGCCAAGAACACGCTCGCCAAGATCGCCCTTGAAGGAAAGCCCTGCGAAAGCATGGGGAAACTTCTGACGGGGATGACCGTCCTTGCCTTCTCCGAAGACCCAGTGGCTGCGGCCAAGGTCTCGGTGGACTACGCCAAGGCGAACGACAAGTTCGCTATCCTTGGCGGGGCCATGGGCACGGAGGCTCTGGATCCGGCCGGTGTCAAAACCGTGGCTGCCATGCCGTCGCGCGAAGAGCTCATCGCTCAGATCGCCTCGTGCATCGGTGCTCCGGCTTCGAACATCGCCGGTGCCATTGGCGCGCCTGCTTCGAACATCGCGGGTATCCTCAAGACTCTTGAGGAGCGGGAAGCCGCCTGACGCAACCAATTGCCTTCGTCGGAACCGACGTTGGATAACCCTATATCAGAATGGAACGGAAAAATGGCCGATCTTAAAGCCCTTGCCGAGCAGATTGTTAACCTGACCCTGCTCGAAGCCCAGGAACTGAAAACCATCCTCAAGGATGAATACGGCATCGAGCCGGCTGCCGGTGGCGCCGTCATGATGGCCGGCCCGGCCGCTGGCCCGGCTGAAGCCGTCGAAGAGAAGACCGAGTTCGACGTCGTCCTGACCGACGCCGGCGCGAACAAGATCAACGTGATCAAGGAAGTCCGCGCGATCACCGGCCTTGGCCTCAAGGAAGCCAAGGACCTGGTCGAAGCTGGCGGCAAGGTCAAGGAAGGCGCGGCGAAGGCCGAAGCCGAAGAGATCAAGAAGAAGCTCGAAGAAGCCGGCGCCAAGGTCGAGCTCAAGTAATCGGGCCGGATGCGTCCGCATCCGCTTCTGTGAAAATGGGCTGGGTCCGGGGTCTTCCCGGGCCCAGCCGAACCTGTCTTGGCGAGGGTTTCGGACGGAAACCCTGTCCAAGGCGGCGTTCGCGGTTCGGGAGCCTTCCGGTGGGACGGAAGGCAGGTATGGAACCGCCCCCCTTGATCGCCACGCGCCGCGCACCGGGCCCCGACGGTGTGTGCGCCCGCGAAACGACGAAAGGTCACGACGAGCATGGCTCAAGCTTACGTTGGTCAGAAGCGCATCCGCCGTTACTACGGTAAAATCCGCGAAGTCCTCGAAATGCCGAACCTCATCGAGGTTCAGAAGGCATCCTACGATCTGTTCCTGCGCTCGGGCGATGCCGACAAGCCGCTGGATGGCGAGGGCCTCCAGGGTGTGTTCCAGTCGGTCTTCCCGATCAAGGATTTCAACGACAACGCGATCCTCGAATTCGTGAAATACGAACTCGAGAAGCCGAAGTTCGACGTCGAAGAATGCATGCAGCGGGACCTGACCTATTCCGCGCCGCTCAAGGTCACGCTTCGCCTGATCGTGTTCGATGTCGACGAGACGACGGGTGCGCGGTCGGTCAAGGACATCAAGGAGCAGGACGTGTTCATGGGCGACATGCCGCTCATGACCTCGAACGGCACCTTCATCGTGAACGGCACCGAGCGTGTCATCGTGTCGCAGATGCACCGCTCGCCGGGCGTGTTCTTCGACCATGACCGCGGCAAGACCCATTCCTCGGGCAAGCTGCTGTTCGCCTGCCGCATCATTCCCTATCGCGGCTCGTGGCTCGATTTCGAGTTCGACGCGAAGGACCTGGTGTTCGCGCGCATCGACCGTCGCCGGAAACTGCCGGTGACGACGCTGCTCTATGCGCTCGGCCTCGACCAGGAAGGCATCATGGATGCCTATTACAACACCGTCTCCTTCCGCGCCGAGGGCAAGCGTGGCTGGATCACCAAGTTCTTCCCCGAGCGTGTGCGCGGCACCCGTCCGACCTATGACCTGATCGACGCCGCCACCGGCGAGGTGATCCTCAATGCCGGCGAGAAGGCCACGCCGCGCATGGTCAAGAAGTGGAGCGACGAGGGCAAGGTCACCGAGCTGCTCGTGCCGTTCGAGCATATCCTCGGCCGCTATAGCGCCAAGGACCTGGTGAATGAGCGCACCGGCTACATCTACATCGAGGCCGGCGAGGAGCTGACCGCGGAATACGACAAGGAAGGCCAGCTCTCGGGTGGCTCGATCAAGACGCTGATCGACAACGGCATCACCGAGGTGCCGGTGCTCGACATCGACAACGTCACCGTCGGCCCCTACATCCGCAACACCATGGCTGCGGACAAGAACTGGAACCGCGACACGGCGCTGATGGATATCTATCGCGTCATGCGTCCGGGCGAGCCGCCGACCGTAGAAGCCGCCTCGACGATGTTCGACGGGCTGTTCTTCGACAGCGAGCGCTACGACCTCTCGGCCGTCGGCCGCGTGAAGATGAACATGCGCCTCGACCTCGATGCGCCCGACACGCAGCGCACGCTGCGCAAGGACGACATCATCGCCTGCATCAAGGGGCTGGTCGAGCTGCGTGACGGCAAGGGCGAGATCGACGACATCGACCACCTCGGCAACCGCCGCGTGCGCTCGGTCGGCGAGCTGATGGAAAACCAGTATCGCGTCGGCCTGCTGCGCATGGAGCGCGCGATCAAGGAACGCATGTCCTCGGTCGAGATCGACACGGTGATGCCGCAGGACCTGATCAACGCGAAGCCCGCGGCCGCCGCGGTGCGCGAGTTCTTCGGCTCGTCGCAGCTCAGCCAGTTCATGGACCAGACCAACCCGCTGTCGGAAGTGACGCACAAGCGGCGCCTCTCGGCCCTCGGGCCGGGCGGTCTGACCCGTGAGCGCGCCGGCTTCGAGGTGCGCGACGTGCACCCGACGCACTACGGCCGCATGTGTCCGATCGAGACGCCGGAAGGTCAGAACATCGGTCTGATCAACTCGCTCGCCACTTTCGCGCGGGTGAACAAGTACGGCTTCATCGAGACCCCCTACCGCAAGGTCGTGGACGGCAAGGTGACCGACGAGGTCGTCTACATGTCGGCCACCGAGGAAATGCGCCACACCATCGCGCAGGCGAACGCCAAGCTCGATGCCGAGGGCCGTTTCGTCGACGAGCTGATCTCGACCCGTCAGTCGGGCGAGTTCATGCTGAACCCGGCCGAGGCGGTGGACCTGATCGACGTGTCGCCGAAACAGCTGGTTTCGGTCGGTGCGGCGCTCATTCCCTTCCTTGAAAACGACGACGCCAACCGCGCCCTGATGGGCGCGAACATGCAGCGTCAGGCGGTTCCGCTGCTGCGTGCCGAGGCGCCCTTCGTCGGCACCGGCATGGAAGCGACGGTGGCGCGCGACTCGGGCGCCGCGATCATGGCGAACCGCGGCGGCATCGTCGACCAGGTCGACGCGCAGCGTATCGTGATCCGGGCGACGGAAGATCTGGGCATCGGCGACGCCGGCGTCGACATCTACCGTCTGCGCAAGTTCAAGCGCTCGAACCAGTCCTCGACCATCAACCAGCGCCCGATCGTGAAGGTGGGCGACCAGGTGGCGAAGGGCCAGGTGATCGCCGACGGTCCGTCGACCGAACTCGGTGAACTGGCGCTTGGCCGCAACGTGGTCGTCGCCTTCATGCCCTGGCAGGGCTACAACTACGAAGACTCGATCCTCGTCTCGGAACGCATCCACCACGACGACGTGTTCACCTCGATCCACATCGAGGAATACGAAGTCGCGGCGCGTGACACCAAGCTCGGGCCGGAAGAGATCACCCGCGACATCCCGAACGTCGGCGAGGAAGCCCTGCGCAACCTCGACGAGGCGGGCATCGTCTACATCGGCGCCGAAGTGGGGCCGGGCGACATCCTCGTGGGCAAGATCACGCCGAAGGGCGAAAGCCCGATGACGCCGGAAGAAAAGCTTCTGCGCGCCATCTTCGGCGAAAAGGCGTCGGACGTGCGCGATACCTCGCTGCGCCTGCCGCCGGGGGCCTATGGCACGATCGTCGAAGTGCGCGTCTTCAACCGTCACGGCGTCGACAAGGACGAGCGTGCGCTGCAGATCGAGCGTGAGGAAGTCGAACGTCTGGCCCGTGACCGGGACGACGAGCTCGCCATTCTCGAGCGCAACATCTATGCGCGTCTGCGCTCGCTGATCCTCGGCAAGGTCGCGGTGAAGGGGCCGAAGGGCGTGAAGGCCGGTTCGGAAGTGACGCCGGAACTGCTGGGCACCCTGTCGAAGGGCCAGTGGTGGCAGCTCGCGCTTGAGAACGAAGCCGACGCCAAGGAAGTCGAGGCGCTGAACGACCAGTTCGACGCGCAGAAGCGTGCGCTCGATCTGCGGTTCGAGGACAAGGTCGAGAAGGTCCGTCAGGGCGACGATCTGCCTCCGGGCGTGATGAAGATGGTCAAGGTCTTCGTCGCGGTGAAGCGCAAGCTGCAGGCCGGCGACAAGATGGCAGGCCGTCACGGCAACAAGGGCGTCGTCTCGAAGGTCGTTCCGAAGGAAGACATGCCCTTCCTCGCGGACGGCACTCCGGTCGACCTCGTGCTGAACCCGCTCGGCGTGCCGTCGCGCATGAACGTCGGTCAGATCCTCGAGACGCACATGGGCTGGGCGGCCCGCGGCCTCGGGCTGAAGATCGACGAGGCGCTGCGCGAGTATCGCCGCTCGGGCGACATGACCCCGGTGCGTGACGCGATGCGCTACGGCTATGGCGACGAGACCTATGAAGAGGTCTTCTCGGAGATGGAGAGCGACCGTTTCGTCGAATGCGCCGAGAACGTGCGCGGCGGCGTGCCGATCGCGACCCCGGTCTTCGACGGTGCCAAGGAAGCGGACGTCAACGATGCGCTGACGCGCGCGGGCTTCGATACCTCGGGTCAGTCGGACGTCTATGACGGCCGCACCGGCGAGAAGTTCGCCCGCAAGGTCACCGTCGGCGTGAAGTACTTCCTCAAGCTGCACCACCTTGTCGACGACAAGATGCACGCGCGTTCGACCGGTCCGTACTCGCTCGTCACCCAGCAGCCGCTTGGTGGTAAGGCGCAGTTCGGCGGCCAACGTCTCGGCGAGATGGAAGTCTGGGCCCTCGAAGCTTACGGCGCCGCCTACACCCTGCAGGAAATGCTGACGGTGAAGTCGGACGACGTGGCGGGCCGGACCAAGGTCTACGAGTCGATCGTCAAGGGCGAGGACAACTTCGAGGCGGGCGTGCCCGAATCGTTCAACGTTCTCGTGAAAGAGGTCCGGGGCCTCGGCCTCAACATGGAACTCCTGGACTCGGAGGAAGAGGAGTGAGCGCCACGGCGCTCACCACCCCTCTGACCTCTCACTCAAGGAATAGCAGATGAACCAGGAACTGACCCAGAATCCGTTCAACCCGCTCGTGTCGCCGAAGGCCTTTGACGAGATCAAGATCTCGCTGGCCTCGCCCGAGCGGATCCTGTCGTGGTCCTATGGCGAGATCAAGAAGCCCGAGACCATCAACTACCGGACCTTCAAGCCCGAGCGCGACGGCCTGTTCTGCGCCCGCATCTTCGGGCCGATCAAGGACTATGAGTGCCTGTGCGGCAAGTACAAGCGGATGAAGTATCGCGGCGTCGTCTGCGAGAAATGCGGCGTCGAAGTGACGCTGCAGAAGGTCCGCCGCGAGCGCATGGGCCATATCGAGCTGGCCTCGCCCGTCGCCCATATCTGGTTCCTCAAGTCGCTGCCCTCGCGCATCGGCCTGATGCTGGACATGACGCTGCGTGATCTCGAGCGCATCCTCTACTTCGAAAACTACGTCGTCATCGAACCCGGCCTGACGGATCTGTCCTATGGCCAGCTGATGACCGAAGACGAGTACATGGACGCGCAGGACCAGTTCGGGTCGGACGCCTTCACCGCCAATATCGGCGCCGAGGCGATCCGCGAGATGCTGGCCGCGATCGACCTCGAGGCGACCGCCGAACAGCTTCGCGAGGAGCTGAAGGAAGCCACGGGCGAGCTGAAGCCGAAGAAGATCATCAAGCGTCTGAAGATCGTCGAGAGCTTCATCGAGTCGGGCAACCGCCCGGAGTGGATGATCCTGACTGTGCTGCCGGTGATCCCGCCGGAACTGCGCCCGCTGGTGCCGCTTGATGGTGGCCGCTTCGCGACCTCGGACCTGAACGACCTCTATCGTCGCGTCATCAACCGCAACAACCGTCTGAAGCGGCTGATCGAGCTGCGTGCGCCCGACATCATCGTGCGCAACGAAAAGCGCATGCTGCAGGAATCGGTCGATGCGCTGTTCGACAACGGCCGTCGCGGCCGCGTCATCACCGGCACCAACAAGCGTCCGCTGAAGTCGCTCTCCGACATGCTCAAGGGCAAGCAGGGCCGGTTCCGTCAGAACCTGCTCGGCAAGCGCGTCGACTTCTCGGGCCGTTCGGTCATCGTGACCGGGCCGGAACTCAAGCTGCATCAGTGCGGCCTGCCGAAGAAGATGGCGCTCGAGCTGTTCAAGCCCTTCATCTATTCGCGCCTCGAGGCCAAGGGTCTGTCGAGCACCGTGAAGCAGGCGAAGAAGCTGGTCGAGAAAGAGCGTCCCGAGGTCTGGGATATCCTCGACGAAGTCATCCGCGAGCACCCGGTCTTCCTGAACCGTGCGCCGACGCTGCACCGTCTGGGCTTCCAGGCGTTCGAGCCGACGCTGATCGAAGGCAAGGCGATCCAGCTGCACCCGCTCGTCTGCTCGGCCTTCAACGCCGACTTCGACGGTGACCAGATGGCCGTGCACGTTCCGCTGAGCCTCGAGGCGCAGCTGGAAGCGCGCGTGCTGATGATGTCGACGAACAACGTTCTGTCGCCGGCCAACGGCTCGCCGATCATCGTTCCGTCGCAGGACATGATTCTCGGCCTCTACTACACCACGATGGAGCGCAAGGGCCTGCCGGGCGAAGGCATGGTCTTCAGCACCATCGAGGAAGTCGAGCACGCCCTGTTCTCGGGCGCGGTGCACCTGCACTCGAAGATCTCGGCGCGGGTGAAGCAGATCGACGAGGAAGGCAACGAGGTCTTCAAGCGTTACGAGACCACGCCCGGCCGTCTGCGGCTTGGCGCGCTCCTGCCGCTGAACGCCAAGGCGCCCTTCGACCTGGTGAACCGCCTGCTGCGCAAGAAGGACGTGCAGAACGTCATCGACACCGTCTACCGCTACTGCGGCCAGAAGGAATCGGTGATCTTCTGTGACCAGATCATGTCGATGGGCTTCCGCGAGGCGTTCAAGGCCGGCGTGTCCTTCGGCAAGGACGACATGGTCGTTCCGGACACCAAGTGGACGATCGTCAACCGTGTCCGCGATCAGGTGAAGGAATTCGAGCAGCAGTACATGGACGGCCTGATCACTCAGGGCGAAAAGTACAACAAGGTGGTCGACGCCTGGTCGAAGTGCTCGGACGAAGTCGCCGGCGAGATGATGAAGGAAATCTCCGCCGTTCGCGTCGATGACGCGGGCATGGAGAAGGAACCGAACTCGGTCTACATGATGTCGCACTCCGGTGCGCGTGGTTCGCCGGCGCAGATGAAGCAGCTCGGCGGGATGCGCGGCCTGATGGCGAAGCCCTCGGGCGAGATCATCGAGACGCCGATCATCTCGAACTTCAAGGAAGGCCTGACCGTGCTCGAGTACTTCAACTCGACCCACGGCGCCCGTAAGGGTCTGGCCGATACCGCGCTGAAGACCGCGAACTCGGGCTATCTGACCCGTCGTCTGGTCGACGTCGCCCAGGACTGCATCGTGCGTTCGCACGATTGCGGCACCGAGCACGCGATCACCGCGACCGCCGCCGTCAACGACGGCGAAGTGGTGGCGCCGCTCTCCGAGCGCGTCCTCGGCCGTGTCGCGGCCGATGACGTGCTGGTTCCGGGCACCGACGACGTGATCGTGCGCAAGAACGAGCTGATCGACGAACGCAAGGCCGACCTGATCGAGGTCAACGGCGTGCAGTCGGTGCGGATCCGCTCGGCGCTGACCTGCGAGGCCGAGGAGGGCGTCTGCGCGCTCTGCTACGGTCGCGACCTGGCGCGCGGCACGCTCGTCAACATCGGCGAGGCGGTCGGCATCATCGCCGCCCAGTCGATCGGCGAACCTGGCACGCAGCTGACGATGCGTACCTTCCACATCGGCGGCATCGCCCAGGGCGGCCAGCAGTCGTTCCAGGAAGCGTCGCAGGAAGGCAAGATCGAGTTCCGCAACCCGAACCTTTTGGTGGCCGAGAACGGCGACCAGATCGTCATGGGCCGGAACATGCAGATCGCCATCGTTGACGATCACGGCACCGAGCGCGTGTCCTACAAGCTCAGCTACGGCTCGAAGCTGCACGTCAAGGAAGGCGATGCGGTCAAGCGCGGCGCCAAG
Organism: Paenirhodobacter sp. YD-8; assembly: GCF_056590935.1. NCBI lineage: Bacteria > Pseudomonadati > Pseudomonadota > Alphaproteobacteria > Rhodobacterales > Paenirhodobacter > Paenirhodobacter sp. YD-8. The sequence continues at coordinate 3,683,504 of NZ_CM152649.1, read as the reverse complement.
CTGTTCGAATGGGACCCCTACACCCTGCCGATCATCGCCGAAAAGGCCGGTATGGTGCGGTTCGTCGACCTCGTCTCCGGCATCTCGGTGCGCGAGGATACCGACGAGGCGACCGGCATGACGCAGAAGATCGTGACCGACTGGCGCTCGGCGCCGAAGGGCAACGACCTGAAGCCGGAGATCCTGATCGTCGACGCCGATGGCGAGCCGGTGCGCAACGACGCCGGTCACCCGGTCACCTACCCGATGTCGGTCGACGCGATTCTGTCGGTCGATGACGGGCATGAGGTGAAGGCCGGTGACACCGTCGCGCGTATCCCGCGCGAAGGTGCGAAGACGAAGGACATCACCGGCGGTCTGCCGCGTGTGGCCGAACTCTTCGAGGCGCGTCGTCCGAAGGACCACGCGATCATCGCCGAGATCGATGGCTATGTGCGCTTCGGCAAGGACTACAAGAACAAGCGCCGGATCTCGATCGAGCCGTCGCAGGAAGGTCTGGAGCCGGTCGAATACATGGTGCCGAAAGGCAAGCACATCCCGGTGCAGGAAGGCGACTTCGTGCAGAAGGGTGACTACATCATGGACGGCAACCCGGCGCCGCACGACATCCTGCGCATCATGGGGGTCGAGGCTCTGGCCGACTACCTCATCGACGAGGTGCAGGACGTCTATCGTCTGCAGGGCGTGAAGATCAACGACAAGCACATCGAGGTGATCGTTCGCCAGATGCTGCAGAAGATCGAGATCCGCGATTCGGGTGACACCACGCTGCTGAAGGGCGAGAACATCGACCGGCAGGAGTTCGAGGAAGAGAACGCCAAGGTCGAGGCCCGCGGTGGCCGTCCGGCCTCGGGCGAGCCGGTGCTTCTGGGCATCACCAAGGCTTCGCTGCAGACGCGCTCGTTCATCTCGGCGGCCTCCTTCCAGGAGACCACCCGCGTGCTCACCGAGGCTTCGGTCCAGGGCAAGCGCGACAAGCTTGTCGGCCTGAAGGAGAACGTGATCGTCGGCCGTCTGATCCCGGCGGGCACGGGTGGCGCCACCACCCGCGTGCGCAAGATCGCGACCGAGCGCGACAGCAAGGTCATCGAGGCGCGTCGCGCCGAGGCGGAAGCGGCGGCGGCCCTCGCGGCGCCGATCGACACCTCCTATGGCGAAGAGGACTTCGGTCCGGTGGACACCCCCGAAAGCCGCGAGTGATCGTGGCCAGGGCCTGAAAGATCAGCCCCCGCGCGAGCGATCGCGCGGGGGTTTTCCGTTTTCCGCGGCGGGTTGACGCAGCCCCGACAGAGGCGCAGGACTGAGCCGTTCCATGGGAGAACGGCGCGCGGGTGCCGTGCGGAACACGGAGGACAGAATGAACCGGATCACCCAGGCCGCCCTGGCGGCCGTCCTTGGCACGCTGGCGCTGCCGGCGCTGGCGAGCCCCTTCACCGATGCCGAGGCGCAGCTGCGTGCGGTCTATGGCGACTATCGCGCGGCGCTGTTCCTGTCGAATGCCGGAAAGGCGCCCGAGACGGCGAAGGCGTTGGCGGGGTTCGACACCGCCTGGAGCGAGATGTCGGCGCAATGGGGCACCACCCCGCCGCCGCAATACGCCGCCGATACCGCGCTGCCACAGACCTTCGACGCGGTTGCGGCGCTGATCGGCAAGGCCCGCGACGAGGTCGCGGCGGGCAAGCTGCCGGCCGCGCATGAGACGCTCGAGGGCGTGCGGACCGAGATTGCCGGGCTGCATGAGCGCGCCGGGCTGATCGGCTTTTCCGACCGGATGAACGCCTATCACGCCGCGATGGAAGAGGTTCTGGGGCGCGACTATGCGGCGATGGGGCCGGGGGCCGCGGCGGCGCTGGCGGGGGATGCGGCGGTGCTTGACTATCTTGCCGCGCAGATCGTCGCGAACCCGGCACCCGAGGCGGCAAACCCCGCCTATGCGCCGCTGATCGAGGCCTTTGCCGCCTCGGCCAGGGCGTTCCGGGCCGCGGCCGACAGCGGGGATATGGCGGCCGCCCTGGCCGCCCGTGGCGCACTGAAGGTGCCCTATTCCAAGCTCTTTGCCCAGTTCGGCTGAACCGTGCCGAGCGCCGCGCCGGGGCAGGCCTCCGGCGCGTGCTCCGTTTACAACTTCGGGGCCTGCGGGTAAGAGGTGGCGGCCCGTGCCGGGCGGAAAGGGCCGCGACAGATGACCGAAGTTTCCATCGTGATCCCCGCCAAGAACGAGGCGGAAAACATCGAGACGCTGCTCGACGGGATCGACGCGGCGCTTGCCGGTCGTGACTATGAGGTGATCGTGGTCGACGATGCCTCGGACGACGGCATGGCCGAGATTCTGCGCGCAAGGCTCGTGCGGGCGCCGCGGCTGCGGGTGCTGCGCCATGACGTATCGGGCGGACAGTCGGCGGCGGTGAGCTCGGGCGTGCGGGTGGCGCGTGGCGCGATCTGCGCGACGCTCGATGGCGACGGGCAGAACCCGCCCGAGGAGCTGCCGAAGCTGATCGCGCCGCTTGAGGCGCCGGGGGCCACGGCGATCGGGCTGGTCGCCGGGCAGCGCGTGGCGCGGCAGGACACGCTGTCGAAGCGGCTGGCGTCGAAATTCGCGAACGGGCTGCGGGCGCGGGTGCTCAATGACCACACCCGCGACACCGGCTGCGGGCTCAAGGCCTTCCGTCGTGCGGCCTATCTGGAGCTGCCCTATTTCAATCACATGCACCGCTATCTGCCGGCGCTCTTCGCGCGTGACGGCTGGGGCGTGGCGCATGTCGACGTGAGCCATCGGCCGCGCGGCGGCGGGCGCTCGCATTACTCGAACCTGCAGCGCGGACTTGTCGGCATCGTCGATCTGGCGGGCGTTGCCTGGCTGATCCGGCGCCGCAAGACGGCGCGCCCGACCGAGGTGACGAAATGACCGAATGGCTGGAAAAGCTGCTCCATGTCGGCTCGATGACCGAGCTTTTGTGGGTGATCTTCGGCCTTGCCGCGCAGCTGATGTTCACCGCGCGCTTCCTGCTGCAGTGGATCGCGTCGGAGCGCGCCAAGGACTCGGTGATGCCGGTGGCGTTCTGGTATTTCTCGCTCGCGGGCGGGGTGATGCTGCTGGCCTATGCGCTTTACCGCGCCGACCCGGTGTTCATCCTGGGGCAGGCTCTGGGCGTGGTGATCTATGCGCGCAACCTGTGGCTGATCTATGCCAAGCGTCGCCGTGAAGCCTGAACCGTCGCGGCCCGAGGCCGGGGGCTGGCTTGGCCCGGTGCTGGCGATCGTCACCGCAGTGACCGCGGCGCGGGTGCTGGCGCTGGCCTTCGACCGCACCGACCTCTTCGTCGACGAGGCGCAATACTGGCTCTGGGGCCAGCGCTTCGACTTCGGCTATTATTCGAAGCCGCCGCTGATCGGCTGGCTGATCCGGGCGGTGACCGATCTCGCAGGATCGAGTGCGCCGTTCTGGGTGCGTCTGCCGGCGCCCGTCCTGCACGGGTTGACCGGGGGCATCCTTGCGGCGCTTGCCGCCCGCATCGCCGGGCGTGGCGCGGCGATCTGGACAGCGGCGCTCTATGTCACGCTGCCCTTCACCGCCGTCGGCTCGGCGATGATCTCGACCGATACCGTGATGGCGCCCTTCTTCGCGGGCGGCATGCTGTTCTTCTGGCGGCTTGGCGAGAGCCGGCGGGCGGGCGATGCGCTGGCGCTTGGCCTGTGCGCGGGCTTTGCCTTCATGGCGAAATACGTGGCGCTGTTCCTGCCCGCGGGGATCGTGCTGGCGGTGCTGGTGGCGCCCGCGCGGCGGATCGGCTGGGGCAATGCGCTGCTTGCGGTGCTGGCCTTCGCGCTGGTGATCGCGCCGAATGTCGCGTGGAACGTGACGCATCAGTTCGCCACGCTCGAGCACACGATGGACAACGTCGGCTGGGTGCGCGAGGGCGAGAGCGCGGGGCTGAACTGGGGCTCGATGGGCGGCTGGCTTGCGGCACAGATCGCGGTCTTCGGCCCGGTGACGATGGGCGCGCTGATCCTCGGCGTGCTGCGCGCACGCACCGCAGAGCGGCGGGTGCTGGCCGCGCTGACCCTGCCGCCGCTGGTCGTGGTGACGGGGCAGGCGCTGCTCGAGAAGGCCTATGCGAACTGGGCGGTCTCGGCCTATCTCGCGGGGGTGATCCTCGCCGTGCTGGTGCTGCCGCGGTGGGGCCGGTGGATGGCGTTGCTGACAAACCTTGCCGCGGTGACGGCGGTCGCGGCGCTGACGGTGCTCGCCCCCTGGCCCGCGCCGGGCGGCAAGCCGCTGCTGAACCGCTATCTCGGCCGCACCGAGCTGAGCCGGCGGATCCTGGCCCTTGCCACGGCCGAGGGCGTGCCTGTCTACACCAGCGACCGCGATATCCTCGCCGATCTGTTCTACACCGGCCGCGATGCCGGGGTGACGATCTATGCGCCCCGTCCGGTCGATCGGCCGATGAACTATTACGAGCAGAATTTCCCGTTGCCTGACGGGTTCACCGGCCGCATTCTGGTGATCCGCCGCAGCCCGATCGACTGTGGCGCCGGGCCCGTGCCGCCGGCGGGGATGCTGAATGGCTCGGGCACCTGGGAAGGGAAGGGGGTCACCCCCTACGTCGTGCCGGGAGAGTGCCTGAATGCCGCGCCTTGACCTGAGCCTGACCGGACGCTGGCTGCTGGCCGGCTGGTTCGCCGCGGTGATGCTGTTTCGCGGCGCGCCCTCGGTCGATCTGGCGATCTCGGGGTTGTTCTGGCATGCGGGATCGGGCTTCGACGTGATCGCCAACCCGCTGTGGGAATGGCTGCGCCAGCGGTTGTGGGATCTGGCGCTGATCGTGCTGGCGGTGGCGATCGTCGCCGGGCTGCGTGCCTTTGCCAAGGGGCGCAGCGTCTGGGGCCTGCCGGCGCGGGCCTGGGGATTCGTCGTGGCGCTTTACGTTCTCGGGCCCGGGCTGATCGTGAACGGCTTTCTCAAGGCCTATTCCGGTCGCGCCCGCCCGGCCTATGTGACCGAATTCGGCGGCACCAAGCTGTTCACCCCGGCAGGCACCTTCACCGACCAGTGCGCGCGCAACTGCTCCTTCGTCTCGGGCGAGGTCTCGGCGGCGGTGGCGCTCGCCGTGGCGCTGTGGCTTGCCTCGGTGCTCTGGACCCGGATCGAGGGCTGGCAGCGGCTGTATCTGCGCGCTGTCGCACTGTTCATCCCCGCCTTCGTCATCGTGCAGCGGGTGGCGACGGGGCGGCACTTCGCCTCGGACGCGGTCTTTGCCGCGCTGATCACCCTGACGCTTGCCTGGGGGCTCTACGCCCTCTTCGCCGGCCAGCTCGGGACGCGGCGCAATGCCGCCGGGGCGCCCTGAGGGCGCTGTTGACAAGGGGTCCGACTCCTCCTATAGCCGCCGCTACCTGATGGGCGCAGTGTGTCCTGAAGGTGGATTTCAGCGGTCAGGACCGGCCAACCGGCCTCTTTCCCTGAAGACGACGACGCATTCGCCCCGCCGCAAGACGGGAAGGGTGCGGTTTGGCGTTTCACGATCTGCGTGAAGCGCCGTCGAGAAGCGGCTCAGCCTCGCGCGGGGATCCCACCGGGCCGGGTTGAGAGTATTGACAGAGCAAACACGGGGAACCGGAATGCCTACCATCCAGCAGCTGATCCGCAAGCCGCGGCAGCCCAAGGTGCAGCGATCGAAATCGCAGCACCTTCAGCAGTGCCCGCAGAAGCGCGGCGTCTGCACGCGCGTCTACACCACGACGCCGAAGAAACCGAACTCGGCTATGCGTAAGGTCGCCAAGGTGCGCCTGACGAACGGCTTCGAGGTCATCTCCTACATCCCGGGCGAAAAGCACAACCTGCAGGAGCACTCCGTTGTGCTCATCCGCGGCGGTCGTGTGAAGGACCTTCCGGGTGTGCGCTATCACATCCTGCGCGGTGTTCTGGATACCCAGGGCGTCAAGGATCGTCGTCAGCGTCGTTCGAAATACGGCGCGAAGCGGCCGAAGTGAGGAGTGTGAAGCATGTCTCGTCGTCACGCCGCTGAGAAGCGCGAAGTTCTGCCCGACGCCAAATATGGCGATCGCGTGCTGACCAAATTCATGAACAACCTGATGATCGACGGCAAGAAGTCCACTGCCGAGCGGATCGTCTACAATGCCCTCGAACGGATCGAAGGCAAGCTCAAGCGCGAGCCCGTGGAAGTCTTCCACGAGGCTCTCGACAACGTGAAGCCTTCGGTCGAAGTGCGTTCGCGTCGCGTCGGCGGTGCCACCTACCAGGTTCCGGTCGAAGTGCGTCCGACCCGTCGTGAGGCGCTGGCGATTCGCTGGCTGATCACCGCGGCGAAGAACCGCAACGAGCACACCATGGAAGAACGCCTTGCGGGCGAACTTCTCGATGCGGTGAACTCGCGCGGCTCTGCCGTGAAGAAGCGGGAAGACACCCACAAGATGGCCGACGCCAACAAGGCGTTCAGCCACTACCGCTGGTAAGAGAGGAACCCCTCATGGCACGCGAATATCCGCTGGAGCTCTATCGCAACTTCGGGATCATGGCCCACATCGATGCGGGCAAGACCACGACGACGGAGCGCATCCTCTACTACACCGGCAAGTCCCACAAGATCGGCGAAGTCCACGACGGCGCCGCGACGATGGACTGGATGGAGCAGGAGCAGGAACGCGGTATCACCATCACCTCGGCTGCGACGACCACCTTCTGGCAGCGCACCGAGACCGGCACCCATGAGGGGCCGAAATACCGCTTCAACATCATCGACACCCCCGGCCACGTCGACTTCACCATCGAAGTCGAACGCTCGCTGGCGGTGCTCGACGGTGCTGTGTGTCTGCTCGACGCCAACGCTGGCGTCGAGCCGCAGACCGAAACCGTGTGGCGTCAGGCTGACCGCTACAAGGTTCCGCGCATCGTCTATGTCAACAAGATGGACAAGATCGGTGCCGACTTCTTCAACTGCGTGAAGATGATCAAGGACCGCACCGGCGCCACCCCGGCTCCGGTTGCGCTGCCGATCGGCGCCGAAGACCAGCTCGAAGGCATCGTCGACCTGATCACCATGGACGAATGGGTCTGGAAGGGTGAAGACCTCGGCGCAAGCTGGGTTCGTCAGCCGATCCGTGACGAGCTGAAGGACCTCGCCGACGAATGGCGCGGCAAGCTCGTCGAACTCGCCGTCGAGCAGGACGACGCCGCGATGGAAGCCTACCTCGAGGGCACCGAGCCCGAAGAGGCGGAACTGCGCAAGCTGATCCGCAAGGGCACCCTCGCCATGGCCTTCGTTCCGGTCCTCGCCGGTTCGTCGTTCAAGAACAAGGGCGTGCAGCCGATGCTGAACGCCGTGGTCGACTATCTGCCGAGCCCGCTCGACGTGCCGGCCTATGTCGGCTTCATGCCGGGCGACGAGACCGAAACCCGCAACATCGAGCGTCATGCCGCGGACGAAGAGCCCTTCTCGGCTCTGGCGTTCAAGATCATGAACGACCCCTTCGTCGGCTCGCTGACCTTCACCCGCATCTACTCGGGCGTCCTCAAGAAGGGCGACCAGATGATGAACGCGACGAAGGGCAAGCGCGAACGCGTCGGCCGTATGATGATGATGCACGCCATCAACCGCGAGGAAATCGAAGAAGCCTTCGCGGGCGACATCATCGCGCTGGCCGGCCTGAAGGAAACCACCACGGGTGACACCCTGTGCGATCCGGCGAAACCGGTCGTGCTGGAAACCATGACCTTCCCCGAGCCGGTGATCGAGATCGCCGTCGAGCCGAAGTCGAAGGCTGACCAGGAAAAGATGGGCATCGCTCTGGCGCGTCTCGCGGCCGAGGACCCGTCCTTCCGCGTCGAGACCAACTTCGAATCGGGCCAGACGATCATGAAGGGGATGGGCGAACTCCACCTCGACATCCTCGTCGACCGCATGCGGCGCGAGTTCAAGGTCGAGGCGAACATCGGTGCGCCGCAGGTGGCCTATCGCGAGACGATCTCGCGCGAAGCCGAAATCGACTACACGCACAAGAAGCAGACCGGTGGTACCGGCCAGTTCGCGCGCGTCAAGCTCGTCATCACCCCGACCGAACCGGGCGAAGGCTATTCGTTCGAGTCGAAGATCGTGGGCGGTGCGGTGCCGAAGGAATACATCCCCGGCGTCGAAAAGGGCATCAAGTCGGTGATGGACTCGGGTCCGCTCGCGGGCTTCCCGGTGATCGACTTCAAGGTCGCGCTGATCGACGGTGCGTTCCACGACGTCGACTCCTCGGTGCTCGCCTTCGAAATCGCGACCCGCGCGGCGATGCGCGAAGGCCTGAAGAAGGCCGGCGCCAAGCTGCTCGAGCCGATCATGAAGGTCGAAGTGGTGACCCCGGAAGAATACACCGGCGGCATCATCGGTGACCTCACCAGCCGTCGCGGCATGGTGCAGGGCCAGGACACCCGCGGCAACGCGAACGTGATCAACGCCTTCGTGCCGCTCGCGAACATGTTCGGCTACATCAACAACCTGCGGTCGATGTCCTCGGGCCGCGCGGTCTTCACCATGATCTTCGATCACTACGAAGCCGTGCCGCAGAACATCTCGGACGAGATCCAGAAGAAATACGCCTGAGGCTGACGGCGTCCGGGGGTGACCCCGGGCGCCTCTTCCCAGGTTCACGGACTACAGGAGGCCAGTATGGCAAAGGCAAAGTTTGAACGGACGAAACCGCACGTCAACATCGGCACGATCGGCCACGTTGACCACGGCAAGACGACGCTGACGGCTGCGATCACCAAGTACTTCGGTGAATTCAAGGCCTACGACCAGATCGACGGCGCGCCGGAAGAGAAAGCCCGCGGGATCACGATCTCGACGGCGCACGTGGAATACGAGACGGCTGCGCGTCACTATGCGCACGTCGACTGCCCCGGCCACGCGGACTACGTGAAGAACATGATCACCGGCGCGGCGCAGATGGACGGCGCGATCCTGGTGGTTTCGGCGGCCGACGGCCCGATGCCGCAGACGCGCGAGCACATCCTGCTCGGCCGTCAGGTCGGTATCCCGTACATCGTGGTGTACATGAACAAGGTCGACCAGGTTGACGACGAAGAGCTGCTGGAGCTCGTGGAAATGGAAATCCGCGAACTTCTGTCGGCCTACGGCTACCCGGGCGACGACACCCCGATCATCAAGGGCTCGGCTCTGGCTGCTCTCGAAGGCCGTGATCCGGAAATCGGCGAGAACTCGATCCGCGCGCTTCTGGCCGCTGTCGACGACTACATCCCGACCCCGGTGCGCGCTGTCGACCAGCCGTTCCTGATGCCGATCGAAGACGTGTTCTCGATCTCGGGCCGCGGCACCGTGGTGACCGGCCGTGTTGAGCGTGGCGCGGTGAACGTCGGCGACGAACTCGAGATCGTCGGCATCCGCGACACCAAGAAGACGACCTGCACGGGCGTCGAGATGTTCCGCAAGCTGCTGGATCGCGGCGAGGCTGGCGACAACATCGGCGCGCTGCTGCGCGGCATCGACCGTGACGGCGTGGAGCGTGGTCAGGTTCTGTGCAAGCCGGGTTCGGTGAAGCCGCACACGGAATTCGAGGCCGAGGCCTACATCCTGACGAAGGAAGAAGGCGGCCGTCACACGCCGTTCTTCGCGAACTACCGTCCGCAGTTCTACTTCCGCACCACCGACGTCACCGGCACCGTGAAGCTGCCGGAAGGCACCGAGATGGTGATGCCGGGCGACAACCTGAAGTTCACCGTCGAGCTGATCGCCCCGATCGCGATGGAAGAGAAGCTCCGCTTCGCCATCCGTGAAGGCGGCCGCACCGTCGGCGCCGGCGTCGTCTCCAAGATCCTCAAGTGATCGGGCGGCGGGGTAACCCGCCACCGACATCGAGATGCGAATGAATGGTGCGCCTGCGGGCGCACCATTTGCTCTTGACAGACTCGGGTGCCTCCCGTAGAGCGCCCCGGATCTCCAAGAGATTGTGGTTCGATGCAGGCGTCGCATTCGGCGGTGTCTGCCTCTCAACCTGATAGCCCCTGCGAGAGGCAAGACTAAATGAGTGGTCAGAACATCCGCATCCGGCTCAAGGCGTTCGATTACCGCGTGCTGGACGCCAGCACCCAGGAAATCGTGAACACCGCCAAGCGTACCGGTGCACAGGTCCGCGGGCCGATCCCGCTGCCCAACAAGATCGAGAAATTCACGGTTCTCCGTGGTCCGCACATCGACAAGAAGTCGCGCGACCAGTGGGAAATCCGCACGCACAAGCGTCTGCTCGACATCGTCGACCCGACCCCCCAGACCGTGGACGCGCTGATGAAGCTCGACCTCGCCGCTGGCGTCGACGTCGAGATCAAGGTCTGAGGAGGCACGCCATGACTCAACGTTCTGGTGTTATCGCCAAGAAGCTGGGCATGACCCGGCTGTTCCTCGAAGACGGCAAGCAGGTCCCGGTGACCGTGCTGCAGCTCGACAACCTCCAGGTCGTCGCGCAGCGCACCGTCGAAACCGACGGCTACACCGCCGTTCAGCTCGGCGCCGGCGAAGCCAAGGCGAAGCGCGTGTCGGCTGCGATGCGTGGTCACTTCGCGAAGGCGAACGTCGCTCCGAAGCGCAAGCTGGCCGAGTTCCGCGTGGACCCGGAAAACCTGATCGACGTCGGTGCCGAGATCTCGGCCGAGCACTACAATGCCGGCCAGTTCGTCGACATCGCCGGCACCTCGATCGGTAAGGGCTTTGCGGGCGTCATGAAGCGCCACAACTTCGGCGGTCTGCGCGCCTCGCACGGCGTGTCGATCTCGCACCGTTCGCACGGTTCGACCGGCCAGTGCCAGGACCCGGGCAAGGTGTTCAAGGGCAAGAAGATGGCTGGCCATCTGGGTGCCGTGCGTGTCACCACGCAGAACATCCAGGTCGTCAAGACCGATGCCGACCGCGGCCTGATCCTGGTGAAGGGCTCCGTGCCCGGCGCCAAGGGTGGCTGGGTCACCATCAAGGACGCCGTCAAGAAGCCGCTGCCGTCGGACGTTCCGATGCCGGCCGGTCTGAAGACGGCTGCCGCTGCTCCGGCCGAAGAAGTCTCGGTCGAAGGGGGTGAAGCATGAAACTCGATGTGATCACGCTTGACGGCGGCAAGGCCGGCTCGATCGATCTGGACGACGCGCTGTTCGGCCTCGAGCCGCGCGCCGACATCCTGCATCGCGTCGTGCGCTGGCAGCGCGCGAAGGCCCAGGCCGGCACCCACTCGGTGCTCGGCAAGTCGGACGTCAGCTACTCGACCAAGAAGATCTATCGCCAGAAGGGCACCGGCGGCGCTCGCCACGGGTCCAAGAAGGCCCCGATCTTCCGTCACGGTGGCGTCTACAAGGGCCCGACCCCGCGGTCGCACGCCCATGACCTGACGAAGAAGTTCCGCGCGCTCGGCCTGCGCCACGCGCTCTCGGCCAAGGCGAAAGCCGGCAACCTCGTGGTTCTGGACGCGGCCGACATGGCCGAAGCCAAGACCAAGCTGCTTGCCAAGGCCGCGAAGGAGCTGGGCTGGAAGAAGGTTCTGGTGATCGACGGGTCCGCCGTGAACGAGAACTTCGCCAAAGCCGCGCGCAACATCGAAGGCATCGACGTGCTGCCGTCGATGGGCGCCAACGTCTATGACATCCTGAAGCGTGAGACCCTGGTCCTCACGAAGGCGGGTGTCGAAGCTCTGGAGGCTCGCCTGAAATGAGCGCGAAACCCGAACACTACGACGTGATCGTGAAGCCGATCATCACCGAAAAGGCCACCATGGCCTCGGAGAACGGCGCGGTGGTCTTCCAGGTCGCGAAAACGGCTACGAAGCCGGCGATCAAGGAAGCCGTCGAGACCCTCTTCGGCGTCAAGGTGAAGGCGGTCAACACCACCATCACCAAGGGCAAGACCAAGCGTTTCCGCGGCATGGCCGGCGTGCGCTCGGACGTGAAGAAGGCCTATGTGACGCTGGAAGACGGTCAGACGATCGACGTCTCGACCGGCCTCTGAGCCGATCTGTCAGAACCTGGAGAGGCCCTCGCGCAAGCGGGGGCCTTTTCGTTTGGGGAGGCGGATGCGCCTACATTGCTGTTGCGCCTAGGGAGTGTGGTCTCCATTGATCCGCTGGAACATTCGCTCTCTTCCATTCTGGCGAATGCCTCCGACTTGAACCCTGTGAATCCTAGGTTCTGTTGCGGTTGGCCAGCCGTGAATCCTCATTTTGAAGCATCGGGTGACGCTACGAGCGAGGTTCAGCGCAACAACGTCAGCGTTCCAATCTTCCAGAGAGAAGAGCTCTCGCAACTCAAATTGTGTCCCGATTTCGAGCCCATCGATTTTCGCCTGCAACTGACCGAGCCTAGTATCGATGAAATCTTGGGAAGCGGACATCTGCTATTCCTCCAGCTTTCTCTCGCTAAAGCGGATTTCACAATTTCGTACTCCTTAGGAGGCATCGTCTAACCGTCGGCCGTATCTTTCAAGTCACCTCACGCCTTCTCTATAGACTCGCCCCCCCAACCCTGCTACATCGCGCCAGTCCCGCAGCCCCGGATTCGTTCCGGGGCGCTTGACTATTGAACTCGGGGACCTTCGGGGCCCTTTACACACAGACAGGCGGGGCAACCCGCCGCAAGCTAACGGAAGACAGAAAGCATGGCACTCAAGTCGTATAAGCCGACGACGCCGGGCCAGCGTGGGCTGGTTCTGATCGACCGTTCGGAGCTTTGGAAAGGCCGTCCGGTCAAAGCCCTCACTGAGGGCCTGATCAAGACCGGTGGCCGGAACAATACCGGGCGCGTCACGATGTGGCACAAGGGTGGCGGCGCCAAGCGTCTCTACCGCGTCGTCGATTTCAAGCGTCGCAAGTTCGACGTTCCGGCGGTCGTCGAGCGGATCGAATACGATCCGAACCGTACCGCCTTCATCGCGCTGATCAAGTACCAGGACGGCGAGCTCGCCTACATCCTGGCGCCGCAGCGCCTCGCCGTCGGCGACACCGTCTACTCGGGCCCGAAGCACGACATCAAGCCGGGCAACGCGATGCCGTTCTCGGGCATGCCGATCGGCACGATCGTGCACAACGTCGAGCTGAAGCCGGGCAAGGGCGGTCAGCTGGCCCGTGCCGCCGGCACCTACGCCCAGTTCGTCGGCCGTGACGGCGGCTATGCCCAGATCCGCCTCTCGTCGGGCGAGCTGCGCATCGTGCGTCAGGAATGCATGGCCACCATCGGTGCCGTGTCGAACGCCGACCACTCGAACCAGAACTTCGGTAAAGCCGGTCGTATGCGCCACAAGGGCGTGCGTCCGACCGTCCGCGGCGTCGCGATGAACCCGATCGACCACCCGCATGGCGGTGGTGAAGGCCGGACCTCGGGTGGCCGTACCCCGGTGACCCCGTGGGGCAAGGACACCAAGGGCAAGAAGACTCGCTCGAACAAGAAGACGGACAAGTACATTCTCCGTTCGCGCAACGCCAAGAAGGGTCGCTAACACATGGCACGTTCTATCTGGAAAGGCCCCTTCGTCGACGCCTATCTGCTGAAGAAGGCGGAGAAGGCGAAAGCTTCGGGCAAATCGGACGTGATCAAGATCTGGTCGCGCCGCTCCACCATCCTGCCGCAGTTCGTCGGTCTGACCTTCGGCGTCTACAACGGCCAGAAGCACATCCCGGTCAACGTGACCGAGGAAATGATCGGCCAGAAGTTCGGTGAATATTCGCCGACCCGGACCTATTACGGTCACGCTGCCGACAAGAAAGCCAAGAGGAAGTAAGAGCCATGGGTAAGGAAAACAATCCGCGCCGCGTGGCGGACAACGAAGCTTTCGCCAAGACGAAGATGCTTCGCACCTCGCCGCAGAAGCTGAACCTCGTCGCTGCGATGATCCGCGGCAAGAAGGTCGACAAGGCTCTCGCCGATCTCACCTTCTCGAAGCGCCGCATCGCCGGTGACGTGAAGAAGTGCCTGCAGTCGGCCATCGCCAATGCCGAGAACAACCATGGCCTCGACGTCGACAACCTGGTCGTCGCCGAAGCCTGGGTCGGCAAGAACCTGGTCATGAAACGCGGCCGTCCGCGCGCCCGTGGTCGTTTCGGCAAGATCATGAAGCCGTTTTCGGAAATCACCATCAAGGTGCGTCAGATCGAGGAGCGTGCGTAATGGGACAGAAGGTCAACCCGATCGGGATGCGCCTCCAGGTCAACCGCACCTGGGACAGCCGCTGGTTCGCCGAGTCGAAAGACTATGGTGACATGCTGCTCGAAGACCTGAAGATGCGCGACTTCATCCACGAAGAAGCCAAGCAGGCCGGCATCAGCCGCGTGATCATCGAGCGTCCGCACAAGAAGTGCCGCGTGACCATTCACGCCGCGCGTCCGGGCGTCATCATCGGCAAGAAGGGCGCGGACATCGAAGTCCTGCGCAAGAAGCTGGCGAACTTCACGAAGTCGGAACTGCACCTCAACATCGTCGAGGTCCGCAAGCCCGAACTCGACGCCCAGCTGGTCGCCGAATCGATCGCGCAGCAGCTCGAGCGCCGTGTGTCCTTCCGTCGTGCGATGAAGCGCGCCGTGCAGAACGCGATGCGCATGGGCGCCCTCGGCATCCGGGTGAACGTTGCCGGCCGTCTCGGCGGCGCGGAAATCGCCCGTACCGAATGGTACCGTGAAGGTCGCGTGCCGCTGCACACCCTGCGTGCCGACATCGACTATGCGCTGTCCGAAGCGTCGACCCCCTACGGGATCATCGGCGTGAAGGTCTGGATCTTCAAAGGCGAGATCATGGAACATGATCCGCAAGCACGCGACCGCAAGGCCGCCGAGGCCCAGGAAGGCCCGGCGCCGCGTGGCCCGCGTCGCGACGCTCGTTGAGGGGTATGAGAGATGCTGCAACCGAAACGGACGAAGTTCCGCAAACAGCACAAGGGCCGTATTCACGGTGAAGCCAAGGGCGGCTTCAACCTGAACTTCGGGTCCTTCGCGCTGAAAGCCACCGAGCCGGAGCGTGTGACCGCGCGCCAGATCGAAGCTGCGCGTCGTGCGATCACCCGTCACATGAAGCGTCAGGGCCGGGTCTGGATCCGCGTGTTCCCGGATGTGCCGGTGTCGTCGAAGCCCACCGAAGTCCGTATGGGTAAAGGTAAGGGCTCGGTCGATTACTGGGCGGCCAAGGTGAAGCCGGGCCGGATCATGTTCGAGATCGACGGTGTGTCGGAAGTCGTTGCGCGCGAGGCCCTGCGCCTTGGCGCCAACAAGCTGCCGGTGCTGACCCGCATCGTGGCGCGCGAAGACTGGTAATCCGGTCTTCCCGTCAAGAGATCAGGCCCCCCGAGCGAATCGGGGGGCCTTTTCTTTTGGCGGTTCGATGTTCTGGGGGCTGCGGGGGCGGGGGCCTGGCGGCGGTGCAGGCGCGAAAACGCGAAAACCCGCGACGAATCGCGGGTGAGCCGGAGCCAAGCAGTTCAACATAGATGCTGGGGAAGGTTGGCTGCCCTCCGTGGATTCGAACCACGCTTACCTGAGTCAGAATCAGGCGTCCTGCCGCTAGACGAGAGGGCAACAGGGAGAAGTGCTTCGCCGCGAGCGGCTTCGGTCTTCTTGCGGGCCCAAGTAAGGGGTTGTGCGACCGGCGTCAACCGGGAAATTGCATTTTGTCGCGCTTCCGTGAATTCGGGGCATTTGGCATTGCCAGATTGGGGGTGTGGTGCTATAGGCCGCGGGTCCGGACCTCCGGACATACATAACCCACCAGGATCAGGGTCACCCCAAGGGGCCCTCTGGTGCCAAAAAAGGACCGTGGCATGAAAGCCCAAGAACTCAAGGCGAAGACGCCTGATGAGCTCCGCGACGCGCTGATCGCGCTGAAGAAGGAAGCCTTCAACCTCCGCTTCCAGCAGGCCACCGGCCAGCTCGAGAACACCGCCCGCATGCGCAACGTCCGTCGCGACGTCGCCCGCATCCAGACGGTGCTGACCGCCAAAGCCGCTGAAGCCGCGAAGTAAGGAGTCTTCCGATGCCCAAACGTATCCTGCAAGGCGTCGTCACCTCGGACAAGAATGACCAGACGGTCACCGTCCTCGTGGAACGCCGCTTCAAGCATCCGCTTCTCCAGAAGACGGTGCGGAAGTCGAAGAAATACCGCGCCCATGACGCGGAGAACACTTTCAAGACCGGTGACACCGTTCGCATCGAAGAGTGCGCGCCGATCTCGAAAACGAAACGCTGGAAGGTTGTCGTCGAGGCCTGACTTCCGTCAGGTCCCGGCGATAAACGTTCAGTTTATCGAAACCCTGGGGCTCGTCCCCAAAGGTCGGGAGTAACCAAATGATCCAGATGCAGACCAATCTGGATGTCGCTGACAACTCCGGCGCACGCCGAGTTCAGTGCATCAAGGTCCTGGGCGGCTCGCATCGCCGCTACGCATCCGTGGGCGACATCATCGTGGTGTCGGTCAAGGAGGCGATTCCGAAGGGCCGCGTGAAGAAGGGGGACGTCCGCAAGGCCGTCGTCGTTCGCACCGCCAAGGAAGTCCGTCGCGAAGATGGCACCGCCATCCGCTTCGACCGCAACGCCGCCGTCATCCTGAACAACCAGGGCGAACCGGTCGGCACCCGTATCTTCGGGCCGGTCGTTCGTGAACTGCGCGCGAAGAACTTCATGAAGATCATCTCGCTCGCTCCGGAGGTGCTGTAATGGCTGCGAAGCTCCGCAAAGGCGACAAGGTCGTCGTTCTCGCCGGCAAGGACAAGGGCAAGCAGGGTGAAATCACCGCTGTCATGCCGAAGGACAACAAGGCCGTCGTCGAAGGCGTGAACATGGCGATCCGCCATACCCGCCAGACCCAGACCTCGCAGGGTGGCCGCATCGCCAAGGCGATGCCGATCGACCTGTCGAACCTCGCGCTCATCGATGCCAACGGCAAGGCGACCCGCGTCGGCTTCCGTATCGAAGGCGAGGCCAAGGTCCGTTACGCCAAGACCACCGGGGAGGCGATCTGATGCTCGACCAGGCAACCTACACGCCCCGCCTGAAAACGCTGTACAAGGACACGATCCGTGCGGCGATGAAGGAAGAGTTTGGCTTCAAGAACGACATGCAGATCCCGCGTCTGGACAAGATCGTCCTGAACATGGGCGTCGGCGAAGCCGTCAAGGACACCAAGAAGGTCAAGCAGGCCGCCGAGGAGCTGACGCTCATCGCCGGTCAGAAGGCTGTCATCACCCACGCCAAGAAGTCGGTCGCCGGCTTCCGCGTTCGTGAAGAGATGCCGCTCGGCTGCAAGGTGACCCTGCGCGGTGACCGCATGTATGAATTCCTCGACCGCCTGATCAACGTGGCCCTGCCGCGCGTCCGCGACTTCCGCGGCGTGAAGGGCTCTTCGTTCGATGGCCGTGGCAACTACGCGATGGGGCTCAAAGAGCAGATCGTGTTCCCCGAAATCGATTTCGACAAGGTCGACGAGGTGCTCGGCATGGACATCATCATCTGCACCACCTCGAGCGTGGACGCGGAAGCGAAGGCGCTGTTGAAGCATTTCAACATGCCGTTCAACAGCTGATCGCCGGAGAGAATTTATGGCCAAGAAATCCATGGTTGAACGCGAAGTGAAGCGCGCGAAGCTGGTGAAACAGTACGCCACCAAGCGCGCCTCGCTGAAAGCGATCATCGAAGATCAGTCCAAGCCGATGGAAGAGCGCTTCAAGGCGACTCTGAAACTCGCGGAACTGCCCCGCAACTCGTCGGCGACCCGGCTGCACAACCGGTGCCAGCTGACCGGTCGTCCGCATGCTTACTATCGTAAGCTCAAACTCTCGCGGATCATGCTCCGTGACCTGGCCTCGTTCGGCCGGATCCCGGGCATGGTGAAGTCGAGCTGGTAAGGGAGAGACGGGAATGTCTGTGAACGATCCTCTCGGCGATATGCTGACCCGCATCCGCAACGCGCAGCTGCGCGGCAAATCCACCGTGCGCACCCCCGCGTCCAAGCTTCGTGCCTGGGTGCTCGACGTGCTGGCGGCGGAAGGCTACATCCGCGGCTACGAGAAGAAGGACGGCAAGCTGGGCCTGCCGGAACTCGAGATCTCGCTCAAGTACTTCGAGGGCACCCCGGTGATCCGCGAACTCAAGCGTGTCTCGACCCCCGGCCGTCGCGTCTACGCTTCGGTCAAGGAGATCCCGACGGTCCGTCAGGGCCTGGGCATCTCGATCGTCTCCACGCCCAAGGGCGTCATGACGGACGCGGCTGCGCGCACTGCCAACGTTGGCGGTGAAGTGCTCTGCACCGTGTTCTAAGGAGGGAAGCATGTCTCGTATTGGTAAAAAACCGGTCGAGCTGCCCGCTGGCACCACTGCCACGCTGGACGGTCAGACCATCGAAGTGAAGGGCCCGAAAGGGACCCGCAGCTTCACCGCCACCGACGACGTGACCCTCACGCTCGAGGGCAACACCGTCAAGGTCACTCCGCGTGGCACGTCCAAGCGGGCGCGTCAGCAGTGGGGCATGGCCCGCTCGATGATCGAGAACCTCGGCATCGGCGTCACCACCGGCTTCAAGAAAGAGCTCGAGATCCAGGGCGTGGGTTACCGCGCCGCGATGCAGGGCAAGGTTCTGAAGCTCTCGCTCGGCTATTCGCACGAAGTGAACTTCGAGGTGCCCGAAGGCGTGACCGTCACGTCGGCGAAGCCCACGGAAATCACCGTCGAAGGCATCGACCAGCAGCTGGTCGGTCAGGTCGCGGCCAACATCCGCGAGTGGCGTCAGCCGGAGCCCTATAAGGGCAAGGGCATTCGCTACAAGGGCGAGTACATCTTCCGCAAGGAAGGCAAGAAGAAGTAAGGGTGGCGAAAATGGCGAACAACAAACGCGAACTGTTCCTCAAGCGCCGCCTGCGCGTGCGGAACAAGCTTCGTTCGATGGCCAACGGGCGCCTGCGCCTCTCGGTCCATCGGTCCTCGAAGAACATCAGCGTCCAGCTGATCGACGACGTCAAGGGCGTGACCCTTGCCTCGGCCTCGACTCTCGAAAAAGAGCTCGGTGTCGTCGGCAAGAACAACGTCGAAGCGGCGGCGAAGATCGGTGCGACGATTGCCGAGCGCGCGAAGGCGGCGGGTGTCGAAGAATGCTACTTCGACCGTGGCGGCTTCCTCTTCCACGGGAAGATCAAGGCGCTTGCCGATGCGGCCCGCGAAGGCGGCCTGAAGTTCTGATCCGGTGGGGGACGTTCGCGTCCCCCCGATGATCCGGGAATGGCCCGGCGGTTCGCCGCTTCGGGTCGTTCACCAGGATTGGACAAAACGGCGTGTGCGCACGCCATCACGAAAAGGAATGCCTCATGGCAGAACGTGAACATCGCCGGGACCGCCGCGCCGAGCGCGAGGAAACCCCGGAATTCGCCGATCGTCTGGTTGCGATCAACCGTGTGTCGAAAACCGTGAAGGGCGGCAAGCGCTTCGGTTTCGCTGCGCTCGTGGTGGTCGGTGACCAGCGCGGCCGCGTCGGCTTCGGCAAGGGCAAGGCCAAGGAAGTTCCGGAAGCGATCCGCAAGGCGACCGAACAGGCGAAGCGTTCGCTCGTCCGCGTCCCGCTGCGCGACGGCCGCACGCTGCACCACGACGTCGAGGGCCGTCACGGCGCCGGCAAGGTGGTCATGCGCACCGCCGTTGCCGGTACCGGGATCATCGCCGGCGGCCCGATGCGTGCCGTCTTCGAGATGCTGGGCGTGCAGGACGTGGTTGCGAAGTCGATCGGCTCGCAGAACCCGTACAACATGATCCGGGCCACGCTCGACGGCCTGAAGAAGGAAGCCTCGCCCCGTCACGTTGCGGCTCGCCGCGGCAAGAAGGTGGCGGACATCCTCGCCAAGCCCGAAGCCGACGCTTCGGCCGAAGCCTGAGGAGACTGACCGATGACGAAGAAAACCATCGTCGTGCAGCAGGTGGCCTCGGCCGCCCGCCGTCCCGCGATCCAGACCGCGACCCTGAAGGGTCTCGGCCTGAACAAGATCCGCCGCACCCGTGAGCTGGAAGATACCCCGGCGATCCGCGGCATGGTCACCAAGATCTCGCACCTCGTGAAGATCATCGAAGAGCGCGGCTGAGCGCCCTTCGCGTCTGACAGAAAACGCCCCGGCCTGGCCGGGGCGTTTTTCATTGGAACCTGCCCGCACGACGAAGGAGACGGCGATGGACATGGCACAACAGAAGGCGGAGACGCTGCGGACCTTCCGCGAGATCGCTGCAATGGAGCCGCTGCCCGAGCGTGGCCGCGTGGCCTTCCAGTTCGTGGCCGAGGATCCGGGCGCCGACTGGGACGGATTCGGCGAGGCGGTCGAGGACCTGGGCTATGACGCCGAGGGCTTCGAGGCGGTGGACGAAGACGAGGAAGACTGCCTCGAGATCATCACGCCCGAGATGGCGCTGACGGCCGAGGGGCTGTGGGCCGAGGAAGAGAAGCTCACCCTGCTCGCCGCGGTCTATGGCTTCATCCCTGACGGCTGGGGATTCGTGGGCGCCTGAACGGCCCGGGCCGACGCGCGGCGCGGCCGCGCGATCGGCATCTCTTTCCCGAAGAGCCGGGCAGCTTGCAATTTTTGCGTCCGGAGTATCGAATCAGGGTTCCGATGCCCTGCCCTGCCCGGACCGATCCGATGACGCCAACGCCCTCGAAAACCGTGCGCTCGGTCGAACGCACCCTGCAGCTGCTCGAATTCATGAACCGGGTCGCCGTGGCCCGGGTGCAGGATCTGGCGGCGCAGACCGGCCTGCCGGCGCCGACGGTGGTGCGTCTGCTCGAGACGCTGATCGCCGCGGGCTATGTGCGCAAGCTGGGCCGGACGGCTGGCTATTGCGTGACCGAGAGGGTTGCGGCGCTCGGGGCGGGGCACCACGGGTTGCCGCAGGTTTTCGATGCCGCGCGACAGGCCGCCGAGGCGCTGACCCGGCGCACTTTGTGGCCGGCGGCGCTTGCCACGCTGGACGTCGACGCGCTGGTGATCCGCTTCAGCACCATCCCGATGAGCCCGCTGTCGCATTATCAGTCGACGATCAACCGGCGGATGACGCTGCTCGACTACGCCCATGGCCGCGCCTATCTCGCCTTCTGTCCGGCGGCCGAGCGGCGCCATCTGGTCGCGCTGCTGCAGCAATCGGCCGCGACCCCGGCCGAGTCGCAGGCGATCGAGGAACGCGCGGCGGCGGTGGTGGCGATGACCCGCGCCAGCGGCTTTGGCGAGCGCAGCGGCAATGTCCAGCCCGAGACCCATTCCCTCGCGCTGCCGCTGCGGCTTGGGGCAAAGCTCGTCGGCACGCTGGGCGTCACCTATTTCGCCCGTGCGCAGGTCGATGTGCCGGCGCTGAAGTCCGAGTTGCGGGCCGCCGTCGCGGCCTGCGAAACCGCCGCTCAGCCGGTCGGGTAACGGGTCTTCGCGCGGTCGTCGTCCTGCCCCGAGGCGCAGCGGCGGGGCGCGGCGTGACGCAGGTGCCGGACATAGTGCGCAGCCGATTGCGCCAGCGCCACGTCGTCGCAGTCGCGCACCCCCGTCAGGGTGAAGGCGGGCAGGTAGTGCATCCCGGTATGGATCGCGAGCAGCTCGAAGGGCAGGGTGACCGCGTCGAGCGTGTGCCCGTAGCGGCCGTCGGGGCTGTAATCCGCGCCGTTCGAGCCGGTCGAGACCGCGATGCCGAGCGTCTTAAGCCGCAGTGCCCGCCCCCCCGGACCATAGGCCCAGCCCCGTTTCAGGATCGCGACCATCCATTCCGACAGCCGCGGCGGACAGGAATACCAGGTCAGCGGGAATTGCAGCACGATCCGGTCGTGGGCCTTGAGCAGCGCGCGCTCGTGCGCGCCGTCGATCGGGCCGTCCGGATAGGTTGCGTAAAGGTCGTGGACCGTGCAGGTCGCGCAGTCGCGGGCCGCCGCGGCCCAGGCGGCGTTGACCCGGCTGTGCGCCAGGTCCGGATGCGCAACGATCACCAGCGTGCCTGCCATCTCTCTTCTCCCCTCGTTCGGGGCACCGTCTCACCGCGCGGACGGTGGCTCAAGCGGGCCGGACGCCAATTCCGCCTCGTGGAACTGGCGCAGGTTTCGCGTGCGCCGCGTGCGCTCCCGTGAGAGCTGTGGAGCGGACAGGACGACGCAGGGAGATGGCCATGTTCGACGACAGCGATCCGCGCAAGGCGCTTCTCAGGACCGCCCCGGCCGAGGCGACGGCGACCGGTCCGTTCTGCCTGCCGCAGGTCGGGCAGTTCCACGAGGACCCGCCGCTTGCGACGGGCGCCGGCTGGCGGGCCTGGATGCTCGGCGCGACGCGGATGGTGCTGCGGGTGGTCGAGCTGGATGGCACGGCCGAGTTCGCGCGCTCGGGGCAGCTTGACGAATACATGGTGTTCGCGCTCGAACCCTCGGTGCGCTTCACCATCACCACCGGCGCGGGCGCGGTCGAGGATCACCCGGGCAACCATCTGTTCATCGTGCCGCCGGGCGACAGCCGGGTGACGCTGCAGGGCCGTGGCACGGTGACCTTCGTCTTCACCGCCCGTTCCGCCGACCTCGTGGCGCAATGTCCGCCCGCGGCGCGGCCCGCCGCGCCCAATCCCTGCATCCCGCCGTTCCAGCCCTGGCCCGACCCGCCCGGCGGCTTCCGGCTGCGGGCCTATGACCTGGATGTGCCGCTGCAGGAGGGGCGCTTTGGCCGCATCTTCCGCTGCACGACGCTGATGGTGAACATCTTGCCGCGCTTCACCGCGCCGCGCGACGCCGCGAAGGTCTCGCCGCATTTCCACGCGAGCTTCGAGCAGGTCTCGCTGACGCTGGCGGGGGAGTTCGAGCATTTTCTGCGCTGGCCCTGGACGCCGGATCAGGCGCATTGGCTGCCCGATCTGCGCATCGCCTGTTCCAGCCCCTCGGCCACGGTGCTGCCGCCGCCGGCGCTGCACACCACGCTTTGGCTGTCGCCCGAGTCGCAGATCGTCGACATCTTCGCGCCGCCGCGGATGGACTTCTCGCAGCGCGCGGGCTGGGTTCTGAATGCGGAGGACTATCCGACGGCGCGCACCGAGATCGAATAGCGCGCGGCGCTCAGCGCCCACCGCCGGGAGGCTCCGGGCCGCCGATCTCGCCAAGCGCGGGCATGCTGGCGATGACGATCTTTTCATGCGCGATCGCCGGCAGTGCCGGCAGCGGCCGGGTGCAGATCTGCTGCGCTTCGGCCGCACTCATGCCGAAGGCAAGCAGGATGTGGCGCGCGATCTGCTCGGGGTAATCCGCGGGCGTGCGGCCCTGGGTGATCGAGACCATGGCCGCCGCCACCGCCCCCATCAGGATGTCGCGGCCGATCTCGGCGGTGCTGATCGAGAACACCCCCTGATCGAGGCCGCGCCGGATCGTCACCAGCGAATTGTGCCAGACCGTTTCGCCGAAGGTGTGGCCCGGCGCGCTCGAATGGATCATCGCCCAGCCCCAGGCCGGGTTCTTCTCGGCCGCGTGCAGATAGTAGCGAATCGCCACGGCGGTCTGTTCGGCCGGGCTGTCGAGTGCGGCGAGCATCAGGTGAACGGCGCGGTCGAACTCGCCGGTCAGTTCCTCCTGAAGCTGGTATTTCAGCTGCTCGAGATCGTCGAAGTGATTGTAGAAGGTGCCGCGCGCGACGCCGGCGCATTTGCAGATGTCCTCGATGCGCGAGGCCTGACCGGTCTCCTGGCCAAAGCAGGTGAAGGCGGCGGTCAGGAGGGTGTTGCGCGAGCGCGCCCGGCGGGCGGCGCCGATCTCGGCGCGGCGCCCGCTGCCGGCGGTCCGGTAACCGAGGGTCGAAAGCTGGCTGTCGTCGTTTTCCGCCATGAACCGGTCTTGCTGCCCTTGCATCTGCGCAGGAGAATCGCCCGGCTTGCCGCATTGCGGCGCGGTGCCGGCCGCCCCCTCCGGTATGGTCTGGATTGTCTCCGAGGTCCAGCTTTGCGCAGGCGGGACAGGCCCGGAGGCCCCGCCGCGCGCAGGGGGAGGGCCGTCCCGGGTGGGGGTGGCTGGCGGCTCGCCCCGGCGCGGCCGTGTTCTATCAACCATTTGAAATCACGTCCTGCAAAAGCGCCCCAAGGCCCCTCTGAGGGCGGTGGAAGATGGAATGTTCCCAGAGGTTATTCCGTCTGGTGGAATTTGTAAAATGACGATTTGTCATTTTGACATTCTGTCGTAGTCTTTCCGGGCAGCTTGGAGGGCTGCGAGGGAGAGGATCGGCCCGGGAGAGCCGAACGGAGGAGATCACGATGGCTGACGCACCGCGACCGGGCTGAGCCGGTCCGTGCCGCGTGGGGCCTGCGCCGGTCGGTGCGGGGCTGCGGGCCGAACATTCCATGACATTTCGCAGCGGGCTGCGCGCACATGACGCGCGACGGCCGGGGTGTGCCCCGCGCGGGCCCTCTGCCACCGCCACTTGCGACATCCGGCGCCACATCCCGTGGCCGCCGCAGCGAGCAACATTGACTGAACACGGGAAGGACCAAGACATGGGGATCAACCGCATCGACCACGCCGCGATCTACGTGGGCGACATCGGCAAGGCGCTGAGCTGGTACGAGGACGTGCTGGGCTTGACGGTGCTGAGCCGCAGCGACGACAGCGCGCATCTGGCCTGCCGCGGCGCGGCCGCCGATCTGACGCTGGTGAAGGGCACCTGCTCGCTCGACAATTTCACCTTCGGCGTCGACGACGAGGAGGATCTCGACCGGGTCGGCGCGATCCTGACGCGCGAGGGCGTGGCGCATGAACGTTTCGCCGGCGACAGCCGCCCGGGCGAGGGCGCGGCGCTGAAATTCCACCTGCCCTCGGGGCACCAGCTGCGCCTGGCCACCGGCGGGGCCGAGCGGCGCGCCGGGATCTCGGATTTCGACGCCCGCGGCTCGCATGTGCCGTGCGACATGGATCACATCAACCTGCTCGGCGAGGTGGAGCCCGAGGTGATGCGCGACTTCCTGATGATGATCGGGTTCAAGTCGTCGCTGAACATCTCGGTCGAGGGCAAGCTCGCCGGGATCTGGCTGCGCGGCTCGGCCTATGACCACGACATCGCCTACATGAAGGCGGTGAACCCGGCGCACCGGCTGCACCACGTCGCCTTCGCGGTCGAGGACGGCAACCACTATTTCCGCCTCTCGGACCGGCTGATGGACACCGGCCACCGCTGGGAATTCGGCCCCGGGCGTCACAACGCGGGGCTTGGCTCCTCGACCGGCTTCGGCACCAACAATTACGCCTACATCTTCGACCCCTTCGGCAACCGCAACGAGTTCTCCTCGGGGATGGAGCAGTTCGCCGACGACGCGACGCCGCTCAGCGTCGACATCGTGCCGGCGCAGATGCCCGAGGTGATGAACGGCTGGGGCTACGAGATGGCCGAGACCTTCATGACGGTCGGGTCCTGACCACGGGCGCAGGGCGGTCTCCCCGTGCGGGGAGACGCCCGACGGAGGGCATTCCATGACGATCACCTGGCAGCAGTTCCACGCGCTCGAGGATCTGGTCCTGCGCTTCTGGGCCTGCGTCGACGAAACGGCGCCGATCGAGGGGCCGGAGCTGTTCACCGCGGACGGTGCGCTGGTCATCGAGAGCTTCCGCGCCGAGGGGCAGGCGGCGCTGGCGCGCTATTTCATCGCGCGCCGCGCGCTCTCGGCCGAGCGCGGGCGCCTGACCCGCCATCTGTGCACCAACCTGCGGCTGCTGCCCGGCGCGGGTGTGCAACTGGCGGCGACGATCACGGTGTTTTCCGGCAGCGGGGCACGCCCGGTCGCGCTTGGGCCGCCCTCGTCGCTGGCCGATTTCACCTTCGACTGTGTCGAGACGGCCGCGGGCTGGCGCCTTGCCCGCGTCACCGGCGCGCTGATCTTCGCCGGTGCCGACACGCCCGACCTGAAGCAGGCCGCCGCCGCGGCAAGGGGAGAGACGACATGAGAAAGGTTGCGCTGATCCATGGCTGGGGCGGCTCCTACGCCGCGACCTGGCAGGCCGACAGCTGGGACGACGCGCTGCGCGCGGCGGGGTTCGAGCCGGTGGGGTTCGACATCGCCGGGCATGGGCCGCAGGGCGGCTCGCACGATCCGGCCGATTACGCCGATCTCGCCGGCGATCTGGCGGCCCGCCTGCCGGACGATCTGTTCGGCGCCATCGGCTTCTCGCTGGGCACGAAGCTGCTGCTTGAACTCGAGGCGCGGCGCCCCGGCGCGAACGGGCGGCTGGTGCTGGGAGGCATCGGCGACAATCTCTTCGCGCCGGAACAGGCCGGCCCCGCGCTTGTCGCCGCGCTGCGCGGCACGGCGCAGGAACCGCCTACGCCGCAGGTCGCGGCGCTGCTCGATTATGCGCGGCGCAGCGGCTCCGACCCGGCCTGCCTTGCGGCCGTGCTGGAGCGGCCGGCGAACCCGGTGCTGACCGAGGCCCGGCTCGCGCAGGTGCGCGCGCCGATCCTGATCTTCAACAGCCGCGCCGACGCGGTGGCGCAGCCCGACACCCGCCTGTGTGCCGCGCTGCCCGGCGCCACGCATCGGCTGATCGACGGCACCGGCCATGTCGGCCTGACCTCCGACATCCGCTTCCGCGACGCCGCGCTTGCCTTTCTGAGCCGGGGCTGACGCCGCCGGCAGACCACGACACCGACCAAAGGGAGGAGACCCATGTTCGACGCGTCCACCACCATGATCGAGCGCATCCGCGCGATCCTGCCGCAGATCGCGGCCAATGCCGTGCAGGCCGAAGGGGACCGCATGGTCCCGAAGGAGAACATCGACCTGCTGAAGGCCACCGGTCTGCACCGCGCCTTCCAGCCCAGGGCCTATGGCGGGCTCGAGATGCCGGTGCCCGAGTTCGAGAACTGCATCGCGCTGATCGCCACCGCCTGCGGCTCGACCGCCTGGGCCTTCTCGCTGCTGGCCGAGCACAACCACCAGATCGCGCTCTATTCGCGCGAACTGCAGGACGAGATCTGGGGCGAGGACCCGGACACCGTCGCCTCCTCCTCGATCGCGCCCTATGGCAAGTCGGTCGAGGTCGAGGGCGGGGTGCGCTTTTCGGGCGAATTCGGCTGGTCCTCGGGCTGCGACCATGCGCAATGGGCGATCCTCGGCTTCCTGCGCGACGCGCCCGAGGGCGGCAAGGTCTACAGCTTCGCGATCCTGCCGCGCGCCGATTACGAGATCCGCGACACCTGGTTCACCCAAGGGATGCGCGGCACCGGCTCGAAGACGCTGGTGGTCAAGGACGCCTTCGTGCCGAACCACCGCATCGAGAGCGTGCCGGCGCTGATGAGCCTGACCTCGGCGGGGGGGCATCTGTATCCCGACAGCAAGATCTTCCACGTCCCCTTCATCTATGTCTTCGCAAGCTGCTTCTCCTCGGTCAGCCTCGGCATCGCGGAACGGATGATCGCGCTTTACACCGAGCGCACCCAGGGCCGCGTGCGCGCCTATACCGGCGCGAAGGTCGGCCAGTCGATCCCAGCCTGCATGCGTCTGGCCGAAAGCGCGCATCAGGTGGCGGCGGGCCGCGCCTTCCTGGAAAAGACCTGGGAGGACATGCGCGACCACGCCGAGCGCCGGGTCTTCCCCGATGCGCAGAAGATGGCCTATTGGCGCACCAACCAGGCCTATGCGGTGAAGATGTTCGTCGCCGCGGTGGACCGGCTGTTCGAGGCCTCGGGCGGTTCGGCCTGGTTCGACGACGCCGAGGCGCAGCGGCTGTTCCGCAACAGCCACATGACCGCCGCCCATGCCTATACCGACTATGACATCTGCGCGCAGATCCTCGGCCGTGCGCTGATGGGGCTCGAGCCGGACCCGTCCCTGTTCTGAGCCCGTCCGGCCCGGCCTCCCCCCGGGCCGGGCCCCCGCGCCGGCGCGCCCTGCGCGCGTCGTCCTGACAGGAGTTCCCATGACCGATCTTTCTTCCCCCGCCGCGATCGGGTTCGATCCGCGCGCCTTCCGCGCCGCGCTTGGCTGCTTTGCCACCGGCATCACGGTGATCACCGCCCAGGCCGGCGGTCGCCGTGTCGGCGTCACCGCGAACAGCTTCAATTCGCTTTCCCTCGATCCGCCGCTGATCCTGTGGAGCCTGGTGAAGACCTCGGCCAGCTATCCGGTGTTCGAGGCCGCCAGCCATTTCGCGGTGAACATTCTTGCCCATGACCAGATCGCGCTGTGCCGCGCCTTTGCCGCGCGGGGCGGGGACAAGTTCGCCGGCCTTGCCCTGCGCGAGGGGCAGGGCGGCTGCCTGCTGCTGCCGGGCACCTGCGCCAGCATCGAATGCGCGCGCGAGGCGGTTCTCGACGGCGGTGACCACTGGCTGCTGATCGGGCGGGTCACTGGCTTTGCGCAGACCGACGCCGACCCGCTGCTGTACCACCGCGGCGCCTATTCGCTGGCGCAGCCGCACCCGCAGGCCGCCGCGCCCTGACCTTCGTCGCACATCATAAGGGAGGAGACCTTGATGAAGATGACCTGTACCCTGGGCGCCGGCGCGGTTGCGCTTGCGCTT
>NZ_CM152649.1:2935000-3650000 GCF_056590935.1 Paenirhodobacter sp. YD-8 | reverse complement strand
GCCTTGAGCGGTGACGGCGTACCTTTTGTATAATGGGTCAACGACTTGGTCTTACGAGCAAGCTTAAGCCGTTAGGTGTAGGCGCAGCGAAAGCGAGTCTTAAAAGGGCGACGAGTTCGTGGGATCAGACCCGAAACCGAGTGATCTAGCCATGTGCAGGATGAAGGTTGGGTAACACCAACTGGAGGTCCGAACCGACACCCGTTGAAAAGGGTCCGGATGACGTGTGGCTAGGGGTGAAAGGCCAATCAAACTCGGAGATAGCTGGTTCTCCGCGAAAGCTATTTAGGTAGCGCCTCGGACGAATACCTTGGGGGGTAGAGCACTACATGGGTGATGGGGTCCCACAGACTTACTGAGCCTAAGTAAACTCCGAATACCCAAGAGTACTATCCGGGAGACACACGGCGGGTGCTAACGTCCGTCGTGAAGAGGGAAACAACCCTGACCAACAGCTAAGGCCCCCAATTCGTGGCTAAGTGGGAAAGCATGTGGGACTTCCATAACAACCAGGAGGTTGGCTTAGAAGCAGCCATCCTTTAAAGATAGCGTAACAGCTCACTGGTCTAGTCAAGAGGTCCTGCGGCGAAGATGTAACGGGGCTCAAGCCACGAGCCGAAGCTTTGGATGCACAGTGATGTGCGTGGTAGCGGAGCGTTCTGTGATATAGAACGCTGCCTCCTTACGACCTCCCCAAGTAATCTTGGCGGGTCTATTGGAGGCAATGTTCTGACTGTGAAGCCGGCCTGTGAGGGATCCGGTGGAGTGATCAGAAGTGAGAATGTTGACATGAGTAGCGACAAAGAGGGTGAGAGACCCTCTCGCCGAAAGTCCAAGGGTTCCTGCTTAAAGCTAATCTGAGCAGGGTAAGCCGACCCCTAAGGCGAGGCCGAAAGGCGTAGTCGATGGGAACCAGGTTAATATTCCTGGGCCATGTGGTGGTGACGGATCTCGAGGGTAGTTCGATCTTATCGGATTGATCGGGCTGCTTAGAGGTTCCTGGAAATAGCCCCACTTTAAGATCGTACCCGAAACCGACACAGGTGGACTGGTAGAGAATACCAAGGCGCTTGAGAGAACCACGTTTAAGGAACTCGGCAAAATGCCTCCGTAAGTTCGCGAGAAGGAGGCCCCATTGGTACGCAAGTATCGGTGGGGGGCACAAACTAGGGGGTGGCGACTGTTTACTTAAAACACAGGGCTGTGCGAAGCCGTAAGGCGACGTATACAGTCTGACGCCTGCCCGGTGCTGGAAGGTTAAAAGGAGGGGTGCAAGCTCCGAATTGAAGCCCCAGTAAACGGCGGCCGTAACTATAACGGTCCTAAGGTAGCGAAATTCCTTGTCGGGTAAGTTCCGACCTGCACGAATGGCGTAACGATCTCCCCGCTGTCTCAAACGTGGACTCAGCGAAATTGAACTGTGTGTCAAGATGCACACTACCCGCGGTTAGACGGAAAGACCCCATGAACCTTTACTCTAGCTTTGCACTGGCATCAGGATTGTGATGTGCAGGATAGGTGGTAGGCTTTGAAGCGGCGACGCCAGTCACCGTGGAGCCTCCCTTGAGATACCACCCTTCGCACTCTTGATGTCTAACCGCGGCCCGTTATCCGGGTCCGGGACCCTGCATGGTGGGGAGTTTGACTGGGGCGGTCGCCTCCCAAATCGTAACGGAGGCGCGCGAAGGTTGGCTCAGACCGGTCGGAAATCGGTCGTTGAGTGCAATGGCAGAAGCCAGCCTGACTGCAAGACTGACAAGTCGAGCAGAGACGAAAGTCGGCCATAGTGATCCGGTGGTCCCAAGTGGGAGGGCCATCGCTCAACGGATAAAAGGTACTCTGGGGATAACAGGCTGATGATGCCCAAGAGTCCATATCGACGGCATCGTTTGGCACCTCGATGTCGGCTCATCTCATCCTGGGGCTGGAGCAGGTCCCAAGGGTATGGCTGTTCGCCATTTAAAGAGGTACGTGAGCTGGGTTTAGAACGTCGTGAGACAGTTCGGTCCCTATCTGCCGTGGGTGTAGGATACTTGATGGGAGTTGCCCCTAGTACGAGAGGACCGGGGTGAACGATCCACTGGTGGACCAGTTGTCGTGCCAACGGCAGTGCTGGGTAGCTATGATCGGACAGGATAAACGCTGAAGGCATCTAAGCGTGAAGCCCCCCCAGAAACTAGGTATCCCTTGAGGGCCGTGGAAGACCACCACGTCGATAGGCCGGAGATGTAAGCGCGGTAACGCGTTCAGTTGACCGGTACTAATTGCCCGATTGGCTTGATTTGATCCAGTAGCAGCAAGGCTCAAGATCAAAAGCAAGTATACACAAAAGGTTATACCTGACTTGGACATGATGGCTTCTTCCTCGGTTTGGTGGTCATAGCGCTGGCTAAACACCCGATCCCATCCCGAACTCGGCCGTTAAGGGCCAACACGCCAATGGTACTGCGTCTTAAGACGTGGGAGAGTAGGTCACCGCCAAACCTAGTAAGAAGCCAACGTTCTCTCATAACGATCAAAAACCCCAAAAGCTCAAAAAGCCCGAGGGGCAAGCAGACCATGAAACACATGGTCAAACGTCGCGGGGTGGAGCAGCCCGGTAGCTCGTCAGGCTCATAACCTGAAGGTCGCAGGTTCAAATCCTGCCCCCGCAACCAATAAATCCTGCAGCCAGATCAACGGCTTACGCCCCGCCTCAAAACGGGGCTTTGGCTGTACGCCCCGCCGATCACCCCAAAGACTCAGCACAAAAATCCCCCAAAGCTCCCCGTGCCGACGAAAGGCAGCGCCATCCGCTTGCCCTTCGTCGGCACCGGACGAATCTTCGAAGATTGCCCTCGCGCGGTGGTCGTGGACCGGGGGCGGACGCCCACACTCGGCGCGCGGCGACAAGCCCCCAGCCTCTTCGTGTCTCAACTCATCGCGAGGGGCCGCGGCGCCAAATTCTTGGATGGGCTCTCGCTGTGTGCCGCACAGGTCGGGGCCGTCTTCGGCAGTGTCTTCCTGTCCGATCTGTCCCGGGCGGGCGCGTGTCAGAGATCCTTCACCAGCCGCAGCGCGTCATAAAGCGCCGCATGGGTGTTGCGCGCGGCCACCGCATCGCCGATGCGGAACAGGCGGAACGCCCCGTCGGGATTGGGGGCGAGGGTCTGCAGACCGCCGGTCGTCAAGGCCTCGTAATCGACCTCGCCGAGGTTCGACGACAGCGGCTTCAGTTCGAAATAGAGCTCGTCGAGCGGCCGGGTGCCGTGGTTCACCACGACCTGATCGACCAGCCGGTCCCGCGTGACATCGCTGTAATCCGAGCCCAGCACCGCCCGCAGCCGGTCGCCCTCGCGCGCGACCGCGCGCAGCCGCCAGGTCACGGTGAAGGTCGTGTCGCGCTTTTGCAGGTTGCGCATGTAGGGCACGAGGTTCATCGCCATCACCTCGGGCGCGAAGCTGCGGTCCGGGGTCACGATCTCGACCGCGGCGCCCGTGCGCGAGATCAGGTCGGCGGCCTGCAGGCCCGCGTGATCGCCCGCATCGTCGAAGATCAGCACGGTGCGGCCGGGCTTCACATCGCCCGAGAGAATGTCCCAGGCCGAGCAGACGAGGTCATTGCCGGCCGAGAGCACCTCGGTATGCGGTAGCCCGCCGGTCGCGATGATCACCTCGTCGGGCGATGTGGCCAGAATGGCTGCGGCATCGGCGATGGTGTTGAAATGGAAGGTGACGCCCTTCTTCTCGCATTGCGCCATCCGCCAGGCGATGATCGAGATCATCTCGCGGCGGCGCTCGTCAAGCGCAGTGAGGCGGATCTGGCCGCCGGGCGCGTCGGCCGCCTCGAAGACGGTCACCACATGGCCGCGCTCGGCCGCGACGCGGGCGGCCTCGATCCCGGCGGGACCGGCGCCGACGATGGTGACGCGGCGCCTTTCCGTGGCGGCGGGGATGGTCTGGGGCATGGTCTCTTCACGCCCGGTGGCCGGGTTGTGCAGGCAAAACGCCATGCCGCCCTGATAGATCCGGTCGAGGCAGTAGTTCGCGCCGACGCAGGGGCGGATGTCGTCCTCGCGGCCCTCGATCACCTTGCGCACCAGATGCGGGTCGGCCATGTGGGCGCGGGTCATGCCGACCATGTCGACCAGTCCCGCGGCGATCGCATGGCGCGCGGTCGCCACGTCCGGGATCTTGGCGGCGTGGAAGGTCGGGACATTGGTCGCGGCGCGGATCTTGCCGGCAAACTCCAGATGCGGGGCGTTGCGCATGCCCTGCACCGGGATCAGGTCGGTCAGGCCGGGGTCGGTGTCGATATGGCCCTTCACCACATTGAGGAAGTCGACCAGTCCGCTTGCCTTCAGCTTCTGCGAGATGGTGAGGCCGTCCTCGGCGGTCAGCCCGCCGGGCAGATCCTCGTCGCCGGTATAGCGCACGCCGAGGATGAAGTCCTCGCCGCAGCGGTCGCGGATGCCGCGCAGGATCTCGAAGGTGAAGCGCAGCCGGTTGTCGAGGCTGCCGCCATAGGGGCCGTCGAGATCATTGGTCAGCGGCGACCAGAACTGATCCATCAGGTGGCCATAGGCCTGCAGCTCCAGCCCGTCGAGGCCCGCGGCCTTCATCCGTTCCGCCGCGTCGACATAGTCGTTGATGATGCGGGCGATATCCCAGTCTTCCAGCTTCTTCGGGAACGACCGGTGCGCCGCCTCGCGCTCATGGCCAGGCGAGACGACGGGCAGCCAGTCGGCCTTGTCCCAGCGGGTGCGGCGCCCGAGATGGGTCAGCTGGATCATCACCGCCGCGCCATGATCGTGGCATTCGTCGGCCAGCTGCTTCATCCAGCCGACGACCTCGTCCTTCCAGGCGAGGATGTTGTTGAACACCGGCGGGCTGTCGCGCGAGACCGAGGCCGATCCCGCCGTCATCGTCAGTGCCACCCCCGCCTTCGCCCGCTCGACGTGATAGGCCCGATACCGCTCCTTGGGCATGCCGTCCTCGGGATAGGCCGGCTCGTGGCTGGTGATCATGATGCGGTTGCGCAGCGTGAGATGCTTGAGCTGGAAGGGCTGGAGGAGGGGATCGTTCGACATCGAAGCGGCCTTTTCGGGTGGGATGTGAGGAGAGATTGGCCGACAATGTTCATATGTGTCAATTAAAGGTTCGCAAGTGACTGCTCGGGGACATCTCATGGCCTCTGAAAGGATCAGATGTGAACATTTTTCTTGCGACACGCGGCCGGCGACATGTACTCAAGTCCGATGACACAGCAGGTCTCGGCGGTCTCGGGGCGGCGCATGACCTGCATTTCAATGCCGTCGCGCGAGATCGCCCGCTTGCAGGCGCCGATCGGATATCAGGGGGACGTGGCATGAGGCTTGGCATCATCGGCGCAACGGGGTGGCTCGGCTCGGCGCTCGGACGCCGGCTGTTGGCCGCGGGCACGGTGCGGGCCGCGGATCTGGTGGCGCTCAACCGCAGCGGCCCGCGCCCGGATCATTTCGGCGCGCCCGAGGTCGTCTGGGCGCGCGACGTGGCAGATCTGGTGGCGCAAAGCGAGATCGTCGTGGTGTCGGTGCGGCCCGAGGACTGGGCGGCGTTGCAACTGTCCGCCCCGAACCGGCTGGTGATCTCCTTCATGGCCGGGATCGGGCGCGAGGCGCTGGCGGCCTGCGGCGGCCGGATCGTCCGGGCGATGCCCAATGCGTCTTCCGAAATCGGGGCATCCTATACGCCGTGGTTCGCCGGTCCGGATGTGACGGCGCAGGACCGTGCCGCGGTGACGGCGGTGCTCTCGGCGATCGGGGCCGCGGACGAGGTGGTCTCCGAGGCCCATCTCGATGCGCTGAGCGCGGTTTCCGGCTCGGGCGCGGCCTATCCGGCACTGATGGCTCTGGCGCTGCGGGATTTTCTGACGGCGCACGGTTTGCCCGACGCGATCGCCTGGCGGGCGGCGGAGGCGGTGGTGTGCGAGGGCGCGGCACTGCTGTCCGGGCAGATGGCGCAGGAGGCGCCCCGCCTGCTGGACGCCTACCGCGCCTATCGCGGCATCACCGCCGCCGGGCTTGATGCCGCCGCCGCGGCAGGTTTCGGCCGCAGC
Organism: Paenirhodobacter sp. YD-8; assembly: GCF_056590935.1. NCBI lineage: Bacteria > Pseudomonadati > Pseudomonadota > Alphaproteobacteria > Rhodobacterales > Paenirhodobacter > Paenirhodobacter sp. YD-8. The sequence continues at coordinate 3,643,924 of NZ_CM152649.1, read as the reverse complement.
CTCGCCGCGGCCCTCGAGGCGGCACTGTCGAAATCGGCCGAAATGGGACGACGCTGACACGGGATGGGGCGACCACGGTTGCGTGGGCCTTGGTGCCCCCGGGCCGCCCGGACACGCCGGCGTGACGGCACATGCCCGCAACTCGGCAGGGCAGGCTGCGATGGTCGCGCCGTCGTCGGCTGCCTCAGTAGATCGGCGGCGACACGACCCACAGCACCACCGCCGGCTCGTCGCCGTCATTGCGCCAGGCATAGTCGGTTTCGCGGAACTGAAAGCTGTCGCCGGCGTTCAGCTCGATCTCGGCCTCGCCCAGAACCAGCGTCAGCCTTCCCGAGATCAGAACGCCGCCATCTTCCTTGGGGCGCGCCTTCTGGCGGCCGCCGCTGGAGGCGCGGGGGGCAAAGGTCGAGCGGATCATCTCGAAGGAACCGCTGAGCGTGGGCGACAGAAGTTCCTCGACCAACCCGCTTTCGGCCGATCCGATCCGCGGGCGGTCGGCGGCGCGCAGCACCAGCCCCTGTTCCTCCGGGGCGCGCCGCGACGAGCGGAAGAAGAAGCTGATGTTGACTCCAAGCTGTTCCGCAAGCTGGCCTAGATCGCGCACCGAGGGGGTGGCCTGCCCGCGCTCCACCTGGCTCAGCCAGCCGACCGAGCGTCCGACATCCGCGGCCAGCTGCACTAGGGTCATCCCTCGGGCCTTTCGAAGTGACCTGACGTCTTCGCCAACGTGACGGCTCATCGTGTTCCTCTTTCCGTTGCCGCACCTTGGGGACGGCGGGAGGGAAACTCAAGTTGCCGATCACACGGGAGTAAAATTATGAGATAACAAAAAACACAAGAGTGAAAAAATGATATTGAAATTTCATTTTTGTGCTGGCTAACTGAGCGGGCACAGAGGGCAGACTCTGCGCGGCGCCTCCCCCCGTGCCCCCGGGGGGCGCCTGTCCTCCCCCTTGACCCCGGATGTCCCCATGACCGAAATTCCCGCCAAAGCCCGCGTCGTCATCATCGGAGGCGGCATCTCGGGCTGTTCCGTGGCCTATCACCTCGCCAAGCTCGGCTGGACCGACATCGTGTTGCTCGAGCGCAAGCAGCTGACCTCGGGCACCACCTGGCATGCGGCCGGGCTGATCGGCCAGTTGCGGGCGAGCCAGAACATGACCCGGCTGGCGAAGTATTCCGCCGATCTCTATGCCAAGCTCGAAGCCGAGACCGGCCTTGCCACGGGCCTGCGGCAATGCGGCTCGATGACCGTCGCGCTGACCGCGGAGCGGCGCGAGGAAATTTTCCGGCAGGCCGCCTTGGCCCGCGCTTTCGGCGTGGACGTGAACGAGCTGTCCCCGCGCGAGGTGCTCGACCTCTATCCCCATCTCGAGATCTCGGATGTGGTGGCGGGGGTGCATCTGCCGCTCGATGGTCAGGCCGATCCCGGCAATATCGCACTGGCGCTGGCGAAGGGCGCCCGGATGCGCGGCGCCAAGATCATCGAACAGGTCAAGGTGACCCGCGTCACCACCGCGGAGGGCCGGGTGACCGGCGTCGACTGGGACGCGGCGGGCGAGACGGGGCATATCGCCGCCGAGACCGTGGTGAACTGCGGCGGCATGTGGGGGCGCGATCTGGCAGCGCAAAACGATGTCACCTTGCCGCTGCACGCCTGCGAACATTTCTACATCGTCACGGAAAACATCCCCGGGCTGGCGCAGCTGCCGGTGCTGCGCGTTCCGGACGAATGCGCCTATTACAAGGAGGACGCGGGCAAGATCCTGCTCGGCGCCTTCGAGCCGAAGGCGAAGCCCTGGGGCATGAACGGGATCAGCGAGGATTTCTGCTTCGACCAGCTGCCTGAGGATTTCGATCATTTCGAGCCGATCCTCGAACAGGCGGTGGCGCGGATGCCGATGCTGGCCGAGGCGGGCATCCACACCTTCTTCAACGGCCCGGAAAGCTTCACCCCGGATGACCGCTATTACCTTGGCGAAGCGCCGAACCTCCGCGGCTACTGGCTGGCGGCGGGTTACAACTCGATCGGGATCGTCTCGTCGGGCGGCGCGGGCATGGCGCTGGCGCAATGGATGAACGACGGCGAGCCGCCCTTCGACCTGTGGGAGGTCGACATCCGCCGCGCGCAGCCGTTCCAGAGGAACCGCCGCTATCTGCGCGAGCGGGTCAGCGAGACGCTGGGGCTGCTTTATGCCGACCACTTCCCCTATCGCCAGATGGCCACCGCCCGCGGTATCCGCCGCTCGCCGCTGCACGAACACCTGAAGGCGCGCGGCGCGGTCTTTGGCGAGGTCGCTGGCTGGGAGCGGGCGAACTGGTTCGCGCGCGCCGGGCAGGCGCCCGAATACCGCTACAGCTGGCAGCGGCAGAACTGGTTCGACAACCAGCGCGCCGAGCACATGGCCCTGCGCGAGGGGGTGGGCCTGCTCGACATGACCAGTTTCGGCAAGATCCGGGTCGAGGGGCGCGACGCGGTGTCCTTCCTGCAGCGGCTCTGCGCCAATCAGATCGACGTGGCGGTGGGGCGTATCGTCTACACCCAGATGCTGAACGCGCGCGGCGGCATCGAATGCGACCTGACCGTGACCCGCCTGTCGGAAACCGCCTTCTTCCTCGTCGTGCCGGGGGCGACGCTGCAGCGCGATCTCGTCTGGCTGCGCAACCATGTCGGCGATGCCTTCGTGACGATCACCGACGTCAGCGCGGCCGAGGCGGTGATCCCGGTGATGGGGCCGCGCTCGCGCGAGTTGCTGAACCTGGTCTCTCCGAACGATCTTTCGAACGCGGCGCATCCCTTCGGCACGGCGCGCGAGATCGAGATCGGCATGGGCCTCGCCCGGGCGCATCGCGTGACCTATGTGGGCGAGCTTGGCTGGGAGCTCTATGTCTCGACCGATCAGGCCGCGCATGTGTTCGAGACGCTGGTCGAGGCGGGCGAACAGGTGGGCCTGACGCTTTGCGGTCTCCATGCGATGGACAGTTGCCGGATCGAGAAGGCCTATCGCCATTTCGGCCATGACATCACCGACGAGGACCACGTGCTCGAGGCGGGGCTCGGTTTCGCGGTCAAGACCGACAAGGGCGAGTTCATCGGCCGCGAGGCGGTGCTGCGAAAGCGCGAGGCGGGGCTTGCGCGCCGGATGGTGCAGGTCCGCCTGAAAGACCCGGAGCCGCTCCTGTTCCACAACGAGCCGATCCTGCGCGATGGCCGGATCGTCAGCTTCCTGACCTCGGGCAATTATGGCCACGCGCTTGGCGGCGCGATCGGTCTGGGCTATCTGCCGTGCCGCGCGGACGAGACCGAGGCCGAGATCCTCGCCTCGCGCTATGCGATCGATGTCGCCGGACGGAGGGTCGAGGCAGAGGTCAGCATCGCGCCGATGTATGATCCGAAGTCGAGCCGCGTGCGCGGCTGACGGCAGGGGGCCCTGCGCCGCGCGGGGCCCGTCGGTCTGCGGCCGGGCCCATCGACTCGGCAAGGCAGCACGGTTCGGGGCGTCGCGCGCGCCCCGACCGCCGCGGCCGGGGGGAAAGATATTCGCCTGTTCCCGGCAACGTCGCGCATTCCCTTTCCCGAATCCCGGGTCTGGCAGCACAGGCCCAGCGAATTTGCCTCCGTCATTCATCTATAATTGCGATCGTTTTTATCGTCTTTAATCTGGCGCCAGATCCAACCAGCCGGAGACGACGATGTTCAAGAAAATTACAGTGCTGACGGCCCTCGCTGCGGCGTTGATGTCGGGCGCGGCCGCCATCGCCGGCGAGCTCCCGGAGGAGATCCGCTTCGGCGATGTCGGGTTCGGGTTCGGCAAGCCGTTCGGCGTCGGGCTTCTGGCGATCGCCGATGCCAAGGGCTTCATCGCCGATGAGTTCAAGGGCACCGGGGTCAAGCTCGACTGGACCTATTTCACCGGCACCGGCCCGGCGATCAACGAGGCCTTCGCGAACGGGCAGGTGGACTTTGCCTCCTATGGTGCGGTGCCGAACATCGTCGGTGCGGCGAACGGGCTCGACACCGTGATCGTCGCCTCGACGCAGGGCACCAACATCTTCGCCGTCGCGCGCACCGGCAGCGGCATCGAAAGCCTCAAGGATTTGCGGGGCAAGCGCGTCGCGCTGCAGAAGGCGACGATCATCCACTGGGCGGCGCTCGAGGCGCTGCGGCACGCCGGGCTGAGCAAAAAGGATATCACCCTCATCGACCTCAAGAATGCCGATCAGCTTGCCGCGATCAGTGCGGGCAGCGTCGACGCGGTGTTCGGCGCCGATTTCCTGCTGCCGCTCGAGCAGAAGGGGGTGGCGAAGGTGGTCTTCTCCTCGGCCCGCGATGATCGCGAGGTCTCGGGCTTCGGCGGCTTCCTCGTGTCGCGGAGCTTCCGCGACGCCTATCCCGAGGCCACGCAGAAGGTCGTTGATGGCTATGTCAAGGCGGCGGCCTGGCTGGCCGATCCGGCGAACCGGGACGAGGCCTTCCGGATCTGGAACCGGGCGGGCACGCCGGTCGATCTCATTCGCCGGTCGAACGCCGATACCGACTTCAAGCAGGCCTATGATCCGCGCCTCGATGCGGTGTTCGAGCAGCGCTTCGCGAGTGCGCTCGAGTTCACCCGGGCGCAGAAACTGACCCGCAAGACCCCGGATCTTGCCGCCTGGGCAGATGGCCGTTTCCTTGCGAAGGCGCTCGAGGGCGAGGGGCTCGCAGGGGTCTGGCCCGACCGGGCTGTCACCGGCACGAACTGAGGCGGGACGATGAGCGATCTTTCCGTCAGCACTGTCCCCGGGCAGGGGGCGGCGCCCCTCGCGCGGCGCGCGCGGCCCGCCCGGCGGCCGGCCCTGCCGCGCGCGCGGACCCTGCGGCGCGCGGCGTTCCGGGCGCTGCCCTGGCTCACGCCGCTCGCCGGTCTGCTGCTGTGGCAGCTCGCGGCGCAGTTCGCTCTGGTCTCCGAGCATATCCTGCCGGCGCCCGGCCGCGTCCTCGCGACCCTCGGCGAGCTCGCGCAGGGCGGCGAGCTGTGGTCGGCCGCCCGCATCAGCCTGTGGCGGCTGACGGTGGGGTTGCTGATCGGCGCGCCGCTCGGTTTTCTCTTCGGCCTGTTGCTCGGCGCCTCGCCGCGCGCCGAAGACTGGCTTGGCCCCAGTTTCCGCGCCATCGCCGCGGTGCCGGCCCTGGGCTGGATTCCGGTGCTGATCCTGCTTGTCGGCATCGACGAGGCGCTGAAGGTGCTCATCCTGATCAAGGCCTGCTTCGTGCCGATGGCGATTGCCAGCCGCGACGCCTGGCGCGCGGTGCCGGCGCACTATGTCGAGCTTGGGTGCGCGCTCGGGCTGTCGCCGCTGCGGCAGCTTGGACGGATCCGCCTGCCGGCGATGGTGCCGACGCTGTTTTCGGGCCTGCGCCTCGCCTCCGGTCAGGCCTTCGTGTCGCTCGTCACCTGCGAGATGCTCGCCGCCACCGATGGCCTTGGTTATCTCATGGTCTGGGGCCGGACGCTCTTCCAGATGGACATGGTCATCGTCGGGATGATCTCTGTCGGCGCCGCCGGCATCGCGCTTGACCGGCTGCTGCGCGGGGGCGAGCGGGCCTTGCGCGCAAGGATGGGCGACGATGGCTGAGCTGTCCTGGAAGGGGCTGGTGCTCCCCGCGGCCGCGCTGGCCGCCTGGTCGCTTGCCGTCGAAAACCACCTGCTGGGCGGTCCGATGGTGGTGTCACCCGTCGCGCTTGTGCAGGTGCCCGTCATCGACCCGGACGGGCGCAAGATCTGGGCCGCCCTCGGCGCCAGCCTGGTGCGGCTTGCCCTTGGCGGCAGTCTCGGCGCCGTCGCCGGGATCGGCCTTGGCCTCGCCCTCGGCCTGTCGCGGCCGCTCGGCTGCGCGCTGTCGCCAAGCGTCGACACCCTGCGCCAGATCGCGCTTTTCGCCTGGATCCCGCTGCTGACGACGTGGTTCGGCAACAGCGAGACGGCGAAGATCGTCTTCATCGCCCTTGGCACGTTCTTCCCGCTGGTGCTGGCGACGCAGCAGGGGGTGCGCGCCACGCCGGCCGGGCTCGTCGAGCTTGTGCGGGTGCTCGGGCTGTCGCCGCGACGGCGGATCACCGCGCTTTACCTGCCATCGGCGCTGCCCTCGATCGCCATGGGCGTGCAGATCGCGCTGATCTCCGCCTGGATCGGAACCGTGGGCGCGGAATACGCGATCGGCAACGGCCGCGGCCTTGGCGCCTATATCGCGAGCGGGCGCGAGCAGTTCCGCATGGACATCACCCTCGTGGGCGTGCTCGCGCTCGCCCTGATCGGTGTCGCGCTGCACGCGCTCGGCGCCCGTCTGATCCGTCATCTCGACAAGGCCACCTGACATGAGCTCCTCCTCCCTTCTCACCGTTTCCGGCGTCTCCAAGTCCTTCCCCGTGAACGGCGTGCCCTTCCGCGCGCTCGCGGATGTCGGACTGGAGCTGCGGCGCAACGAGATCATCGCCGTGATCGGCGCATCCGGCTGCGGCAAGTCGACCTTGCTGCGCTGCATCGCCGGGCTTGAAACCCCGGACAGCGGCGCACTTGCGATTGCGGGCGTGCCGGTGACCACGGCCGGGCAGGGCAGCGCGGTGGTGTTCCAGGACCATCGCCTGCTGCCCTGGCTCACGGTGCGCGGCAATGTCGAGCTTGCGCTCGAGCCGCTCGCGATGACCGCGGCCGAGCGGCAGGCGCGGGCGGCGCGCTATATCGCCCTCGTCGGGCTCGATGCCTTTGCGGAAAGCTATCCGCGGCAGCTTTCGGGCGGCATGGCGCAGCGCGCCGCGATCGCCCGGGCGCTGGCGGTGGAAACCGATCTCGTGCTGATGGACGAGCCGTTCGGGGCGCTCGATTCGATCCTGCGCACCCGGATGCAGGAAGAGCTGCTGAAGATCTGGCGCGCGCATCAGGTCTCGATCCTGATCGTCACCCATGACATCGAGGAGGCGCTCTATCTGGCGGATCGGGTGGTCGTCATGCGGCCCGGCCCCGGCCATGTGCACGAGGTGGTCGAAGTCTCCCTGCCGCGGCCACGCAGCCGCGACACCGAGGCGTTCTCGCATCTGCGCGGGCATCTTCTGGCGGCGCTGGCCGAAACGCCCGGGGAGGTCGTGGCATGATCGAGCTTGTGTCCCCCAGCCGTTGCGTGCGCTGCGATCTGTGCTTCGGGGTCTGCCCGATGGATGTGTTCGACCGGGCCGAAGACGGGCTGCCGGTGATCGCCCGCAAGGCGGATTGCCAGACCTGCTTCCTGTGCGAGGCGCATTGCCCGACCGATGCGCTCTATGTGGCGGCCGAACGGCGCCCGGCCCCGACGCCGTCCGAGGCGGAGCTGGCGGAGCGTCAGCTTCTCGGCAGCTATCGGGCGCGGCTTGGCTGGGGCAAGGGCCGTCGGCCGCCCAGAAGTTTCGACGAGGCGCTCGCGCTTGCGCAGCGGCCGGAGGCCGCCGCCGGGGTGTTCCCCGCGGGCGCGCATCCGGGTGCACAGCCCCGGAAGGAGGCCCATCATGGCTGACGGAGCCCGACATTCCGGCCCGGAGCTGCAGCTTGCGGCGGATGTCCTCGTGATCGGCGGCGGCCCGGCCGGCACCTGGGCCGCGCTGGCCGCACGCGAGCAGGGCGCCAAGGTGATCCTCGTCGACAAGGGCTGGTGCGGGGCGTCGGGCGTCGGCGCGGCGGCGACCATCGGCCATTGGTGGGTGGCGCCGGAGGGGCGCGCCGCGGCGATGGCGGCAAAGGCCGTCGATTCCTGCGGGCTCGCCGACGAGACCTGGATGGAGCGCGTTCTTGCGGAGACATGGGCCAGCTGGCCGGGCTTTGCCGAGAGCCGCGGCTATGTCGGCGATCCGACCTATCGCAGCGGGCGCGGCGGGCAGGTGGTGGTGCAGGGGCCGGTCTATCTGCGCGAGATGCGCCGGCTCGTGCTGCGGGCGGGGGTCACCATCCTCGATCATGCGCCGGCGGTCTCGCTGCTGATGGATGCGGCGGGGCGCTGCGCCGGGGCCGAGGGGGTGCTGCGGCAGAAGGACCAGCGCTGGCGGATCGACGCCCGCGCGGTGGTGCTGGCGGCCGGCGGGTCGGCGCTGCGCAGCGGCTGCATCGGCTCCAGCGTCAATACCGGCGATGCGCTGCTGATGGCGGCAGAGCTCGGCGCCGAGTGGTCGGGGATGGAATTCTCAAACTACTACGGCATCGTGCCGAAGGGTGGGTCGGTCGACAAGAACGGCTATCTGCTGCAGGCGGCGTTCTTCGATGCGGCCGGGCATCAGGTGCATCTCGGCTGGTCCTCGCCCTATGGCGTCATGGGCACCGCGGCAGCCCCGCTCTTCGGGCACGAACCGGTCTTTTGCCAGTTCACCCAGGTGCCCGAGGCGAACCGCCCGTTCCTGCGGGCCGGGCAGCCCAATCTCTTCACCCAGTTCGACCGGCTTGGCGTGGACCCGTTCACCCAGAAATTCGAGGTCGAGCCGATGTTCGAAGGCTCGGTGCGCGGTTCGGGCGGGATCGTCGTCAAAGGACCGGACTGCGCCTCGTCGGTGCCGGGGCTTTGGGTGGCGGGCGATGCCGCCTCGCGCGAGATGCTGGTCGGGGCCTCGTCGGGGGCGGGGGCGGTCAATGCCGCCTGGACGCTCGCCTCGGGCCGCTGGGCCGGGGCCGGGGCGGCGCGTTCGGCCCGGGCGCTGGCGCCGGGGCGGGGGGCGCGGGTGCGCGAGCCCCTGTCGGGGCGCCGGATCGAGGCGGTGCGGCCGCTGCTGCAGGCGCTTCAGGCCGAGGTCCTGCCGATCGGTCGCAACGGCTTTCGCACCGCCCGGACGCTGACCGAGACGCTCGATCTGACCGCGGCGCTCGAAGACGCGCTGCAGTCCGCCCCGGGCGCCGCGGATGCGCGCAGCGCGCTGTTTGCCCGGGAGCTGTCGGGGATGCTGTTCCACGCCCGGACCGGGGCCGCCGCCGCCCTTGCCAGACCGGAAAGCCGGGGCGTGCATCAGCGCACGGACCATCCGCAGGCGTCATCTCGCGACTGGCAACGGCGGCTGGTGGGGCGGGGGCTCGACATGACGCTTCGGTGATCGGCGGGCGTCCCCCCGGGACGGCTCCCGCGCCGACGCGCCGCGCCGGCCCCCTGCGACCGGCCGGGCGGATCAGTCCCCGGCCTCTGCCAGCTTGAGCCGCGCGATCTCGGAGGCCTCGTTGATATGGTCATGCACCGCCGCCTCGGCGGCATCCGGGTCATTCGCCGCGATCGCCTCGAAGATCCGGGTGAGGCGCGCATAGCCCGAACGGTGCCGGTCGGTCGTCGACAGGGTCATGCCCCGCAACCGGCTGATCCGCCCGTTCAGGCGGTTGACCACGTCCCAGGAAATGTCATGCCCCGCCGCCCGGAAGATGCGGTGGTAGAATTCGGTCGAGGCCTCGAACAGGTCGTGCGACGAACCGCCCTCATAGGCCGCTCCCAGCGTGTCGAGTGCCGCCCGCAGCTCTGCCTTGATCGTGTCATCGGCGATCGCCGCGCAGTCGCGGGCCGCATCGGTTTCAAGCAGCATGCGGATCTTGTAGATCTGCCGCGCCTGCGGCCAGTCGAGCCGCGACACGATCGGCCCCTTGTTCGCCAGAAACTCCACAAGCCCCTCGGCCTCGAGATAGCGGATGGTCTCGCGCACCACCGTCCGCGACACGCCGAGCTGGTCGCACAGGCTGCGCTCGACGAGCCGCTCGCCCGATTTGAAATAGCCGCTCAGGATCGCATCGCGCATCCGTTCGGTGACGATCTCGCGCAGGGTCTGCGGCGGTTGCTCGATCTTCAGGCTGGTTTCGGACGGAGGGGCCATGATGCCTTTCTGGTCAATCTCATGCAGGTCGATGGAATGCCGTAGTATGGGATGGTTGCTGCGGCCGCACTAGCTATCTTCGACAATCGCGATCTGCACCCGGGCCGCTCCGGCCCGCAGCGCCCGTGCCGCGCGATACTGCTCCGAGGCATAGCATGCCTGCGCCGCCTCGAGGGACGGAAACTCGATCACGACATGCCGGGCGAACGCGGCGCCCTCGAGCGTGAGCGCCCGCCCGCCGCGGGCCAGGAAGCGCCCGCCATGGGCCTCGAACAGGCCCGCGGCCTGCGCCTGGTAGGCGGCATAGGCGGCCGCATCGGTCACGGTGACATGGGCAATCCAGTAGGCGGCCATTGGGTCCTTCCTGTTCCGGGTTTCGGTGCCTGGCCCCGGTGCGGGCCGGCGCCGGGATAAAGCGTCTTGACATGCTGTATTATGGTATACCAACATCCGGTAAACCAGCAAGGGATTCGATCATGGAAACTCTCATCCGCAAAACGCTGCTGCATGTCGAAACGACCCTGGTCGAGGGCGGGCGCGCGGCGCCGGTGCCGCTGAAGCTGATCGCGGCGGCCGCGGTGCTGCGGAACCCCTGGGCCGGGCGCGGTTTCGTGGAGGACCTCAAGCCCGAGATCCACGCGGTGGCGCCGGTACTTGGCGCGACGCTCACCGCGATGATCCTCGAGGCCGCCGGCGGCGGTGACCGGGTCGAGGCCTATGGCAAGTCGGCGGTCGTCGGTCTCGATGGCGAGGTCGAGCATGCCTCGGCGCTGATCCACACGCTGCGCTTTGGCAACCACTACCGCAACGCGGTCGGCGCGAAGAGCTATCTCGCCTTCTGCAACACCCGCGGCGGGGCGAATGCGCCGGTGATGATCCCGCTGATGGACAAGACCGACGAGGGGCGGCGGTCGCATTATCTGACGATCAACTTCGCGATTCCCGATGCGCCGGCCGCGGACGAGATCGTCGTCGCGCTCGGGGCGTCGATCGGCGGGCGTCCGCACCACCGGATCGGCGACCGCTATCAGGACCTGAAGGATCTCGGCCATGATGTCGCAAACCCTGCTGGCCTCTGACGGTCGCCGGATCGGCCTGATCGAGGCCTGTCCGGGCGCGCCGCTGGTGCTGCTGCATGGCGTGGGCATGTGTGCCGAGGCCTGGGAGCCGCAGATTGCCGCCTTCGCGCCGACCCACCGGGTCATCGCGCTCGACCTTCCCGGGCACGGCGGGACCGATGCGCTCGAGGGCACGCCGCGACTGTCCGACTATGTCGCCTGGGCGGCGCGCGCGATTGCCGGGCTCGATCTCGGGCCGGTGGCGCTGGCGGGGCATTCGATGGGGGCGCTGATCGCGCTCGGCACCGCGATCGAGCATCCGGATCTGGTCGCGCGGGTCGCGTTGCTCAATCCGGTCTACCGCCGCGGCGAGGCAGCGCGTGCGGCGGTCCTCGGCCGGGCGCGGGAGCTGGCGCGGGGCGAAAGCGACCCCGAGGCCCCGCTCGCCCGCTGGTTCGGCCCCGACGAGGCCCCTGAGGTGCGGGCGCGGGTCGGGCGCTGGTTGCGGGCGGTGGATGCGAAGGGCTATGCCGCGACCTATGCGGCCTTTGCCCGGGGCGACGATGTCTACGCCGACCGTATCGCGGAAATCCGCTGCCCCACGCTGGTTCTGACCGGGGAATGCGATGCCAATTCGAGCCCCGAGATGACCCGCAGCATCGCCGCGGGAATTGCGCAGGCGCGCGCGGTCGTCATCGGCGGCGAGCGCCACATGACCTCGCTCACCGCGCCGGAACGGGTGAACCGCGAACTCGCGCACTGGCTTGGCCTGCCCGAGGGGGCACCGCAGAAGGGAGACGCCGCATGACCCTCGAGACCACGCGCCTGCTGCGCGACGCCTTCGGCTGCTTCCTGACCGGCGTCACGGTGGTGACGACGACGGACGAGAGCGGCGCGCCGCTCGGCTTCACGGCGAATTCCTTCGCTTCGGTCTCGCTCGATCCGCCGCTTCTGCTAGTCTCAGTCTCGAACCGCTCGGCCAATCTGGGCGCCTATGCCTCGGGCCGGGGCTTTGCGGTGAACGTCCTGTCCGAAGGGCAGAAGGCGATCTCGAACATCTTCGCCCGGCCAAGCGCGGATCGCTTCGACACCATCGACTGGCGGGCGGGCCCGGCGGGCTCGCCGGTGATGGCCGGGGTCTGCGCCTGGTTCGACTGCCGGCTCGAGCGGGCGATCGAGGCGGGGGACCACACGATCCTGCTTGGCCGCGTCGAGGCCTTCGACGCCTCGACCGCGCCGGGGCTGGGCTATTGCCGCGGGGCCTATGTCACCCCGGCCGCAGCGGCGCTCTCGGCCGAGCACGGCCCGCGGGTCGTTCTGGCCACGATCATCGAGCACGAGGGCCGGGTCCTGCTGCTCGACGATGGTTCGGGCGGTGTGCGCCTGCCCGAGGTGCGGGTGGGGCAGGGCGGCGCACGCGCGGCCTTCGAGCGGCTGCTGGCCGAGACCGGCACCGATGCCGCGCCGGGGCTGGTCTATGCGATCTATGACGACGCCGAGCGCGGCCTGCAGTTCATCGTGCACCTCTGTCCGGCGGCAACGGACACCCGGAAGGCGGGGGCCTTCGTGGCCCTGACCGAAGACGCGATGAGCGATATCACCGATCCTGCACAGCAGATCATGCTGCGCCGGTTCGCCGCCGAATACCGGCAAGGCAATTACGGACAATATGTCGGCTCGCATGTCGCGGGCGAGATCCGTCCGTTCGCGAAGGGATGAAACGATGAAGTTTTCGCTGTTCATTCACATGGAGCGCACCGACCCCGCCGAGGATCAGCGCCGGCTCTATGACGAGATGATCGCGCTGTGCAAGATCGCCGACCAGGGCGGGATGCACGCGATCTGGTCGGGCGAGCATCACGCGATGAACTTCACCATCGCGCCGAACCCGATGCTGACGCTGGTCGATCTGGCACATCACACGACGAACGTGCGGCTGGGCACCGGCACGGTGATGGCGCCGCTGTGGCATCCGATCCGGTTGGCCGGCGAGGCGGCGATGACCGACATCATGACCGGCGGCCGGCTTGAACTGGGCGTGGCGCGCGGTGCCTATTCCTTCGAATACGAGCGGATGCACCCGGGGCTCGACGCCTGGAACGCGGGGCAGATGATGCGCGAGCTGATCCCGGCGGTCGAGGCGCTGTGGAAGGGCGACTACACCCACGAGGGCCAGTTCTGGCAATTCCCGAAATCGACCTCGGCGCCGATGCCGGTGCAGGCGGGCGGGCCGCCGATCTGGGTTGCCGCGCGCGATCCCAACAGCCACGAATTCGCCGTCTCGCACGGCTGGAACGTGCAGGTCACGCCGCTGCATCTGGGCGATGACGAGGTCGAGAAGCTGATGGGCCATTTCAACGCGGCCTGCGCGAAGTTCTCCGACATCCCGCGGCCGAAGATCATGCTGTTGCGCCATACCTATGTCGCGGCGGACGAGGCCGATGCGGTTGTGGGCGCCGAGGAAGTGAACCGCTTCTACAACTATTTCGGCGCCTGGTTCAAAAACGAGCGCGAGATCTCGATGGGGCTGATCAAGCCGCTGACCGAGGAGGAGATCGCCGCCCATCCGTTCTACAGCCCGGCCGCGATGCGGGCGAACAACGTCATCGGCCCGGCCGCCGAGGTGATCGACCGGCTCAAGGCCTATGAGGCGATGGGCTATGACGAGTATTCCTTCTGGATCGACACCGGCATGAGCTTCGAGCGCAAGAAGGCCTCGCTCGAACGGTTCATTGCCGAGGTGATGCCGGCTTTCGCGTGAGGGGATGATGGAACGTTTCGATCTTTACATCGACGGCGCCTTCGAGGCGGGGGCGGCGCGCTTTGCCTCGCTTGATCCCGCCACCGGGATGCAATGGGCCGAGATCGCCGAGGCCCGCGAGGCCGAGGTCGATCGCGCCGTTGCGGCGGCAGGGCGGGCGTTCCGCGCCGGGCCCTGGCCCGCGATGACCGCCTCCGCGCGCGGCAAGCTGCTGATGAAGCTCGCCGATCTGGTGGAGGCCGCGGCGCCGGACCTTGCCCGGCTCGAGACCCGCGACACCGGCAAGATCATCCGCGAGACCTCGGCCCAGATTGCCTATGTCGCCGAGTATTACCGCTATTACGCGGGGCTTGCCGACAAGATCGAGGGCGCGCATCTGCCGATCGACAAGCCCGACATGGAGGTCTGGCTGCGCCGCGAGCCGATCGGCGTGGTGGCGGCGATCGTGCCGTGGAACAGCCAGCTGTTCCTGAGCGCGGTCAAGCTCGGTCCGGCGCTGGCCGCGGGCTGCACGGTGGTGCTGAAGGCCTCCGAGGATGGCCCGACACCGCTGCTGGCCTTTGCCAAACTGGTGCACGAGGCGGGCTTCCCGCCGGGCGTCGTCAACGTCCTCACCGGCTTCGGCGCAAGCTGCGGCGCGCGGCTGAGCGCGCATCCGGGCGTTGATCACATCGCCTTCACCGGCGGGCCAGAGACCGCGCGGGCGGTGGTGCGCGGCTCGGCCGAGAACCTCGCCTCGACCTCGCTGGAACTGGGCGGCAAGTCGCCCTTCATCGTCTTCGCCGATGCCGATCTTGACAGTGCGGTGAATGCGCAGATCGCGGGGATCTTCGCCGCGACCGGGCAAAGCTGTGTCGCGGGCTCGCGTCTGCTGGTGCAGGACGGGATCAAGGAGGCGATGCTGGCGATGCTGGCCGAGCGCGCCGGCCGGATCGTGATCGGCGCGCCCGCCGAGATGGCGACCGAGATGGGGCCGCTGTGCACCGAACGCCAGCGCGCGCGGCTGCACGCGATCGTCACGGCCTCGGTCGCGGCGGGGGCAAGGCTGGTCTGCGGTGGCGTGCTGCCCGGGGGGCCGGGCACCTATTACCCGCCGACGATTCTCGATTGCACCGGGGTGCCCGACGCGCCCTGCCTGCGCCAGGAGCTGTTCGGGCCGGTGCTTTCGGTCATGGGCTTTGCTGACGAGGCCGGGGCGCTTGCGCTCGCCAATGACACGGCTTTCGGCCTTGCCTCGGGGCTGTTCACCCGCGACCTCGCGCGGGCGCACCGGATGATCCGGGCGCTGCGCGCCGGCATCGTCTGGGTCAACACCTATCGCGCGGTCTCGCCGATGGCCCCCTTCGGCGGGCACGGGCTTTCGGGCCATGGCCGCGAAGGCGGCCTCGCCGCCGCACTGGATTACACGACCGTCAAGACGGTCTGGCTGCGCACCTCGGAGGAGCCGATCCCCGACCCCTTCGTGATGCGCTGACCCGCCCGACAGGACGACCAAGGACCCCGCCGCAGCGCCGCGGACGGGACCGGAAGAGACATGGCGCAGGACACCCAACAGTGGAGATGAAAATGCGACTGACGACCCTGACCCTCGCCGCCGCCCTGATCGCGGCGCAGCCCGTTCTTGCCGGCCCGCTCGTGTTCACGAGCTGGGGCGGCACCACGCAGGACGCTCAAGGCGAGACCTGGGCCACGCCCTTCACCGCGGCCTCGGGCACCGCGGTGGTGCAGGACGGCCCGACGGATTACGGCAAGCTCAAGGCGATGGTCGAGGGCGGCGCCGTCAGCTGGGATGTGGTCGATGTGGAATTCGACTATGCGCTTCAGGCCGGGGCCGCGGGCCTGCTCGAGCCGCTCGATTTCTCGGTGATCGACAAAACCGCGCTCGATCCGCGTTTCGTGTCGGATTATGCCGTGGGCTCGTTCTACTATTCCTTCGTGCTCGGCTACAGTCCGGCGGCCTTCGGCGCGGAGAAGCCGGCGACGCTGGCCGACCTGTTCGATCTGCAGAAGTTTCCGGGCAAGCGCACCTTCTACAAATGGTCGGCGCCGGGCGTGATCGAGGCGGCGCTGATCGCCGATGGCGTCGATCCCGCGCATCTCTATCCGCTCGATCTCGACCGCGCGTTCAAGAAGCTCGACACGATCAAGTCCGAGATCATCTGGTGGACCGGCGGCGCGCAGAGCCAGCAGCTTCTGGCCTCGGGCGAGGCGCCGATCGGCCTCTTCTGGAACGGGCGGCTGGCCGCGCTGGCCGCTGACGGGCAGGATGTGGGCATCAGCTGGCAGCAGAACATCACCGCTGCCGACGCCCTCGTCGTGCCGAAGGGCACCAAAAACAAGGAGGCCGCGATGGCCTTCATCGCCGAGGCGACCTCGGCCAGGGCGCAGGCGGATTTCGCCGCCGCGACCGGCTATGCGCCGATCAACACCGGCTCGCCCGCGCTGATGGACCCGGCCGCGCGCGCCACGCTGCCCGATGCGCATGATGACAGCCAGATCAATGCCGACATGGCCTATTGGGCCGCGCATCGCGACGAGATCGGCAACCGCTGGTACGCCTGGCAGGCCGAGTAAGGGCCCGTGCCCACCGGGGGCGCCCCGTGTGCGCGCCCCCGGGCTTTCCCCGAGGACCGGACCATGACCCTTGCCCTTCCCCTGTGGCCGCGGCTTTCGCCGCTTGCCCGCCGGATTGCCGGACTGACCGCGCCCATCGTGCTTCTGCTGTGCGCCTTCTTCGTGGTGCCGGTTCTGATGCTGCTGGCGCGCTCGGTCACCGAACCGAGCCCGGGGCTGCAGAACTACGCCACGCTGTTCGGCTCGCCGACCTATGCGCGGATCTTCTTCAACACCTTCCTCGTGTCGGGGCTGGTGACGGCGATCACCCTGGCGCTTGCCTTCCCGCTAGCCTGGGGGCTGACGGTGTTTCCCCGCTCCGTCGCGCGGATCCTGTTCGGGCTGCTGCTGCTGTCGATGTGGACGAACCTGCTTGCGCGGACCTATGCGTGGATGGTGCTCTTGCAGCGCACCGGGCTGATCAACCGGGTGCTGATGGATCTGGGCGTGATCGACCAGCCGCTTGCGCTGGTGAACAACCTCACCGGGGTCACCATCGGCATGGTCTATATCATGCTGCCCTTCATGGTGATGCCGCTCTATGGCGTGCTGTCGAAGATCGACCCGGCGATCCTGCAGGCCGCGGCGCTGTGCGGGGCGAGCCGGCTGCAGGCGCTGACCCGCGTGCTCTGGCCGCTTGCCCGACCGGGGGTCGCCTCGGGGGCGCTGATGGTCTTCGTGATGAGCCTTGGCTATTTCGTCACCCCCGCGCTTCTGGGCGGCACCGCCAACATGATGCTGGCCGAGCTGATCGCGCAGCAGGTGCAGAGCCTGGTGAACTGGGGCATGGGCGGGGCGCTCGCGCTGGTGCTGCTGGTCGTCACGCTTGCCCTTTACGCGCTGCAGGTGCGCTTCGCCGCGGTCGGGGGAGGGCGCCGGGATGCTGCTTGATTTCGACCGCCTCGGCGCCTGGCGCTGGATCCTCGGGCTGATCGCGCTGGCCGCGGGCCTGTTCCTGCTGCTGCCGATCGTCTTCATCGTCGCGCTCTCCTTCGGGTCGTCGCGCTGGCTGCAGTTTCCGCCGCCGGGCTGGACCACGAAATGGTATGCCGAGCTTTTCGCCGATCCGCGCTGGATCGAGGCGGCGCTGACCTCGGCCAAGATCGGGGTGCTGGTGACGATCCTGTCGGTCGGCATCGGGGGCCTCGCCGCGCTGGCGCTCAGCCGTGGCGCCTTCCGCGGCCGCGAGCTGCTGCGTGCCTTCTTCCTCACGCCGATGGTGCTGCCGGTCGTGGTCTTCGCCGTGGCGATCTATGCGCTGTTCCTGAAACTCGGGCTCGGCGGCACGCTGGCGGGCTTTGTCCTCGCCCATCTCGTGCTGGCGCTGCCCTTCTCGGTGATCGCGATCACCGGCGCGCTCGAGACCTTCGATCCGGCGATCGAGGATGCGGCGATCCTGTGCGGCGCGAGCCCCTGGGAGGCGCGCTGGCGCGTCACCCTCCCGGCGATCCGGCACGGCATCTTCTCGGCGGCGATCTTCTCCTTCCTCGTCAGCTGGGATGAGGTCGTCGTCGCGATCTTCATGGCGAGCCCGACGCTGCAGACCCTGCCGGTACGGATCTGGGCCACCCTGCGCCAGGATCTGACGCCGGTGATTGCCGCCGCCTCCACGCTGCTGATCGCGCTCACCCTCGGGCTGATGCTGCTGGCCGCCCTGCTGCGCAAAGGAAAATCGAAATGACCGCCTATCTGCATATCAACGGCATCCGCAAGACCTTCGGCGATGTCGTGGCCACCGACCATGTCGAGCTCGAGATCGCCCAGGGCGAGTTCATGACCTTCCTCGGCCCCTCCGGCTCGGGCAAGTCGACGACGCTCTATATCCTCGCGGGCTTTCAGGACCCGAGCGCGGGCGACATCCTGTTGCAGGGGCGCTCGATCCTCGCGACGCCGTCGAACAAGCGCAACATCGGCATGGTGTTCCAGCGCTACACGCTTTTCCCGCATCTGAGCGTGGCCGAGAACGTGGCCTTTCCGCTGCGGGTGCGGCGGATGGGGCGCGACGAGATCGCGCGCAAGGTCGCCCGTGCGCTCGACCTCGTGCGGCTTCGGGGCTTCGAGGACCGGATGCCGGCGCGGATGTCGGGCGGCCAGCAACAGCGTGTGGCGCTGGCGCGGGCGCTCGTCTACGATCCTCCGGTGTTGCTGATGGACGAGCCGCTGTCGGCGCTGGATAAAAAGCTGCGCGAGGAGATCCAGCACGAGATCCGCCGCATCCATCAGGAAACCGGCGTCACCGTGCTTTACGTCACCCACGATCAGGAAGAGGCGCTGCGGCTGTCGGACCGGATCGCGATCTTCAATCGGGGCAAGATCGAGCAGGTCGGCACGGGGGCCGAGCTTTACGCCAACCCCGCCACCCATTTCGTCGCGGATTTCATCGGTGACAGTGCCTTTCTCGGTGGCGAGATCCTCGCCGTCGAGGGGCGTCTGGCGGCGCTGCGCTTTCCCGACGGCACGGTGGTGCCGGGGGTGCCGCTGCATGGCCCGGCGCAACCGGGCAGCCCCGCCGAGATGATGCTGCGCCCCGAGCGGATCGACCTTGCCCCCGAGGCGGGGCCGGCGGGGGCAAGCCTGCCGGTCACTGTGCGCGACGTCACCTTCCTTGGCAACAACACCTCGGTCGAGGTCGCGACCGGCTGGGGCGAGCCCCTGTCGGTGCGGCTCGATTTCGGGCATCCGCTCTCGGGTCGGGTCAGCCGGGGCGACCGGCTGCGGGTGAACTGGGTGCCAGGGGCGACCCATGCCTTCGTGCGGGCCTGAGGCGGCGGTCCGGGCGATCGGGCCCGGGCGTCCGTCTCAGACCGGGCCGTCGTCGCGGGCCATGCGGAAGAAATCGACGAAGGCGCGCAGGGCGGGGCGCATCTGCCGGCGCGACGGGTAGTAGATGTAGAAGCCCTCGAAGGGCGGGCACCAGTCCTGCAGCACCGGCACCAGTCGCCCGGCCGCGATGTCTTCGGCCACCGTGTCCTCGAACAGGAAGGCCAGCCCCGCGCCGCCGCGGGCGGCATGGGCAATCAGCTCCTGCTGCGGCAGGATCAGGTTGCCGGTGACCTCCACCTTCAGCGCCCGGCCGTCCTTTTCCAGCTCCCAGCGATACAGGCGGCCGCTGTCGAAGCGGCGCCGGATGCAATTGTGGGCGGCGAGGTCGCGGGGGTGCACGGGCTTCGGATGGCGGGCGAAATAGTCCGGCGCCCCGACGATGACACCGCGGCGCGGGCCGCTCGCGCGCACCGCGATCATGTCGGCCTCGAGGCTTTCGCCAAGCCGGATCCCCGCGTCGAAGCCGCCGGCGACGAGGTCCTCGAACCGGTCGGTGGTGCGGATGTCGAGCTCGATCCGCGGATAGGTCGCGCTGAACTCCGGCAGCCGGCGCATGACGATCTCGTCCGCGGCAATGCGGGGCATGGTGATGCGCAGCGGGCCGGCGGGGGCCGCCAGCGGCTCGGCGACCTCGCGCAGCGCTTCGGCCAGTTCGGCCAGCGGCGCCCCGACGCGAGCGAGCAGCCGTGCGCCCTCTTCGGTCGGGCGGGTGGCCCGGGTGGTGCGTGCCAGCAGCCGCACCCCGAGCCCGTCCTCCAGTGCCGAGACCGCGTGGCTGACCGCCGAGGGGGCGATGCCCAGCCGATCGGCGGCGGCGCGGAAGCTGCCGGCCTCTGCGACGGTGGCGAAGACGACGAGGCGGGACAGCTCGGTGCGGGTCACGTTTTCCCTGACTGATCTATATTTTCGATCACGGCATTCATCATTGTGCCGATTATCAGCGGATATCATGCCGGCTAGCCTGTGCCCATCCGGAATGATGGAGGACAGGATGAAACGACGCGCACTCGGAAAGCTGGAGGTCTCGGCGATCGGGCTCGGCTGCATGGGGCTGAGCCAGGCCTATGGCACGCAGGACGAGGCGGCCTCGATCCGCACCGTGCACCGCGCGCTGGACCTCGGCGTGACCTTTTTCGACACCGCCGAGATCTACGGCCCGCTGCGCAACGAACGCCTTCTGGGGCGGGCGCTGCGGGGGCGCCGCGACGCGGTGGTGATTGCCACCAAGTTCGGCTTCACCTACCGGCAGGATCGCGATGATTTCGGCGAGATGACGGGCACCGACGGCAGCCCCGCCAACGCCCGCCGGGTGGCCGAGGCCTCGCTGAAACGGCTGGGCATCGAGGTCATCGACCTGTTCTACCTGCACCGGCTCGACCCCGCCGTGCCGATCGAGGAGAGCGTCGGCGCGATGGCGGATCTGGTCGCCGAGGGCAAGGTGCGCGCGATCGGCCTGTCGGAGGTCTCGTCCGAGATCCTGCGCCGCGCGCAGACGGTGCATCCGATCGCCGCGCTGCAAAGCGAATATTCGCTCTGGACCCGGGACGTCGAGCGCAACGGCGTGCTTGCGACCTGCCGCGAGCTCGGCATCGGCTTCGTGCCCTTCAGTCCGCTCGGGCGCGGCTTCCTGACCGGAACGGTGCCCCCCGTCGACCAGCTCGAGGCGAATGACTTCCGCCGCTCGCTGCCGCGTTTCCAGCCCGGAAACGCCGCGGCGAATGCGCGGCTCGTGCAGGTGGTCGAGGCGGTCGCGGCCGATCACGGTGTGAGCGCAGCGCAGGTGGCGCTGGCCTGGGTGCTGGCGCAGGGCGCGGACATCGTGCCGATCCCGGGCGCCAAGCGCATCCCGCATCTGGAACAGAACGTCGCCGCCGTCGATCTGGCGCTGTCGGCGCAGGACTGCGCCCGGCTTGAAGCGGCTTTCGCGCCCGGAAACGTCACCGGCAGCCGCTATCCCGAGGTCTGGGAGAAGATGACGAAGGCCTGAGCGGGCCGTGCCCGCCGGCGGAGCAAGAGCACGGTCGCCTGCGCCGGCGTGACGGACCTGGCCGGCGCCCGCCCGATGGGCGGGCACCGGCGCTGCGGCACATGGGATTTGACAGAAATGAAAATGACTCATAACTTTTCACAAAACGAAAAATTATGGATCCGGTTTTCGATTCCCGCCGTGATCCCCCCGACATGGGAGGGGAGAGAAGATGCGACGACTGGCAAACGGGGCCGGGTTCCTGTGCGCGATGTCCTTGCCCGGCGCGCTGGTGACCTTCGGGCTGGTGGCCTTTGCGCTGGCGCTGGTGCTGGGGCTCGGGTTCCGGGTCAATGACCAAGGGCTGCTGCGCGGCCCGCTGACGCTGGGCAATTTCGCGCAGATCCTGGCCGACCCGCTCTATGCCAAGGTGATGCTGCGCTCGCTCTGGATCTCGGGGCTGGTGACGCTGGCCACCGTCGTCACCGCCTATCCGGTCGCCTGGTATCTGGCCTTCCGCGCCGGGCGGCATCGCGGCCTGCTGCTGTTCCTCGTCACCTTGCCGTTCTGGACAAGCTACCTGCTGCGCGTCTTCGCCTGGAAGATCGTCCTTGCCTACAACGGCGTGCTGAACTCGGCGATGATCGAGCTGGGCCTGTGGGACAAGCCCTCGATGATGTTCCTGAACAACCCGGCGGCGGTGGTGCTGACGCTGGCCCATGCCTATGCGCCCTTCGCGATCCTGCCGATCTATGTCGCGCTGCAGACGATCCCGCGCTCGCTGCTCGAGGCGGGGGCGGATCTTGGTGCCACCAAGGCGCAGCTGTTTCGCCGCGTGGTGCTGCCGATCTCGATGCCCGGGGTTCTGGGCGGGGCGCTCGTCGTCTTCGTGCCGACGCTGGGCGATTACGTCACGCCGGCGATGGTCGGCGGCCCGGCCAGCACGATGATCGGCACCCTGATCCAGGCGCAGTTCGGCAAGGCGAACGACTGGCCCTTTGGCGCCGCACTCGCCACCGCCACCATGCTCGTCATCCTGATCGCCGTCGCGCTGGTGCGGCAGGCCGATCGCCGCTGGGGGAGCCGGACATGAAACAGGGCCGCCTGCTGCCGATCTACATCGGCGCCTATATCGTCTTTCTCTACCTGCCCGTGGCGCTGATCCCGCTGTTTTCCTTCAACGATTCGATCCAGGCCGCGTTCCCGATGAAGGGGCTGACGCTCGAGTGGTATCGCACGCTGTTGCAAACCCCGGCGATCGGGCAGGCGCTGAGGAACAGCCTGGGCATCGCGATCGCCGCGGCCAGCATCGCGACGCTCTGCGCCACCACGATCACCTATCTCGAGGTCTTCCCGCGCCCCGTGCTGTCGCGGCTGATCGGGGTGCTCGCGCGACTGCCGATCCTCATTCCGGGAGTCATCGTCGGCATCGCGCTGCTGATCCTCGTCAACCTGGCCGGGCTGGGGCCGTCGCGGATTGCCATCGTGCTGGGCCATGTGCTGGTCTGCCTGCCCGCGGCCGTCACCGTGCTGCGCGCGCGCTTCGCCGCGATCCCGCGCTCGATCGCCGAGGCGGCGGCCGACCTTGGCGCCTCGGATTTCGCCGTGTTCCGCCGCGCCGTGCTGCCGCTCGCCTGGTCGGCGATCGGCTCGGCCTTCACGTTGTCCTTCCTCACCTCGTTCGACGAGTTCATCGTCGCCTATTTCCTCGCCGGCACGGAGCCCACGCTGCCGCTTTATATCTGGAGCCAGCTGCGCTTCCCGAAATCGCTGCCGGTGGTGATGGCGCTCGGCGCGCTGATCTTGCTGGTCTCGGCCCTGCTCGCGGGTCTCGCGGAGCTGCTGCGTCGGCGCAGCCGGGTCTGAGCCCGCCCGGAACGACAAGAAAACCAAGACGAACAACAACAGGAGGTCATACCAATGAAGAAGACGCTGCTCACGCTGACGATTGCCGCCGGTGTCGCCACGCCCGCCTTGGCCGAGGACAAGCTCAGCTATTTCACCTGGTCGGGGTACGAGCTGCCCGAGTTCAGCCAGAGCTTCCTGAAGGCGCATCCCGACGCGCTCGAGACCTCGGTCTTCGGCGATGACGACGACGCCTTCACCAAGGTCAAGGCGGGCTTCCACCCCGATGTCGCCCATCCCTGCTATGACAAGATCGCGCGCTGGAACAAGGAAGGTCTGCTGCAGCCGATCGACACCACGCGGATCAAGAACTGGAACAGCATCTTCCCGGTTCTGCGCGAGCTGCCCGACATCCAGGCGGGCGATGGCAAGGTCTGGATGGTGCCGTGGGACTGGGGCAATACCTCGGTTCTCTACCGCTCCGACATGGTCGCGCCCGATGCCGAACAGAGCTGGAACATGCTCTGGGATCCGCAATATGCGGGCCGCCTTGCCACCATCGACGCGGTGCATGACACGCCGGTCGTCGCCGCGCTTCTGGCGGGGGTCAGCCCCTTCGACATGGACGCCGACGGCCTGAAGAAGGTCGAGGAGAAGCTGCGCGAACAGCGTCCGGTGCTGTCGAGCTATACCACCGACATGACCTCGGTCGAGCAGTCGCTCGCCTCGGGGGAACTCGTCGCGGCGATGACCTGGAACGCCTCTGCGGTGGCGCTGAAGAAGCAGGGCGTGCCGGTCGAGTTCATGAACCCGAAGGAAGGCATGCTGACCTGGACCTGCGGCTTCGTGCTGCTGAAGGACGCGAAGAACGTCGATCTCGCCTATGATCTGATCAACAGCCGCCTCGAGCCCGACTCGGGCAAGGCGCTGATCGAGAATTACGGCTATGGCGCCTCGACCGCGACCGCCTTCGCCGAGGTGCCGCAGGAGAAGCTCGACGAGCTGAAACTGCCCGCCGATCCGCAGACGATGCTCTCGACGACGGTCTTCACCGGGCCGATGAAGCAGAATGACGAGCTTGCCAAGATGTTCGAGCGGATCAAGGCCGGCGGCTGAGCAGGGCCAGGAACAGGGCGGGGGCCGGTGGCCCCTGCCCACAGCCGGAAAGCGAGAAGAAAGAGACGATGGGTCAGGACATTTCCACCGACGCCGCCGACACCGCGCGCGACGAGAACAACGCCGACGTCATGGTCGGGCGGCGCCTGCGCGCGCTTCGGCTCGAGGCGGGGCTGTCGCTGACCGAACTTGCCGGGCAGGCGGGGATCTCGGTCGGCGCGCTCAGCCAGATCGAGCGCGGGGTCTCCTCGCTCCGGGTGCGCACGCTCTGGCCGCTGGCCACCGCGCTTGGCGTCGATGCCGCGCGGCTGCTCGAGGACAGCGCCGAGAGCAACGACATCTACTGCGTGCGCGCGGGCAACCGGCGTGACATCCCGGTGCATTCCGAGGGGGTGCGCAAGCAGCTGCTGTCGCCGCCCGGCGCCGCGCTCACCGGCATGCTGGTCGAGGTCGAGCCCGGCGGCGGCACCGCCGAGGCCTATTCGCATCAGGGCCACGAGTTCGGCTTCGTGATGCAGGGCACGGCGCAACTGGTGATCGACGGCACCACCTATCATCTGCGCACCGGCGACAGCTTCGCCTTCCGCTCGCTGCTGCTCCACTCCTTCCGCAACGAGGGGGAGGAGCGCTGCATCATCATCTGGATCAATGCCACCAAGAAATCGGAGGTGCGCGATGACGAATGACCCGCTCCTGAGCCTGCGCAAGGTCAGCAAGATCTTCGGCAACGGGCATTTCGGCCTGAAGGACATCGACCTCGACATTGCGGCCGGCGAATTCGTGAGCCTGCTCGGCCCCTCGGGCTGCGGCAAGACGACGACGCTGCGCGTGGTCGCGGGGTTCGAGGCGGCAAGTTCGGGGCAGATCCTGCTGGGTGGCGCCGAGATCGGCCATCTGCCGCCGAACCGCCGGCCGGTGAACACGGTGTTCCAGGATTACGCGGTCTTTCCGCACATGGATGTGGCCGAGAACGTGGCCTTCGGGCTTTCGGTGCGCGGCACGCCGCGGGCCGAGATCCGCCGCAAGGTCGGCGAGGCGCTCGAGCTCGTGGGCCTTGCCGACAAGGCGAAACGCCCGGTCTCGGCGCTGTCGGGCGGGCAGCGTCAGCGCGTGGCGCTGGCCCGCGCGATCGTCTGCGAGCCGCAGCTTCTGCTGCTGGACGAGCCGCTCTCGGCGCTGGACGCGAGCCTGCGCGAGCAGATGCAGATCGAGCTGAAGAACCTGCAGGCGCGGCTTGGCACCACCTTCGTGATGGTCACGCACGACCAGACCGAGGCGCTGTCGATCTCGGACCGGATCGCGGTGATGCAGGGCGGCGAGATCGAGCAGATCGCCTCGCCGGCCGAGCTTTACGACCGCCCCGCCACCCGCTTCGTCGCGGGGTTCATCGGCACGATGAACCTGCTGCCGGGCAAGGTCTCGGCCGATGGCCGGCTCGAGGTGCCGGGATCGAGCCTGCCGATGCCGGCCGAGGCGCATGGGTTCGGCGCGGGCAGCGCCGTGGTTCTGGGCCTGCGCCCCGAGGATCTCGAGCTGTCGACCGCCACCGCAGGCATCCCGATCCGGGTCGAGAACGTGGTCTTCCACGGCCGCAGCCTGCGGGTGATCGGCCGGGTTTCCAGCGGCGAGGAGATGATCCTCGACGTGCCGCGTTCGGCCGCGGCCGAACTGCCCGCCGCCGGGGCGAGTGCGGCGCTGCGCCTGCGCGCGGGCGCGGTGCCGGTGGTGCTGCCGGCCTGAGCCCGGTCCAATCTGTGCGGGGGCGCGCCTCAGGCGGCGCGCCGCTGCGGGGCCGCGTTGCGCAGGAACCCCACCACGGTGAACAGCAGCCACGCGCCTTGCGACACGAAGGCGCCCAGATTCCACTGCCAGAACAGCGACGTCAGCAGCGCCAGCGCGCCAAGCACGTTCAGCAGTGCATAGCGCCCGTCGCGGACGGAAAGCCGCCCCATCTGCAACAGCGCATAGGCGCCAAGGTAGGCTCCGGCCCCGACAAGGCCGATCAGGTCAGGCAGGTTCATGCCCGTCACTCCGAGAATGCCGGTCGCGACCGGCGGGATATCTTGCGCGGCCGCGTGGCGCGGCCGTGTGGCGCCGTTCTAGTCCCGGCGGTGGAAAACGGAACGGGGGGCTTGCGTATGGGGGCATGATAAATTTTCATGGCGGGAGGCGGGCAGGTTTCGTGCCATTTCAGCCGCCATCTCCACTTGAGGAACGCATGACGACCGGCCCGCGCATCCCCCCGCTCAACGCCCTGATCGCCTTCCAGACGGTGGCGCGCTGCGGCTCGATCTCGGCCGCGGCGCAGATGCTTGGGCTGACGCAAAGCGGGGTCAGCCGGCAGATCTCGCGGCTCGAGGACCACGTCGGCGCGGTGCTCTTCGAGCGCACCGCCGCGGGCGTCGCGCTGAACGCGCTTGGGCAGGAATATGCGCTGCAGGTCGGGCAGGCGATGGATGCGCTCTCGGTGCTGGGCGAGGGCATGCAGGGCGCGCGCGACAGCCATCGCGTGGTGCTCGCCTGTTCGCAGGGCGTGGCCGATCTGTGGATCATGCCGCGCCTTGCCGCGCTGCGCCGCGAGCTGCCTTGGCTGGAGCTGAAGCTGCGGGTGGACGAGAACATCTCGCAGCTGCGGCCCGACGAATACGATCTGGGGATCTATCACCGCCCGGTGCGGATGGCCGATTTCGTCATGCAGCCGCTTGGCCCTGAGCGGATGGTGCCGGTCTGTGCGCCCGGTCAGCCGCCGCTGGTCGAGATGGAGGCGCCGCTGTTGCTGACCATGGAGGAGACCTTCAAGGAATGGACGGACTGGGGCAATTGGCTGTTCAGTGCCGATGTGGCGCTGCCGCCCGACACGCTGCGCTGGAAGATGGGCAGCTACCGGCTGGCGATCGAGGCCGCGATGCAGGGCATCGGCGTCGCCATGGGCTGGACCTGGCTGGTGCAGGACCTGATCGACGCCGGCCGGCTGGTCGAGGCGCATCCGCATCGCCTGACCGGGCAGGGGCAATATTACCTGATGCGCTCGAGCCAGCGCCACCTGCGCCAGTCGGCCCGGCGTCTGGCTGACTGGCTGGTCGCCAGCAACCGCCACGGCACCGGCGCGCTTGCGCCGCCGGGGCCGGGCGACTGACCGCCCGTCACGGGGGTATGACGGAAATTCATTTGCCCGCCGGGGCGGTTTCCCTAGGTTCGAGTGAACAACGAAGCGACCCCGGTCAGGGGCAGCACCAGGGAGACGCCGCGAAAGCGTGCGGGGCAAGATGACGACACGAGGAACGGGATTTCAGATCGGGCGCCGCGGCCTGCTGGCCGGCGCCGCGGGGCTTTCGGCGCTGTCGCTGCTGCCCGGGCAGCTGCGCGCCGAAGACGCGCCGAAGCGCGGCGGACTGCTGCGCATGGGCATCGGCGGCGGCTCGACCACCGACGATTTCGACCTGCGCAAGCTGAACGACTGGGTGCCGGTGAACCAGGCCTACATGGTGATGAACGGCCTCGTCGAGATCGACGCCGACAACATCGCCCGGCCCGAGCTGTTCGAAAGCTGGGAAGCGGGTGCGGGCGCGCTGGAATGGGTGTTCAAGGTGCGCCAGGGCGTGACCTTCCACAACGGCAAGACGCTCACCGCCGATGACGTGGTCTATTCGCTGAACCTGCACCGCGGCGACAGCTCCTCGGCGGCGCGCTCGGTCGCGGCGGCCTTTGCCGATGTGCAGAAGCTCTCGGAGCACGAGGTGAAGATCACCCTCGCCTCCGGCAATGCCGACCTGCCCTATGTGCTGTCTGATTATCACTTCCTGGTGGTGCCCGCGGGCTTTGACGACTGGGCGAACCCGATCGGCACCGGCCCCTTCATCCCGGAAAGCATCGAGCCCGGCGTGCGCGCCCGCTTCACCCGCAACCCGAACTACTGGAAGCCGGGCTGTGCCAATGTCGATGCGGTCGAGGTGATCGTCATCAACGACATCGCGGCGCGGACCAATGCGCTGATGTCGGGGCAGGTGCAGGCGATCAACAGCCTCGACTTCAAGACCGTCGACCTGCTCGCCCGCAACAAGAACCTGCAGATCGTGCGCTCGAAGGGCGGGCAGCACTACACCTTCCTGATGGATTGCACGCAGGCGCCCTTCACCGATGTGAACGTGCGCCAGGCGGTGAAATACGCCGTCAACCGCGAGCAGCTGCTGCAGACCGCGCTTTTGGGCTATGGCACGCTTGGCAATGACCACCCGATCCCGGTCACCGACCGCTTCTTCAACACCGAGCTGGCGCAGCGCGCCTATGACCCGGAGAAGGCGAAGTTCTTCCTGAAACAGGCGGGCATGGACGGGCTGAAGCTGACGCTGCAAAGCTCGGATGCGGCCTTCCCGGGGGCGGTCGACGCGGCGGCGATCTATCGCACGGCGGCGGCGCCCGCGGGCATCGAGGTGTCGATCCAGCGCGAGCCGGCCGATGGCTATTGGGACAATGTCTGGATGAAGGCGCCGTTCTGCATGTCCTATTGGGGCGGGCGGCCGACGGCGGACCAGATGCTGACCATCGCCTATTCCTCGGCCTCGGCGCAGAACGACACGCATTGGGCCAATGCCGATTTCGACCGGCTGCTGGGCGAGGCCCGCGCGCTGCTCGACGACCAGAAGCGGCGCGAGATCTATTGGGAGCTGCAGCGCATGATCCATGACGAGGGCGGCGCGATGATCCCGATGTTCGGCGACTATCTCGACGGCGTGTCGAAGAAGGTGAAGGGCGTGACCCCGCACCCGATGTTCAACCTGATGGGCGCCCGGCTCGCCGAAAAGGTCTGGCTGGACAGCTGATGGGCAAGCTGATCGTGCAACGTCTGGGGCTGGGGGTCGTGACCCTCGCCCTGGTGTCCGTGCTGGTCTTCGCCGGCACGGAGCTCCTGCCCGGCGATGTCGCCGCGGCGATCCTGGGACAGAATGCGACGCCCGAGTCGCTGGCCGCGCTGCGCGAGCAGCTGGGCCTGAACGCCGGGCCGGTGGCGCGCTATCTCGGCTGGGCCGCGGGCATCGTGCAGGGCGATCTGGGCGTGTCGCTGGCGAACCGGCAGCCGGTGGGCGAGCTGCTCTGGCCGCGGTTCTGGAACACGATGGCGCTTGCGGGCTATGCCGCGGTGATCGCGGTGCCGCTGGCCGTCGGGCTGGGCATCGCCTCGGCGGCGTTCCGCGGCTCGCTCTTCGACCGGGTGGCGACTGTGGTGGCGCTGGCCACCGTGTCGCTGCCGGAATATTTCCTCGGCCTGCTGCTGATCCTCTTCGTGTCCGTGCAATACGGGCTGCTGCCGAGCCTTGCCGACACCTGGTCGGGGATGGGGCTTGCCGCCTGGCTCGAGGCCACCACCCTGCCGATGCTGGTGCTGGTTCTGGTCACCGTGGCGCAGATCATGCGGATGACGCGCACCACCGTGCTTGCGGTGATGGACCAGCCCTATATCGAGACCGCCTATCTCAAGGGCATGAGGAACGGCCGCGTCGTGCTGCGCCATGCCGCGCCGAATGCGCTGGCGCCGATCGTCAACGTCGTCGCCTTCAACCTGACCTATCTGATCGCCGGCGTCGTGCTGGTCGAGTCGATCTTCAACTACAACGGGCTGGGCCGGTTCATGGTCGATGCGGTGTCGAAACGCGACCTGCCGATGGTGCAGGCGGCGGCGATGGTCTTTGCCGCAGTCTATGTCGTGCTGAACCTGGTTGCCGATGTCGCCGCGATCGCACTGAACCCGCGCCTGCGCCATCCGCGCGCGAAGGAGGTCTGAGATGACCCTTCCGGTTTTCGGGCGGCTGCCGCTTTCTGCCCTGCTCGGGCTGCTGATCGTCACCGCCACCGCGGCGTTGTTCCTGTTCGGGCCGATGCTCGCCCCCTTCGGGCAGGAGGAGGTGCTGGGCACGCCCTTCGCCGACCCCTCGGCGGGCCATCTGCTCGGCCTCGACCAGAACGGGCGCGACATGCTCTCGCGGCTGCTCTATGGCGCGCGGATGTCGGTCGGCGTGTCGCTCGCGGCGGTGGTGATCTCGTTCTGCATCGGTGTGCCGCTCGGCTTTCTGGCCGCGCTGAACGGCGGCTGGCCCGATCTGGTGGGGGCGCGGCTGATCGACGTCATCATGTCGATCCCGGTGCTGATCTCGGCGCTCGTGGTGCTGCAGGCGCTGGGCTCCAGCCTGCCGGTGCTGATCGGCACCATCGCGCTTTTGGACAGCACGCGGGTGTTCCGGCTGTCGCGCGTGGTGGCCCAGGGCATCGTGGTGATGGAATATGCCGAGGTCGCCCGCCTGCGCGGCGAGGGGCTGTGGTGGATGCTGCGCCGCGAGATCCTGCCCAATGCGCTGCCGCCGCTGATGGCCGAATTCGGCATGCGCTTCTGCTTCACCTTTCTGTTCGTGGCGGGCCTGTCCTATCTGGGCCTTGGCGTGCAGCCGCCCTTCGCCGACTGGGGCGGCATGGTGCGCGACAACCAGCAGGGCATCCTTTACGGCCTCTACGCGCCGCTGTTCCCGGCCGGGGCGATCGCGCTGGTCACCATCGGCGTCAACCTCGTCGTCGACTGGGCGCTTGCCGGCCGCACCACCGTGCAGGGGGAAAACCGATGAGCCATGTGCTTGAAATCCGCGACCTGCGGGTCGAGGCGCCGAATGGCGCGGTGCTGCTGCACGGCGTCTCGCTCGATCTGAACCCGGGCGAGGTGCTGGGGCTGATCGGCGAATCCGGTGCCGGCAAGTCGACGATCGGTCTGGCCTCGATGGGCTATGGCCGCGGCGGCTGCCGGATCACCGGCGGCGAGATCCGCCTTGTCGGCACCGAGATGCGCGAGGCCTCGCGCCCCACCCGCGAGGCCCTGCGCGGCACCCGCATCGCCTATGTCGCGCAAAGCGCGGCCGCCGCCTTCAACCCGGCGATGCGGCTCGATACCCAGATCCTCGAGGTGCCGCTGCTGCACGGGCTGATGCCCGAGGCCGAGGCCCGCGCCTGGATGCTCGAGCTGTTCCGGGCGCTGCAACTGCCCGACCCCGAGCATTTCGGCGCGCGCTATCCGCATCAGGTCTCGGGCGGCCAGCTGCAGCGCGCGATGATCGCGATGGCGATGGCGGGCAAGCCCGACATCCTGGTGCTCGACGAGCCCACTACCGCGCTTGACGTGACGACCCAGATCGAGGTGCTGGCCCTTCTGCGCGAGGTGATCCGGCGCTATGGCACCGCGGCGCTCTACATCACCCATGACCTCGCGGTGATCGCGCAGATCGCCGACCGGCTGATGGTGCTGCGCCATGGCCGCGAGGTGGAAACCGGTCCCACCGCCGCGCTGCTCGAGGCGCCGCAGCAGGACTATACCCGCGCGCTGGTGTCGGAGCGGCGCGAGAGCCTTGGCGCGGTCTCGGGCGCGCATCACCGCACCGGCAAGGCGCTGCTGTCTGTCGAGAAGGTCACTGCAAGCTATGGCCAGACGCCGGTGATGCATGACGTCTCGCTGACGCTGAAGCGGGGCGAGACGCTGGCGGTGGTGGGTGAATCCGGTTCGGGCAAGTCGACGCTGGCGCGGCTGGTGTCGGGGCTGTTGCCGCCGCGCGCCGGCACCGTCGCCTTCGACGGCACGCCCCTGCCGCCGCGGTTCCGCGACCGGAGCCCCGCGCAGCTGCGGCGCATCCAGCTCGTCTATCAGCTGCCCGACGTGGCGCTGAACCCGCGCCAGAGCGTGGGCGAGGCGATCGGCCGGCCGCTGGCGCTGTTCCGCGGGCTGCGCGGCAAGGCGCTGGCGGATGAGGTGGCGCGGCTGCTCGAGCAGATCGGCCTGCCGGCCGACTTCGCCGCGCGCCTGCCCTCGGCGCTCTCGGGCGGACAGAAGCAGCGGGTCTGCATCGCCCGCGCGCTTGCCGCCGAGCCCGAGCTGATGATCTGCGACGAGGTGACCTCGGCGCTCGATCCGCTGGTGGCCGAGGAGATCCTGCGGCTTCTGCGCAAGCTGCAGGACGAGCTGGGGATGACCTATCTCTTCATCACCCATGACCTCTCGGTGGTGCAGCGCCTCGCCGATCGGGTGATGGTGATGCAGAAGGGCCGGGTGGTCGAGACCGGCGAGACCGCCGCGCTGTTCGCCGATCCGCAGGACCCCTACACGCGCCGGCTGCTCGATGCGGTGCCGCAACTGCGCACCGACTGGCTCGACGAGGTCATGGCCGCGCGCTGACCCGAATTTCCTCAAGATCCTGCAGGGGGCGCGCCGCGCCCCCCGTTTCCCGACATGCCTTCGGAGGGCAAAATGAGCTTGGAAGTCATTGAAAACACGTGGATCACGCTGCGCGATGGCACTCGCCTCGCGGCCCGGATCTGGTTGCCCGAGGGGGCGCGGTCGAAGCCGGTGCCGGCGGTTCTCGAATACATTCCCTACCGCAAGCGCGACGGCACCCGCGGCCGGGACGAGCCGATGCACGGCTATTTCGCGCAAAACGGCTATGCCGCGGTGCGCGTCGACATTCGCGGCACGGGCGACTCCGACGGGCATATGGCCGATGAATACCTGAAGCTCGAGCAGGACGACGCGCTCGAGGTGATCGCCTGGATCGCGGCTCAGGACTGGTGCTCGGGCAACGTGGGCATGATGGGCAAGAGCTGGTCGGGCTTCAACTGCCTGCAGGTGGCGATGCGCCGCCCGCCGGCGCTGAAGGCGATCCTGACCTGCTATTCCACCGACGACCGCTTCCGCGACGACATCCATTTCATGGGCGGCTGCCTGCTGAACGACAACCTGTGGTGGGGCTCGATCATGCTGGCCTATCAGTCGCGCCCGCTCGATCCCGAGATCACGGGCGAGGGCTGGCGCGCGCGCTGGCTCGACCGGATCGCGACCTTGCCGTTCTTCCCGGCGCTCTGGACCGAACACCAGACCTATGACGCCTATTGGAAGCACGGCTCGGTGCAGGAGGACTGGTCGGCGATCCAGTGCCCGGTGCTCGTCGTGGGCGGTTGGGCCGACAGCTACACCAACACCGTGCCGCGGCTGCTGGCAAATCTGCAGGTGCCCGCGCGTGGCATCATCGGGCCCTGGGGCCACATCTACCCGATGGACGGCGTGCCCGGCCCGGCGATCGGCTTCCTGCAGGAGGCGGTGCGCTGGTGGGACCAGTGGCTGAAGGGCGTCGACACCGGGGTGATGGACGAGCCGCAGCTGCGCGCCTTCATCAACGACCCGGTCGCGCCCACCGGCACCCGCAAGGCGCAGCCCGGCCGCTGGGTCGGCGAGCCCTCCTGGCCGAGCCCGGCGATCGCCGACCGGCTGTTGCACCTGCGCGCCGACGGCGCGCTTGCGGACACGCCCGAGAGCTCGGATGCGACGCTGCCGGTCTGCTCGCCGCAGGACCACGGCCGCGCGGCGGGCGAATGGATGGGCACCGGCTGCGACGGCGAGATGCCGACCGACCAGCGGCTCGATGATGGCGGCTCGCTGAACTTCACCACGCCGGTGCTCGAGGAGGCGATCGAGATCCTCGGCGCGCCCGAGCTGATGCTTGAGCTCAGCGCCGATGCGCCGGTGGCGCAGCTGGCGGTACGGCTGTGCGATGTGCTGCCCTCGGGCGAGGTGCTGCGGGTCTCGTATCAGGTGCTGAACCTGACGCATCGCGACAGCCACGAGACGCCCGAGCCGCTTGTGCCCGGCAAACCCTATCGGGTCCGGGTGACGCTTTCGGCCTGTGGCCATCGCTTCCTGCCCGGCCACCGGATCCGGGTCTCGGTCGGCACCGCCTATTGGCCGGCGATCTGGCCCGCGCCGAGCGCCGCCACCGTCACGGTCCTTCCGGCGGGCTCGACGCTCGCCCTGCCGGTGCGCGACCCGGCCGCGCCGCAGGCCGAGGTGCGTTTCGCGCCGCCCGCCCATGGGCCGCGCACGCCGATGACCCAGACCGACCCGGGGCTGATGCTGCGGCAGTCGAGTTTCGACCATCTGACCGGCGTCGCGACCTATGTCACGGAAGGGCGCGGCGGCCTCTTCGGCGAGGGCGTCGTGCGCTTCGACGAGATCGGCACCGAGCTGGAACACAACCTGCGGCGCGAGCTGACGATCCGGCCCGAGGACCCGCTCTCGGCGCGCTACGTGCTGACGCAAAGCTACGAGATGGGGCGCGAGGGCTGGCGCACCCGGGTCGAGACGGTGACCGAGATGACCTCGGATGCGACGCATTTCCACCTCAGCGGCCATCTGGTCGCGCGCGAGGGCGACAGTGAGGTGGCGCGCCGAGACTGGTCCGAGACCATCCCGCGCCACCTGATCTGAGCTGGGGGCGGGGGCCGCAGCGGCCCCCGTCCGGCCCCTCAGGGCGTCGCGCCGCGCTCGACGAAGGTCTCGCGCCAGCGCCGCAGCAGCGCCGAGGCCTTCTGCGCGTCGCGCGCCACCAGCAGCACAGGACCGGTGCGGATCGGGCGTTCTGCGGAATCGTGGCGCCCGGCCTCGGCCGCATCCTCGCGCGCGACAAGGCCGATCCGGGTCAGCACCTGCTGGCCTTCGGTCGAGAGCAGGAAATCGAGCAGCTCCTGCGCCGGTGCGGCCCCGTGTGCGCCGCGCGGGATCATGTAGGCGCGCGACAGGAACAGCGTGTAATCCGAGGGCCAGACCGTCGCCACCTCGGGCTGGTGGCGCTCCTCGACATAGGAGCCGAGCACGTTATAGGCCATCAGGTAGTCGCCCCGCGCCACCGCGTCGATGATCTCGGCCGAGCAACAGGTGGCCACCGCCTGCGAGCGGCCGAAGCCCTCGAGCAGCGCGCCGAAGGTCGAGGCCTCGAGACTGTCGGCGAAGGCGAAGAGATAGCCCAGCCCCGAGCGCGAGATGTCATAGGTCGCGATCCGCCCGTCATAGCGGCGGTCGGGGCGGCGCATCAGGTCGAGCAGGTCGAAGCGGTCGCGCGGCACGTCCTCGGGCGGCACGAGGCGGGCGTTGTAGATGATGACGGCGGGCTCGCGGGTCAGGCCCCAGATCTCGTCGCGCCAGCGCCGGCTGTCGGGCAGCGCCGCGGTCAGCGTCGAACGGTAGGGCTCGGCGCAGCCGAGGTCGACCAGTTCGACGAGCTGGTCGACGGCCGAGGAAAAGGCCGCGTCCGCCCCCGCTTGGCCCGCCGCACAGTCGCGCCGCGTCACCTCGTAAAGCCCGTTCGAGGCCCATTGCTCGTAGGTCACGGCGACCTCGGGGTGGCGGGCGACGAAGGCCGCCATCGCCGGGCGCAACACGTCGATATCGGTGGTCGAGCGCAGACGCAGCGGCTGCACCGCCTCGGCCGGCTGTCCGGGGCCGGGGCC
Source organism: Paenirhodobacter sp. YD-8 (assembly GCF_056590935.1). Lineage (NCBI taxonomy): Bacteria > Pseudomonadati > Pseudomonadota > Alphaproteobacteria > Rhodobacterales > Paenirhodobacter > Paenirhodobacter sp. YD-8. The sequence goes on along the minus strand of NZ_CM152649.1, from coordinate 3,608,599 downwards.
GAACTGCGCGACCTCCTCAAGCCCCGGTGGCAGGTCCTGTGCCGCCGCGGGCAGGGCGGGCAGGGCGAGGAGGAGCGCGGAAAGCAGGGCACGGATCATGGCGTCTCCTCGGGCAGCGGCAGGATCAGGGCGGCGCGGAAGCCCGCGGGGCCGGGCTCGAGCGCCAGCCGGCCGCCGAAGGCCTCGGCCACCGCCCGCGCGATCGAGAGACCCAGCCCGGCCGAACGCCCGCGCGAGGCGGCGTTGCGCTCGAACCGGGCGCCGATCCGGGCCAGCGTCGCGGCATCGGGGCCGGGGCCGGCGTCGCGCACCCACAGCACCGCCGCGCCGCCCTCGATCTCCGCCCCCATCCGCACCGCACCCGAGCCGTGGCGCAGGGCATTCGCCAGCAGGTTCTTCGCCGCCTCGGTCAGCGACAGGTCATCGGCCAGCACCATCACCGGCGTCTCGCCGATCTCGAGCGCCACGTCCCGCCCCGGCGCGATCAGCGCGTGGTCCTGCGTCTCGATCACCGCCAGCGCCACGTCGCGCAGATCGACCGCCACCCGCCGGGCTTCGGCGGTGCGGTGGATCACCAGCGCGCGCGACAGCATCTGGTCGAGCAGATCGCCGAGCGAGCGTGAGCGCCGCACGATCCGCACCATCGTCGCGCGGGCGATCTCGGGGTCGGTCTCCTCGGCGGCAAGCTCGGCCTGCACCCGCAGCGCCGCGACCGGTGTGCGCAGCTGATGCGCGCTGTCCGAGATCAGGTTGCGCATCGAGGCGATCTGCCGCTCGAGCCGGCGCATGAAGTCGTTGAGTGCGCCGATCATCCCCGCGACCTCGGCCGGCACCGGCGTGGCGATCGGCGTCAGGTCATAGGGGTCGCGGGCGGCCAGATCGCGGGCAAGCCCGACCAGCGAGCGCATCGCGCTCTCGACCACCAGCGCGCCCAGAACGATCAGCAGCACCCCGGCAAAGCCGAGCACGATCAGCGCGTCACGGGTCAGGCCAAGCGCCATCGCGTTGCGCGCGCGCAGGGTCTGGCCGACGGTGACGAGGATCGTGCCGGAGAAGTCGCGCTCGGCGAAACGGCGCGGCACGGTGACGAAGCGCGCCCGCTCGGCCGCGGCAAGGCCGGTGAACTCGGCATCGAAGAAACCGCCGCCGGTCTGCCGGATGGCCTCGGGCAGGGGGGTGTCCTGCCCGGTCAGCACCTGCCCGTCCGGGCTGCGCACCGAATAGGTGATGCGGTCGTCGGGGGCGAGGGCCAGCAGCTGGAACGCCGCCGTCGGCAGATCGACCAGCGGCATCCCGTCGCTGATGGTGATCGCGCCGGCAATCTCGTTCGCGGCGCCAAGCAGCAGCCGGTCATAGGAGGCACGCGCCGCGACCCGGCCATAGGCAAAGGCCGCCAGCGCCATCACGATGCCGCCCACCACCAGCAGCGACAGCACCGCCCGCACCATGCGCGATTTCAGCGAGCGGGTCGCGGCGACGGGATGGGCCGCCTCAGCCATCCTGCACCAGCCGGTAGCCGAGGCCGCGCTGCGTCTCGATGCCGACGCCCGAGCCGGCGAGCTTCTTGCGCAGCCGCGCGATGTAGAGCTCGACCGCGTTCAGCCCGACATCGGTCTCGGCAAAGGAATAAAGCCCCTCGTAGAGCCTCTCCTTGCTCATCACATGCCCGGTGTGGCGGATCAGCAGGCCAAGCAGGGCGAGCTCGCGCCGGGTCAGGTCGAGCGTGCGGCCCTCGAGCCGCGCCTCGCGCGCGGCGGGGTTGAAGACCAGCGGGCCGAAGGCGATCTCGTCGCTTTTCACCTCGGCATCGCGCCGGTGCAGCGCGCGCAGCCGTGCCACCAGTTCGCGGTGGTCGAAGGGCTTCACCAGATAGTCGTCGGCACCAAGGTCGAGCGCGCTGACCCGGGTCTCGACCGAGAAGGCGGCGGTCAGCATCAGGACCGGCACCCGCTCGCCGCGCCGGCGCAGATCGGCCAGCAGCTCGGTCCCCGAGCGGTCGGGCAGGTTGATGTCGAGCGCGATCGCGTCATAGCGCTGCACCGCAAGGAAGTCCTCGGCGGCGTCCGCGGTCTCGGCGATGTCGCACACCATGCCGGCCTGACGCAGGCGGGTGGCCACCGCCTCCGCCATGTCGGGTGCATCCTCGACCACCAGCACGCGCATCATCCCCTCCCCGAGGTCTCACGGTCCCTGACAGGTTCGTGACAGGTTTCGCCCCTAGTCCTTTGTCATAGCCGAGCGCGAGGAGGCCGCAAAGAGCGGTGCGCCGGTTCGAGGAATTCAACACGACTGGAGGAGATCCCATGATCAAGGCAACCCGGCTTTCGCTTGCCGCCCTGTTTCTCGGCGCAAGCGCGCTGACCGCCGTCGCCGACGGATGGATGCCGTCGAACCCCGAATGCATCGCGCCCGCGAACCCCGGCGGCGGCTGGGACTTCACCTGCCGCCAGGTCGGCAAGGTGATGCAGGACGAGGGGCTGATCGACAAGACGATGCAGGTGACGAACCTCGCCGGCGGCGGCGGTGGCGTGGCCTTTGCCGAAGTCGTCAACAAGCGCGGCGAGGACAACAACCTGATCGTCGCGGCCTCGTCCTCGACCTCGACGCGGCTCGCGCAGAATGCCTATCCGGGCAACACCATGGATCAGGTCCGCTGGGTCGCCTCGGTCGGCGCCGATTACGGCGTGATCGCCGTGGCGAAGGACAGCCCGATCCAGACCCTGCCGGAACTCCTTGACAAGGTGAAGGCCGATCCGACCTCGGTCGCCTTCGCGGGCGGCTCGGCGGTGGGGGGCTGGGACCACCTGAAGGTGCTGATCGCGGCCCGCGCCGATGGCGTCGAGGATGTGCGGCGCGTCAAGTATGTCGCCTTCGACGGCGGCGGCGAGGCGGTGACGCAGCTTCTGGCGGGCTCGGTTCAGGCCTTCACCGGCGATCTGTCCGAGGCCAAGGGTTTCGTCGATTCGGGCGACATCCGGGTGCTCGCCGTGCTGGCGCCGGAACGTCTGCCGGGCGAATTCGCGCAGTTCCCGACCGCCAAGGAGCAGGGCATCGACGCGCTCGGTGCGAACTGGCGCGGCTTCTATGCGCCGAAGGGCATGTCGGACGAGGCCTATGCCGCCTGGGTCGACAAGATCGCCACGCTTTATGCGTCGGACGAGTGGAAGAAGGTGATGGAGACGAACGGCCTCGCGCCGCTCGATCTCAAGGGCGCCGACTTCGACAAGTTCGTCGCCGACTCGGTGACCCAGATCGCCGATCTCTCGCGCCAGATCGGCATCATCAAGTAATCCGGTAACCCGTATCCGATCCGTTGCAGGGGGCGGGCGGCACATCGTGCCGCCCGTTTCTCCCGACGGGTCCGCCAGCCTCGGGAGACTTCCATGAGCGACCGCATCTTCGGTATCTTCGGCGTCCTGCTCGCCATCGGCTTCGCGCTTTCGGCCCTTTCGATCGAGGAAAGCTTCCTCTCGGATGCGGTCGGGCCCAAGGCCTTCCCCCTCATCATCGCCGCGGTGCTGGGCCTTGCCTCGGCCGCGATCGCGCTGAAACCCGACGCCGACCCGGCCTGGCCGGGTGTGAAGCGGCTGGCCGAGCTTGCCGCCGCGAGCGTCGTGCTGATCCTCTACGCCACGCTGCTGCCGGTTCTGGGCTTCGTCATCGCGACGGCGCTCGCCTCGGCCTATCTCGCCTGGCGGCTCGGCTCGCGCCCGCTCGAGAGCGGCATCGTCGGTATCGGCATCGCGATCGGCATCTACGCCATCTTCCACCTCGCGCTCGGGCTGTCGCTCGCGCGCGGCCCGCTTGGCTTCTGAGGAGCGATCATGGACACGCTTTCCCACCTTGCCGACGGTTTCGCGATCGCGATCACCTGGCAGAACCTGGCGCTTGCCCTTCTCGGCGCGGCGCTTGGCACGATCATGGGCGCGCTGCCGGGGCTTGGGCCCTCGAACGGCGTCGCGATCCTCATTCCGCTCGCCTTCACCCTTGGCCTTGGCGCGACGCCCGCGCTGATCCTGCTCACCTCGGTCTATTACGGGGCGATGTATGGCGGGCGCATCAGCTCGATCCTGCTCAACATCCCGGGCGACGAACCGGCGGTGATGACCTGTCTCGACGGCTATCCGATGGCCAAGGCCGGTCGCGCCGGCGAGGCGCTGTCGCTGTCGGGCATCGCCTCCTTCGTCGGCTCGTTCCTGGCCACCTGGGGGCTGATCCTGCTTGCCCCGCAGCTGGTGAAGATCGCGCTCCTGTTCGGGCCGGACGAGTATTTCGCCCTCTTCGCGCTCGCCTTCGCCACGCTTGGCGGCGTCAGCGCCTCGAACCAGGCGAAATCCGCCTTTGCCGCCGCGCTTGGCCTTGGCCTTGCCATGGTCGGCGTCGACACCCAGACCGGCGTGCCGCGCTTCACCTTCGGCGAGGTGCACCTTTATGACGGCATCGACTTCCTCGTCGCGATCGTCGGCCTCTTCGCGCTCTCCGAGGTCTTCGTCTTCCTCGAGCACCGCCACGGCGACAGCGACGCGGCGCACAAGTCGATGGTGATCGGCCGTCTGACCCCCTCGGCGAAGACGCTGGTGAAGACCGCGCCGACGATGCTGCGCAGCTCGGTTCTGGGCTTCATCGCGGGCGTGCTGCCCGGGGCAGGGGCCTCGCTCGGCGCCTTCCTCAGCTATTCGATGGAGAAGAAGTTCGTCGACCGCGAGGGCACCTTCGGCAAGGGCGACCCGCGCGGCGTGGCGGCCCCCGAGGCGGGCAACAACGCCGCGGCCGGCGGTGCGCTCGTTCCGATGCTGGCGCTCGGCGTGCCGGGCTCGGGCACCACGGCGGTGCTGCTGGCGGTGCTGCTGAGCCTGAACATCACCCCCGGCCCGCTGCTGTTCACCAAGAACCCGGATGTCGTCTGGGGCCTGATCGCGGCGCTCTTCATCGCGAACGTGATGCTGCTCGCGCTCAACATCCCGATGGTCGGCCTGTTCTCGCGCCTGCTGCTGATCCCGCCGCGGATCCTGATGCCGGCCGTCGCGATGGTCAGCTTCGTCGGCATCTACGGCATCTCGGGCTCGCCCTTCGACCTTTACCTGATGGTCGGCTTCGGGGTGATGGGCTGGGCGCTGCGCAAGCTCGACGTGCCGCTGGTGCCGGTGATCCTCGGCACGCTGCTCGGCAACCAGATGGAGAACAACCTGCGTCGTGCGGTGACGATCTCGAACGGCGACTGGGGCGTTCTGCTGTCGAGCCCGCTCGACTGGATCCTGTGGGGCATCGCGATCGTCGGCTTCATCCTGCCGATGGTGGTGGGCAAGGTGATGCGCAGCCGGATGCAGGCCGCCCGCCATGGCGAGACCGGCGAGGAGATGGACGAGGCCGATTGAGGCCCCGCCCCGGCGCGCCGCCCCGTCCTCCCCCTTCGAGGGCGGCGCGCCGACACCAGGACGAAAGCGCGGCCGGCTGGCCGCGCTTTTTCGTTTCGCGCAATCGCCCGCTCAGGCGGGCTGCAGATAGTCCGGGAAATCGGACGCCGGCTCGATGATCGAGGTGATCTTGAGCTGCGCGATCGTCCGCTCGCGCGCCTTGTGCAGATGCGTCGCGAGCATGCTGGCCGCGGCCGAGATCGAGCCCGACAGCGCCAGCTCGACCACCTGCCCGAGTTCGAGCAGCGATTGCGTGTCGGGCGGCAGGCCGAGCGAGAACAGCGCCGACTGGCAGGCCTCGAGCGCAAGCCGGTTGCTCGAGGCATAGCCCGCCAGATCCTCGTTCGGGGTGGTCAGGATCATCATCTCGAAGAAGCGCCGGTCGAGCGAGAACCATTGCCCCGGGGTCAGCCGCGTGCGCGGCGACAGCGCCGCGATCTCGTCCGCCAGCCCGCGCAGCTCGGCCACCGGGAACTTGGCCGAGCGCAGCGCCGCGGTCTCGAGGATCACCCGCAGCTCGTACTTGTCCTTGATCCGCTGCGAGGTCAGCGGCTCGACCACCCACCGCGAGGTGCGGCTTTTCTGGATCAGGCCGCGCTCCTGCAGCCGGCCCAGCACGTCGCGGATGATGGTGCGCGAGACGCCATATTCCTCGGCCACCAGCGCCTCGATGATCCGGTAGCGGCCGAAGGCCGGGCAGCGGGTCACGTGATGGGCGACGTCGTCATAGATGCGCAGCCAGTTCGGCTTGCCCACGCTGTCGTCGAGGCCGGTCAGGTCGAGCTCGATCTGGCGCAGGTCGTCGCGGCGCGGATCGCCGCTGCCGCCGCAGACGAGGAAGCCGCGGCCGGAAAAGCGGCGGATCCGGCCCTCGGCCTCGATCATCTCGAGCGCGCGTTTCACCGTCGCGCGCGACATCTCCATCCGTTCGGAGAGCGCGCTTTCCTGCAGCACGAGGCCGGGGGACAGCCGCCCGGTCTCGATGTTGTGGCGGATCAGGTCCGCGGCCAGCTCGAACAGGGTCGACGGCCTGTCCGAGTCATCCGCCTCGCGCGCGGGGAGTGCTGAAACCGGCATCCGGGCCTCGTGTCGTGTCGTTCCGTCAGAACCATACGAAGCCCGCGGCCCAGAGGGAAACGCTTTTTGTTTGCATGCAAAATTCGTTTGTCGCGCGCCGCTGTTTTCCGGGTTTGCACAAGATTTGTGCGAAAATTCGGCGCTGCTGGCGCGTCTTCTGGCGCTGCACTTGCAACATACATTGGCTTTTGTCCGGAAAAATGACTTTTTGAATGCCGAAATCATTTTCTGTTTGATCGGACTCACGAATCGATGTTTGCATGCGAAAAATCGATAAACGGGGAGACCGATGTGCTGACGCTCAGCCGAGTAACGCGCCGATATGGCGCGAACACCGCCCTCGATGGCGTGGACCTCGTCGTTCCGGACAACACCTACATGGCGCTGCTCGGTGCGTCGGGGGCGGGCAAGACGACGCTTTTGCGCCTGATCGCGGGCTTCGAGGAGCCCGATCAGGGCGAGATCGCGATTCATGGCGAGCGCATCGACGGCCAGCCGCCGCACCTGCGCGACATCGGCTTCGTGTTCCAGAACTTCGCGCTGTTTCCGCATCTGACCGTGGCGCAGAACGTCGAATTCGGCCTGCGTCATCGCGCTCGGGCCCCGATCACCGATGACGCCGAGATCCGCGCCCGGGCCGAGGCGGCGCTCGAGCTCGTGGGGCTTGCGGGCTTTGGCCATCGCGGCGTCGGCGCGATCTCGGGCGGTCAGCGCCAGCGTGTCGCGCTGGCCCGCACCCTGGTGTGCGAACCGCGCATCGTGCTGCTGGATGAACCGCTCGGCGCGCTCGATGCGAACCTGCGCGCGCGGATGTGCGACGAGCTGCGCGCGATCCGCGAGCGGCTGAAGGTCAGCTTCCTGCATGTCACCGGCTCCGAGACCGAGGCGCTGACGATGGGCGACGAGGTCGCGGTGCTGGCGGGCGGGCGGATCGTGCAGTCGGACGCGCCCGAGATGCTGTTCACCGCCCCGCGCAATGCCGCCGCGGCGCGCCATCTGAACGCCTGGAACATCTTTCCCGCCGGACTGTGCGCGGGCGGCGCGGCGCAGGGCGAGATCGCCGTGCGCTTCGACCAGATCGACGTCAGCCCCCCCGGTGCCGTGCCCGACGGGCGCCCGCATCTTGCCGCGCAGTATCTGACCGGCGAGTTCAACGGCCCGACGGCGCTGTCCTTCTTCCGTGCCGAGGACGGCACGCTGCTTCAGGTGGTCGACCATCTCAGCACCCCGCGCCTGCCCGAACTGACCGAGGGCGCGCGCTATGACCTTCACTTCGCGCCCGATGCCGCGCGCCAGTTCCACGGAGCCGCCTGATGACCGCCCTGTCGACGGAGACCCCGTCCCGCCCCGCCGCCGCCGCCTCGCCCGCCGCGCTGCGCGCGCGCAAGGACCGCAACCGCGCCCTCGCCCTGCTCTCGCCGGGGCTGATCTGGATGGCACTCTTCATGGTGCTGCCGATGTGCATGGTGGTCTATGTCTCGTTCTGGACGCAGACCACCTTCTCGGTGGAACCCTCGCTGACCACTGCAAGCTGGCAGCGCTTCCTCGGCTCGTCGACCTATCTTGCGGCGATCGGCACGACGCTGCGGATCTGGGCGATCGTCCTCGTCGCGACGGTGGCGATCGGCTATCCGGTGGCGCTGTTCATCGGGCTTTTCGTGCGCAACAAGACGGTGCAGACGGCGCTGCTGGTCGCCTGCGTGATCCCGTTCTGGACCTCGTTCCTGATCCGCGTCATCGCCTGGCGGCCGATGCTGGGCACCGAGGGCGCGATCAACATGATCCTGATGAAGCTCGGGATCATCTCGCATCCGCTCGAGTTCCTGCTGTTTTCCGAATTCTCGGTGCTGGTCGGGATGACGCAGATCTACTGCGTGTTCATGGTCGGGCCGATCACCTTCATGCTGGGCCGGATCGAGCCCTCGGTGATCGAGGCGGCGCGCGATCTGGGCGCCTCCTTCGGCACCATCTTCCGCCGCATCATCCTGCCGCTGTCGCTGCCCGGGGTGATGGTCGGGGCGATCTTCGTCTCGGTCATGGTGCTCGGCGAATTCGCCACCGCCGCCTCGCTGTCGGGGCGCAAGGTGAACCTGCTCGGCAACATCATCGTGAGCCAGGTCGGTTCACTCAAATGGGCCTTCGCGGCGGTGGCCGGCGTGGTGCTCACCGTCATCATCACCGCCGTCATCGCGCTCGCGCTGCGCCTCGTCGATCTGCGCAAGGAGATGTGAGCCATGCAATCCCGTGCTCTCCGCCCCGTTCTCGCCACCTATACCGCGCTGTTCCTGCTGTTCCTCTACGGGCCGATGATCGTGCTTGCGATCCTGTCCTTCCAGGGGCCCGAGGGCGGGCCGCAGTTCCCGATCCAGGAATGGTCGGTCTACTGGTACAAGCATCTGCTCGGGTTCGCCGGCACCTCCCGCGTCTCGCAGCTGCCGGTGGGCGACAGCCTGCTGCGCTCGATCGCGCTCGCCTTCATGACCACTGTCGTCTCGACCGTGCTCGGGGTGATGAGCGCCGAGGCCTTCCGCACCCGCTTCAAGGGCTCGGGGCCGGCCTTCTACCTGATCATCCTCGGCATGATGGTGCCGGGCGTGCTGGTCGGGCTGGGCATGGCGCTGCTGTCGAACACGCTGGGCCTCTCGCGCGCCTGGTGGAGCACCTCCTTCGTGCTGCACGTGGTCTATACCTATCCCTTCGCCTTCCTGGTGATGCTGGCGATCTTCAACCGCTTCGACCGCTCGGTCGAGGAGGCCTCGCTCTCGCTCGGCGCCAGCCCGGCGCAGACCTTCCGGCGGGTGACCTTCCCGATCATCTTCCCGGGCGTGCTGTCGGCGATGCTGTTCTCCTTCACCCTCAGCTATGACGAGTTCGCCCGCACGCTGTTCACCGCCGGCCGCGCGCTGACGCTGCCGCTGGCGATCTACGGCACCTTCTCGGTCGAGATCCACCCCAACATCTTCGCCTTCGGCGTGCTGACCACGCTGTTCAGCTTCACCCTGCTCGTCGTCTACGGCCTGCTGATGAAGCGTTTCACCGCGCGGGCCGCGCGCTTCCACGGACAGGAGGAAAGCTGATGATCGCCCTTGTCACCGGCGCGGGCTCCGGCATCGGTGCCGCCATCGCCCTGCGTCTTGCCGCCGACGGCCATGCGGTCGCGGTCAACGACCTCTCGCTTGCCGCCGCCGAGGCCACCGTGGCACAGATCACCGCGGCCGGCGGCAGCGCCCGCGCCTATGCCGCCGATGTCTCGGACGAGGCCGCGGTCGGCGCGATGGTCGCGGCCGTCACCGCCGATCTCGGCGCGCCGGAGATCCTGGTGAACAACGCGGGCTTCGGCCATCAGGCGCCGTTCCTCGAGATCACGCCGGCACAGTTCGACCGGATGTTCGCGGTGCATGTGCGCGGCACCTACCTGTGCACCCGTGCCTGCCTGCCGGCGATGCTCGATCGCGGCGCCGGGATCATCGTCAACGTCGCCTCGCAGCTTGGCCAGATCGGCGGGGTCGAGCTTGTCCATTACGCCGGCGCCAAGGCCGCAATCATCGGCATGACCAAGTCGCTGGCGCGCGAGGTCTCGGCCCGGGGCGTGCGGGTGAATGCGGTGGCACCAGGGCCGATCAACACCCCGCTCGTCGAGGCGCTGTCGGAAGACTGGAAGACCGCCAAGCGCGCCGAGCTGCCGCTCGGTCGCTTCGGCGAGACCGCCGAGGTGGGCGGCGTCGTCTCCTTCCTGTGCTCGCCCGATGCGGCGCTGTTCGTCGGCCAGACGCTCGGCCCGAACTCCGGCGACGTGATGCTCTGACTTTCAGATAGGGACATGAACCAGATGGATAAGCGAATTGTGCTCGTCACCGGGGCGGGCATCGGGATCGGCCGTGCCGCGGCGATGACCTTTGCCGCGGCGGGCGACCACGTCATCGTCACCGATGTGCTGGCGGCCGAGGGCCAGGCGGTGGCCGGCGAGATCGTGGCCGCCGGCGGCAGCGCCGAGTTTCACGCCCTCGATGTGCGCTCGACCGAGGCGGCCGATGCGCTGGTCGGCGATCTGAACGCGCGCTTCGGCGGCATCGACGTGATCGTCGCCAATGCCGGCATCGCGCTGCGCGTGCCGATGGCCGAGATGACCGACGAGAAATGGCACCAGACGCTCGACGTCGACCTTTATGGCATGCTGCGGGTGATCCGCCCGGCACTGCCGGCGATGATGCCCGGCGCGGCGATCATCTGCCTCTCCTCGATCATGGGCACCGCCTATGGCTGGGACGAGCATGTCCATTACTCGACCGCGAAATCGGGGGTGATCGGGCTGGTGCGCGGCCTTGCCGTCGAATACGCGCGCCGCGGCATCCGGGTGAACGGCGTCGCGCCGGGCTACATCCGCACCGCGCAGCTGCTGAACCCGGGCCACAGCCTCGGCCCCGACGCGGCCGAGATCGCCTCGCCCTACATCCCGATGGGCCGCCTTGGCGAGCCCGAGGAGATCGCCCGGGTGATCCGTTTCCTTGCCTCTTCCGACGCCTCCTACCTGACCGGGCAGGTGGTGACGGTGGATGGCGGGCTGACGCCGGGCCGCTACTGAGCGCCCGCAACACGAGGGGCGGCGAACGCCCCCGTTCCTTCGCCAAGACCTTGCAACGTTCATCTCTCACCAACAGGGAAAACCAGATGACCTTCAAGACCGACCGACGTTCCTTTCTGAAATACGGCGCCGCCGGTGGCGCCGCGCTGCTGGGCTCGGGGCTGCACCCCTGGTCGCGCATGGCCTATGCCGCCAACCTCGCGGATCAGGAGCTGCGCACCACCGGCCTGTCGACCACGGTGCAGGACCGCCTGCTCGAGATGTTCAAGAAGCAGGCCGGCGTGCGTGCCGTCTCGGGCACGCCCTCGACCTATCCGGACGCGCAGACGAAGATCCTCTCGGGCTCGTCCGACTATGACTGCTGGGAAATCATCGCCGAGCGACTGCCCGCGCTCATCGCCACCGACAATGTCGAGCCGATCCCGGTGGCCGACCTGCCGAACTGGGCCGACATCCGCGACACCTTCACCAAGACCGACCCGAAATGGGACGCCAAGGCGCAGATCTCGGGGCAGATCTGGGCCGACGAGGCGCAAAGCCAGCTTTACATGGTGCCGGCCGTCTACAACTACGACTCGATCGGCTACAACCCCGAGGTGCTGAGCGCCGAGGAGGCGAACAGCTGGACCGCGATCTTCGACAGCAAGTGGAAGGGCAAGTCGGGTCTCAACGTCGACCCGCTGATCGCCATCGGCCAGGCGATCCTGGCGATGAACTCGCTGGGCCTCCTCGAGGCGAAGAACCCCGGCAACCCGACCGCCGACGAGATCGACGAGGCGGCGAAGTTCCTGATCTCGAAGAAGAAGGAGGGCCAGTTCCGCGCGCTCTGGGGCGATTTCGGCGAACTCGTCAACCTGCTCGCCTCGGGCGAGATGGTGGTCTGCGACGCCTGGCAGCCGGCGGTGCTGGCGGTGAAGGCGCAGGGCAAGCCGGCGAAATACGCGACGCCGAAGGAAGGCTATCGCGGCTGGGCGATCGGGCCGTCGATGCTGAAGGGCACGCCGAACCGCGACGCGGTCATCGCCTATGCCGATTTCTGGCTCTCGGGCGAGCCGGGCATCGTGGTGACCGAACAGGGCTACTACTCGCCCTCGAAGACCATCGAGAAGGTCATGGACCCGGCCAAATATGCCTTCTGGTACGAGGGCAAACCCTGGGTCGGCGCCTCCGAGCGCGGCATCAACGAGGGCGACCTGCGCGACGGCGGCTCGCTCGCCGAACGCGCCGCGAACGTCGCCTACTGGCACCAGTGGCCGGATGAATACGACCACCTGATCCAGCGCTGGGACGAGTTCCTGAACGCCTGATGCCCACGGGGCGGGCGGGTCTTTCCCGTCCGTCCCCCTCTTCCCCCTGACGCGAGGCCCGCACGCCATGCTCTACGATCTCGAGCTGATTTCGGTCGGCAAGACCTATCCCGACGGCACCGTCGCCGTCTCCGACTTCGATCTTCGGGTGGAGAAGGGCGAGTTCGTCGCCTTCCTCGGCCCCTCGGGCTGCGGCAAGTCGACGACGCTGCGGATGATCGCCGGCTTCGAGGAGATCACCAACGGCGAGATCCTGATGATGTCGCACAACGTGACTCATGTGCCGCCGGAAAAGCGTCCGACCTCGATGATCTTCCAGAATTACGCGCTGTTCCCGCACATGACGGTGCGCGAGAACGTCGCCTTCGGCCTTGACGTCAAGGGCACGCCGCGAGCCGAGCGCGACCGCAAGGTCGAGCGCATCCTCGACATGTTCGACCTGACCGCCTTCGCCGACCGCAAGGCCGACCGGCTGTCGGGCGGCCAGCGCCAGCGCATCGCACTGGCCCGCGGGCTGGTGGTCGAGCCCGAGATCCTGCTGCTCGACGAACCGCTCGGTGCGCTTGACGCGAACCTGCGCCGGATCATCCAGAACGAGCTGAAGCTCTTGCAGCGCGAGCTGGGCATCACCTTCATCTTCGTCACCCATGCCCAGTCCGAGGCGCTTGGCCTGTCGGACCGGGTGGTGGTGATGTCGAACGGCGTGGTCGAGCAGATCTCGCCGCCGCGCGAGCTCTACCGCCGCCCCGCGACCCCCTTCGTGGCGGGCTTCATCGGCTCGAACACGCTGATCGAGGGCGCGCCGCTCGGCGCGGCCGCGGCGGGGTTCGGCCGGCTCGACACCCCGGTGGGCGTGATCGAGGGCGTGGGCCGCGGCGACGAGCGGCTTGCGGTGATCCCGGCCGAGGCCTTCCGCCTGGTGCCGCAGGGCACGCCCGGCGAGCTGCACCTGCCCGGCACCGTCGTCGGGCGCCATCTTGTCGGCGCGGTCGGCCACCTGACCGTGCGCCTTGCCGACGGCAGCGATGTTGCCGTCGAGACCAGTTCCCACCGGCCCGAGGTGCGCGCGCTTGCGCCCGGGATGCCGGTCACGCTCGGGGTCGATCCGGCCTCGGTCACCCTCGTTCATGCCTAATCATCCAAGGAGAGACTTCCCAATGGCAAAAGAAATTCTCGTCGGTTTCGGGATCGATGTGGACGCCGTGGCCGGCTGGCTCGGCTCCTACGGCGGCGAAGACAGCCCCGACGACATCTCGCGCGGGCTGTTCGCGGGCGAGGTCGGCTCGATCCGCCTGCTCGACATGTTCGACAAGTTCGGGATCAAGACCACCTGGTTCATCCCCGGCCACTCGGTCGAGACCTTCCCCGAGCAGATGAAGGAAGTGGCGCGCCGCGGCCACGAGATCGGCGTGCATGGCTACAGCCACGAGAACCCGATCGCGATGACCCCCGAGCAGGAAGAGGCGGTGCTCGACAAGTGCATCGGCCTGATCACCGAGCTCTCGGGCAAGCGGCCCACCGGCTATGTCGCGCCGTGGTGGGAATTCTCGAATGTCACCAACGAGCTGCTGCTGAAGAAGGGGATCAAGTACGATCACTCGCTGATGCACAAGGACTTCGAGCCCTACCGCGTGCGTGTGGGCGACCGCTGGACCAAGATCGACTATGCCGCCCAGCCCGAGGACTGGATGCAGCCGCTGGTGCGCGGCGAGGAGACCGATCTGATCGAGATCCCGGCGAACTGGTACCTCGACGACCTGCCGCCGATGATGTTCATCAAGAAGTCGCCGAACTCGCATGGCTTCGTGAACCCGCGCGACATCGAGGAAATGTGGCGCGACCAGTTCGACTGGGTCTATGCGAACATGGATTACGCGGTCTTCCCGATCACCATCCACCCCGACGTCTCGGGCCGGCCGCAGGTGCTGATGATGCTCGAGCGGCTGTTCGAGCACATGAAATCCCATGAAGGCGTGAAGTTCGTCACCATGAACGAGATGGCCGACGATTACGACGCGAAGTTCCCCCGCAGGTGACCTCTGCGACCTGGCGGCGGGGGGCTTGCCCTCTGCCGCCCTTTTCCCCTTCCGGAAAGGAGCGCGACGATGTGTTCGCTGTGCGGCATCCTCGGCTGTGACGACCACTGGACGAACGCGGTTCCGCGTCCGGGCGTCTATACCCGCAATCTCGACAGCCGCGCGCGCCGGGCCGAGACCGCGCGCCGGCTGGGCGCGGCGAACGCGATCCTGTCCTATCGCCGGCTGCGGCTCGATGTCTGGCAGGGGCGCTCCTATGTTGTCTCCTCGCCCACCGGCGCGAGCAGCGTGTTCGAGGCGCTCGCGCATCTGTGGTCCGAGGCCGAGACCCTTGCCGGGCGCGCCTTCGATCCGCTTGACGAGGCGCTGATCGCCTGGATGGAACGGGGGCGCGCATGACCCCCGTGATCCTGCTCAGCGGTTTTCTCGGTTCGGGCAAGACCACCTTGCTGCAGCGCCTGCTGGCCGATCCGGCGATGCAGGGGGCGGCGGTGCTGATCAACGAATTCGGCGAGGTCGGCCTTGACCACCATCTGCTCGACCGCATCGACGACACCGTGGTGCTGCTGAAGTCGGGCTGCATCTGCTGCACCGTGCGCGGCGAGGTGGCCGAGGCACTCGGCAATCTCCACAGCCTGCGCGCCCGTGGCGAGATCGCCTTCGACCGCGTGGTGATCGAGACCACGGGGCTCGCCGATCCCTATCCGGTGCTGCAGACGCTGACCGCGCACCCGGTGCTGCGCTCGCATTTCAGCAATGGCGGCGTGCTGATCACCGTCGATGCGGTGAACGCCGCGCTGCAGGTCGCGCATCGCGCCGAGGCGGTGCGCCAGATCGCCGCGGCCGACCGCATCGTGCTGACCAAGACCGATCTGGCCGAGCCCGAGACGGTGGCGGCGCTGCGCACGCGGCTGGCCCGGCTGAACCCGGTGGCGCGGGTGCTGACCTCCGAGGACAGCGTCGCCGACATCCTCACCGGCTTCGGTCCCGGCGTGGCCGAGTTCGCGCCGCTTGCGGCCTGTGGGGCGGGCTGTTCCGACCCGACGCATCACCACCATGACCACGATCATTCGCATGCTCACGCCCATCACGCCGATGCCGACGGCACGCTCGGCGTGACCAGCTTCTCGCTGGTGATCGAGGGCGCGATCGATTGGACTATGTTCGGAACCTGGCTTACATTGCTGCTTCACAGGCATGGTGACAGGATTTTCCGGGTGAAAGGCATTTTGGCGCTCGAAGGCGAGGATCGGCCGGTGGCGATTCACGGTGTCCAGCATCTGGTGCATGCCCCGACCCACATGGCGCATTGGCCCGAGGGGCCGCGGCACTCGCGCATCGTCTTCATCCTCGAGGATCTCTCGCCCGACCTGATCCGGCGCTCGTTTGCGGCCTTCACCGGGCTTGCCGCAGTCAGAACGGCGGCATGATGAGCGCCCCCCTGCGCATCCTCACGACCGAGATCCAGCCCTGGCGCTTCCTGCAGGCGCGGGCCGAGGCCGATCTGGGTTTTCCGCTCGAATTCATCGAGATGGATTTCATCAGCGCGCAGCGGACGGCCGCGGTCGATCCGGCGGGCTATGACATCTACGACCAGTGTTTCCACAACCTCGACATCGTCTGGTACTGGCGCGCGATCCAGGCGATCGACACCCGCCGGATCGACCGCTGGGACGAGATCGACGACATCAGCCGGATGCCGGGCACACCGGGGCAGAACGGGCGCGGCGACGTGCCATCCTCGCGGCTCTTCGTGCAGCATGACGCGACGCTCTCGGACAGCCCCACCGGGCGGATCTCGATGTTGCCGACCTTCTACAACTTCGACAGTTTCGCGGTCGAGACGACCGGCATCGACGTCGACCGCGAGGTGACGAGCTGGGCCGAACTCGTCAATCCCCGCTGGGCGGGGCGGGTGGCACTGGTCGACGAGCCGGCGATCGGTGCCTTCGATCTGGCGATGGCGCTGCAGGCGGCGGGGCGGATGAGCTTTCGCGACATGGGCAACATGTCGGTCGCCGAGATCGACCTGCTGATCGAGCACGGCCGCGCGCTGGTGCAGTCGGGTCATCTCCGGCCGTTCTGGCTGCGCGCGAACGAACCGGTCGAGCGCTTCCTTGACGGCGAGCTGAAGCTTGCCTCGATCTGGTCGCCGACGATCGTGCAGATGAAGCGCGCCGGCATCAGGGTGCGTCAGGCCCGGCCGGTCGAGGGCTATCGCGGCTGGCACGGCGGCATGTGCCTGTCGCGCCATCTGACGGGCGAGCGGCTCGACCGCGCCTATGCCTGGCTGAACTGGTATCTCGACGGCTTTGCCGGTGCCGTCGTCGCGCGGCAGGGCTATTACATGTCGGTGCCCGAGCGGGTGAAGGCCTGCCTGCCGCAGGCGGACTGGGATTACTGGTACGAGGGGCTGCCCGCCGCCACCGATCTGTGCGACGCCTCGGGCCGGCCCGCGGTGCGGGCGGGCGAGGTGCGCTCGGGCGGGGCGCGGCGCGCGCGCGCGCGCCATGTCGCGATCTGGAACACCACCATGGACGAGCACAATTATCTGGTGCGCCGCTGGAACGAACTGGTCGCGCTGGCCGCGCCGAAGGGCCGGGCGCAGCGTCGCGCAAGCTGAAGGACATCCCGATGAAACACGTCACCCTGATCGCCACCGGCGGCACCATCGCCTCGTCCGCCGACACCGCCGCCGGCGCGGTCAATGCCGGACTGAGCGGCGAGACCCTGCTGGCCAGCCTGCACGAGCCGCTCGCGGGCATCACCGTCAGCGTCGAGAATTTCGAGGCGGCGGGCAGCTATGCGCTCGATCTCGCCACGCTCCACCGGCTGTGCCGGCACATCGACGCGGTTCTGGCGCGCGACGATGTCGATGGCGTCGTCGTCACCCATGGCACCGACACGATGGAGGAAAGCGCCTTCCTCGCCTGGCTGCTGGTGCGCTCGGACAAGCCCGTGGTCTTCACCGGGGCGCAGCGCCACGCCGGCCAGCCCGACACCGACGGGCCGCGCAACATCCATGACGCGCTCTGTGCCGCCGCCTGCGCGCAGCTGCGCGGGATCGGCGCGGTGATCCTGTTCGAGGGCGACCTGCATGGCGCGCGCTATGTGACGAAGGCGCATACCTCGCGCGTCGACACCTTCCGCTCGGTCGGGCAGGGCAAGCTCGGCGAGGTCGACCATGGCGAGGTGCACCTTTACGCCCGCCCGGCGCATCCGCGCCCGGGGCTCGACACGCCGGCCCTCGATCCCGAGGTCGAGCTGATCGCGCTTGGCCTTGGCAGCACGCCGCGGCTGATGCGGCTTGCGGCGGGGGCCGGGGCGCGGGGGATCGTGCTGTCGGCCTTTGGCCGCGGCAATGCGCCGAAAGGGTTCGGCGCGGCCACCGCCGAGCTGGTCGCCGCGGGCTGCCCGGTCGTCGTCGCCTCGCGCTGCCACGAGGGGCGGACCCGCGCGATCTATGGCAAGGACAGCGGCGGGGTGACGCTGGTCGAAAGCGGCGCGTTGCTGGCGGGCGATCTGTCGGCGATCAAGGCGCGGCTGGTGCTGAGCGCGCTGCTCGGGCAGGGGCTGCAGGGCGCGGCGCTGGCCGAGGCTTTCGCGGCCGTCGTCTGAGCCCTCACATCAGCCGGGCCAGAAGCCGCAGGAAGGTCTTGCGCTCGGCCGGACGCAGCGGCGCAAGGGTGGTGCGCGTCACCTCCTTCGCCGCGGCGATCGCCCCGGCCAGCACCGCCGCCCCCTCGGGCGTCAGCGACACCGTGCGCCGGCGCCGGTCGGCGGGGTCGGGCGCGGTCGCCAGCAGCCCGCGCTGCGCCAGCCGGTCGACCACCCCCTTCGTCGTCGCCCCGTCCATCTCGACCGAGCGGCCGAGCATGTTCTGTGACATCGCCCCCTGCGTGCCGAGCCGGTAGAGCACGGAAAACTGCGTCGTCGTCAGCCCGCCCGGCACCAGTTCGGAAAAGATCAGCGAGTTGCGCTGATAGGCGCGGCGCAACATGTAGCCGACCTGCTCGTCGAGCACATAGCCGTGCCCTGCGTCGGGGGCCTCCTCGTCCTCCATCTGTCCTCCTCCTCGGGCGGTCTCACACCGCCAGATACGCGTCGCGGATCTCGGGCTTGGCTGCAAGCTCCTCGAAGCTGCCGTCGAACTTTTTCGCCCCGCTTTCGATGATGATCGCCCGATCGGCGACGACGCGGGCGAAATGCAGGTTCTGCTCGGAGATCATCACCGTCAGCCCCTGCGCCTTCAGCCGCAGGATGGCATGGGCCATCTGCTCGACGATCACCGGGGCGATGCCTTCGGAGGGCTCGTCAAGCAGCAGGAGCGAGGGGTTGCCCATCAGCGTCCGGGCGATGGTCAGCATCTGCTGCTCGCCGCCCGACATCGCCTTGCCGAGCCGGTTGCGGCGCTCGTAGAGGTTCGGGAACAGCTCGAAGAGCGCGTCCACCGTCCAGACCGGCGCCCCGTCGCGGCGCGGCTGGCGCCCGACCTCGAGGTTCTCGAGCACGGTGAGGGCGGTGAAGATGCGCCGGTCCTCGGGGACATAGCCGATGCCCGACCGCGCCACCCGGTAGGAGGGCTGGCCCACGAGCTCGCGCCCGGCAAGGGTCACGCTGCCCGAGCGCGGCCGCACGATCTGGATGATCGACTTCATCGTCGTGCTCTTGCCCGCGCCGTTGCGGCCCAGAAGCGCCACCACCTCGCCGCGGCCGACCGAGAAGGACAGGTCCTGCAGGATATGCGCCTTGCCGTAGAAGCTGTTGACGTCGCGCAGCTCAAGCATGGTCGATCTCCTTGAAGAGCATCCCGCCGCCCAGATAGACGTCCTGCACCTGCGGGTTGGCGCGCACCTCGGCGGCATTGCCGTCGGCGATCAGCTCGCCGCGGTTCAACACCATGATGTGATGGGCATGGGCAAAGACCACGTCCATGTCATGCTCGGTGAAGAGCACGCTCAACCCCTCGGCGGCGACGATCTCGGCGGTGAGAGCCATCAGCGCGATGCGGGCCGAGGGCGCCATGCCGGCGGTCGGTTCGTCCATCAGCAGCAGCCGCGGCCGGTGCGCAAGGGCAATGGCCAGCTCCAGCTTCTTCAGGTCGCCATAGGCCAGCACCGAGCAGGGCCGCTCGGCCTGATCGGCCATCCCGACCCGGTCGAGCAGCGCCAGCGCCTCGGTCCGGTAAAGTGCGCGGGCCCGGCCGAAGAGCGAGAACACCCGCCGGTTGTGGCTGATCAGCGCCATCTGCACGTTCTCGATCACCGTCATCGACTGATAGGTGCCGGTGATCTGGAAGGTGCGCCCGACGCCGCGGCGCCAGATCACCCGCGGTGGCAGGCCGGTGATGCGCGCGCCGTCCAGGAAGACCTCGCCGCGCGTCGGCCGGATCTGCCCGGTCAGCATGTTGAAGCAGGTCGACTTGCCCGCGCCATTCGGCCCGATCAGCGCCTTCATCTCGCCCTCGCGGACGGTGAAGCTGATGCCCTTCACCGCCTCGAAGGTGCCATAGGACTTGGCGAGGTTCTCGACCCTCAGGATCTCGGTCATCTCAATCCGCCTCCGTGTGCTTCACCAGACCAAGGCGCAGCCCCAGCCGGCGTGCCGAGCCGACGATGCCCTCGGGGGCGAGGATCACCACCGCGATGATGAGCAGGCCGAGCAGCAGCCGCCAGTAGTGGAGCCGCGTCAGCCAGTCCTCGACCGCCGCCATGAAGGTGGCGCCGACGATGCCGCCCGAGAGCGTCTTCACCCCGCCGAGGAAGACGACGATGAGCGCGTCGAAGCTCTTGCCGATCTCGAGCTCGGTCGGGAAGACCGAGCCCTTGGCGAAGACGAAAAGCCCGCCTGCGAGCCCCGCCAGCGCACCGGCAAGCGCGAAGGCCACGTATTGCACGCGCTTGACGTCGATCCCCATCGCCTCGGCCTGCCGCGCGCTGTCACGGCCGGCGCGCAGCGCATAGCCGAAGGGGGCATGGATCACCGTGCGCAGGAACAGGATGCCGAGCACGCCGACGACAAGGGTGAAGTAGTAATAGGGCACGGTTCCCGACAGCCACGCCGAGGGCCAGATGTCGATCAGCCCGTCATCGCCACGGGTGACGGCGCGCCACTGGAACACCAGCGACCAGACCAGCTGGCTGAAGGCGAGGGTGAGCATGGCGAAATAGACGCCCGAGAGCCGGATGCAGAACCAGCCGATGACAAGCGCCAGCATCCCCGCGCCGAGCGGGGCGAAGAGGAAGGCGATCTCCATCGGGGTCTTCGCATAGGTCACCATCAGCGCCGCGGCATAGGCGCCGCCGCCATAGAAGGCCGCGTGGCCGAAGCTGACGAGCCCGCCGGTGCCGAGGATGAACTGCAGCGAGGCGGCGAAGAGCGCGAAGATCACGATGTCGGTCAGCAGCACCAGCGCGAAGGGCTGGGTGACCAGCGGCAGCAGCGCCATCACCAGCAAGAGCCCCGCCACGGCGATCTTGCCGCGCCGGCCGAAGGGGCGGATCGGGGTCTCGGGGGCGCCGGACTGGCCATGCTCGCCCGCGACCTCCTCCTTGCCCAGAAGCCCGTAGGGCCGCACGATCAGCACGATCGCCATCACCACGAACATCAGCACCAGCGTCGATTGCGGCATGTAGGCGACGCCGAAGACGTTCAGCACCGAGATCAGCACCGCAGCGATGAAGGCGCCGGGCAGGCTGCCCATGCCGCCGATCACGGTGACGACGAAGAGCGGGCCGATGATGTTGAAATCCATCAGGAGGTCGGCACCGCCCTTCGGCAGCTGCAGCGCGCCGCCCCAGCCGGCAAGCGCCGAGCCAAGCGCGAAGACCCCGGTGAAGAGCCAGCGCTGATTGACGCCAAGCGCTGCCACCATCTCGCGGTCCTGGGTCGCGGCGCGGACCAGCACGCCAAGCCGCGTCTTCGCGATCAGCGCCCAGAGGGCCAGCAGGATGAACGGGGTGATGCAGATCAGCACGATGTCGTATTTCGGGATCGGCTCGCCCAGGATGCGGAACACGCCGCGCAGGCCGGGCGCGCGCGGGCCCATCTGGTCCTCCGCCCCCCAGACCATCAGCGCGAGGTCCTGGATGACCAGGATCACGCCGAAGGTGGCGACCAGCTGGAACAGCTCGGGCGCGCGATAGATCGGCCGCAGCACGACGATCTCGACCAGCGCACCGGCAAGGCCGACGATCAGCCCGGTGAGCACGATCGCGCCCCAGAAGCCGAAATGCGGGCCCAGAACCCCGGGCAGCACGCCCATCAGCGTGATCCCGACATAGGCGCCGAGCATGTAGAACGAGCCATGGGCGAAGTTGACGATCCGGGTCACGCCGAAGATCAGCGACAGCCCCGAGGCGACAAGAAACAGCGCCGCGGCATTGGCGAGCCCGGTCAGGAGCTGCGCGATGAAGAATCCCATCGGGACATCCTCTGTCGGAAGGAGGACCCGGCCCCGGGAAGAGGGGCCGGGCAGGGGGCCGGCTCAGTTCGCCGGGCGCATCGCCCGAATCTCGTCATCCGAGGGCATGTAGGGCACGGGGTTCTTGTATTCCCAGTCGACCATCACGCCCTTGCCGTCCTTGACGGCGAGCGTGCCGACATAGGCGCCGAGCGTCGACTGATGGTCGATCGCGCGGTATTCGAGCGGCCCGACCGGGGTCGACGGCACCTCGAGCCCCTCGAAGGCCTTGATCAGCGAGGCGGTGTCGGTGGCGCCGGCCTTCTGGATCGCCGCGGCCACGGATTTCGCCATCGTGTAGCCGACAAGGCTGCCCATCTTCGGCGTCTCGCCGGTGGCCTTCTCATAGGCCGCGACGAAGTCCTTGCCGGGGCCGTCGGGCAGGTCGTACCAGGGGTAGCCGGTCACGTACCAGCCCTCGGGCGCCTCCTCGCCGAGCGGTTCGAGATATTCCGGCTCGCCGGTCAGCATCGAATAGACGCCGCGCCCGTCGAACAGGCCGCGGTCGCTGCCCTCGCGCACGAATTTCGCGAGGTCGGCGCCGAAGGTGACGTTGAAGATCGCGTCGGGCTTGGCCTTCTCGATCGCCTGCACCTCGGCCGCGGCGTCGATCTTGAACAGCGCCGGCCATTGCTCGTCGACGAATTCGACGTCGGGCTTCAGCCGCTTGAGGTTCGCCTTGAACGCGTCGACCGCCTCGGTGCCATAAGAATAGTTCGGTGCGATCGTGGCATAGGTCTTGGCGTCGGTCTTCGCCGCCTGTTCGGCCAGCATCGCCGCCTGCACCCAGGTCGAGACCCGCAGCCGGAAGGTGTTCGGGTTGCCCGACTTCCACACCAGCGTATCGGCGAGCGGCTCGCCGGCGAGATAGAGATAGTTCTTCTCCTTGGCGAAGGACGACAGCGCGATGCCGACGTTCGACAGGATCGCGCCGGTGAACATCACCGTGCCCTCGCGGGTCATCAGATCCTCGGCGATCTTCACCGCCTCGCCGGGGTCGCCCTGATCGTCGCGGAAGACGAATTCGAGCGGCCGGCCAAGCACGCCGCCCCCGGCGTTGACCTCGGAGACCGCCAGCTCGATGCCCTTGCGATAGGGTTCGGCGAAGGCGGCCATGCGCTTGTAATGGTTGATGTCACCGATCTTGATCGGGTCCTCGGCGAAGGCCGGGGCCGAGAGCACGGTGACCGCCGTGGCAGCGGCGAGCAGGCTGCGTAGGATGTTCATGTGGTCGTCTCTCCTGTTGGCGGGGCGGGGCCCCGGTTGCCATGTGCCGGGTTTGCCCCGGTCATCGTTAGCATTCCTCGGCCGGGGATGTCCCCGGCAAAGCTCTCAGCGCAGGCCGTCCTTCCCCTCGGCCTCGGCATGGCTCAGCCCGCCGACGCGGGCGAGCGGCCGCCCGCCGGTGGCAAGCGCGATGGCGACGACGATCTCGCCCGGGAGGGGCGCGTCGGCGATGCGGATCTCCATGCCGTCGAAATGGCTGCGGACATAGGCCGCGTCCTTGTGGCCAAGCGGGATGTCCAGGACCTGCCCGATGCCGCCCATCTTCTTCGAGGACGGCACCAGCGCCGCGCCGCCGCCAAGCGCCGCGCGCAGCGGTGCCCCCATCTTCGGGTGCAAAAGCGCCGCGGCATGTTCGAGCTCGCCCGCCTCGCCGACCAGCGCCGCCTTGCCATAGCTTTGCACCGCCGCCGCATCCCCCCCGAGCGCGGCGATGGCCTCGGCGGCGAGCAGCCCGCCCAGCTCGGCGCCGATCTCGATCAGCTCGGTGAGGTCCTCGGCATAGCGGCCGGCGAAGGGGTTCGCGATCACCGCAGCCGCCGCCGCGCGGCGCGCGGGCGGGGCGACGGGGCGGCCCATCTCGCGCTCGACCGTCTCGGTCAGGGTCACGAGCTTGCGGATCGCGGCCCGCATCAGCGCAGCCCGTCTTCGCCGATCACGTCCTCGGCCTTCAGGCCGCCGACGCGGGCGTGGATGCGCGGGCCGGTGGTCATCACCAGCACCAGAAGCAGCTCGTCGGCCTTCGGCGCATCGGCCAGCCCCACCTCCATCGCGTCGAAATGGCTGCGCACATAGGAGGCGTTCGAATGGGTGATCGGCACGTCAAGCCGCGTGCCCGGCCCGCCGAGCTTCTTCGTCGAGGGCACGATCGCAGCCGAGGCCGGCAGCAGCTCGCGCATCGCATAGCCGCCCGGCACATGCCACAGCGCGCCATGCTCGATCTCGCCCGCGGCACCGACGATGGCGCCCTTGCCATAGCCCTCGATCGC
The DNA here is from genome assembly GCF_056590935.1 of Paenirhodobacter sp. YD-8. Classification (NCBI taxonomy): domain Bacteria; kingdom Pseudomonadati; phylum Pseudomonadota; class Alphaproteobacteria; order Rhodobacterales; genus Paenirhodobacter; species Paenirhodobacter sp. YD-8. The sequence goes on along the minus strand of NZ_CM152649.1, from coordinate 3,584,448 downwards.
CGCCGGATCGCCACCGAGCGCGTCGATCAGCTCGCGCGCCATGCGCAGGCCAAGTGGCTTCAGATCGTCCATGAAGCCCGCGATCTCGGCGTGATAGGCGCCGGCGAAGGGGTTCTTGATGACGACGAGCGCGGCGCCCTTCTTCAGCGGCACCTCGGCCGCCGGGCCGCCCTCGTGCCAGATCGTCTCGATCTGGAGCGCGGTTTTGCGGATCTCGGGTTCAGGCACGGGAAAGCTCCTTTCCGGCAAGGGTGCGGCGATGCTCGCCGAGCGAGAGATAGGCGGCGCGGATCAGACCGCGCGCGCGAAAGGTTTCGGCGCAGGCGCAGCCGCTGTCGAGGGCCATCTCGCACTCGGCCGCACTCAGCGCGCCGACATCGGTGGTGACCGGGATCGCGCCAAGGTCGCTGTCGGGAAACAGCGTGCGGGCCGGGGCGCGGGTGATGGCGCCATGGCCGGGCAGGTCGACGGCATTGGCGATCAGCGTCGCCGCGACATCGGCACTGGCGGCGTCGGCGGCCAGCACGGTCACCGCATCGGCGATGCCGCGCGAGAAGGAGCGTCCGCGCCAGCCCGAGGTGGCGATGCCGCCGATGCCGGCCTCGGCCGGCAGCTCGATCCGGCCGCCGGCGCGCCCGGTCTGCGGGTCGTCGCAGATCGCGATGCGCACGGCGCCCGCGCCCTGCCACAGCGCGATATCGCCGCCGTTGTTGACCGAGAGCCGGGTGAGGCCGTGGCCGGGCTGCAGGGCCGCCGCCAGCAGGTGGTCGGCGGTCGCGCCGGCGACGGCCGCCATCGGGGTGACGAAGACGCCCGCGAAGGGGGCAATGGCCGCCACCATTCGCCGCGCCGCGGCGCCCGCGGGCATCGCCCCTTCGGGCGCGCGCAGCCGCGGCAGCTCGGCGGCAAGCTCGGCCAGCAGCGGTGCAAAGGTGGCACGGATCCGCGCGAAGGCCGCCATCCGCGCCGGTGCTTCACCCTCGGCGGTGACGATTACGTCCGAGGGGCCATGCACCAGTCGCAGCCGGCGCCCGTCGGCCGAGACCATGACGTCGAGGCTGTCGGCGAGATCCCTCATCGTGCGTCCTTGCCGAGCGGCGTGACCGGCCAGGGCGCGCCCGCGGCCGTTCCCGCCACGCGGCGGCCCGAGAGGATATGGTCGCTTTGCCGCCCCGGCACGCCCTTCAGCGCCTCGCTCAGCGGCACGACATGATCCATGTGCCCGCCAAGCGCGGCGTAATCGTCGCGGCGCAGGGTGAATTCGATCGGCGCGACAAGGGCGGGGGTCGGCACATAGCCGAAGGCGTTCTTCGGCATCTGCGTCACGTCGGCCATGAAGGTGATGCCGCCGCCCGGCCAGATATAGGCGGGCGCGCCGCCCACCGTCACCCGGGTCAGCGCCGCCTGCACCGAGCGGGTGAGCCCGACCGGGTTTTGCGTGACCCCGGCGCGCAGGCTGCCGCCGGCGCCGGCCATGAACAGCACCGAGGCGCGGGCGGGTTCGCAATTCTCGGCGATGCGGCGGGTCGAGGGCAGAAGCCGCGCGGGGATCTCCGTCTCGACCGGGCGCAGGTCTTCGTCGAGTTCGTAATAGGCGGCATGCTCGCCGGTGGTCGAGACCATCAGCAGCGACAGCCCCGGCCGCGCCACCTTCGGGTTCCACGGCCCGAGGATGGCAAGCGGGTCGGTCAGGTCGGTGCCGCCCCAGCCGGTGCCGGGCTCGGCCACCTGGAAATAGCGCCCGGGCGTCGAGCGGCGGCCGAGCAGCTTGATCCCGGTGGGCTCCCAGCCGATCACCTTGCCGGCCTGATGCTCGCTCATCACCCCGGTGATGTGGTCATCGACCACCACCACCTCGTCGACCAGCCCCTGCCACTGTGCCGCGAACATGCCGACCGTGGCCGAGCCGCAGCCGACGCGCATCCGCTCCTCGGTCTGCCCGTTCACCACCGGCGCGTGGCCCGCCTGCACCGTCAGCTCGGCGCCATTGTCGATCGTCAGATCGACCGCCTCGCCGTTGCACAGCGCCAGCAGCGTCGCGCAGGTGACCCGGCCCTCCTTCTTCGAGCCGCCGGTGAGGTGGTTCACCCCGCCGAGGCTGAGCATCTGGCTGCCGTATTCCGAGGTGGTGACATGGCCGATCACCTCGCCCTCGGCACGCACCGCGGCGCATTCGCTGCCCAGATGCCGGTCGGTGTCGATCTTCACCTTGGCGCCGCAATAGGAAAAGATCCCCTCGGTCACCACCGTCACCATGTCCGCCCCCTCATACTCCGAGGCGACGATGAAGGGCGCGGGCTTGTAGTCGGGATAGGTGGTGCCGGCGCCGATCGCGGTGACGAATTGCTGGCCGCCGCCGATCACGTCGCCGTCCCAGTCGCGCTCGAGGAAGGGCACGAGGCGCTCTTCGCTGCCGGCGCGGGCGCGGTTCTCGAGAATGGTGAGCGGGTCGAGGCGGACCAGCTGCCCGCTCTCGTTGGCATAGCGGTCACAGGCGCCGGCGCGGCCCTCGGCGATGTAGCACATCACCGGGCAGGCATCGCAGCGGATCTTCGCGGCGGCATCGCGGGGCGTTTCGGCGCTCTCGGTCTGGGTCACGGGACACCTCTCGGGCATCCGGGCAAGCGGATGCACAAATCGTTTGCATACAAGCGGACACGAGTCGCGCTCTGCGTCAACAGTTTCTGTCCTTCTGGTCGGCGCTCCGGGCACCCGATGGGGGTAAATGGGGCATTTGCCCGGAAACCCGGCAGTTTCGCCGGCGCCTGCTGCTTTTCCTGCAAGTTTCAATGAAATCTGGAAGGAATACCCCAACGGAAAGGGGCGGCGAAGCGGCAGCGGAGGCGGTTCGCAAGCCGGGGGCGGGCCCGGACCTGTTCCGTGCACTGCCTGATTTTGTGGCGCCAGATGCCGAATTTGCATGCAAATTATCGTTCGCATACGAATGAAATCTTTCACGCAGGACTTTCCGTTCCGCCGACCCCGTCACGCGATTGACAGCCGGCCGGCGCGGTTCCTAGCCTGATCGGGCCGGCCCTGCGCCGGGCCCTCCGACAGCGGTTCAGGACGAAGACCCATGACAGAGACTGCAGCCAGTTCCGGCATCGTCGCCGGCATCGACGTCGGCGGCACCTTCACCGATCTCGTGCTCTATGACAGCCGGGCGGGGGCGGTGCGGCTTGCCAAGGTGCCGACCACGCTCGACAACCAGTCGACCGGCGTCGTCGGTGCGCTCGATGCCGCGGGGGCCGAGATCGCGGCGCTCGACCTGATCGTGCATGGCACCACCACCACCACCAACGCGGTGCTGGAGCGCGCCCTGTGCAAGACCGGGCTGATCACCACGATGGGCTTTCGCGACGTGCTGGAGCTTGGCCGCCGCACCCGGCCGCAGGCCTATGGGCTGAAGGGCAGCTTCCGGCCGCTGATCCCGCGCGACCTGCGGCTCGAGATCCCCGAGCGGATGGATGCCTCGGGCGCCGAGCTGGTGGCGCTCGACGAGCCGGCGCTGCGCGACGCGATCGCGCGGCTGAAGGCCGAGGGCTGCGAGGCGCTGGTGATCCATTTCCTCCATGCCTACGCGAACCCCGCGCACGAGCTGCGGGCAGGCGAGATCGCGGCCGAGCTCTGGCCGAACGAGAACATCACGCTCGGCCATGCGCTGCTGTCGGAAAGCCGCGAGTTCGAGCGCGGCGTGACCGCGGCGGTCAATGCCTCGGTGCAGCCGCTGCTGCGCCGCTATGTCGAGCGGCTGGCCGACAGGCTGGTGGCGCGCGGCTATCGGCACGAGCTCCTGGTGATGAACGGCAACGGCGGCATGGTCTCGGCGCGGATCGTGGCGAAGGAGGCGGCGAAGACGGTGATGTCGGGGCCGGCCTCGGGGGTGATGGCGGCGGCCTATACCGGGCGGCGTGCCGGCATCCCCGACCTGCTGACCTATGACATGGGCGGCACCTCGACCGATGTCGCGCTGATCCGCGGCGCCGAACCCGCGGTGAGCCACGAGATCGAGATCGAATATGCGATGCCGATCCATGTGCCGATGGTCGACGTGCGCACGGTCGGCGCCGGCGGCGGCTCGATCGCGCGGGTGAACGCGGCGGGGCTGTTGCAGGTGGGGCCCGAGTCGGCTGGCTCGACCCCCGGGCCGATCTGCTATGGCCGCGGCGGCACGCGGCCGACGATCTCGGACGCGAACCTGCTGCTGGGCCGGATGAACCCCGAAAAGCTGAACGCGGCCTCCTCGCAGGTCTCGCTCGACACGATCCGCACGATCTTTGCCGCCGATCTGGGGGTTCCGCTGGGTGTCAGCGCCGAGGATGCGGCGGCGGCGGTGCTGCGGATCGCCACGGCGAAGATGGCCGATGCGGTGCGCATGGTCTCGATCAGCCTCGGCGAAGACCCGCGCGATTTCGCGCTCTTCGCCTTCGGCGGTGCCGGGCCGCTGCATGCCAGCGCCATCGCGCGCGAACTCGGCGTGCCGCGGGTGCTGGTGCCGGCGCGGCCGGGCATCACCAATGCGCTCGGCTGCGTCGTGGCCGACCTGCGCCATGACTTCGTGAACACGGTGAACAAGCCGCTTGATCTGGTCGACATCGAGGCGCTGCACGCGGTCTTTGCCCGGCAGATCGAGACCGGCACCGCGGCGATCGCGGCCGAGGCGGTCGAGGTCGAGGAGATCCGGGTGATCCCCTCGGTCGACATGCAGTTCATCGGCCAGACCCACCTGCTGCGGGTGCCGCTGCCGGGCCCGACGCCCACGCGCGAGGAGCTGCGCGCGCTCTTCGAGGCGGCCTATTTCCGCCGCTTCCAGGTCGAGCTGCCCGAGATCCGGCCGGCGCTCGTCAACGTCAACACCTCGGTCATCGGGCGCCGCTCCGAGATCGACCTCGGCTTGCTGATCGATGCCGCCGGGCGCCGCGCGACGCTGGCCGAGGCGCAGACCGGCAGCCGCCCGGTGTGGTTCGACGGCTGGGTCGAGACCCCGGTCTACTGGCGCGACCACCTGCCGGCGACGGCGGTGGTCGCCGGCCCCGCGATCATCGAGCAGATGGACACGACCATCGTCCTCGAACCCGGCGACAGCGCTGCGCAGGACCATGACGGCAACATCCTCATCACCCTGAAAGGTGCGGCATGACCCTCGATCCGATCACCCTGTCGGTCATCCAGTCCGGTCTGCAGCAGGTCTGCGACGAAATGGATCTGAGCTTTTCGCGCGCGGCCTTCTCGCCGGTGATCGCCGAGGCGAACGACCGCTCCGACGGCATCTATTCGGCCGAGGACGGCAGCCTGATCGCGCAGGGCTCGCAGGGGCTGCCGGTCTTCGTCGGCACGATGCAATACTCGACCCGGACGCTGATCGAATGGATCGCCGACGGTCGCGCCATCGCGCCGAAACCCGGTGACATCTATATCGTCAACGATCCCTATCTGGGCGGCACCCACCTGATGGATGTGCGCTTTGCCATGCCGGTGTGGCGCGATGGCAAGATCTTCTGCTGGCTCAGCAACACCGGGCACTGGCCCGATACCGGCGGTGCGGTGCCGGGCGGGTTCTCGGCCTCGGCCACCGCGGTCGAGCAGGAGGGGCTGCGGTTGCCTCCCGTTCGGCTGTTCAAGGAAGGCAAGCTCGATCCCGAGATCTACGGCATCATCTGCTCGAACATCCGGGTGGCCGATCAGCGCATCGGCGACGTCAAGGCGCAGGCCGCGGCGCTTTATGTGGGCGAGAGCCGGCTCACGCGGCTCCTTGACCGCTATGGCGACGACACCGTGCGCGCCGCCATCGCCGAGCTGCGGGTGCGCGCGGCCGAGCAGATGCGCGCCGGCATCCGCGAGATCGCGCCCGGCACCTATGCCGCGACCGCCTATGTCGACAGCGACGGCGTGGTGAACGAGCCGCTCGAGATCCGCCTGACGATCACCGCGACGGGCGAGAAGCTGATCTTCGACTTCGCCGGCTCCTCGGCGCCCTGCGCGGGGCCGATGAACTCGGTTCTGGCGACGACTCTCTCCTCGGTCTATCTCGCGATGCGGCACATCTTCCCTGACGTGCCGATTTCCGCCGGTGCCTTCGAGCCGCTCGAGATCATCCGCCCCACCGGCACCTTCCTTGACGCGCAATACCCCCGCCCGGTCTCGGGCTGCGCGGCCGAGGTCAGCCAGCGCATCGCCGAGGCGGTCTTCGCCGCCCTCGTCGAGGCGCTGCCCGAGCGGGTCACTGCCTCGCCCGCGGGCTCCTCGGGCAACTTCGCCCTTGGCGGCTCGGTGCCGGAAGAGGGGCGCAACTTCGTCATGTATCAGATCTCGGGCGGCGGCTATGGCGGCTGGTCGGGGGGCGACGGCATCTCGAACGGCTGCTCGACCATCGGCATCTCGAAGGCGCCGCCGGTCGAGATCATGGAACAGGCCTATCCGGTGCTTTATCACCGCTATGCCCTGCGCGAGGGCTCGGGCGGCGCGGGGCGGCACCGCGGCGGCTTCGGCCTCGATTACGAGGTCGAGCTGCGCAAGGGCACGGCACGGGCGAGCTTCGTGATGGACCACGGCCGCTTCGGGCCACAGGGCGCGCTTGGCGGGCGCGACGGCATGGTGAACCACGTCACCGTCACCCGCGGCGGCGAAAGCTTCACCCCCGAGCATCTGTCGAAGGCGCAGGACATCCCGCTGAGCGCGGGCGACCGGGTGCGGGTCGGCACGCCCGGCGGCGGCGGCTATGGCGACCCGTTCACCCGCCCGCCCGAGCTGGTGGCCGAGGATGTGCGCCTTGGCCGCTATTCGGCCGAGGAGGCGCGGGCGCTGTTCGGCGTGGCGCTCGGTGTGGGCTGCGTGCCCGATATCGTGGCGACCGAGGCCCTGCGGGCCGCGCGCCGGTTCTGACGGGTTCCGAAGAAGACCACTCACGACAGGGAAGGGGGCCGTCGCGGGCCCCCTTTCGCGTCAGTGCCGGGTGGCGCGGGCGCGCGCGACGGTCTCGGTCAGCCCGGTCCACTCCGCTTTCCCGGGCGCGAGGGTGCGGCGCAGGAAGCCCGCAATCTCGGCGATGCGGGCATCGCTCAGCGCCGGGGCAAAGCCCGGCATCGACGCACCGCCGCCCGGTGTGGCGGGCACGCCCTCGAGGATCGCGTGAATGAGCCCGTCGGGGCGCTCGGCATGGACCGTGCTTGAAAAGGCAAGCGGCACCGTGGCGGCCGAGGCGAGGCGCAGCGGCCCGGGCATGTGGCACGAGCCGCAGGCGGCGGTGAACAGCCGCGCGGCCGGATCCGCAGAGGTTTCAAGCGCCTGTTGCGCCGTGGCCGCCAGCGTCTCGGCCGCGGGGTCTGGTGTCGCGGGGGCGGGGGCGAGACTCGCGAGATAGGTCGCCATCGCGCGGATGTCGCTGTCGGGGAGTTCGGCGAGCGCCGCGATCACCGGCGCCATTGGCCCCGCCGCCGCGCCATGACGCGCCGAGCGGCCATCGCGCAGGTAATCGTAAAGATCCGCCTCGGTCCAGGCGAGGGGGCCCGGCCCGGTGCCGTTCAGCGCCGGCGCCGTCCAGCCGCCCACCGTGCCGCCCGCCAGATGCGCGGCCCCCGTCCGCTCGGCCCCAAGCGCGTTGCGCGGGCTGTGGCACGAGGCGCAATGCCCCGCCCCCTCGACCAGGTAGGCGCCGCGGTTCCAGGCCGCGCCTTGCGCCGGGTCGGGGGCGAAGGGCGTGGCGCTGTGGAACAGCGCGTTCCACGCCGCCATCGTGCCGCGCAGGTTCACCGGCGCGATCATCCGGCTTGGCGGCACCTCGGCGCGCACCGGCGGCAGCGACTGGATATAGGCGTAAAGCGCCTGCATGTCGTCCTCGGTGATCCGGGCGAAGGCGGTGTAGGGGAAAGCCGGATAGAGGTGATGGCCATCGCGCGAGATCCCCTCGCGCATCGCCCGCGCGAAGGCGGGGTAGGACCAGGCGCCGAGCCCCGTCTCCGGGTCGGGGGTCAGGTTGGTCGAATGCACGGTGCCGAAGGGTGTCTCGATCGCGCGGCCGCCGGTCAGCGGCACGCCGCCCTCGGCACTGTGGCAGGCGGCGCAATCGCCCGCGGCGAAGACCTGCCGGCCACGCGCGAGGGTCTCGGCCGACCACAGCCCGGCGGCGGGGGGCGCGCTGCGCGGGATCTCGGCGCGGAAGGCGGGGAAGGCGACGGCGCCGGCCATCAGCCCGCCGGCAATCCCCGCCGCAAGCGTCGCCGCCATCCGCGCAAAGCGGCGCCGCCGTGGCGGCGGGGCGGCGAGTGCGCGCGGCATCGGTGCGCCGGCAAGGGCTGCGCGCACCCGCTCGGGGGTGAAGGGCAACTCGCGCATCCGCACCCCGGTCGCGTCGAAGATCGCGTTGGCGATCGCCGCGGCCGAGGGCACCGAGGCGCTTTCGCCGACACCCAAGGGCGGCGCCTCGGGGCGCTCGATCAGCACCGAACGGACCTCGGGCAGATCCTCGAAGCGGGCGAGCGGATAGGCGCCCCAGTCCTTGTCGGCGACCGAGATCGCGTCGAAGGTGACGGCCTCGGTCAGGGTGCGGCTGAGCGATTGCACGACATTGCCGTGCAGCTGGTGGCGCACGCCGTCGGGGTTGATCATCAGCCCCGAATCCTGCCCGACCAGCACCTTCGTCAGGCTGACCTCGCCGGTGCGCCGGTTCACCGCCACCTCGGCCATCCAGGCGGCCTGCGCTGCGGCGACGCCCGGGAAGGTGCCGTGCACATAGGTCGCGTAGGCAAAGCCCTGACCGAAGGCGAACTCGCCCTCGCCATGCCGCCGGGGGCCGGAGCGGGGCTGCCAGCCGCCTTCCTCGGCGGTGCGGCGGATCAGCTCGGCGGTGCGGGCATCGTCGATATGGCGCAGCCGGAAGGCGACCGGGTCCTCGCCCGCCTCGGCCGCCAGCTCGTCGATGAAGCTTTCATGCGCGAAGGTGTTGGGCAGGGCCGAGACGCCGCGAAACCACGAGGCGCGCACGATCGGCGCCATGTCATGCACCGCGACGCGCAGGTTCTCGATGCGGTAGGGCGGGATTGCGGTGCGGTCGCCCATGTCCGAGGGCTGCGGCGAAGGGTCGATCGCCCCGGTCAGCAAGAGCGCCAGGTTCGGCCCGCGGTTCGAGGGATAGCGGGTCTCGAAATCATAGGCATCGAAGCGGCCGTCTTCGCCGAGCCCGCCGCGCACATCCATCAGCTGCGCCGCGCCCTTCGGCTCCCACAGATGTTCCTGTTCGCGCGTCAGCTGCACCCGCACCGGCCGCCCGACGGCACGGGCCAGAAGCGCCGCATCGCCGCAGACGTCGTCGGCGCAGTTGCGGCCATAGCAGCCCGCGGCCTCGTGGCGGTGGATGTCGATCGCCTCTTCGGGCATTTCCATCAGCCGGGCGATGTCGCCGCGCAGCATGTGCGGGTTCTGCGTGCCCGACCAGATCTCGAGCCGCCCGCCCTCGAACCGCGCCACCGCGCAGGAGGGACCGATCGAGCCGTGCATCTGCCAGGGCCAGCTGTAGCTGCGGGCAAGCTGCACCTTGGCGCGGGAAAGTGCCGCCTCGACATCGCCGCTATCGGTCAGCATCCGCTTCGTCGCCGGCAGGTCGCGCAGGGTGCCGGCGATGTCGCTCAGGTCCGGCAGCTCGGGCGGCAGCGCCCAGCGGACCTTCAGCGCCTCGGCGATGGTGCGGGCCTGGCCCTCGCGCTCGGCCACCACGGCGAGGAAGTCGCGGATCCGGACGATGGCGACAAGGCCCGGCAGATGCGCGACCGAGGTCTCGTCGACCGCAAGCAGGCTGTGGCCGATGAAGGGGCCGCTGTCGCGCCCGGCATAGGGCGGGCGAAGCACATGGCCATGCAGCATCCCGGGCAGGCGCACGTCATGGACATAGGTCCAGGTGCCGGTGGCCTTGCCGGGCAGGTCGACGCGCGGGCTCGACCGGCCGACGGTGCGATATTCGGCCGGCGTCTTGACCCGGGCGGCGGGGTCAAGCTCGGCGCGGATCGACTGGTTCGCCAGCACCGCGGCGAAATCGGCGGTGCCGGCCCCGCCGGTGACCACGCCCTCGCGGAGCGTCAGCGCCTCGGGTGGGCAGCCGAAGCGGGTGGCGGCAAGGCCCAGCAGGATCGCGCGGGCCTGGGCCGCCGCCGCGCGCAGCGGCACCGCGGCGAACTGGATCGTCTCCGAGGCGATGGTCGGCCCCTGATCGGGGGTGCGCGCGGTGTCGCCCAGCACCATGCGCACGCGTGCGGGCGGCAGGTCGAGCTCTTCGGCGACGATCTGGCCAAGCGCGGTGCGGATGCCGGTGCCAAGATCGACATGGCCGTTGAAGCCGGTGACGGTGCCCGCGGTATCGATTTCCAGCAGGGTCTCGGGCCCGGCCTTGCCCGTGCGCCAGATTGTCAGCGCGGTCATTTCCGCGCCTCGGCCATCAGCGTGACCGCCCGTTCGGCAGCGCGCAGGATCTCGAGATGCGTGCCGCAGCGGCACAGGTTGTGGCGCAGCGCGCGGGCGAGGGTGGCGCGGTCAGGCGCGGGCGTGTCGCGCAGCAGCGCCGTCACCGTCACGATCATGCCGTTCAGGCAATAGCCGCATTGCGCGCCCTCTTCCTCGATGAAGGCGCGCTGCACCGGATGCGGCGCCTCGGGCGTGCCAAGGCCTTCGAGCGTCGTCACCTGCTGCCCCGCCACCGCGCCCAGCGTCATCACGCAGGCCCGCGCCGCCTGCCCGTCCACCAGAACGGAGCAGGCGCCGCATTCGCCATAGCCGCAGCCGTATTTCGGCCCGTTCAGGCCGAGGTCATTGCGCAGCACCTCGAGCAGCGAGGTCTGCGGCGGCAGATCGAAGGCATGGTCCTGCCCGTTGACGGCAAGGCGGATGGTCATTCCCGGGCTCCCTGTTGTGCGCGCCGTGGCCGGGTCCGGGGCCCGTGCGACGGCGGGTTCCGTGTCTCGAAACCGTTTGCATACAAATAAACCGGGCCAGCCCCCCGGCCGTCAAGAAAAGCCGTGCGCGGGGGAGGCCGCGGCGGGCGCGCGGCCGATGCCGCGGGCAATCGTGCGGAAAATGCGGGCAGTCGCGAAAGGGGGAGGGGCGAGGCAGGCCCTTGCGCCGGCGGGGTGGAAAATCCGCGCTCCGTGCATGGCGGGATTGATCACATTTCATGTCAGCCATATTGACTTGTTCCGCGGCCGGGTGGACGAGAGCCCACTTGATGATCTGGGGGAAAGCATGTCCTTGACGAATCTTTTTGCCACGCGGACCGAAGGAATGAAGGCTTCGGAGATCCGCGAGCTGCTCAAGCTTCTGGACCAGCCCGAGATCATTTCCTTCGCCGGCGGCATCCCCGACCCGGCGCTGTTCCCGCGCGAGGCGTTCGAGCGCGCCATGGCCCGTGCCGTCTCGGCCGAGGCGGCGGGCACCACGCTGCAATATGCGCCCTCCGAGGGCTATCTGCCGCTGCGCCGCTGGATCGTCGGCTACATGGCGACGCTGGGCATCGCCTGCACGCCCGAGAACGTGCTGATCACCGCGGGTTCGCAGCAGGCGCTTGATTACCTCGGCAAGCTGTTCGTCGACCCGAACGACACCGCGCTTGTCGGCTGGCCGACCTATCTGGGCGCGCTTGGCGCCTTCAACGCCTATCAGCCGCGCTATGACCGTCTCGACCCGGCGGCGAACCGCGGCCCGGCCGAGATCGCGGCCGATGCCGAAGCCGCGGGCGGGCGGGTGAAATTCGCCTATCTCTCGGCCGATTTCGCCAACCCGACCGGCGTCACGCTGGATCTGGCCGAGCGCGAGGCGGTGCTCGACATGGCGGAAACGCTCGACATCGCGGTGATTGAGGACGCGGCCTATCAGGCGCTGCGCTATTCGGGCACCGCCTATCCGCCGCTGCTGGCGATCGAGATCGCGCGCAAGGGCGATCTCGAGGCCTGCCGGACGATCTATTGCGGCTCGTTCTCGAAGACGCTGGCGCCCGGTCTGCGCGTGGGCTGGGTGGTGGCGGCAAAGCCGGTCATCGGCCAGATGGTGCTGATGAAGCAGGCGGCCGACCTGCAGACCGCGACGCTGAACCAGGTGGTCACCGCCGAGGTCGCCGAGGAGCTCTTCGACGAGCACGTGGCGATGCTGCGCAAGGTCTATGGCGCGCGGCTGCAGGCGATGCTCGCCTCGCTCGAGCGGCACATGCCGAAAGGCGTGAGCTGGACCCGGCCCGAGGGCGGCATGTTCGTCTGGATGCACCTGCCCGAGGGCGAGGACGGCGCCAAGCTGCTGGAACGCGCGCTGGCCACCGAGAAGGTCGCCTTCGTGCCCGGCAACGCCTTCTTCGCCGACGGCTCGAACCGCAACACGCTGCGGCTGAATTTCTCGATGTCGGACGAGGCGGCGATCGACGCGGGCATCCAGCGCCTTGCGCGGGTGATGGACGCCGCCGGCATCCGCTGAACGGCCCCTTGCGTGCGGCAAAGGCTGGCCTGAGCCGCGCGCAGGCGTTACTGAAGGGCGTATTCTGTCCGGAGGTTTCATGTCCGCTGCCCTTTCTCCCCGCACCGCGCTCGTCACCGGCTCGTCCGGCTTCATCGGTTTCCACCTGTGCCGGCGGCTGCTCGACGAGGGCTGGCGGGTGGTCGGCCTCGACAACCTGTCGGATTACTACGACGTCTCGCTGAAGGAACGCCGGCAGGCGATGCTGGCGCAGAATGCGGGCTTCTCGGTGGTCAATGACAGCGTCGAGACCCCCGGCCTGATGATGCGCCTGTTCGGGGAACACCGCCCCGATGTGGTGGTGCATCTCGCCGCGCAGGCGGGTGTGCGCTACTCGATCGAGAACCCGCGCTCCTATCTCGAAAGCAACATCGTCGGCACCTTCGAGATCCTCGAGGCCGCGCGCGCCTTCCCGCCGGCGCATATGCTGCTTGCTTCCACCTCCTCGGCCTATGGCGCGAACACCGAGATGCCCTATCGCGAGGTGATGAAGGCCGATCACCAGATGTCCTTCTATGCCGCGACGAAGAAGGCGACCGAGGCGATGGCGCATTCCTATGCCCATCTCTTCGGCCTGCCGGTCACCATGTTCCGCTTCTTCACCGTCTATGGCCCCTGGGGCCGGCCGGACATGGCGCTGTTCAAGTTCACCAAGGCGATCCTCGAGGGCCGCCCGATCGACGTCTACAATTACGGCGACATGAAGCGCGACTTCACCTATGTCACCGATCTGGTCGAGGCGATCCGCCTGCTGATCGACGCGGTGCCGGTGCGGCCCGAGGACGGCGTCGTGGCCGAGGGCGACAGCCTGTCGCCGGTGGCGCCCTGGCGCGTCGTCAATATCGGCAATTCCGAGCCGGTGCAGCTGACCGATTACATCGCCGCGATCGAGACGGCGACGGGCCGCGTGGCCGAGCGCAACCTGATGCCGATGCAGGCGGGGGACGTGCCCGCGACCTGGGCCGATACCACGCTGCTGCAGTCGCTGACCGGCTATCATCCCAGGACCCGGGTGCCCGAGGGGGTGAAGGCCTTCGTCGACTGGTATCGCGACTATTATCAGGTCTGAGCTCGGCCCGCGCCGCTGCGGCATTGCGGGCGGTTGCGCCGGCCGGACATATCGGTCAAGTCTCGGGCTGGTGCGGGGGCAGGGCTGCCGCGCCGCTGTCCGCCTCCGGCTGCGGGGGCCATCCCGAGGGAGAGGCGATGACGCCGGTTCCGCCCGCCGCTCCGCAGCGGCCCGATCCAGATCACGTTGCCGCGCATGACACTGCCTGGCTGCTGGTGCAGATCCGCTGGGTGGCGATCGCCAGCCAGTTCGCCGCCACCGTCTATGCTGCGCAGGTGCTGGGCATCGACCTGCCGCGCGGCGAGATGGCCACGGTCTCGGCGCTGCTTGTCGCCTTCAACCTGCTCACCGCGCTGTCGCTGCGGCCGAAGGGGCCGCCGGTGCCCGACTGGGTGATTGCCGCGCAGCTCGGCTTCGACACGCTCGCCGGCACGGTGCTGCTGGCGCTGTCCGGCGGTGCGCAGAACCCCTTCACGCTGCTGCTGCTGGTGCCGGTGATGCTGGCGGTGTCGCTCTGTGCCCCGTCGCGGGCCTTGCCGATCTACCTGCTCGCCAATGCCTGCGTCTGGGGGCTGACGTTGCTGCCCGCATCGTCCGGGCGCGGTGGCGGGGCGATCTTCCTCGCCTTCATCCTCGCCTCGACCATCCTCAGCTGGTTCACCCTGCGCCTGCGCGCGAATCTCGCCGCCCGCGCCGCCGCGATCGAGGCGTTGCGCCGCGAACGCGCCGAGGCCGATCAGCTGGTGGGGCTTGGCCTTCTGGCCTCGGGCATGGCGCACGAGCTCGGCACGCCGCTGACCACGCTTGCCGTCACCCTCGACGACTGGGCCGATCTCGGCCTGCCCGACGAACCCGACCGCGGCGCGGCGCTGAGCGCGATGATCGCCGAGGTGAAGCGCTGCCGCGAGATCGTCAGCCGTACCCTGCGCGCCGCCGGCCGCGAGCGTTTCGAGGCCGCCGCCGAGGCCTGCGCCGAGACCGAATTCCGCCGCCTGCTCGCGCTGTGGAGCACAACGCGCGACCGCGCCCCGGTGCCGCTCACCATCGCTCCGGGCACGCGGGCGCGCTTCCTGACCGAACCGATGTTCGAGGCGGCGGCGCTCAACCTGCTCGACAATGCCGAGGCGGCGGCGCCGGGCACGCTGTCGGCCACGCTGACGGTCACCGCCGGGGAGGTCGTCTTCACCCTGACCGACCGCGGTCCGGGCTTTCCGGCCGCGGTGCTCGACCATCCCGGCGCGCCCTTCGTCTCGGGCAGCCCCGAGGCCGGCCGCGGCCTTGGCCTCTTCCTCACCCGCAATGCGCTTGCCCGTCTCGGCGGGCGGATGGAGCTTGCCAACAGCGACAGGGGCGCGGTGATCCGCATCACCCTGCCGCGCCTCGACCGCGACGGAGACCTTGCATGACCGATGACGCCCCCCGCCGCCTGCTGATCGTCGAGGATGACGCCCGTCTTGCCGCGACGCTTGCCGAATCCTTCCTGCGCCGCGGCTATCAGGTGCAGGTCGCCGCGCGCGAGGCGGGCGCGCTCGAGACCGCGCGGCGCCACCCGCCGACCCATGCGATCGTCGATCTGAAGCTCGCCGAGGGCTCGGGGCTTGGTGTCGTGCAGGGGCTGGCCGCGCGCGACCCGGAGACCCGGATCGTCGTGCTGACCGGCTTTGCCGCGATCTCGACCGCGGTCGAGGCGATCAAGCTCGGCGCCACGCAATACCTTGCGAAACCCGCGACCGCGCGCGAGATCGAGGCCGCCTTCGGCCATCGCGCGGGCGAGGCCCTGCCCGAGATCGAGGCGCCGCAGACCGGGCTGCGCGAACAGGAATGGGAGCTTATCCAGCGCACCCTCGCCGAGGCCGACTTCAACATCTCCGAGGCGGCGCGGCGGCTCGGCCTGCACCGGCGCACGCTGGCGCGCAAGCTGGCGGCGCGGCGCGAGGGCGGCGAGGCGGAATGAAAAGGCCGCCCGGGGTAAGGAGACCCGGGCGGCGAGTGAACCCAAGACCAAAGGGACGCGGTCAGGGCTTTGCGGCGGCTGGACCCCGCCGCGAAGGGGGTGGGGTCACGGCTTCGGGTCGTGACCGCCGATCATCTTCCGATCGTTGAGCATTTCGAGCCACATTGCGTTAGCGACGGCGATGAGGGCAGCGAGGGGGAGGCCGAGGATCCAGGCGAAGTACCACATGGGATGCGTCCTTTCTCAGTAGGCGTTCTTGTTTTCGGTGACTTCGGCGACGGTGACCTTGCCCCAGAGGACCTTGTAGACCCAGGCGGTGTAGGCAAGGATGATCGGCACGAAGATCACCGAGACGACCAGCATCACGAACAGCGTCTGATGCGAGGAGGAGGCGTCCCAGACGGTGAGCGAGGCGTCGGGCTGGATCGAGGAGGGCAGGATGAAGGGGAACATCGTCAGCCCGACCGAGGCGATCACGCCAAGGATCGCGAGGCCCGAGAAGATCAGCGCCGCGCCGCTCGCCTTGCGCATCGCCACGATCGCCAACGCCATACCGGCGATGCCCAGACCCGGGGCGATCGCGATCCAGGGCCGCAGCGCATAGGCCGCAAGCCAGGAGCCCTGATGCGCAACGGTGCTCAGCAGCGGGTTCGAGGGCCCGTTCGCCGCGACCTCGGAGGTGAGCGCATAGCCCGGGATGCCGTAAGCCAGCCAGACGCCCGCGAGCGCATAGGCGAGGATCGCCACGATGCCCGCGACCGAACCGATCGCGATCGCGCGGCGCTGCACCGGGCCCTCGGTCTTCAGCGTCAGCCAGCCCGCGCCATGCAGCAGCAGCATGGTCAGCGAGACGACGCCCGCGAGCAGCGCGAAGGGGTTCAGCAACCCGAGGAACTTCGCATAGAAGGCGCCGGGGTAGAGCGGCATCAGATCCTCGGTGATCTGGAACGGCACGCCCTGCAGCACATTGCCGACGGCGACGCCGAAGATCAGCGCCGGCACCGCGCCGCCGACGAAGAGCGCCCAGTCCCAGCCGTTGCGCCAGGCATGGCCCTCGCGCTTCGAGCGGTACTTGAAGCCCACCGGGCGCAGGATCAGCGCCGCGAGCACCGCGAACATCGCCAGGTAAAAGCCCGAGAAGCTGACCGCGTAAAGCGGCGGCCAGGCGGCGAAGATCGCGCCGCCGCCGAGGATGAACCACACCTGGTTGCCTTCCCAGACCGGGCCGACGGTGTTGATGACGACGCGGCGCTCGTCATCGGTCTTGGCGACGAAGGGCAGCAGCGCCCCCACGCCCATGTCGAAGCCGTCGGTGGCGGCAAAGCCGATGAGCAGCACGCCGAGGAGCCCCCACCAGATCACCCGCAGCACATCGAGACTGATCAGATCATGCAAAATCATGGTGTCTTACTCCGCAGGCATGGTGACGGCATCGTCCGAGGTCTTCAGCCGCGCTTCGTGGCGGCGCATCCAGTCCTCGGTCTCGGCGACGTCCTGATAGGGGCCCTTGCGGATGTATTTCACCATCAGCCCCATCTCGATGATGAAGAGCACGGTGTAGAAGAGCACGAAGCCCGCAAGGGTGATCGCGAGATCAGCGACCGAGAGATGGCTGACCGAGAGCGCGGTCGGCAGCACGCCGTCGACCGTCCAGGGCTGGCGGCCGAATTCGGCGGTGAACCAGCCGAGCTCGGCGGCGATCCAGGGCGCGGGGATGACGATGACGGCCAGCCGCAGCGCCCAGCGGGGATAGCGCATCCCCTTGAAGTTCGAGACCACGAAGAAATAGCCCAGAACCGCGATGAAGGAGAAGCCGAGCGCCACCATGATCCGGAACGACCAGAAGATCGGCCAGACCGTGGGCACGGTGTCATTCGCGGCCTGCACGATCTGCGCCTCGGTCGCCTGACGCGGGTCGTCGACATAGCGCTTGAGCAGGAACGCAAAGCCCAGATCCTTCGAGTGTTCCTCGAAGGCGGCGGTCTCCTCGGGCGTGACATTGCCCTTCGCCGCGCGGATCTGCATCAGCGCGTCATAGGCGAGGATGCCCGAGCGCACGCGGGTCTCGGCCTGGCTCACCAGCTGGTCGATGCCGGGGATTTCCTCGGTCAGCGAGCGGGTGCCGAGAAGCCCCATCGCGAAGGGGATCTTGACCGCGTAATGGGTCTCGCGCGCCGCCTGGTCGGGGATGCCGAAGAGGGTGAAGGAGGCGGGGGCGGGTTCGGTTTCCCACATCGCCTCGATCGCGGCGAGCTTCATCTTCTGGTTCAGCGAGGCGTTGTAACCCGACTCGTCACCGAGGATGACCACCGAGAAGGACGAGGCGAGACCGAAGGCCGCCGCCACCGCGATCGAGCGGCGGGCAAGCTCCAGATGGCGCCCCTTCAGCATGTACCAGGCCGAGACGCCAAGCACGAAGATCGAGGCGGTGACATAGCCCGCCGAGACGGTATGGACGAATTTCGCCTGCGCGACCTCGTTGAACAGCACCTCGAAGAAGGAGGTCATCTCCATGCGCATGGTCATCGGGTTGAACTCGGCGCCCACCGGGTTCTGCATCCAGCCATTGGCGATCAGGATCCACAGCGCCGAGAAGTTCGAGCCGATCGCGACGAGCCAGGTGACGGTGAGATGGCCGACGCGGGAAAGCTTGTCCCAGCCGAAGAACATCAGCCCGACGAAGGTCGCCTCCATGAAGAAGGCCATCAGCCCCTCGATGGCGAGCGGCGCGCCGAAGATGTCGCCGACATAATGGCTGTAATAGCTCCAGTTCATGCCGAACTGGAATTCCATGGTGATGCCCGTCGCCACGCCGAGCACGAAGTTGATGCCGAACAGCGTCGCCCAGAACTTCGTCATCTGCCGCCAGATCGGCCGCCCGGTCATCACATAGACCGTCTCCATGATCGCAACCAGGATCGACAATCCCAGCGTCAGCGGCACGAAGAGGAAGTGATACAGAGCCGTCATCGCAAACTGAAGTCGCGACAGCTCCACAATATCAAGGTCCATCCGTCTTTCTCCAACCTGATGCGCCGCCCTCCCGGGGGGAGGCGGCAGCTGCGGGCATCATGGTCAAAACGGCGCGACTTGCGCCCCTGCGCCTTGCCGCAGGTGGGCAAATTGTCCAAGGGGCGGGGAAAGGGGGCGGGGCGCTCAGGGGGCCTTTGCCATCGCCGCCTGCGCCACCTCGGCCATGGGCAACGGCGGCGGGGCGGGGGACCAGCCGAGGCCGAGGCTCTTGTTCAGGCCGATATAGGCGGTGGCGAGTTCCGTCCGGCCCTGGCTGAGGGCCAGGTCGATCTGCAGCTGGGCGCGCTGGATGTCGAGCTGGTCGATCACCGAGAGCGTGCCGGCGCCGGTCATCTGCGCGGCAAGTTCGGTGGCCTTCGCGGCCTCGGCGCTGGCGGTGGCCAGCCGCGCGACCGAGGCGCGGCGCTTCTCGAAGGCCGAGAGCGATCCCTCGGCATCGGCAAGCGCGGCGAGCACCGTCTGGCGATAGCCCGCGAGCGCCTCGTCACGGACGCCTGCCGCCTGCGCGAGCGCCGCATCCTTGCGGCCGAAATCGAGCGCGTTCCATTGCAGCACCGGGCCGACGGCCAGGCCGAGCCCGTCCGAGCGCAGCACCGCGCCGGGCGTGCCGCCGGCGGTCGAGACGAGGCCCATGAAGGTGATCTTCGGAAAGAAGCTGGCGGCGGTCTCGCCGATCGCGGCGCTCGAGGCGGCGAGCCTGCGTTCGGCCTCGCGGATGTCGGGGCGGCGGCGCAGCATGTCGGCGGGGTTGCCGATCGCCACCTTGCGCGGCGGGCGCGGCACGGCGCGGGGGCGGGCGAGCTCGGGGGCGAGCGCGGCGGGCGTGGTGCCGGTCAGCACCGCCAGCTGCGCCGTCAGCGCGTCGACCTGCGCCTCGATCAGCGGGATCTGCGCCTCGGTCGCGGCGGCATCGGCGCGCAGCCGGGCGATATCGAGCGCATTCGTCACGCCCTGCGTCGCGGCGCCCTCGCTCAGCGTCAGCCCGCGCTGTTTCAGCGCGACCGAGCGGCGGGTGATGGCGAGCGCGTCCTGCGCGCCGCGCAGCGCGACATAGGCGCGCCCGACCTCGGCGGCGAGCTGCACCTGCGCATCGGCGAAGGCCGCTTCGGCGGCCTCGGCCTGGGCCCGGCCGCGTTCGGCCGCGCGGCGCTTGCCGCCCAGAAGGTCGGCCTCCCAACTCGCATCGAAGCCGGTGAAATAGATGTCGTTCTGGACGTCCGAGGGCAGGGTCAGCGGCAGCCCGGGAACCAGCACGCTGCCCCCGGCCTCGCCGGTGCCGATCCGGGTGTCGAGCGCCCCGCCCAGCACCGCGCCCGCCGGGTTCAGGTTCGCGACCGCCCCGGCATAGGCGGCGCGCGACTGCGCGAGCCGGGCGCGGGCGACCGCGAGCGCCGGGCTGTCGGCGCGGGCGCGGGCGATCAGCCGGGTCAGTTCGGCATCGTTGAACCCCGTCCACCACTCGGCCGGCGGATTGGCCGCCACCGTCGCCGGCTGCCCGTGCTGGAACCGCGCGGCGAGGTTCGCCACGACCGGCGGGCCCTGATAGTCGGGGCCGAGGGGGGCGCAGGCGGCAAGGCAGAGGAGAAGCGGCAGGGAACGCATCGGGGGCACCTAATGGATCGCGAGGCCGGCGCCCTTCGGCAACGGCCGCAGCAGCACGGCAAGCGGAATGCAGACGAAAAGCAGCAGGGCGAAGACGTAGAAGAGGTCGTTGAAGGTCATCACCAGCGCCTGTTCGGTGATGACGCGGGCGGCCAACTGAAGCTTCAGTGCGAGCGCCTGCGGCGTGCCGCCATCGCCGTGCAGCAGCCCCTGCAATTGCGGCGAGCCGGCGGGGAGCGCCTCGGCCAGACGCTCGGCATGGAACGAGCCGCGGCGGTCCTGCAAGGTGGCGATCATCGACAGCCCGACCGAACCGCCGAGGTTGCGCGCCGCGTTGAACAGGCCCGAGGCATCCTCGGCCTTCTCGGGCGGCACGGAACTGGCCGCGGCCTGATTGAGGAACAAAAGCGCGAAGCCCTGACCGAAGCCGCGCAGCACCTGCGACAGGGTGAAGTCATCGCCCGAGGATTGCGCGGTCAGCGTGATGTCGACCCAGCAGCCCCAGGCGAAGAGCGCCATCCCCCCGGCGACGGCAAGGCGCAGGTCGAGATGGCGCACGAGCCAGGGGAAGAACGGCATGATCATCATCGTCGGCACGCCCGAGATCAGCACGATCACCCCCGATTGCTGGGCGTTGTAGCCGGGCACCGCGGCCAGGAACTGCGGGATCAGGTAGAGCACGCCATAGAGCCCCGCGCCAAGGCTGAGGCTGAGCACGAAGACGCCGAAGAAGGCGCGCCCCTTCAGGATGCTGAGATCGATCACCGGCTCGGCCGCGCGTTTCTGCCCGATCAAGAGGGCAATCAGGCCGAGCACCGTCGCCGCGCTCAGCCCGCGGATCAGGGGCGAGTCGAACCACATGTCGCGCTGCCCTTCCTCAAGCACCACGGTCAGCGCGCCAAGCGCCAGCGACAGGCCGAAGATGCCCAGCCAGTCGGCGCGCCAGAAGGCGGCGGGATTGAGCCGTTCCTTGTGCAGGCCGAAGAACAGCAGCCCGACAAGGCCGACGCCGACCGGGATGTTCAGGAAGAAGGCGTAATGCCAGCTCACATGCTCAGTCAGCCAGCCGCCGAGCAGCGGCCCGACGACCGGGCCCAGAACCGCCGTCATGCCGAAGAGCGCGATGCCGATCGGCTGTTGCGCGGGTGGCAGCCGGGTCGAGACGATGGTGAGCGCGGTCGGGATCATCGCGCCGCCGAAGAAGCCCTGCCCGATGCGCCCGACGATCATCATCGTCAGCGACGACGACATCCCGCACATCACCGAGAAGGCGGTGAAGAGCACGGTCGAGAGCAGCAGGAAATCGCGGATGCCGAAGATCCGGCTGAACCAGCCGGTGAGCGGGATCATCACGATCTCGGCCACCAGATAGGCGGTGGAGACCCAGGTCGCCTCGGTCGGGCTGGCGCCGATCTCGCCCTGGATCACCGGCAGCGCGGCATTGGTGATCGAGATGTCGAGCGTCGCCATCAGCGCGCCGATGGTGCCCGCCGCGACCGACAGCCAGGCCTGCGCATCGGCCCGGGCCGGGGCGGCGGCCTGACCCGCGGTCAGGCTCATTCGGCGGCCCCGCTGCGAGTGTCGACCTTCGCCGTCACCGACAGGCCGGCCAGCAGCCGGTCCTGCACCGCCGGATCGGGGGTGATCGCGATCCGCACCGGCACGCGCTGCACGATCTTGGTGAAGTTGCCGGTGGCGTTCTGCGCCGGCAGCAGCGCGAATTGCGCGCCGGTGCCGGGCGAGAGGCTTTCGATCTTGCCCGCGAGCGGATGGCCCGGCAGCGCGTCGACGTCGATCTCGACGCTCTGGCCCGGGCGCATCGCACCGACCTGCGTCTCCTTGAAATTGGCGACGAGGTAGAGGTCTTCGGGGATCAGCGTCATCAGCTGCGTGCCGGCGCCCACAAGCGCGCCGGGCGTCACCGTGCGGTCGCCGACGATGCCGGCGAAGGGCGCGCGCACGACGGTGTTCTTCAGATCGAGCCGGGCCTTCTCGCGTGCGGCCTCGGCCTGGGCGATGGCGGCCTTTGCCTGGCCGATGGCGGCGGCGGCGGTGCGGGCGGCGGCCTCGGCCGAGGTGATCTGCGCGTCCGCCACCTGCAATTGCGCCGCGGCCTTGGCGCGCGCATTTGCCAGTTGCGACATCTGTTCGGCGGTGGCGGCGCCGGTCGCCGCAAGCGGGGTGTAACGGGCGATCTGGCTTTCGGCAAAGCCCGCATCGACCTCGGCCGCGGCGCGGCCGGCCTTCGCCTGGGCGATGGCGGCGGCGGCGCGGGTCGCCTCGGCCTCGGCGCGGTTCAGATCGGCCCCGGCCGCCGCGACCAGCGCCTCGGCTTGGGCAAGCTGGACCCGGTAATCGGCGTCGTCGATGCGCACGAGGGCCGCGTCCTTCGCGACCCGGGCATTGTGGGCGACCAGCACCTCGGCCACATAGCCGCCAAGTTTCGGCGCGATCGCCACCTTGTCGGCCTGCAGATAGGCGTCGTTCGTCTCTTCGATGAAACGGCCCTCGGTCCAGTAGCCGTATCCCCACCAGAGCGTGGCGGCGAGCGCGGCAAGGGCCAGAAACGTCAGCTTGCCGCGATACTTGCGCCAGTCTTCGGTGGCGGGGGCGGTGCCGCTGTCGGTGCTGTCTTGCAAGGTCATCCCCGGGTCAATCCATCCCTTCGCTCCCGGCGCGGGGCCGGGAATACACCCTTGCGTAGCACGCAGGCCGATGGCTCGCCACGGTTTGATCGCCGCAGTGCCGCAGTGCGGGCGGTGACGTAGGGTCGCGTGTCCCGGCGTTCCCGGCGCGACACGCGGTGCGCTGGACGGCGCGGGCCACATGGGTGACAACAGGGACGAAAGCCCTACACTTGCGGGGTCTGTTCTCGTGAAAGGTGCCGGATGCCCCCCCGCAATTCCCTGACGACCGGCCCGATCAACGCCGCGCTTCTGCTCTTCGCCCTGCCCACCCTCGGCTCCTCGGTGCTGCAATCCGCGAACGGCTCGATCGACGCGGTCTGGATCGGCCGGCTGCTGGGCGAGAATGCACTTGCCGCCACGACGAACGGCAATCTGGTGATGTTCCTGCTCACCTCCTTCGTCTTCGGCTTCGGCATGGCGGCGACGATCCTGATCGGCCAGTCGATCGGGCGCGGCGACATCGAGGCCGCGCGCGAGGTGGTGGGCACGGCGCTTGGCACCTTCGTGCCGGTGGCGATCGCGGTGGCGGTGCTGGGCTGGATCTTCGCGCCCGAGCTGCTGGCGCTTCTGGGCACTCCGGCCGAGACCGCGCCGCTCGCGCTCGATTTCCTGCGGGTGATCTTCGTCGCGATGCCGGCGATCCTGATGCAGACGATGCTGATGATGGCGCTGCGCGGTTCGGGCGACTCGCTGACGCCGCTGATCTTCATGGCGCTCGCCGTGGTGCTCGACATCGGGCTGAACCCGGTCTTCATCCTGGGCCTTGGTCCCATCCCGGCGATGGGGATCGGCGGTTCGGCCCTGGCGACGGCGGTGGCGAATGTCATCAGCCTAGCCGGGATGCTGACCTACATCTACGCGCGCGACCTGCCGTTGCGGTTGCGCGGCGCCGAGCTGCGGCTGTTGCGTCCGGATCTCGCGGTGCTGAAGCTGCTGCTCGAAAAGGGCCTGCCGATCGGCGTGCAGATGATCGTTGTCTCCTCCTCGATGCTGACGATGCTGAGCCTGGTGAACGCGCATGGCGTCGACACCACCGCGGCTTTCGGCGCGACGCAGCAGCTGTGGACCTATGTGCAGATGCCGGCGATGGCGCTTGGCGCGGCGGTGAGCGCGATGGCGGCGCAGAACATCGGCGCGGGCCGCTGGGACCGGGTCAGCCGGATCACCCGCGCGGGTCTGCTGTTCAACTTCCTGCTGACCGGCACGCTGGTTGCGGTGCTGATGGCGGCCGACCGGCAGGCGATGGAGATCTTCCTCGGCACCGGCAGCCCGGCCATCCCGATCGGCCAGCACATCGGCCGCATCGCCACCTGGGGCTTCGTCGCCTTCGGCTTCACCATGGTGCTGTTCGGCACGGTGCGGGCGAACGGGCAGGTGGTCTGGCCGCTGATCATCCTGTTCATCTCGATGTACCCGGTGCGGCTCGGCTTTGCCTTCGGCCTGTCGCGCTGGCTTGGCGCCGATGCGCTGTGGCTGTCCTTTCCGGCCTCGATGCTGTCGACGCTGCTGATGGCAAGCCTGCTTTACCTGCACGGTGGCTGGCGCAAGGCGCCGGTGATGGCCTTCGACGGCACCGCCGAGGCGCTGGCCGCAAGCACGGGCGAGGGGGCACCTCCCCCTCGCGACTGACCCTTTCCCTCCCCAACTGTCAGGAGATGTCGATGAAACTGAACGTGGTGATCTGCTCGACCCGCCCGGGCCGCAACGGCAAGCCGGTGGCGGACTGGTTCTTCGCCCATGCGGTGGCGAACAAGGGCGGCTTCGACGAGGTGGTGCTGACCGACCTCGCCGAGGTCAACCTGCCGCTGCTCGACGAGCCGAACCATCCGCGGATGAAGAAATACACCCAGGAGCACACGAAGCGCTGGAGCGCGATCGTCGAGGGCTCGGACGCCTTCGTCTTCGTGATCCCGGAATACAATTTCACCGCGCCGCCGGCCTTCGTGAATGCGGTCGATTACCTCTATTCCGAATGGGGCTACAAACCCGCGGGTTTCGTCAGCTATGGCGGGATCTCGGGCGGGCTGCGCTCGGTGCAGACGGCGAAGACGATGCTGACCACGCTGAAGGTGATGCCGGTGCCCGAGCAGGTGGTGATCCCGATGGTCTTCGGCCATCTCAAGGACGGGGTGTTCGAGGCCGAGAAGCCGCATCTCGACAGCGCCGATGCGATGGTGGCCGAGCTGGCGAAATGGGCCGCCGCGCTGAAGCCGCTGCGCTGAGCGCCACGGGCGGCAGGGGACATTCCCTGCCGCCTTCCCGGTGACTGCCGCGGGCGGGAATTCCGGCCCCGATTTTCGCGTGCACGTTGCAGGGCCGGGGGGGCGATGCCTATATTGGCCCCAACCGCCTGTTGAGGCGACAGAATTGGACGAACCCCCATGGCAGAGACAAGCGTCAGAGACCCCTATGAAGTGCTCGGCGTGGCGAAGATGGCCACGGAAGCCGAGATCAAGAAAGCCTATCGCAAGCTCGCGAAGGAGCTGCACCCCGACCTGACCGGCGGCGACCCGAAGAAGGCCGACCGCTTCAAGGAGGTGTCGGCGGCCTACGACCTGCTGCGCGATGCCGAGAAGAAGCGCCGCTATGACGCGGGCGAGATCGACGCGAGCGGGCAGGAAAAGCCGCAGCGGCAATATTACCGCTCCTATGCGGAACATGATCCGTCGCAGCGCTATGAATTCGAGGGCGGCTTCGACGACCTCGGCGACATCTTCTCGCGCGCCTTCCGTGCGCAGGGTGGCGCGGGGCGGGGCTTCGGCGGTGCCGGCGGAGGGTTCGAGCAGATGAAGATGCGCGGTCAGGACCTGCATTTCCACCTCGAGGTCGGCTTCCTCGACACGGTCACCGGCGCGAAGAAGACGGTGACCCTGCCCGAGGTCGGCCGCGTCGAGCTGACGATCCCGGCGGGGATCGAGGACGGCCAGAGCCTGCGTCTTGCCGGCCGCGGCGGGCCCGGCGCGAACGGCGGGCCGGCGGGCGATGCGCTGGTGCGGATCTCGGTCGCGCCCGATCCGGTCTTCAGCCGTGACGGCGACGACGTGGTGATGGAGCTGCCGATCTCGATCGACGAGGCGGTGCTGGGCGGGCCGGTCGAGGTGCCGGTGCCGGGCGGGCGCGTCAAGCTGAAGGTGCCGGCGCATTCAAGCTCGGGCCGGGTGATGCGGCTGCGCGGCAAGGGCGTGCAGCGCGCCCATGGCACGCCGGGCGATCTGCGCATCACGCTGAAGATCGTGCTGCCCGAGGACGAGGACGCGGCGCTCGCCGAGGCGGTCAAGGCCTGGCGGGCGAAGCATCACTATGATCCCCGCGCCGGATGGAAGGGAGAGCGCTGATGATGACCGAAGCCGAACTCCTCGACCGGATCGGGCGGCTCAGCGCCGAACGCCTCACCCTGTGCGTCACCCGGTCCTGGGTGCGGCCGCGCCTGTCCGAGGCCGGCCCCGCCTATGACGAGACCGACCTTGCGCGGCTGCGCCTGATCGTCGAGCTGACCGAGGACATGGAGGTCAACGACGAGGCGGTGCCGCTGATCCTCGGCCTGATCGACGAGGTCAGCGCGCTGCGCCGGCGCATCCGTGCCCTCGATGCCGCGCTGGGCGCCGAGGGGCCTGCGGTCTGCGACGCGGTGATTGCGCGGCTGCGCGCGCTGCACGGCGACGGGGTGGCATGAGCCGCGGCCCGGGCAGGGCGGGCGGATGAACGGCGAGGCCCTCGCCTTTCTGGTCACGGCGGGGCTGCTGGCCCTGCACGGCTCGGCTTTCCTGCTCGCTTTCCGGGCAATGCGCTTTGCCCGCACGCCGCAGGGCGCGGTGGGCTGGACGGTGTTCCTGCTGGCGCTGCCCTATGTCGGCGTGCCGGCCTATCTGATCTTCGGCGATTTCCGCTATCCGGCGATGATCCGCGCCCGCCAGCTGTCGGAACTGGCCGCCCGCGTGGCCGAGGCGCCGCAGGCCGCGCCGCCGCCGCCCGTGCTTGCCCCCGAGACGCAGGGCATCCGCGCCGGTTTCGAGGCGATCGCCGGGCGCGCCGCCGCCTCGGGCAACCGTGTCGCGCTGCTGACCGATGGCGCCGAGGTGTTCGAGACCCTCTTTGCCGCGATTCGCGCCGCGCGCCGCTATGTGCTGATCGAGACCTACATCCTGCGCGACGACGGCCTTGGCCGGGCGCTGCAGGAGGCGCTGATCGCCAAGGCGCGCGAGGGGGTGCGGGTCTGCGTGCTTTACGATCCCTTCGGCAGCTATGGGCTGCACCGCAGCTATGTCGCGCGGATGCGCGAGGCCGGGGTCGAGATCACCAACTTCCACGCCCGCCACCCGCCGCGCGCCCTTGCGCCGCTGCGGGTGAACTTCCGCAATCACCGCAAGATCGCGGTGATCGACGGCGAGGTGGCCTTCACCGGCGGCTACAACATCGGCGACGAATATGTCGGTCGCAACCCGCGGCTTGGCCCCTGGCGCGACACGATGGTGCGGATCGAGGGCGGCGCGGTGGCGCAGCTGCAGCTCCACTTCGCCGAGGACTGGCACTGGGCGACCGGCGAGCTGCCGGCGCTCGACTGGACCCCGCGCGATGTGCCCGAGGGCGTTCAGGCGCTTGTGCTCGCCTCGGGCCCCTCGGATGCGCAGGAGACCGGCACGCTCTATTTCGCGCAGGCGATCACCGCGGCCCGCAAGAGGTTGTGGATCGCCTCGCCCTATTTCACTCCGGATACAGGGCTGCGCCAGGCGCTGCGGCTGGCCGCGCTGCGCGGTGTCGACGTGAGGGTGCTGATGGCGGGGCGGCGGGACCATTGGCTGGTCTGGCTGGCGGGCTTCGCCTTTCTCGAGGAGATGCGCGGCTCGGGCGTGCGGGTGCACCGCTATGACGCGGGCTTCATGCACCAGAAGGTGGTGCTGATCGATGACGAGATTGCCGCGATCGGCAGCCACAACCTCGACAGCCGGTCCTGCCGGCTGAACTTCGAGGCGAGCGCCGTGGTCTTCGATCCGGCCACGGCCGGGCAGGTGGCGCGGATGCTGGAGCGCGACTTTGAGGCGGCGCCGCTGTGGCAGGGGCCGCTCGCCGGCGCGCCGCTCTTCGTGCGGCTGGCCGCCCCGGTCGCCCGGCTTTTCGCGCCGATCCTGTGATCTCAGGCGGTGACGCGGGCCCAGATCTCGCGGATCTGGTCGGGCAGCGACATCGGGTCGAAGGGCTTCAGGATCACCTCGGCCGCGCCGATCTCGCGCAGCCGGTCGAAATCGGCACGCGAGGCCTTGGCGGTGACGAAGATGATCGGCACCGCCTCGTAGCCCGGGATTTCGCGCAGGCGGTGGAAGGTTTCCTCGCCATCCATGTCGGGCATCATCACGTCGAGAAGGATCAGATCGGGCTTGAGCGTGGGGGCCGCGTCAAGTGCGGGCTGGCCGCCCTCGAACTGGTTCACCGAGAAGCCGCCGACGAGTTCGAGCGACATCCGCGCAATCTGCCGGATATCGGCGTCGTCCTCGATATGCATGATCTCGCGCAGATCTGCCATGCCCCAGCGTCTCCCCATTCCATTCGATCACACGCCGTGCGGCGCGCGTCTGAAAACCAATAACCATGTTAAGCCGGTTCCGCCGCGGAAGGCAATCGCCGCCGCCGCGGAACCGGCGCAGCTCAGCCGGCGCGGCGATGGTCCCAGGCGGGGAAGGGGTCGGCCAGATCGACCCAGGCCTCGGGCAGGAAGAACTCGGTCGGCAGCAGCGCCGCATCCAGTGCCGCGGTGATCGCCGCCCGGTCGAGCCCGGCGCCGATGAACACCAGTTCCTGACGCCGGTCGCCCCAGGGCTCGACCCAGTTCCGGGCAATCTCGGCACGGGCTTCGGGATGGGCGGGGCGGCGGTCACGCGGGACGGCGGCCCACCACTGGCCAAGCGGGCGCACGGTCGCCGCGGCCCCGGCGAGCGAGAACTCCGCCGCCCAGTCCGGCCGCGTCGCCACCCAGAAATGTCCCTTCGCGCGGATGACGCCGGGCAGATCGCCGGTCAGCACCGCGTGGATGCGGCCCGGGTCGAAGGGCAGGCGGGCGCGGTAGACGAAAGAGGAAATGCCGTATTCCTCGGTCTCGGGCACGTGTTCGGCAAAGCCATACAGCTCCTTCGCCCAGAGCGGATGCTCGGAGGCGGTGTCGAAATCGAAGCGCCCGGTGTTCAGGATCTCGTCGGGCGCGACGGCGCTGAAATCCGTCTCGATCAGCTTCGCATCGGGGTTCAGCGCCTTGACGATCTTGCGCGCCGCTTGGCGCCGCGCGGGGCCGGCGTCGCTGACCTTGTTCAGCACCACGACATCGGCAAACTCGATCTGCTCGGTCAGCAGGTCGACCAGCGTGCGCGTGTCGCCCTCGCCCAGGCTTTCGCCGCGGTCGGAGAGGAAATCGGCGCTGGAAAAGTCGCGCGTCAGGTTGATCGCATCGACCACCGTCACCATCGTGTCGAGCCGCGCGACATCCGACAGGCTCTCGCCCGCTTCGTCGCGGAAGTCGAAGGTCGCGGCGACGGGCAGCGGCTCGGCGATGCCGGTGCCCTCGATCAGCAGGTAATCGAAGCGGCCCTCTTCGGCCAGCTTGCGCACGCCCTGCAACAGGTCGTCGCGCAGGGTGCAGCAGATGCAGCCGTTCGTCATCTCGACCAGCTTCTCCTCGGCGCGGTCGAGCGTGGTGCCGTCGCGCACCAGATCGGCGTCGATGTTCACCTCGGACATGTCGTTGACGATGACCGCCACGCGCCGGCCCTCGCGGTTGTTCAGCACGTGGTTCAGAAGCGTAGTCTTGCCGGCGCCGAGGAAGCCCGAAAGCACGGTGACGGGAAGGCGGGGGTCGCTGGGGCGGGTCATGGGGGCCTCATGAATGTTATGATATAACGTAATTACATCGCGCCGGCCGAAGACGCAATCCTGCCCTTGTGGGCCGGGGCGCATTCCCGCGGCGCGCAACCGCTGCGCGCCCCTTTGCAAGGTGATGAAACTCGCGGCATTCTTGGGGAGCATGGGGTGCGCTTGCCCGCCCGGCCCTCGCCATCCGCGGGCGCGGCCCCTAGAGAGAAGACGGAAACGGACGTGCCGCGGCGCGTCCCCGAACGGCACGAGGCGGTGATGGGATATCAGGCGACGGCACGGGGAGAGCGGTTCCGTTTCGGCACGCTGGCCGCGGTGATGGCGGCGGCAACGCCGGAGCGGTCGGGCGATGCGCTGGCGGGGATCGCGGCGACAAGCGCGCTCGAGCGGGTCGCGGCGCGGCGGGTGCTGATGGATCTGCCGCTTGCGACCTTCCTGACCGAGGCGCTGGTGCCCTATGAGGTCGACGAGGTCACGCGGCTGATCCTCGACACGCATGACGCGGCCGCCTTCGCGCCGTTCCGCTCGATGACGGTGGGCGAGCTGCGCGACTGGCTGCTTTCGCCCGCGGCGACGGCCGAGACCCTGCGCGCCGCCGCGCCCGGCTTCACCCCGGAGATGGTCGCGGCGGTCTCGAAGCTGATGCGCAACCAGGACCTGATCCGCGTCGCGCGCAAATGCGAGGTGGTGACGGCGTTTCGCAACACGCTGGGCGCGCGCGGCACGCTTTCGACCCGGTTGCAGCCGAACCATCCGGCCGACGACCCGAAGGGGATCGCGGTGTCGATCCTCGACGGGCTGCTGCATGGCGCGGGCGATGCGGTGATCGGCATCAACCCGGCCTCCGACAACCTCGGCAATTGCCACGACCTGCTGGTGGCGCTCGACGAGCTGCGGCAGAGCTTCGACATCCCCACCCAGAATTGCGTGCTGACCCATGTCACGAATTCGGTGCAGCTCCTTGAGGCCGGGGCGCCGGTCGATCTGATCTTCCAGTCGGTCGCGGGCACCGAGGCGGCGAACGACGGCTTTGGCGTCAACCTGTCGATCCTGCGCGAGGCGCAGGAGGCGGGGCTTGCCGCCGGGCGCGGCACGATCGGGCAGAACGTGATGTATTTCGAGACCGGGCAGGGCGCGGCGCTGTCGGCGGGGGCCCATCACGGCGTCGATCAGCAGACGCTCGAGGCGCGGGCCTATGCCGTGGCGCGGGCCTTCCCGCCGCTTCTGGTCAACACCGTGGTGGGCTTCATCGGGCCCGAATACCTCTATGACGGCAAGCAGATCATCCGTGCCGGGCTCGAGGATCATTTCTGCGGCAAGCTGCTCGGCCTGCCGATGGGGGTGGACGTGTGCTACACGAACCATGTCGAGGCCGATCAGGACGACATGGACACGCTCGCCACGCTGCTGGTCGACGCGGGGGTGAACTTCCTGATCACCGTGCCGGGGGCGGATGACGTGATGCTTGGCTACCAGAGCCTTGCCTTCGACGACATTGCCTATCTGCGCGAGCTGAGCGGGCGCAAGGCGGCGCCCGAGTTCGAGGCCTGGCTCGATCGGTTCGGGCTGGCGCGCGAGGGGGGCACGACGCGGGCGCTGCCCGATCCGGCGGGAATGGCGCGGCGTCTGGGGCTGACGGCATGACGGGGGATGCGATGGACAAGGCGCGCGGGAAGGTTGCGGTTTTCGAGGCGCTGGCGCGGCTGACGCCGGCGCGGGTGCGGCTGGATGCGTCGGCGCGGCCGGTGCCGCTGGCCGATCTGATGGCCTTTCAGGAAGATCATGCCGCGGCGCGCGACGCGATCCACGGCCGTGTCGGTTGGGATGCGCTGGCGCGGGCGCTGGCGCCGCTGGCCACGCTGCGGGTGGCGAGTGCGGCGACCGAGCGGGCGGTCTATCTGCGCCGCCCGGATCTTGGCCGGCAGCTGGCCGCGGGGACGGATCTGCCGCGGCTCGACTGCCCGCTGCTGATCGTGATCGGCGACGGGCTGTCGGCGCGCGGGGTCGAGGCGAATGCGGCGGCGCTGGTCGCGGCGCTGGTTGCGCGGCTGCCCGAGCTGGCCGAGGTGCCGGTGATCCTGGCCGAGGGGGCACGGGTGGCGCTTGGCGACGCGATCGGAGCGGCGACCGGCGCCGGGATGGTGCTGATGCTGATCGGCGAGCGGCCGGGGCTGACGGTGGCGGACAGCCTGGGCGCCTATCTGACGTTGGCGCCGCGGGCGGGGCTGCGCGACAGCGCGCGCAATTGCGTGTCGAACATCCATGGCCATGGCGGCCTTGGCCCGGAGGCCGCGGCCGATCGCCTTGCCTGGCTTGTCGGTGCCGCGCGTCAGCTCGGCGCGACCGGCGTTGCGCTGAAGGACGAAAGCGGCAGCGCAGCGGCCCTGCAGGCGGACTGAGGCCGGGTCAGGCGAGCAGGTCATAGCTGTGCCCCCCGATCTGCAGCCAGATGTGATCCTGCGC
This sequence comes from Paenirhodobacter sp. YD-8, assembly GCF_056590935.1. Lineage (NCBI taxonomy): Bacteria > Pseudomonadati > Pseudomonadota > Alphaproteobacteria > Rhodobacterales > Paenirhodobacter > Paenirhodobacter sp. YD-8. Next base: position 3,552,305 of record NZ_CM152649.1, on the reverse strand, counting down.
CGCGCCGTCGACCAGCGTCCAGACCTGCGCCCCGGTCGGTTCGTGGATCACCAGAACCTCGCGGATCTGCGCATCGCCCGCCCCCGGCACCGTCGCCAGGCGCAGCTCGAAATCATCGACCGAGGCGGTGCTGTCGCGGAAGATCAGCACGTCGCCGTCGGCACTGCTGTAGTCGCCGATGCGGTCGCAGCCCGCGGCCGCGGTGCCGTCGTGATAGAAGCGGTCCGCGCCCCAGCCGCCGCGCAGCAGATCGTTGCCGTCGCCGCCGTTGAGGAAGTCGGTGCCATTGCCGCCGACAAGCGTGTCGTTGCCCGCCCCGCCCTGCAGCGTGTCATTGCCGGCATCCCCCCAGAGCCGGTCGTTGCCGATGCCGCCGGCCAGCCGGTCGGCGCCGAAGCCGCCCCGCAACGTGTCGTTGCCGCCGGCGCCGAAAATCATGTCATTGCCGCCGCCGCCGGCGATCCAGTCGTGCCCGGCGTTGCCCTGAAGGCTGTTGCCGAGGGCGTTGCCGACGATGCGTCGCCCCATGGTGCCGATCACCGTCAGCGCCTCGACCTGCGGCGCCCAGATCGACATGTCGTAACTGCTTTGCGCCCGGATCAGGTCGGTGCCGCCCCCCGTCGCCTCGATCACCATCGTCTGGGGCGACAGCACGGTATAGGTGTCGTCCCCGCCGAAACCGGCAAAGGCGAGGGGCGGGATCTTCGGGTCGCCGCCGGCCGCGGCGGGGATCTGCACGGCGGCGAACACGTCGTCCCCGTCGGTGCCCATGGTCACCCGCGCGGCCGCGGCGCTGGTGCCCGAAAGCAGGCTGTCGGCGGTGGCCGTGACCAGCGCGTTCACCAGCGTCTGGCTGTAATGCAGCGCGTCGACGAACATCGCGCCGGGGTGGATGCCTGCCTGCGCCGCGACGAGATCGACATTCACCAGCTGCACCCGGTCATCCGTGGCGGCCAGCGCCTGCTGCTCGCCGACGATCGTCGACCAGGCCGCACGGGTCGATGCGGGCGCATAGCTGGAGAGCTGCAGTGTCGCCACGTCGAAATCGTAGAACTCCGCCCCCCGGCCGGCAAAGCCGTCGTGCAGATGCGCCTCGATCCGATCGAAAAGCGCCTCTGCCTTCTCCGCATAAAGGCTGCTGCGGGCGCAGGCGAGCGTGTCGGCCTCGCCCTGCACCCAGATGATCCCCTCGAGATGGGCGCTGCCGTCGCGGCGCAGCGCCGCGTCCAGCGCATCGAGCAGCGCCCTCGGCAGGTCGTTGCCCTGATACCAGTCGGTGTCCCCCCCCCGCCCCCAGGTCAGCGGCGCCCCGGCATCCGCGATGGTGAGCACGGTGCAGCCCGGGTCGCGCGCCTGCAATTCCGCCGTCATCTCGTCGGCGATGTTGTTGGCGTTGCTCTGCCCCGCGATGATGTAAATTCCGGACATGGCGTGTCTCCTGCTTCGGAGGGAGACTGCGCCTCGGGCGGTTAAGGGTTTCCTATTTGTTCCGCCAATTTTGCTCGGGATTTATCGCGCTTTTTAATCGACTTCAGGCGTCGAGGGCGCCGAGGATCTGGTCCAGGATGCGTGCGCCGAAGGCCGCATTGGCGTGGAGGAAATCCCCCTTCGGCTGCACTTTGTCGAGGTCGATCAGCCGCTTGGCCCGGCTGGTGAAGGCCTCGGGTGTGAGGATGAAATCGACCGTCGTGTCCTCGGGCTGAGGCAGGAAGCGCGCGCCGAGATCGGCGAAGGTGCGCGACGCGACATCGGCGAACCCCGCCGCGGCAAGGGGGGCCATGTGCCCCCGGATCGCGCGCAGGAAGCCCGCCCCGGCCGTCCCCATGGTCCTGAGTCGCTCTGACGGGAAAGGCTGCGGCACGACCAGCATCGGCCGCGCGCCGAGCCCCGGCATGGCCTGCAGCGCCGCCACCATCTGCCCGCCGTTCGCGCCCCGCAACCCGTCGGCCAGCGCCGCCTGCAGGCAGCGCTCGGTGATCTCCTGCGCGCCGCGGCGGTTCGGGTCGGGCCAGCCGAGCACGTGGCACTTGTTCAGGATCGCGATCATCAGGAACGGGCTGACCTCGGCGCCGATCACCACGCGGGCGTCATACTCGGCCAGATCGAAGCTGTCCCTCAGCCCGAGCCGGGCGAGATAGCCGCGGAAATCGTCATTGCCGGCCTCGATCCGGGTGCCGTCGATGCGGTAGTCCTTCACCCCGCTGCCGCCGCGCACGAAGAAGTCGATCTGGTGCGGAGAGCTGTCCTGCACCTGTTTCCAGGCCTCGATCAGGCAGGCGGAATGCGAATTGCCGGTGACGAAGATCTTCATGTCCGTGATGCGTCCAGCAGGATTTCGTCACACACCGTGTCGGGCTCCTCGGCGGCCGTGTCGGGCAGCGTGCGGCTCAGCCCCGGTTGGGCGGCGAAGAAGGTCGTCATGATCTCGGCCACCACCTCGTCCTTCACCTCGCGCTGGCCGGCGTCGAAGGCGTCGCGCAACAGCGGGTTGGCGGTGGCGATCTCGTAGGAGGGGAAATAGTCGCAGCCGGGCAGGGCGGTGACGACCTCGTCGACCGCCGCGCGCAGCACCGATTTCGAGCGGATGGTGGCCGGCAGCACATGGCCGCCGGTCGCGGTCGCGGCAAGCGGCACCGGCGAGACGGTGAAGAGGAAGCGCAGGTCGGGCGTGTAGGCGCGCACCAGCGCGATGAAGCGCGTCAGTTCCGACACCACCTCGCTCACCCCGGTGTTGTGGAAGCGGTGCTCGGGCGCGCCGAAGGCCGGATCGACCGTCGCCGGACAGAGCTGATAGACGGTGCCGGTCTCGGCATGTTCCCAGCGTTCCGTCAGCCCGAGGGTGAAGACGAAGACCGAGGCCTCGGTGAACAGCCGCCGCACCTGGCGCAGGTGCGAGCGCCGCGCCGTCACCACATCGGCACGGCGCGCAAAGCCGCCCGGTTCGATCCGCGGCCGCAGCCCGTCGAACCAGGCGCCGTCCTTCGTCCACAGCGTGTCTTCGCGGACATGATCCGAAAAGGCGTCCTCGGCCAGCTGCAGCAGCTGCGCGGTGGTGTAGATATTGCCGTAGCGCGCCGAATAGAGCCCATAGCCGAAGCCGGTCCCCGTCGTCTCGCTCATCCCCGGGGGCGCGGGCTCGAGGTCGAGGAAGCGCGCGTCCGAGCGCTTCAGCTCGCGCCCGATCTTCTGCGCGAAACAGCTGCCCGCGGTGGCGATCGGCTCGCCCGCCTCGATCGTCACCGTGGGCTGGTAGATCTCGGCAAAATCGAAACGCGGGCTGCGCAGGCAGCGACGCCAGAAGCAACGGTCGGGCAGGTCTGAATAGATCGACATCGGCGGGACATTCCCGAATTCGCGGCACAAAGGATTTGCCGAAGAAGGCCACGGAAATCGGGCCGTTTCAAGGCTCTGGCGGCGGGGCGGTGACTCTGCTGCGAGGCGATTGACATGCGGTCCATTCGTGTCACGCTTGCGTGTGACGCCGGAAAGCCATTGCTGCGTCGCAGAAACTGTCACATAGTTTTGCGGAACTGACATGAAACCGTATCGCTTGCGGCGCATTGGGGGTCAGGAAGCAGAAGGAAACCGTCATGCCCGAAACCGCGCCCCAGACGATCCGCAAGAGCTATCGCACCCTCTTCGTGTCCGATCTGCATCTCGGATCCAGAGGCAGCCGGGCGGCGCGTTTCCTTGACTTCCTGAACCGCACCGAGGCCGAGACGATCTATCTGGTGGGCGACATCCTCGACATCTGGCACCCGGGCCGCGTGCACTGGGGCGAGGTGCATGACGCGATCATCGAAGAGCTGAGTGCGCGGGCGCGGGCGGGCGTGCGGGTGGTCTATCTGCCGGGCAACCACGATGCGGCGCTGCGCCTGCACGAGGGGCCGATGTTCGGTGCCTTCGAGCTGCGCGAGACCGACGTGCACCGGGCGGCGGACGGCATGCGCTATCTGATCCTGCACGGCGACCAATGCGACGCGCGGATCTTCCGCTGGCATGTGATGACCCGGATCGGCAGCCGCGCCGATGCCACGCTGCGCGCCGCCGATCAGTGGCTGAAGCTGCACCTGCATCGCACCTCGGAGCGCGGGCTGTTCGAGCTTGCGATCATGGGGGTGAACGCGCTGATGCTGGTGGGCAACAAGTTCGAGGAACGGCTTTCCGCGCTTGCGCGCGAGCGCGGCCACGACGGCGTGATCTGCGGCCACTACCACAAGGCGGCGCTGCATCACCGCGACGGGCTCGTCTACGCGAATTGCGGCGATTGGGTCGACAACCAGACCGCCCTTGTCGAAACCGCCGATGGCTCGCTGAAGATGCTGGAATGGTCGGGCGAGACGCAGAGCGCCGAGCTCTGGACCCCCGCCGCCGAGCGGAGCCGCCGCGCATGACCGCCCTTGTCATCCTGCTGTCGGTCTTTGTGGCGGTGACGCTGGCGCTGCACCTCGCCTCGGCCGTGCTGACCGCGCGACGCTATCTGCACCTCACCCCCGTGCGCCCGATCCCCGGCCGGCCGATGGTCAGCCTGATCCGCCCGGTCTGCGGCCTCGACCTGCATGACGAGGAGACGCTCGGCTCCTCCTTCCGGCTGAGCTGGCGCGACCTCGAGGTGATCTTCTGCGCCGCGCATGAAAGCGATCCGGCGGTGGCGCTGGTGCGCCGGCTGATCGCCGAGAACCCGCAGGTGAACGCACAGCTGCTGATCGGCGAAAGCGGGCTGAGCGGCAATCCGAAGCTCAACAACCTCGAGAAGGGCTGGCGCGTCAGTCGCGGCGCCTTCGTCGCGATGACCGATTCCAACCTGCTGCTGCCCGTCGATTACATCGAGCGGCTGCTGTCGGTCTGGCAGCCGGGCACGGGGCTGGTGTCCTGCCCGCCGGTCGGCATCCGCGGCGAGGGGATGGGCGGCGCGCTCGAATGCGCCTTCCTGAACAGCTTCCAGGCGCGCTGGCAGCTGGCGGCCGACAGCCTTGGCGTCGGCTTTGCGCAGGGCAAGACGCTGTTCTGGCGCCGTGACGTCCTGGAACATGCCGGCGGCCTCGTCGCGCTTGGCCGCGATCTGGCCGAGGACGTCGCCTCGACCAAGGCGGTGCGCGGGCAGGGGCTGGTGGTGCGTCTGGCGCGCGAGCCCTTCGCGCAGCCGATCGGGCCGCGCAGCCTGCGCGCGGTCTGGGACCGGCAGCTGCGCTGGGCGCGGGTGCGGCGCGACGGCTTTCCGGGCCTGTTCGTGGCCGAGATCCTGCTCGGCCCCTGGCCGCCCGTCGCCGCGCTGATCGCGCTGGGCGGTCTGGCCGGTCTGGGCTGGGCGCTGCCCTTCCTCGCGCTCTGGTATGGGGCCGAGATCGCGCTGTGCCGCATCGCCGGCTGGCCCTGCGGGCCGCGCGACATCGCCGCGATGGGGCTGCGCGACCTGCTGCTGGCGCCGCTCTGGGTGACCACCTGGATGCGCCGCGGCTTCGAGTGGCGCGGCACCGCGATGGGCGGGCTCGAGGCGGCGCGGGCCGGGGGCGCCGAGGCATGAGCCGACGGCTGAGCTGCGTGATCCCCGCCTTCAACGAGGCGCCGCGCATCGCCACCGTGCTGCGCGAGGTGCTGGGCCACCCGGCGATCGACGAGGTGATCGTGGTCGACGACGGCTCATCCGACGGCACTGCGGACGCTGCCGCGGCGGTCGAGGGCGCGCGCCTCATCCGCCTGCCCGAGAACCGCGGCAAGAGCTGGGCGGTCTCGGTCGGCATCGAGGCGGCGACGCACGAGCTGGTCATGCTGATCGACAGCGACCTGATCGGCCTTGGCCCGACCGCGCTCGAGGCGCTGATCGCGCCGGTGCGCGAGGGGCGGGCCGATGTCTCGATCAGCCTGCGCGGCAATTCCCCCTGGCCCTGGCGGGCGATCGGGCTTGATTACATCTCGGGCGAGCGGGTGATGCCCAAGGCGCTGATCGGCGAGACCGGCGCGCTGCGCACGCTGCCGCGCTTCGGGCTCGAGGTCTATCTGAACCGGCGCTGGATCGGCAGCCGGCAGCGCATCGCCGTGGTGCGCTGGCCCGAGGTCGCGAGCCCTTGGAAGGGGGCGAAACGCGGCCGCTGGGAGGGCGTGAAGGCCGATGTGCGGATGCTGGCCGACATGTTCCGCACCGTGCCGCTGCACGCGGCCGCGGCGCAGATCCTCGCCATGCGCCGCCTGCGCGCCTGACCTCTCCAGACCGGCCGGCCAAACGAAAACCCCGCGCCCTTCCGGACGCGGGGTCTTTTCTTTCTCGTGCGAGGGGCTCAGCCCTGCTTGCCGGCCTCGAGCGCGTCCTCGAAGGTGCGCAGCCCGGTGCGCGGCGCCTGCACCAGCACCGCCATGTTGCCGGGCTTGTGCTGGTTGCGCAGCATCTTGGTGTGGGCCTTCGGGATCTCGTCCCAGGGGAAGACCTCGGACATGCACGGGTCGATGCGGCGCTCGATCATCAGCTTGTTCGCCGCCGAGGCCTGCTTGAGGTGCGCGAAGTGGCTGCCCTGCAGGCGCTTCTGGTGCATCCACATGTAGCGCACGTCGAAGGTGCAGTTGAAGCCCGAGGTACCGGCGCAGATCACCACCATGCCGCCCTTCTTGCACACCAGCGTCGAGACCGGGAAGGTCGCCTCGCCGGGGTGTTCGAAGACCATGTCGACGCTCACGCCCTTGCCGGTGATGTCCCAGATCGCCTTGCCGAACTTGCGCGCTTCCTTCAGCCAGGTGTTGTACTCTTCCGAGTTCACCTTGGGCAGCTGACCCCAGCACTTGAAGTCCTTGCGGTTGATCACGCCCTTGGCGCCGAGCGACATCACGAAGTCGCGCTTGTCCTCGTCCGAGATCACCCCGATCGCCGAGGCGCCGGCCGCGTTCACCAGCTGGATCGCGAAGGAGCCGAGGCCGCCCGAGGCGCCCCAGACCAGCACGTTCTGGCCCGGCTTCAGGTCATGCGGCTCGTGGCCGAAGAGCATGCGATAGGCGGTGGCGAGGGTCAGCGTGTAGCAGGCCGATTCTTCCCAGGTGAGGTGCTTCGGACGCGGCATCAGCTGCTGCGCCTGCACGCGGGTGAACTGCGCGAACGAGCCGTCGTTCGTCTCGTAGCCCCAGATCCGCTGGCTGGGCGAGAACATCGGGTCGCCGCCGTTGCATTCCTCGTCGTCGCCGTCGTCCTGGTTGCAGTGGATCACGACCTCGTCGCCCACCTTCCAGCGCTTCACCTTGTCGCCGACCTTCCACACGATGCCGGCCGCATCCGAGCCCGCGATGTGATAGGGCTGCTTGTGGCCGTCGAAGGGCGAGATCGGCACGCCGAGGCCGGCCCACACGCCGTTGTAGTTCACGCCGGCGGCCATCACGAGCACCAGCACCTCGTTGCTGTCGATTTCCCAGGTCGGCACGACCTCGACCTGGAACGACTGCTCGGGCTCGCCGTGACGCTCACGACGGATCGCCCAAGCGTACATGTTCTTCGGAACATAGCCGAGGGGCGGCATCTCGCCGATTTCGTAGAGGTCCTTCTCGGGCGCATCATAAGGGGCGATCCCGGTGTTCACGTCGAGGGCCATGAGCATCTCCTGTTGTCGTTGCCGCGCCGCAGAATCGGGCGGGGATTGCAGACCGAAATAATATTGCTCGCGCAATAATGCAATGCTCGAAGTTGTGATTTTGTAATTTTGTGTCCCTCCCGTTTCGGCCGCGGGCAGAAACCGGCAAGTCCATGCTGCACAAGCAAAAGGATTGCCCTGCGCCCAGCAGGGCTTGCCGCAACCGCTCTGCATGTCCACCCGCGGCGCCGCGCCGCAGCGAATTGACAGGGACACATTCTTTCGCATATCAGGTCTCGAACGGCAATTTTCTTGCCCATTCGTGAATCGCCCCAGCCCCGGAGGCCGCCATGACCGAGATCCAGAAACCCGCCAAGGACAAGCCCTGGCTGTTCCGCACCTACGCGGGCCATTCCACGGCCGCGAAGTCGAACGAGCTTTACCGGATGAACCTCGCGAAGGGGCAGACCGGGCTTTCGGTGGCCTTCGACCTGCCGACCCAGACCGGCTATGATTCGGACCACGTGCTCGCGCGGGGCGAGGTCGGCAAGGTCGGCGTGCCGGTCTGCCATCTGGGCGACATGCGCGCGCTCTTCGACCAGATCCCGCTCGAGCAGATGAACACCTCGATGACGATCAACGCGACGGCGCCGTGGCTGCTGTCGCTCTACATCGCGGTCGCCGAGGAGCAGGGCGCGGATGTGTCGAAGCTTCAGGGCACGGTGCAGAACGACCTGGTGAAGGAATACCTCAGCCGCGGCACCTATATCTGCCCGCCGAAGCCCTCGCTCGCGATGATCACCGACGTCGCCGCCTATACGCGCGAGCACCTGCCGAAGTGGAACCCGATGAACGTCTGTTCCTATCACCTGCAGGAGGCCGGCGCGACGCCTGAGCAGGAGCTGGCCTTTGCGCTGGCGACCGGCATCGCGGTTCTGGACGATCTGAAGCAGAAGGTCCCGGCCGAGGGCTTCCCGGCGATGGTGGGCCGCATCTCGTTCTTCGTGAACGCCGGCATCCGCTTCGTCACCGAGATGTGCAAGATGCGCGCCTTCACCGAGCTGTGGGACGAGATCTGCCTCGAGCGCTATGGCATCGAGGACGAGAAATACCGCCGCTTCCGCTATGGCGTGCAGGTGAACAGCCTCGGCCTGACCGAGCAGCAGCCGGAGAACAACGTCTACCGCATCCTGATCGAGATGCTCGCGGTGACGCTGTCGAAGAACGCCCGCGCCCGTGCCGTGCAGCTACCGGCCTGGAACGAGGCGCTCGGCCTGCCGCGGCCCTGGGACCAGCAATGGTCGCTGCGCATGCAGCAGATCATGGCCTACGAGACCGACCTTCTGGAATACGGCGATCTCTTCGACGGCAACCCGGCGGTGACGGCGAAGGTCGAGGAGCTGAAGGCCGGCGCGCGGCAGGAGCTCGAGACCCTCGACGCCATGGGCGGGGCGATCGCGGCGATCGACTACATGAAGGCGCGGCTCGTCGACTCGAACGCCGCCCGCATCAACCGGATCGAGGCGAACGAGACCATCGTCGTCGGCGTGAACCGCTGGCAGCAGGGCGAGCCCTCGCCGCTCACCGCGGGCGATGGCGGCATCATGGTCGTCGATCCGGCGGTCGAGGCCGATCAGGTCGGCCGGCTCACCGCCTGGCGCGCGGCGCGCGACGAGGCGGCGGTGCAGGCGGCGCTGGCGCGGCTTTCGGACGATGCCAAGGCCGGGCGCAACATCATGCCCGCCTCGATCGCCGCGGCGAAGGCCGGCGCCACCACCGGCGAATGGGCGGGCGTGATGCGCGCCGTGCATGGCGAATATCGCGGGCCCACCGGCGTCTCGCGCGCGCCCTCGAACAAGACCGAGGGGCTCGACGAGATCCGCGCCGCGGTCGATGCGGTCAGCTCGCAGCTCGGCCGGCGGCTGAAGTTCCTGGTCGGCAAGCCGGGGCTTGATGGCCATTCGAACGGCGCCGAGCAGATCGCCTTCCGCGCCCGCGACTGCGGCATGGACATCACCTATGACGGCATCCGCCTGACGCCCGAGCAGATCGTCGCGAAGGCGGTCGAGGACGAGGCGCATGTGGTCGGTCTTTCGATCCTCTCGGGCAGCCACATTCCGCTGATCGAGGAGCTGATGGAGCGGATGCGTGCGGCCGGGCTCGACCATGTGCCGGTGGTCGTCGGCGGCATCATCCCCGACGAGGACGCGGTGAAGCTGAAGGGCTTCGGCGTGGCGCGGGTCTATACGCCGAAGGATTTCGAGCTGAACCGGATCATGATGGACATCGTCGCGCTGGTCACCCCGACCTCGCGCGCGGCCTGATAGGGTGCCGGGGGCGCGGCCCCCGGACCCCCGAGGTATTTGAGGCAAGATGAAAGGGGAGGGGGCTTTCATCTTGCCGAAAATACCTCCGCCGGAGGCGCCTGTCCGGACCGATTTCCCGCCTTCCGAAAGCCGGGTGCGCCCTGTAAGGTCGCGCCCATGAGCACCACCCCAGCGACCGTCCAGTTTTCCGAAGATCAGGCCGAGGCCTGGGATGCCGTTGCCGAGGCGCTCGAGGCTGCGGGCGTCGACATCGTCGAGGGCACAGTGATGCCCGAGGGCGGCGCGCCGAGCGTTCTTTCCGTGATCGGCAAGGCGGGCTCTGGCAAGACGCTGCTGCTCGCCAATCTCTACAAGGCCTTGGAAGAGGCCGGGATCGAGATCGTCTCGGGCGATTTCGAGGGGCGCAAGCGCAAGGAGCGGCGCACGCTCGCGATCCTGGCGCCCACCAACAAGGCGGCCTCGGTGCTGCGCTCGCGCGGGGTGCCGGCGACCACCATTCACCGCATCCTCTACACCCCGGTCTATGACCCGGAATACGAGCGCATCGCCGAATGGCTGGCGGGGCAGGGCGAGCGGCCGAAACCCGATCTTCTGGGCGACATGGGCCTGACCGAGGAGGTGCTCGACCGGGCGAAGGCATTTTACGACCTGCACAAGTCGATCCCCGGGGCGCTGGCCTCGGCAGGGCTGCGCGGCTCGGACTTCATCCAGGGCTGGAAGCGGCGCGAGGATCCGCTCGACATCGGCTTCGTCGACGAGGCCTCGATGCTCGACGAGCGGCAGTTCGACGACCTGCGCGAGATCTTTCCGACGCTGGTGCTGTTCGGCGATCCGGCGCAGCTCGCGCCCGTCAACCAGTCCGGCGAGATGTGTTTCGAGCGTCTGCCCGCCGCCTCGAAACATGTGCTGCACCGCATTCACCGGCAGGCCGATGACAACCCGATCCTTGACCTCGCCCATGCGCTGGCCGACGACAGCCTGACCTTCGAGGCGTTCGAGCGGATGATCGAGACGGCCGCGGCGCGCGATCCGCGGGTGGTCTGGGCCGAGCGGGTGGAAAGCGACCTGATGGCGCGCAGCCCGGTGCTGGTGTGGCGCAACGCGACGCGGATCCGGCTGATCCAGGCCTTCCGCGCTGCCCATGGCGCGCCGGCCGACGCGCTGTTGCCGGGCGAGCCGCTCATTTGCGACGGGATCGAGCTGCCGCTGAAGCATCGCAAGAAGCGCATCGACCTCGAGGCGCGCGGCCTGATCAAGGGCGCGCAGGTGATCTATCTCGGTCCCGGCAAGAAGCCCGGCTTCTCGCGGCTGCATGTAATGGGGGCGGAGGAGCCGCGGCTGTCGGCGGCCTCGATCATCAAGATCGAGCTGCCCGACGAGGAGGAGCCCTTCATCCCCTATGCGGCGCGGATGGGGGCGGCCTTCCTGCATGGCGCGGCGGTGACGATCCACAAGGCTCAGGGCAGCCAGTGGCCCGATGTGCAGGTCTTCGCCCCCGACATCTATGCCGCCTATCGGGCCGGCCGCACCGAGGCGGGGATCCCGCTGTGGAAGCGGCTTGCCTATGTCGCGATCACCCGGGCCGAGACCCGGCTGCTGTGGGTGGTGCGGGCGCGGCTCGCCCGGCCCTCGGCGCCGCTCTCGATCGACGACCTGCCGAAGGGCGGCGCCACGCTGACGCTCGAGCGCGAGGAAGAGGGCTGAGGGTGCTTCCCCTCGGCCGCCGCTGCGCCTAGTGTGGCGGCGACAGAAGGAGGCCTCTCATGCGCTGCGTTTTCGTCCAGTTCCGCTGCCAGCCCGGCAAGACCTATGCGGTCGCCGACGCGATCTATGAACGCGAGGTGGTGAGCGAGCTTTACTCGACCTCGGGCGATTTCGATCTGATCGCCAAGGTCTATGTGCCCGACGATGCCGATGTCGGCCATTTCCTGAACGAGAAGCTGTTCGACATTCCGGGCATCGCGCGCACCCTGACCACGATGACCTTCCGCGCCTTCTGAGCGGATCAGTTCCGGATCAGCCGGAACAGCGCCGCCGCGGCCCAGCCGGCGAAGACCGCAAGCGCCAGCGACATCATGCCATAGATCGCCGCATGTTCGCGCGACAGGATGTAGAGCCAGCGCTCGAGCCCGACGCGGCGCACGTAGATCGCCGTCTGATAGCTGTCGACGACCTTGCCGTCGCGCAGCAGGAAGATGCGGGTCTTGTAATCGCCCTCGGTCAGGTTCGCGGGCAGGTGGAAATCGGCGCGGAAGAGCGTGTCCTCGACCAGCCGCACCGCCCCTTCGTCCAGCGAATAGACCCCCGCCTCCTCGCGGATGCGCATCAGGGCCTGGGTGAAGGGGCGGGCATCCGCCACCTCGATCGGGCCGGCGAAGGCGCGCACGGCAAGCGGCACGGTGATGCGCTGCGTCACGTCGGTCTCGGGCGCCAAGATCTCGGCCACCGGGCCGGTGGTGGCGACGGCGTAGTAGCTCGGCGCAGCGGCGACGCGGACCTTGTCGGTGTTCACCCAGATCCCGAATTCGCGCGACTTGCGGCGGACGGTGACCGGATGCGCCGGCCCCTCGAGGGTGACGATCACCGCGAGCGGGGCGCCGCCCGGTTCGGGCGCGTCGCGCTTCACCGCGCCGTAGATCAGCACTTCGGAGCCGTCGAAGGCGGCGGTGATGCCGATGTTGTCGCGGCTGAGACCGGCGACGACCTCTTCATCCCCCGCCTCGGCCGGCAGCGCGAAGAGCAGCAGCAGAAGCAACCAGCGGATCATCCCCGACCTCCCGCGAAAAGCGAATAGAGTTCGGCCGGGCGGATCAGCAGGTCGAGCCCGAGTTTCGCCGCCACCGCGATCACCAGCAGGGCCAGCAGGATGCGCAGCTGTTCGGCCTTCAGCCGGCCGCCGAGCTGCGAGCCGATCTGCGCCCCGATCACCCCGCCGATGATCAGCAAAAGCGCCAGCATCACGTCGACCGACTGGTTGGTGATCGCGTGCATCAGCGTGGTGAAGGCCGAGACGAAGAGGATCTGGAAGAGCGAGGTGCCGATCACCACCTTGGTCGGCATGCCGAGCAGGTAGATCATCGCCGGCACCATGATGAAGCCGCCGCCGACGCCCATGATCGCGGCCAGAACGCCGACCGCCATGCCGACCAAGACCGGGGGGATCACCGAGATGTAGAGCCCCGAGGTGCGGAACTTCATCTTCAGCGGCAGCTTGTGCACCCAGAGGTGCTGGTGCCGTTTCACATGGGGGCGGGCGCCGGGTTTGCGGGCGCGGCGGATCGCCCGCACCGCCTCCTGCAGCATCAAGAGCCCGATCGAGCCGAGGAAGAGCACATAGGCCAGCTGCACCACGAGGTCGATCTGGCCAAGCTTGGTCAGCCGGTTGAACACCCAGATGCCAAGCGCCGAGCCGGCAAGGCCGCCCAGTTGCAGCACGATGCCCATCGGCACATCGACCGCCTTGCGCTTGAACTGCGCCAGCACCCCCGAGACCGAGGAGGCGACGACCTGGTTCGCGCCGGTCGCCACCGCCACCGAGGGCGGGATGCCGATGAAGAACAGCAGCGGCGTGATGAGAAAGCCGCCGCCGACGCCGAACAGCCCGGACAGCAGTCCGACGATGCCCCCGAGGCCCAGCAGGAGAAAGGCGTTGACCGAGACCTCGGCGATGGGAAGGTAGATCTGCATTCGGCCGCCCGTCGGGATGAGCCTTCAGTGTTGCCCCGCCGGGGGCCACTGTCAAATGACGCTTTCGGGGCTCAGAGGCTGCGCAGGTAGCGTCGCAGCACGCGTTCGAACTTTGCCGCGCCAAGCGGCGCCATCGCCTTGGTGTGCTCGTGGCTGATGCTTTCGGCCGACAGCCCGGCGCCCATGTTGGTGATCACCGAGACGGCGGCGACCCGCAGCCCGAGGAAACGGGCCAGGATCACCTCGGGCACGGTCGACATGCCGACGGCATCGGCGCCGAGGATCTTTGCCGCGCGGATCTCGGCCGGGGTCTCGAAGGAGGGGCCGGAGAACCAGCAATAGACGCCCTGCGGCAGTGCCACGCCCTCGGCCTCGGCGGCGGCGCGCAGGGTCGAGCGCATCACCGGGTCATGGGCCTCGGTCATCGGCACGAAGCGCGCGTCCGAGGGCTCGCCGATCAGCGGGTTGGTGCCGGCGAAGGCGATGTGGTCGTTCAGCATCATCAGATCGCCCGGGCCGATGTCGGCACGCAGCGAGCCCGCGGCATTGGTGAGCAAGAGCGTCTCGGTGCCGAGCGCCTTCAGCACCTCGAGCGGCAGGCGCATCTCGGCGGGGTTGCCGTGCTCGTAGTAATGCGCCCGCCCGCCCAGCACCGCGACACGCACGCCCTCGAGCGTGCCGATCACCAGCTGCGGATTGTGGCCCGAGACGCCGGCATGGGGAAAGCCCGGCAGGTCCGCATAGGGGATCGCGACGCCCTCGACCTCGGCCGCGAGATGGCCGAGGCCCGAGCCGAGGATCAGCCCGAGGCGCGGCGGCTCGGTGCCGGCGCGCGCGCGGATCAGTTCGGCAAGCTCAGCGCTCTTTGACATAGGGTTCTCCTCCGGCACGGGGCGGGATGGCGCGGCCGACGAAACCGGCCAGCACGATCACCGTCAGGATGTAGGGCAGGGCGTCGAGGAACGACACCGGGATCTTCATGTGCAGCGTGCCCTCGATCACGTCGGGGCGCAGCGCCAGCGCCTGCAGGAAGCCGAAGAGCAGCGTCGCCCACAGTGCCGACCACGGCCGCCATTTCGCGAAGATCAGCGCGGCAAGCGCGATATAGCCCCGCCCCGCGGTCATCTCGCGGCCAAAGCCCGCCTGCAGCGCGGTCGCCATATAGGCGCCGGCGACACCGCACAGCACGCCGGTCAGCGCGACGGCGGTATAGCGCAGCCGGATCACCGAGACGCCCGCGGTGTCGACCGATTCCGGGTTCTCGCCCACGGCGCGCAGGCGCAGCCCGAAGCGGGTGCGGTAAAGCAGCCACCAGCTCGCCGGCACCGCGGCAAGCGCGAGATAGACGAGGATCGAATGGCCCGACAGAACCTGCGCATAGAAGGGGCCGAACAGGGGCACCCCCTTCAGCGTGTCGACGAAGGGCAGGGCGAGCGGCTCGAACCGGGCCGCGCCGGTCAGCGGGGGCGTGCGGCCGCCCTGCTGAAAGAGCGCCTGCGCGATCAGCACCGTCGCGCCCGAGGCGACGAAGTTCAGCGCCACGCCCGAGATCAGCTGATTGCCGCGGAAGGTGATCGAGGCGACGCCGTGAAGCGCCGCCAGCAGCAGCGAGGCGCCGATCCCCGCGGCGAGCCCGATCCAGGCCGAACCGGTCATCGCCGCGATCGCGCCCGAGGCCATCGCCGCCATCAGCATCTTGCCTTCAAGGCCGATGTCGAAGATGCCCGAGCGCTCGGAATAGAGCCCCGCCAGACAGGCAAGCAGCAGCGGCGTCGCGAGCCGCAGCGTCGAGGCCAGAACCTGCAGAAGCGTTGCGTAATCCATCAGGCGGCCTCCTTCCGGCGCGGGCGGAAGAACGGGGCGATCATCATCCGCACCATGGTGTCGAGCGCCCCGGTGAACAGGATCACGAGGCCCTGCACCAGCAGGCGCAGTTCGATCGGGATCGAGGTCCAGAGCCCCATCTCGGCCCCGCCCTGATAGAGGAAGCCGAAGAGGAACGCGGCCAGGAACACGCCGAGCGGGTGGTTGCGGCCCATCAGCGCCACCGCGATGCCGATGAAGCCCGCGCCCTCGGCCGAGTTCTGCAAGAGCCGCCCGGCCTCGCCCATGACGTTGTTGATCGCCATCAGCCCCGACAGCCCGCCCGAGATCAGCATCGACAGCAGGATGACCTTGACGGGCGAGATCCCGGCATAGCGCGCGGCCGAGTTCGACTTGCCGAAGGCGCGGATCTCGTAGCCGAGCCGGGTGCGCCACAGCAAAAGCCAGACGCCGACGCAGGCCAGCAGCGCGACGAAGAAGGTGACGTTCGCCGGCACCTTGCTGGTGAAGATCAGCGACAGGCCGGGGATCTCGTGGAAGCCAGGCAGCGCCGCGCCCTTCGGGAAGCGGGGGGTGGCCGGGTCCATCTGCCCGGCGGGGCGCAGCACCTCGACCAGCAGATAGACGATCAGCGCCGCGGCGATGTAGTTGAACATGATCGTGGTGATGACGATGTGGCTGCCGCGTTTCGCCTGCAGCCAGGCCGGTACCGCGGCCCAGGCTGCACCGAAGAGCGCCGCGCCGACCATCGCCGCGGGCAGGGCGAGCGTCCAGTGCGGCCAGGGCAGCGCCAAGCAGACGAGCGCCACGCCAAGCCCGCCGAGCTGCGCCTGCCCCTCGCCGCCGATGTTGAACTGCCCGGCGTGATAGGCGACCGTCACCCCGAGCCCGGTGAAGATGAACGAGGTGGTGTAGTAAAGCGTATAGCCCCAGCCATAGGGCGAGCCGAGCGCGCCATCGACCATCACCTTCACCGCCTCGACCGGATCGCCGCCGATCCCGAGGATGACGAGCGCCGAGATCGCCGCGGCCAGCACGAGCGAGATCAGTGGCACGAGCACGAGGTCGGCCCAGGTCGGCAGTTTCGTCATGCCGCGGTCTCCGCGCTGTCGGCGACGCCGGCCATCAGCAGGCCCAGCTCGCGTTCGTTGGTGTCGGCGGGCAGGCGCTCGCCCATGATGCGGCCGTCGAACATCACCGCGATGCGGTCGGCGAGCGACATGATCTCGTCAAGCTCGACCGAGACCAGAAGCACCGCCTTGCCGGCGTCGCGCAGCTCGACGATGCGCTTGTGGATGAATTCGATCGCGCCGATGTCGACGCCGCGGGTGGGCTGGCCGACCAGAAGAAGATCGGGATTGCGCTCGATCTCGCGCGCGAGGACGATCTTCTGCTGGTTGCCGCCCGAGAAGCTCTTCGCCGGCAGGAAGGCATTCGGCGGGCGCACGTCGAAGCGCTCGATCTTGCCCTCGGTGTCGGCGATGATCGCGGCATTGTCCATCAGAAGCGCGTTCTTCTGGTATTCGGGCGCGTTGTGATAGCCGAAGGCGATGTTCTCCCAGGCGGAGAAATCGAGGATCAGGCCCAGGTGGTGGCGGTCCTCGGGGACATGGGCGATGCCGCGTGCGCGCCGGGTCTGGCCGTCGGAGTGCCGGCCGGTCAGGTCGATCTCCTCGCCGTTCATCCGCACGCTCCCGGTCGCCGCGGCAAAGCCGCCGAGCACCTCGAGGAGTTCCGACTGGCCGTTGCCGGCGACCCCCGCGATGCCCAGGATCTCGCCCGCGCGGATCGTCAGATCGATCCCCTTGATCCGCTCGACCCCGGTCGCGTCGCGCAGCCGCAGGTCACGAATTTCGAGCACGGTGCGGCCCGGATTGGCGGGCGCCTTCGGCACGTGCAGCAGCACCTTGCGCCCGACCATCAGCTCGGCCAGTTCTTCGGGCGAGGTCCCGGCCGTGGTCACCGTCGCGGTCATCTCGCCGCGGCGCATGACGCTGACGGTGTCGGTGATCTCCATGATCTCGCGCAGCTTGTGGGTGATCAGCAGGATCGTCTTGCCCTGCATCCGCAGGTTCGCGAGGATGCGGAACAGGTGGTCCGCCTCGGCGGGCGTCAGCACCCCGGTGGGCTCGTCGAGGATCAGGATATCGGCCTGACGGTAAAGGGCCTTCAGGATCTCGACGCGCTGCTGGTGGCCTACGGACAGCTCCTCGACCAGCGCATCGGGGTCGACCTCGAGCTCGTATTCCTCGGCCAGCCGCTTCAGCTCGCGCCGCGCCTTGGCGAGGGAGGGGCGCAACAGCGCCCCCTCTTCCGCGCCGAGAATGACGTTCTCGAGCACGGTGAAATTCTGCACCAGCTTGAAATGCTGGAAGACCATGCCGATGCCGGCGCGGATCGCGGCCTGGCTGTCGGTGATCTTCGCCTCGCGGCCGTGGATCAGGATCTCGCCCGCGTCGGCCTTGTAGAAGCCGTAAAGGATGGACATCAGCGTGGACTTGCCCGCGCCGTTCTCGCCGATGATGCCATGGATCGTGCCGGGCATCACCCGGATCGAGATGTCCTTGTTCGCCTGCACCGGGCCGAAGGCCTTGGAGATGCCCCGCAGCTCGATCGCCGGGGCGGCAGTTGCCTGCCGCCCCGTGTCCTGTGCCGGTGCCATCATTCCACCGGGCAGGTGTTGTCCGTCATGTAGTCGTGCACGGTGATCTCGCCCGACTTGATCTTGGCGGCCGCGGCATCGACCTTGGCCTTCATCTCGTCGGTGACGAGCTTGGCGTTGTTCTCGTCCATCGCATAGCCGACGCCATCCTTGGCGAGGTCCATCACCATGGTGCCGGTGCTCAGCTCGGGGCCTTCCTTGAACGCCTCGTAGACCGAGTTGTCGACGCGCTTCACCATCGAGGTCAGGACCTGGCCCGGGTGCAGATAGTTCTGGTTGCTGTCGACGCCGATCGACAGGATGTTCGCGTCGGCCGCCGCCTGCAGGATGCCGATGCCGGTCGAGCCCGCGGCGGCATAGATTACGTCGGCACCCTGCGCGACCTGAGCCTTGGTCAGCTCGGCGCCCTTCACCGGGTCGTTCCAGGCGGCGGGGGTGGTGCCGGTCATGTTCTGCAGCACCTTGGCGTCGGCGTTCACCGCCTTCACGCCCTGGGCATAGCCACAGGCGAACTTGCGGATCAGCGGGATGTCCATGCCGCCGATGAAGCCCACGGTCTGCGACTTCGAGGCGAGCGCGGCCATCATGCCGACGAGGTAGGAGCCCTGCTCCTCGGTGAAGACGACCGAGCGCACGTTCGGCTGGTCGACCACGGCGTCGATGATGACGAACTTGGTGTTCGGATAGTCCGGCGCGACGGTGTTCAGCACGTCACCGAAGGCAAAGCCGGTCATCGCGATCGGGTTGGCGCCCGACTCGGCCAGACGGCGCAGGGCCTGTTCGCGCTGCGCCTCGGACTGCATTTCCAGTTCCTTGTAGGAACCGCCGGTTTCCTCGGCCCATTTCTTCGCGCCGGCATAGGCCGCTTCGTTGAAGGATTTGTCGAACTTGCCGCCGAGGTCGTAGATCAGCGCCGGATCGGCAGCGGCTGCGCCGGAGAGAAGCGCCAGCGTGGCGGCCGCGCCGAGAAACTTTTTCATCAAGGTCATTGGTCACTCCCGGTCGTTGTGCTGCGTTCCCTCGCGGAACGCCGTTGGCGGGCGCAGGGCCCGCGGACCAGCCCGATTAGCGCCGAGGACCGGCGGCCGGTCAAGCGCGATTTTGCCGCGCCCGGGCAGCAGTTGGCGGGGATTTGAGCGGATGGTCAAATGCTGGGCGGCGCCAGCGCGAGGCTCAGCACGAGGGCGTCCACGGCGCGCCCGTCGGGGCTGTGGTAATAGCCGCGCCGGCGCCCGGCGCCCTGCCAGCCGGCCGCGGCATACAGCGCGCGGGCGGCGGCGTTGTCCTCGGCGACTTCCAGGAACGCGGTGTCGGCGCCGCGGGCGCGGGCCTCGGCGGCAAAGTCCGCAAGCAGGCGCCGGCCGATCCCCTGCCGGCGCGCGGCGGGATCGACGGCGACAGTCAGCAGTTCGGCCTCGCCTGCGATCTCGCGCCCGATCAGGAAGCCCGCGGGCGCCTCGATCAGGAAGCAGAAGCGCGAGGCGAGGAGATCCGCGATCTCCGCCTCGGACCAGGGGCGCGGCGTGGTGAAACACGCGGCATGCAGCGCGGCGAGCTCGGCGGCGGTCATCAGTCGAGGATCACCGGCGGCGGGTCCGAGGGCGGCGCGGCATCGGCCGAGCGCAGGTACAGCGGCGCCGGGCGCGGCTGCGGCGTGCCGGCGCGGCGCGCGGCGATGCGGGCGATGGCTTCGGCCAAGGGCATTGCCGGCTCGACCAGTTCGCCCGCCTGCACCTCGGAATAGGCGAGTGCCGCGGCCGAGCCGGTCAGCGCATGGCCGGCGATGCCCGCGGGCAGCTCGGTCAGCGCCAGAAGAGCGGGGGCGCCGGCGCCCTCGGCGGTGAAGCTCTGCAGATAGACCTCGCCGCGGCGGGCGTCCTCGACCACGGTGACCGGGCGGGCGAGGCCCTCGGCCAGCGCCTCGAGCGTGCTCACGCCGATTGCCGGGATGCCGAGCGACAGCGCCAGTCCGCGTGCCGCCGCGACCGAGATCCGCACCCCGGTGAAATTGCCCGGGCCGGTGCCGACGCCGATCGCGGCCAGGTCATGCCAGCCGATGCCGGCACAGGCGAGCAGCTCCTCGAGCAGCGGCATCAGCCGTTCGGCCTGGCCCTTCGACATCTCCTCGCGCCGCTCGGCCACCGGCTGGCCCGCGCGCAGCAAAGCGGCCGCGCAATGCGCGGCCGACGTGTCGAAGCCGAGAACGTATCCCTCAACCGGCAACGGGGCGCACCTCGGTGACCTCGGGGATGTAGTGGCGCAGCAGGTTCTCGATGCCCATCTTCAGCGTCAGGGTCGAGGACGGGCAGCCGGCGCAGGCGCCCTTCATGTGCAGGTAGACGACGCCCCGCTCGAAACCGTGGAAGGTGATGTCGCCGCCGTCCTGCGCCACGGCAGGCCGCACACGGGTGTCGAGCAGCTCCTTGATCTGCGCGACGATCGCGCCGTCCTCGCCGTCATGCTCGGCGTGCACCGGGGTGCCTTCGCCTTCCATCACCGGGGCGCCGGACTGGAAATGCTCCATGATCGCGCCGAGGATCGCGGGCTTCGCATGCGCCCAGTCGGTCGCCGCATCCTTGGTCACGGTGACGAAATCGGCGCCGAGGAACACCCCGGCCACCCCCGGCACGGAGAACAGCCGCTTCGCGAGCGGCGATTTCGCCGCCGCCTCGGCCGAGGGGAAATCGGCGGTGCCGGCCTCGAGCACGGTCATGCCGGGCAGGAACTTCAGCGTTGCGGGGTTCGGGGTGGTTTCGGTCTGGATGAACATGGCGCGCCTCCTTGGCTTGCGGCACATATGCGGCCGCCGAGTGTTTCCGTCAAGTTTTGCGGGGCAAAATGCGCCGCTTTGGCGCAGCCGGACCCCGCCCGCCGTGGCTCAGGTGATCGATTCGAGCCGTTCCTTCGACATGTCGCCGGGCACCACGGTCAGCGGGCAGGGCAGCGAGCCGGAGGTACGGCTGAGCTGGGTGACCAGCGGGCCGGGGCCCGACTTGTCGGTTCCGGCGCCAAGGACAAGCACCCCGATCTCGGTATCGGTGCGGATCACGTCGAGGATCTCGTGCACCGGCTCGCCCTCGCGGATCACCAGTTCCGGGTCCACCCCCTGCCGGTCGCGCATCCATTTCGCGAAGACCTCGAAATGCGCCTCGATCCGCTCGCGGGCCTCGGCGCGCATGATCTCGGCGACGCCGATCCAGTGCTGATATTCCTCGGGCGGGATCACCGAGACGATGGTCACGCCGCCGCCGGTATGGGCGGCGCGCATCGCGGCATAGCGCATCGCGTTCAGGCATTCGCGCGTGTCGTCGAGCACGACAAGGAACTTGCGCATCGGGTCTCCTTCAGCCGGGGCCCGGCCGGGTCCGCAGCCCGGGCGGCAGGCGCCGGGGCGGAGGGCGGCGCAGGGCGCGGCGCAGCATCAGTTTCAGTATGGCTCCGGCCAGAGTGCCAATCTGCGCGGCGATCGACAACAGGAGACCCGCCGTCATCACCGCAAGATCGCTCAGACGGTGCAGGATGCGCAGGCTACGCCCCTTGCCCAGAACCGCAAGGGCCTTGCGCGTGTCGGGGCCGGCGGCATCTGTCAGACGCGCAAGGCGGCTCAGCTCGGCCGGACTGTCGGCAAGGCGCAGCACCCGCAGCGCCTCGGCCGGCGAGGTCTGCTTGGCGATGCGGGTGACATCGCTGGCGAAGGCGGTCAACCGCTCGATCCGGCCGCCGCCGCGCGCGGCCAGCCGCAGTGCCCGGGTCATGCCGGGCGTCAGCGCGCGGGCCTTGCGTGCCACGCGCAGGACGCTGGCGCCGAGCTTCACCGGCACCGAGGTGCCGAGCGACGGGATCGCGACCAGCGTCGCGGCCAGCCCCACGGCCGCCAGCCCCGCCTCCACCCCGTCGAAATCCTGCCCGGTGACGAGGTTCACCCCCTGTCGGCCAAGGGCCGCGACATCGCCCGCCGGGCTCAGCTCGAAGGGAATCGCGCAGACCGCGACCAGGGTGAGCGAGGGGCAGGTGGAGAGGTCGGCCATGCACTGCAGGCAGGCGCCGGCCTGCGCCTCGAGGCTTTCTTGGCGGGCGATCAGCGCCTCGGCCCTGGTGGCAAGATCGGGCGGAATCGGAATGGCGTGGTCGTGGCCGATGTCGCGCAGCAGGGCGACCTCGTCGGCGTCATCGGCGGCGATCGCGGCACTCAGGCGGGGCAGCAGCCACTCGGGCGTCGCCTCGCGCGCCGTGGCCCAGGTGAGCACGGCCCTCGCCTCGGCGGCGCTGCGGTCAAGGAAGGGGACGGCCAAGGGGTTCTGGGCAAGGCCCCAGAGGGCTCCGGCCAGACAGGCCGCCGCCCAGAGGGCGAGGGCCAGCCGCGCCGTGGCGCGGATCATCGCGGGCTCCGGTCGTCGGGTGGGAACGGGGGCATCGACGGACTCCTCTGATCGGGCCGCTCGCCCCCGCCGCCCGAACGCCAGGCTCAGAGCGGACGGCTGAGCGCCCAGTCCATGTAAAGCTCGCGCGCCTTCTTGGTGAGGGGCCCGTGGGCATATTTCACCTCGTCGAAGGCCACCGCCGGCGTCACCTTCGAGAAGTTCCCGGTCAGGAAGATCTCGTCGGCGCCGCGGAAGTCATCGAGCGTCAGCACCGCCTCGGTCACGGTATAGCCCGCTTCGCGCAGCAGGCCCATGTGGCGCCTGCGGGTCAGGCCCGACAGGAAGGTGCCGTTCGCGATCGGGGTGAAATATTCGCCGTCCTTCACCATCCAGACGTTCGCCGTGGCGGTTTCGGCGACATTGCCCATGGCGTCCTGCACCAGCGCGTTGCCGAAGCCCTTCGAGCGCGCCTCGACCAGCATCCGGGCGTTGTTCGGGTAAAGGCAGCCGGCCTTGGCGTTGCACACGTTGTCGGCCATCACCGGACGGCGGAACGAGGTGGTGGTCAGCGTCGTCGCGGCATCGGCGGCGGGCATCGGCACCTCTTCGAGGCACAGCGCGAAGCGGGTCGAGTTCGGCGCCGGGGAGACGCCCACGTCCGAGCCGTCGATCGCCCAGTACATCGGCCGGACATAGACCGCGGCGCCCGCGGGGTATTTCTTCAGCCCCTCGCGGGCGATCTCGACCATCTCCTCGTCGCCGACGGTGGGGGTGATCATCAGCGCCTGCGCCGAGCGGTTCAGGCGCGCGCAATGCGCCTCGAGGTCGGGGACGAGCCCGTCGAAGAGGCGGGCGCCGTCGAAGACGGACGAGCCCTGCCACAGGCCGTGGTCGGCCGCGCGCATGACGGGAATGTCGCCCTCATGCCATTTGCCCTCGAAATAGGTGCGGATATTCTTGCCGAAAGACATGTCTGCTCTCCTTTGTCGGGGGCGGAGACTAAGCCCCGATCCCGGCAAAGGTCCAGCACCGCGATTGTATCGGTATCAAGCGGTGGAGCGGGCTGCCGCGCTGCCGCCGCCCGCGAGCGGGATCAGTTGCTTGCCTCGATTCGCTGCACCGTGCGCACCGAGGTGAGCGAGGTGTTGAACAGCCCGAGCACGGTCCGCACGTTGACCAGCGCGCTTTCGGTCGCCAGCACGAGATCGTCCGGCTGGATCTCGAAATTCTGCGCCGAGAACAGCCCGTCGGTCGTCGTCAGGTCGATCGAGAACACCACGCGCTGCTGCATCGGGCCGCCCCTGCCGTCGGCGCGCACCGCCGAGGCCGGGTATTGGCGCAGGATCAGCACCCCCTTGGGGTTGGCGCGGGCGCCGTCGATGCCGCCGACGAGGGTCACGGCTTCAAGCGCGCTGACGTGGTCTTGCGGGAACTTGACGACCTGCTCGCGCCCCGCGGCACCAAGCGCCAGGAAGCTGCGCCGGTCGGGCTCGACCACCAGCTTGTCACCCGGCCGCACCCCGGCATCGAGCGCCGGATCGTCGAGCACACGCTGCATCGAGGTCTCGTAGACCTTGCCGCCGCGCAGCAGACGCAGCTGCGGGTTCAGGATCGAGGGCTGCACGCCGCCGCCTTCCGAGATCACGTTCAGCACGGTGAGCGAGCGGTCGGTGAGCGGCACGTTGCCCGGCCGCAGGACGCCGCCGACCAGCGAGACGGCATTCGACTTGCCGGGCGTCGATTCCAGCTGCACCTGCGCCGCGGGGATCAGTTCCGACACCTTGGTCTGGATCTTCTCGCGCGCTTCGTCGGGGGTGAGGCCGGCGATCTTGACCGGGCCGGCATAGGGCACGAAGACCGAGCCCGAGCTCGAGATCTGCGTCGTCTGCAGCTGCGTCGTCGGCGAGCCGGGGTTGGTCATCAGCTTGTTCTCGCCGTTTTCCCAAACCGCGATCTGCACCGAATCGCCGGCCGTCAGCACCTGTCCGGAGCGACCGACCCCGCCCGTGAGCCATTGCCGCGACACCGCCGCCTGGCTGGCGGGCCAGTGCTGGACCGCGGGCAGCAGCTTGCTGTTGACCGGGTAATGGGCGAATTGCGGTGCTTCCGAGCCCGTGTTCTCCAGGATCTCCGACTGCATCGCGGCCCCGCGGGGCAGGGTGCAGGCGGCGAGCGAGCACAACAACACGGCTGAGGCCGATAGACGGCGCATCGACTTCATTCAGACATCCCCCGTTTCGCGGTCATGCGACCGATGCTAAGGCTTTGCGATGGCAGCACGAGTCACCCCAGCATTCCGTCCTTCGTC
Organism: Paenirhodobacter sp. YD-8; assembly: GCF_056590935.1. NCBI lineage: Bacteria > Pseudomonadati > Pseudomonadota > Alphaproteobacteria > Rhodobacterales > Paenirhodobacter > Paenirhodobacter sp. YD-8. The sequence continues at coordinate 3,527,589 of NZ_CM152649.1, read as the reverse complement.
TATGAGCACAAAACAGCCATTTCTCAAGCCGAAGAATCCGCGCCTCCTCGTTATCGGCGGAAGTGGACGCCTCGGTCCGCTGCTGCGGCAGGCATGGTCGCCCGCTTTCGCGGCAGCTGCGGAACCGGCTCCGGAAAACATCGTCTGGCAGGCCCGACGCGAATCGGCCTTTGCCGGGCAGGGAGGGGCGTCGCTGGTCTTCGATCCCCTGCGCGACCCCGAGGCCTTCGCGGCCGCGGCCCGGGCCTGCGACGTGATTGTCAATCTTGCCGGGGTGACCGCCGGGACGCCCGAGGCGCTGGCGCTGAACACCACGCTGGCGCGGGCGGCGCTCGATGCCGCGGATGCGGCCGGCGGCCGGCCGGTGCTGCTGGCGTCTTCGGCCGCGGTCTATGGCGCGGGTCACGAGGGACTGTGCCGAGAGACCGACGCGCCCGCGCCGCTTGCCCCCTATGGCGCGGCGAAGGCCGCGATGGAGGAGGCGCTTGCCGGGCGGGCGGGGGCGATCTGGCTGCGCATCGGCAATGTCGCCGGGGCGGATGCGCTTCTGGGCCGCGCCGCGCCCGAGGGCGGGCGGGTGCTCGACATCCTGGCCGACGGGCACGGGCCGCGGCGCAGCTTCATCGGGCCGCAGGCGCTCGCCGCGGCGCTGGCCCGCCTGGTGCGGCTCGCGGCGGCGGGGGCGGATCTGCCGTCGGTGCTGAACCTGTCGCTTGCCGGTGCGCTGCCGATGGATGCGCTGCTGGCCGCGGCGGGCGAGACCTGGATGCCGCGCCCGGCGCCCGCCAGCGTGATCGCGCAGGTCGAGCTTGACGTGACCCGCGCCGTCGATCTCGGCCTCGTGCCCGAGACGCCGGCCCGCGCCGCGGCCGTGGTGGCCGATCTGCGCGCCCTGCAGGAGACCCGTGCGTGACCCTTTCAAAACGTCTTTTCGACATCCTCTTCGCCCTTGCGATCCTGCCGATCGTGCTGCCGGTCGGGCTGATCGTGGCGGCGGCGCTGCTGCTCACCCAGGGGCGCCCGCTCTTCTATGCGGCCGAACGGATGAAGACGCCGACCCGGGGCTTCCGGCTGTGGAAGTTCCGCACGATGACCACCGTGGCGCGCGACTCGGGCGTGTCGGGGGCGGACAAGACCGCGCGGATCACGCCGGCGGGCCGGGTCCTGCGCCGCTTCCGTCTCGACGAGCTGCCGCAGCTGTGGAACATCCTGATCGGCGACATCTCCTTCGTCGGGCCGCGCCCGCCGCTGCGGCAATATGTCGAGCGCTTTCCCGAGGTCTATGCGCAGGTGCTGCGCTCGCGCCCGGGGGTGACGGGGCTTGCCTCGATCCATTATCACCGGCACGAGGAATGGCTGCTGGCCCGATGCCGCACTGCAGCAGAGACCGACCGGGTCTATTGCGCCCGCTGCGTTCCCGCGAAGGCCCGCCTGGACCTGATCTATGCGCAGAATGCGTCAGTTTGTTTTGACATTGTGCTGATTTTCAGAACGCTAAGCCGGGTGGCGCGCTGAGTTCGGCGGATATTTGCCGTTTTTTTCGGCAGGCACCGGGGTTTCTGCACCTGCGAAGAGTTGATAGAACTCCCGCGACAAAGTATGTTTCGTTTATTCCCTTGCCACGCGGACGGCCGGAAATCATGATTAAGAAGATCATCACGCTGACCCGCGCGCAGAAGGCCTCCATCCTTCTCCTCGTCGATGTCGCGCTTGTGCCTCTCGCATTCCTTGCGACGATGCTGCTCAAGGGTACGCGGGCCGAGGCGCTGATCGCCTCGGTCTTGCTCAATCACTGGTTGCTGCTGCCCGTGCTGATGGGCGCTGCAGCGCTGCTCAGTGCTGTCTTCGGGCTGAACCGGCTGAAGCTGAAGGAATACGAGGGCGATGCCGTCGCCCGGTCGATGCTGGTCGCGGCGGCGCTCGGGGTTCTGTCGGCGGCCTTCTCGAAGGTTGCGGGCATGGGGCTCAGCGGCGGGTTCCACGTGATCTTCGCGCTGGTCTATTTTGCCGCCTATTTCGGCACCCGGCAGGTCATGGTCTGGCTGCTGACGCAGATGTACCGCCGGTCGCGAATCTTCACGCGCGTGGCGATCTATGGCGCGGGCCGCACCGGCATGGCACTGGCGCGCGAGCTGCGAAAGGTCGACGGGCTGGTCGTCTATGCCTTCCTCGATGACAACGCCACGCTGGCCGGGATGAACGCGAACGGGCTGCCGATCTATTCGGGCGTGCATGCCGGGCTGCTGCGCGACCGCTTCAAGATCAACCGGGTGATCCTCGCGATGCCCTCGGTTTCGGTCGACAAGCAGACCTTCATCACGAAGCGGCTGCACAAGCTCGGGCTCGAGGTGCAGACCCTGCCGGCCTTCTCGCAGCTGCATGGCGGCGACGAGCTGATGAGCCGGCTGGTGCCCGCGGGCCCCGCGGCGCTGCTGATGCGCGACCCGCTGAACGAGGCGCTGACCACCGGCTGTTCGGCCTATCGCGGCGCGAATGTGATGATCACCGGCGCCGGCGGCTCGATCGGGCTCGAGCTTTGCCGTCAGGTGATCGGCTGCCGGCCGGCGCGGCTGGTGCTGTTCGAACTCTCCGAGATCGCGCTCTACAATGCTGAAGCCGAGATGCGCGTTCTGGCCGAATCCTTCGGCGTCGAGATCATTCCGGTGCTCGGCTCGATCTGCGACGGCGTGCATGTGAGCCAGGTGATCGAGCGCAACGCGATCGCCGTGGTGCTGCATGCCGCGGCCTACAAGCACGTGCCGCTGGTCGAGATGAACCCGCGCGTCGGTCTGGCGAACAACACGCTCGGCACCGCGGTGCTGGCGAAGGCCGCGCGCGACGCCGGGGTGAAACGCTTCGTGCTCGTCTCCTCGGACAAGGCGGTGCGGCCGGGCAACCTGATGGGCGCCTCGAAACGCTTCGCGGAACTGGTGATCCAGGATCTGGCGGCGCGGGCGCCGAAGACGATCTTCTCGATCGTGCGCTTCGGCAACGTGCTCGGTTCCTCGGGGTCGGTGATTCCGCTCTTCCAGCAGCAGATCGCCCGCGGCGGCCCGGTCACGCTGACCGACGAGAAGGTGACGCGCTATTTCATGACGATCCAGGAGGCCTCGCGCCTCGTGCTGCTCGCGGGCTCCTTCGCCGAGGGCGGCGAGGTCTATGTTCTCGACATGGGCAAACCGCAGCGCATCGGCGATCTGGCGCGGCGGATGATCGCCGCCTCGGGCTACACCGTGCGCGATGACGGGAACCCGAATGGCGACATCGAGATCGTGGTCACCGGCCTGCGCCCGGGCGAGAAGCTGCACGAGGAGCTGATGGTGCGCAAGGGCGCCCAGGCCACCGCGCATCCGAAGATCATCCGGGTGCGCGAGGATCACCTGTCCGAGCTGGAAACCGCCGCGGCCCTGCGCGATCTGCGCGACTCGGTCGAGCGCGGCAGCGACGCCGAGGTGATCTCGGTCGTGGCGCGGGCGGTGCGCGAATACGACCCGCAGAGCCTGCCGAAATCGGCGCTGCAATGCCGCATCGTCGAGGCGCAGCACGCCGCCGACGTGCCGGCGGAGTGACTCAGCCGAAGGGCTCCTCCGGATAGCTCACCCCGTTCAGGTAGAGCCCCTGCGGCGGGCAGACCGGCCCGCAGGCGGCCCGGTCACAGGCCTCGAGCGCCATGCGCACCTGATCGGGCGCCCAGGAGCCGGCGCCGACCCGCTCGAGCGTGCCGACGATCGAGCGCACCTGGTTGTGCAGGAAGCTGCGCGCGCGCAGATGAAAGCGGATCTCGCGCCCGGACGGGTAGTCGATCTCCTCGATCCGGATCTCGTCGAGCGTCTTCACCGGGCTTGCCGCCTGACACAGCGAGGAGCGGAAGGTGGTGAAGTCGTGCCGGCCGAGCAGATGCGCCGCCCCCGCCTGCATCGCCGCGACATCGAGCGGGTTCTGCACCTGCCAGACGAGGCCGCGGTCATGCACGACCGGCGCGCGGCGGGCGACGAGACGGAACAGATAGCGCCGTTCGAGCGCCGAGAAGCGGGCGTGGAAATCGTCGGCCACCCGCGCACAGGCGCTGATCGCCACCGGCGCGGGCTTCAGATGGAAGTTCAGCGCCTCGGACAGGCGGAACGGGTCCCAGTCCTTGCGCAGATCCGCATGCGCGACCTGCGCCGTCGCATGCACGCCCGCATCGGTGCGGCCCGCCGCGGCGATGGTGTGGGGGCCGGGCTCGAGCCGCGCCAGCGCCGCCTCGACCGCGCCCTGCACCGAGGGCTGGTCCGCCTGTCGCTGCCAGCCCGCGAAGGGGCCACCGTCATATTCGATCCTGAACGCATATCTGGGCATGCCCCGGCGATAGCCTGCCGCCGGCCCGCGCGCAATCCCCGAGCGAACAGGGGCCCCGAGCGGGGCAGGGGGCGCTGCCCCCCTCGGCCTCGCGGCCTCACCCCCGAGGTATTTCCGGCAAGGAGAAAGCAGGGGACGATCCGCTTCCAATTGCTTCAAATATCCCGGGGGTGAATGCGCCGCAGGCGCAGAGGGGGCAGCGCCCCCGCCTTTCCCCCTGTGAAACCGGCGGGCGGTTGCCTATCTAGGGAAGGCAAGACACGAGGCAGCGCATTGGGCATTTCCGACATCGCCGACACGCTCACCCGCCAGGTCGAGGGGCTGGGCGCCACCGTTTCCGAGGCGCTGTTCGAGCCGGTGATCCGGCTGGGCGTCACCGGCCTGTCGCGGGCGGGCAAGACGGTGTTCATCACCTCGCTCGTCGCCAACCTGCTCGACCGCGGCCGGATGCCGGCGCTGACCGGGGGCGGAAATATCCGCGCGGCCTTCCTGCAGCCACAGCCCGACGACACCGTTCCGCGCTTCGATTACGAGCGCCATCTTGCCGCGCTGACCGGTCCCGCGCCGCATTGGCCCGAGGGCACGCGCGCCATCTCCGAGCTGCGGCTGAGCTTTCGCGTGGCGCCCACGGGACTGCTGGGCGGGCTGCGGGGGCTGCGCACCGTGCATCTCGACATCGTCGATTACCCGGGTGAGTGGTTGCTGGATCTGGGGCTGCTCGACCGCAGCTTCGCGCAATGGTCCGAGGCGGTGCTGGCGCGTCTGCCGGGCCGCCCCGAAAGCGGCCCCTTCCTTGCCGCGCTGGCGGCGGCCGACCTGGCCGCCCCCTTCACCGAACCCGCCGCTCGGGCGCTGGCCGCGCCCTTCACCGCGCATCTGCATGCCGCGCGCGAGGTGGGCTTTTCCGACTGTTCTCCCGGCCGCTTCCTGCTGCCCGGTGAAATGGCGGGCTCCCCCGCGCTCACCTTCGCGCCGTTGCCACCGGGCGAGTATCCCCGCGGCTCGCTTGGTCGCGAGATGGCGCGCCGCTTCGAGGCCTACAAGGACAAGGTGGTCAAGCCCTTCTTCCGCGAGCATTTCGCCCGCATCGACCGGCAGGTGGTGCTGGTCGACGTGCTCGGCGCGATCCATGCCGGGCCCGCCGCGCTCGAGGATCTGCGCGCCGCGATGGCGGGGATCCTCGCGGCCTTCCGCCCGGGCAAGGCGGGGGTTCTGGCCGCGCTCCTGGGCGCGCGGCGGATCGAGCGCATTCTCTTTGCCGCGACCAAGGCCGATCACCTGCACCATTCGCAGCACGCCCGGCTGACCGCGATCACCGGCGCGCTCCTGCGCGAGGCGAAGGACCGGGCCGATTTCGCCGGGGCGCAGACGCTGGCGCTGTCGCTCGCGAGCCTGCGCACCACCACCGAGGACGTGATCCGCCACGAGGGCGAGGAGCTGCCGGCGCTGCGGGGCCGGCTGGCCGACGGCCGCTCGGTCGCGCTTTTCCCGGGCGATCTGCCGGCCGATCCGGCACAGCTTCTGGCGCCCGCGCGCGAGGGCGCGACGCGCTGGCTCGATGCCGATTACACGCTGATGGACTTCGTGCCTGCCCCCGTCACCCTGCGCCCGGGCGAGGGGCCGCCGCATATCCGTCTTGATCGCGCCGCGGAATTCCTGATCGGAGACAAGCTGTGAAGAAACCCCTGCTGATCGAGATCGAGGAGGCCGCGCCCTCGCCGGCCGAGGCGCCGCCGGTCACCGATCCGGGCGACGTGCCGCCGCCCGAAGGCCGCGCGATGCAGATCGCGGCGCGGATCGCCGCGCGCCCGCCCTCGAAACTCGGCCGCTTCTTCTGGCGCGCTGCCGGGGCGCTTGTGACCTTCCTCGCCTCGGTCGCGGCCTGGCGCTTCGTCGAGGGGCTGTTCGCATCGAACCCGGTGCTGGGCTGGATCGCGACCGTGCTGTTTGCCGCCTTTGTCCTTGCGGCGTTGTTGATCGCGGCGCGCGAGCTTGCGGCCTTTGCCCGGCTCGGCCGGCTCGACCGGGTGCATCGCGAGGTGCTCGAGGCGGCGCAGGCCGATGACCTCGGGCGGGCGCGCAAGGTCGTCACCCATGTCTCGGGGCTTTATGCAGCGCGGGCCGAGATGGACTGGCCGCGCCGGACGCTGGCCGAGCGCGGGCCCGAGCAGCTTGATACCGATACGCTGCTGCGGCTCGCCGAAACCGAGCTGATGGCGCCGCTTGATGCCGCCGCGCGGCTCGAGGTCGAGGCGGCGGCGCGCATGGTGGCGACGGTGACGGCGGTGGTGCCGCTGGCGCTCGCCGATGTCTTTGCCGCGCTCACCGCGAACCTGCGGATGATCCGCCGCGTCGCCGAGATCTATGGCGGCCGCGCCGGCACATTGGGGGCGATGCGGCTTGCGCGCACGGTGATGACCCATCTCGTCGCAACGGGCGCCGTGGCCGCGGGCGACGACCTGATCGAGACGGTGACCGGCGGGCATCTCTTCGCGAAACTCTCGCGCCGCTTCGGCGAGGGGGTGGTGAACGGCGCGCTCACCGCCCGCGTCGGCGTCGCCGCGATCGAGGTGTGCCGGCCGATGCCCTTCCGCGCCCTGCAAAAACCGCGCGTGACGAACCTGACCCGGCGCGCGTTGACCGGGCTCTTCGGTCGCGACAAGGCGCCCGAAGACCCGGCCGCCTGACCGATCTCCCGCCCCCTGGCTTTTCCCTGGCAAGAATACTCGAAACCCGCCCGCGGGGCAGGGGGGCTCAGCGCAGGTTCGGCACCGCGCCCGGGGCGCGCCCGACATCCTCGACCCCCTGGCGCAGACCAAGGCCGATGCGGTGTGCGAGCGCCGACCAGCCCGCCGCCGCCTCGGGCGCAAGGCTCTGCTTCAGCACCGCGTCGAAGGTGCCGAGCCAGTCGGGGAAGTGCCCGGGCGCCACGTTGCCCGCACGGCGATGCGCCATCATCGGGCTGCCCTCGTAGCCGGGCGCATGCAGGATCGCCCCCTTCCAGAACCGCGCGATCTTCGCCTCATGCGCGGGCCAGTCGGTGACATGGGCAGCAAAGATCGGGGCAAGCTCGGGGTGGGCGCGCACGCGCAGGTAGAAGCGCTGCACGACAAGGTCGATCTCGGCCTCGGTGATCTCGAAACGCGGCGGAATGGCGGTCATGCGGGTCTCCTTCCCGTCCGAGCTAGGGCACGGGGGCAGGCGCGTCCAGCGACAGGATGTCTCAGCGGTCCTCGAACAGCTCGCCCTGCGGCGGCGGCACGGCACCCGGAACAGGCGGTGCGTCCAGGCCGAGGTGGCGCCAGGCCCGTTGGCCGAGCATCCGCCCGCGCGGCGTGCGCTGCACCAGCCCCTGCTGCAGCAGGTAGGGCTCGATCACTTCCTCGATCGCGTCGCGGCTTTCCGACAGCGCCGCGGACAGCGTCTCTACGCCCACCGGGCCGCCGCCGTAATGCTCGGCCATCAGCATCATGTAGCGCCGGTCGGCGCCATCGAGGCCGAGATGGTCGACGCCGAGCCGGGTGAGCGCCCGGTCGGCGATGGCGCGGGTCAGCCGGCCATCGCCCTCGACCAGTGCGAAATCGACGACGCGGCGCAGCAGGCGGCCGGCGATGCGCGGTGTGCCGCGGGCGCGCTTGGCGATCTCGCGGGTGCCGTCCGGGTCGGCCGGGATGCCCAGAAGCCGCGCGCCGCGCGCGACGATCAGGTCAAGCTCGTCCTCGGTGTAGAACTGCAGCCGCGTCGGGATGCCGAAGCGGTCGCGCAAGGGCGTCGTCAGCAGGCCGAGGCGGGTCGTGGCGCCGACGAGGGTGAAGGGCTGCAGCTCGATCCGCACGGTGCGCGCGGCCGGGCCCTCGCCGATCACCAGATCGAGCTCGAAATCCTCCATCGCCGGATAGAGGACTTCCTCGACCGCCGGGTTCATCCGGTGGATCTCGTCGATGAAGAGCACGTCGTTGCGCTCGAGATTGGTCAGGATCGCGGCCAGATCGCCGGCCTTCGCCAGCACCGGGCCCGAGGTCATCTTGAAATTGACGCCGAGCTCGCGCGCCATGATCTGTGCGAGCGTGGTCTTGCCAAGGCCGGGCGGGCCGTGGAACAGCGTGTGGTCCATCGCCTGGCCACGCATCTTCGCGCTTTCGATGAAGACGCGCAGGTTCGCCCGCGCCTCGGCCTGGCCCACGAACTCCTCGAGCGCCTGTGGCCGCAGCGCGCGGTCGGAGTCTTCGGGCAGGCGGTCGGGGCGAAGGGTGGGGTCGGGCTCGGTCATCGGTCAGGGCCTTTGTGGCGAGGGCGGGGGCGCTGCCCCCGCGCCCCCGAGGTATTTTCGGCAAGATGAAGGGATCAGTCCTTCGGCGCAAGCAGGCGCAGCGCGGCGCGGATCAGTTTCGCGGTGTCGGTCGCTTCCGGGTTTTCCGCGGCCTGGGCGACGGCACTGGCCGCCTCGGACGGGTTGTAGCCGAGGTTGGTGAGGGCCGAGAGCGCCTCGGCGGTGAAGTTCACCTTCGGGGTCGCGGCGGGGGCGGGGCGGGTGCGCGGCTTCGGCGTCGTCTCGATCCCCTCGTCGGAGGGGGCAGTGTCGACGGTCAGCGTGCCGCCCATGGCCATCACCGTCGGCGCCTTGTCCTTCAGCTCCATCACCACGCGCTGCGCGAGCTTCGGCCCGACGCCGGGGGCCGCCTTGATCGCCGACGCGTCGCCAAGCGCGAGCGCGCGGCCCAGGCCCTCGGGGCCGAGCGTGCCGAGAATGGCGAGCGAGGCCTTGGCGCCGATCCCCTGCACCGAGGTCAGCAGCCGGTGCCACTCCTTCTCGAGGAGCGTCGGGAAGCCGAAGAGCTGCAACAGATCCTCGCGCACCAGAAGGTCGGTATAGAGCGCGCAGGCCTCGCCCACCGGCGGCAGGCTCGAGGCGGTGCGGGTCGAGACATGCACGATATAGCCCACGCCGCGCACGTCGATCAGCACGTGATCCATGGCGCGGTGCAGGATGGTGCCGGCGATGCGGCCGATCATTGCGCGGCCCTCCGGATCCGGGCCTGACCGGCGGTGATCTCGATCGCGCCGCGGCCGAGCTGGGCGGCATTGGCGCGATGTGCCGATTGCAGGTGATGGGCGTGGCAGATCGCGATCGCCAGCGCATCGGCGGCGTCGGGCCCCTCGAAGGTGACGCCGGGCAGCTGGTGGCGGACCATGTGCTGCACCTGGCCCTTGTCGGCATGGCCGACGCCGACCACGGCCTTCTTGATCGCATTGGGCGCATATTCGCCGACCGGAATGCCGGCCTGCGCCGGCACCAGCAGCGCGATGCCGCGCGCCTGACCGAGTTTCAGCGTCGCCACGGCATCCTTGTTGACGAAGGTCTGTTCGACCGCCGCCGCCTCGGGGGCGAAGCGGGCGACGACCTCGGTCAGGCCTTCGTGCAGGGTGACGAGGCGCAGCGCCAGCTCCTCGCCGGCCGAGTGGATGATGCCGTTGCCGAGGTGGCGCAGGCGCGAGCCCTCCATCTCGATCACGCCCCAGCCGAGGTTTCGCAACCCCGGATCGATTCCGATCACCCGCATCCTGCTCGCCCTTCGCTGTGGCATTTTTCCAACGACTAGCACGAAAAGTGAACATCGCAAACAGGAAAGCCCCCGGCGGGGATCGGCGGAGACGGCCGCGAAACCGGGCGGAATGCGCGTTCGGCCGCTCTGCTGCACTGCAGAATGACCGGTTTTGCCGGCGTTCTGTCCGGTGCCCGCGATCCCTGGCTTCGCTGCGTTGCGGCATGCAGAAAACGCATGGCGGGACTGCCTGTGCCGCTGTTGTTTTTGCAAATGGCCCCCTCTATGTGCGGTGTCACAAGGGCATCGCCCATCAATTACGCAGTTTGTAAAAACCAAGGAAAACGCGAAATGTCCGCTATCGACACCAACCGGGTGCTCGGCCGCGCTGGCCGCACCAGCCCCTTCTCGAAACTGATCGACGCCGTCGTCGCCTGGAATGACGCGCGCGTGACCCGCAATGCGCTGGCCAAGCTGAGCGACCGCGAGCTGAGCGACATCGGCCTGACCCGCTACGACGCCGAGCACATGGGGCTCTGACGTGAGCGCCGCAATCGGTAGGGCCGCGCAGGCGTGACGCCGCGCGGCCCTTTCCGTTTCTGCCGACCCTCCCGAGCCGGCACCCTCCCCCGAAATCAGTAGATCAGCCGGTGCAGCAGATCTCCGATGCCGCGCGTGACGGGATCGGCATGCAGCACCCAGGCCCCGACCTGTTCCGGCAGCGTGCCCTGTGCCAGGGCGCCGACGCGGGCATCATAGGTCTCGGCGCCGAGCTGGGCGAAGATCGCCCCCTTGAACAGCAGCGCGCCGACGAAGAGCAGGGCGATCGCCCGGAACGGGATCGCCCGGCGGCTCCGCGGCCGCATCGAGTCGAAATAGGAACGCCCGAGCGCCCCCGTCGCCTCGAAGGCGCCACCGGCCGCGTGGATCCGGTCGATCCGCGCAAGCCGCTTCTCGAAACTCTTCAGGCCATGGTCGCTCATGGTCACACTCCCCGGTCCACTCACCACGTCATCCGAATGACATGCCTAACAAGGCATTAATGGATTATGGCGCAAATGCGGCCGAGGTGCGAACGATCAATTGCGGCATTATTTCCGCTGCATCACCAATGTCGTCCAGTCGCCGTATTCGTCGCGCGAAACAAGGGTAAATCCCTGGGCTTCGTAGGCGGCGATCACCTCGTCGGCCTGTTCATGCAGGATGCCCGACAGGATCACGTGCCCTGATTCGGCGCAGAACCGCCCCATGTCGGGGGCGAGCGAGATCAGCGGCGCCTTCAGGATATTGGCGAAGATCAGGTCGAAGGGGGCGGCGGCCTCGATCTGCGGATGGGCGAAACCCGCCGCCTCGAGGCAGATCACCCGGCCCGCAAGCCCGTTCGCCACGACATTCGCCGCCGCCGTCTCGACCGCCACCGGGTCGATGTCGGAGGCCAGCACCGTCTCGGGCCAGAGCTTCGCGGCCGCCATCGCCAGCACCGCGGTGCCGCAGCCGATGTCGGCGACGTTCTTCGCCCGCAGCCCGGCCCGTTCCAGCCGGTCGAGCGCGCTCAGGCAGCCGAGCGTGGTGCCATGGTGGCCGGTGCCGAAGGCCATCGCCGCCTCGATCAGCAGCGGCACGGACTCGGTGGGCACCTTGTCGGCGTCGTGGCTGCCATAGACGAAGAAGCGGCCGGCGACGACCGGCGCAAGTTCACGTTTCACATGCGCGACCCAGTCGGTCTCGGGCAGTTCCGACACCACGAAATGCGTCGCCCCATGCGCGGCGGCGAGCAGGTCGAGCACCACGCCGTCCGGCGCGGCGAGGAAATACGAGCCGACCTCCCAGCGATCCGAGCCATCCTCGATCTCGAAGACACCCACACCATAGGGCGCGGGATCGAGGTCCTCGATCCGTTCGGCCAGCGCCTCGGCGGCGTCGCGATCATCGAGGGTGCAGAAGGCGGTGAAGGTGGGCATGGCGGCTCCTTTCGGGTTGTGTCCGCAATGGCGCGAAGCGCGCCACAGGTCAAGCCGGCGCGCATTTCCTTTGACAGAAGGGGGGGCGCGCGCTATCGGGCGGACATGATCGCACGGACCACCCATATCGCTCGTCCCCGACGTCGCCGCGCCAGCGCCTGACGTCCGATCGCCCGTGGCCCATCGCCACATTTCCCAGCAAACCCGCCGAAATCCGGCCAAAGCCGTTGACAGCCCCCCGGGTGTCGGGCACGCCTTTGGCCTTCCTTTCTGGAGACTGACGATGATTTCTTCCGTCCTGCCCACCTATAATCGCGCGCCCCTCGCCTTCGTGAAGGGTGCGGGCTCCTGGCTCGAGACGGCGGACGGCACCCGATACCTCGACCTTGGCGCTGGGATCGCGGTGAACGCCCTCGGCCATGCCGCCCCGGTCCTTGTCGAGGCGCTGACCGAACAGGCGCACAAGGTCTGGCACGTGTCGAACCTCTACCAGATCCCCGAGCAGCAGAAGCTTGCCGACGCGCTGGTCGAGAAGACCTTCGCCGACACCGTGTTCTTCACCAACTCGGGCACCGAGGCCTGCGAGCTCGCGGTGAAGATGGCGCGCAAGTACTGGTACGAGAAGGGCGCGCCCGAGCGGGTCGAGATCATCACCTTCCGCGGCGCCTTCCATGGCCGCTCCTCGGCGGCGATTGCCGCGGCGGGGTCCGAGAAGATGGTGAAGGGCTTCGGCCCGGTGCTGCCGGGCTTCGTCCATCTCGACTGGCTCGACCTCGAGGCGGTGAAGGCGGCGGTGTCGGAGAAGACCTGCGCGATCATGCTCGAACCCGTGCAGGGCGAGGGTGGCATCCGGCCCGCGCCCGACGCCTTCCTGAAGGCGCTCAAGCAGATCTCGGAAGAGACCGGCACGCTTCTGATCTTCGACGAGGTGCAATGCGGCATGGGCCGCACCGGGCGGCTCTTTGCGCATGAATGGTCGGGCGTGACCCCCGACATCATGATGGTGGCGAAGGGCATCGGCGGCGGCTTCCCGCTCGGCGCGGTGCTCGCGACCGAGGCGGCGGCGGCAGGCATGACCGCGGGCACCCACGGTTCGACCTATGGCGGCAACCCGCTCGGCTGTGCGGTCGGCGCGAAGGTGATGGAGATCGTGGCCGAGCCCGGTTTCCTCGCTGCGGTGAACGCCAAGGGCGGCTTCCTGCGCCAGCGCCTCGAGGGGCTCGTGGCCGCGCATCCCGAGATCTTCGAGGAAGTGCGTGGTGTCGGCCTGATGCTCGGGCTGAAATGCAAGGTGGCGCCGGGCGAGCTGGTGGCGGCGGGCTATGCCGAACATCTGCTGACCGTCGCCGCGGCGGACAATGTGCTGCGCATCCTGCCCGCGCTGACGATCACCGAGGAGGAGATGGCCGAGGCGGTGTCGCGCCTCGATGCTGCCGCCACCGCCCTTGCTAAACCCGCGGCCTGAGTTTCCGGCCCACGCTCCGGAGGTCCGGGGGCTCTGCCCCGGCCGCCGTCAGAAAGACGAACCGATGACCAATTTTCTCGACATCCACACCACCGACGCCACCGAACTGCGCAAGATCATCGATTCCGCGCGCGCGATGAAGGACGCCCGCGCCGGCCGCCCGAAGGGCGCGCCCGACGACGAGCAGCCGCTTGCGGGCTGCATGGTCGCGCTGATCTTCGAGAAGCCCTCGACCCGCACCCGCGTCAGCTTCGACGTCGGTGTGCGTCAGCTGGGCGGGCAGACGATGGTGCTCTCGGGCAAGGAAATGCAGCTCGGCCATGGCGAGACCATCGCCGACACCGCGCGGGTTCTGTCGCGCTATGTCGACATGATCATGATCCGCACCTTCGAGGAGGCGACGCTGCTCGAGATGGCGGAATACGCCTCGGTGCCCGTCATCAACGGGCTGACGAACCGCACCCACCCGTGCCAGATCATGGCTGACATCGTGACCTACGAGGAACACCGCGGCCCGATCGCCGGGCGCAAGGTGGTGTGGTCGGGCGACGGCAACAACGTCTGCGCGTCCTTCCTGCAGGCGGCGGGGCAGTTCGGTTTCGACCTCACCTTCACCGGGCCGCAGACCCTCGACCCCGAGCGCGAATGGATCGACTTCGCCCGCTCGAAAGGGGTGACGGTCGAGATCGAACGCGATCCGGCGAAGGCGGTCGAGGGCGCGGATCTGATCGTCACCGACACCTGGGTCTCGATGCACGACCCGGAATCGGCGAAGGAACGGCGGCATAACCAGCTGCGCCCCTATCAGGTGAACGAGGCGCTGATGGCGAAGGCGAAGCCCGACGCGCTGTTCATGCATTGCCTGCCCGCGCATCGCAACGACGAGGCGACCTCGGCGGTGATGGACGGGCCGCATTCGGTGATCTTCGACGAGGCGGAAAACCGGCTGCACGCGCAGAAGGCGGTGATGCGCTGGTGCCTCGGCCGCTGACCGCCGGCACGGGCGACGGAAAGGGAGGGGGGCGCTGCCCCCCTCTTTGCCTTCGGCAAATTCACCCCCCGGGATATTTGGCGCAATTGGAAGGGCGAAAGCCTTTCTTAAGGGGAATCGGCCAGCCTGATTGCACGGTACAGGCGGGGACGCCGATGACCGTGCAATTGGAAGCACCCGGCTTGCCCGCCCCACTGCGGCCCGAGTCGGGTGACTTTCAGCCATCCCCCTTCGACCATCCCTGAAGGGCTTCCAATTGCTGCAAATATCCCGGGGGTGAGCGGCGTAGCCGCGAGGGGGCAGCGCCCCCTGCCTCCCTCGGGATCAGCACTGCGCTCAGGTGCCGCGCGGTTTCGCGCGCATCGTCGGGTCGGCCTCGCGCGGGTTCTCGGGCCAGGGATGGCGTGGGTATCTTCCGCGCATCTCCTTGCGCACCTCGGCATAGGAGCCGTCCCAGAAGCCGGGCAGGTCCATCGTGACCTGGATCGGCTTCGACCCCGGCGAGAGCAGCGCGATGCGCAGCGGGTGGCGCCTTTGCCCGACCGTGGGGTGGATGGTGACGCCATACATCTCGGGCAGTTTCACCTCGATCGTCGGCACCTCGCCCGCGTAGTCGATCGGCACGCGCCGGCCGAGCGGGGTCTCGAAATGGCCGGGCACGAGACGGTCGAGCTCGGCCATCTGCTCCCAGCTCAGCTGGGCGCGCAGAGCCTCGGTCAGGTCGAGCGCGCGCAGCTCGGCCTCGGTCCGCTTGCCGCGCAGGAAGGGCAGCAGCGCCTCGCCCGCCAGAAGTGCGCCGTCCGAGAGATCGGGCAGGGCGGCGCCGTCGGCACGCAGGATCTCGACCCGGGCACGGAAGCGTGCGGCGGCCGGGGAGAACGTGAGCCCGATCTGGCGCAGCCCGTCGAGCGCGCCGCGGGCGAGGGCCTCGGGCGGGGCCTCGGGCCAGTGCCGGTCCTCGAGGACGAGGGCGCCGAAGCGCTCCTGTCGGCGCGCCACCACCCGGCCCTCGCGCTTCGACCATTCGCAGACGTCGTGCCAGCCGATCTGATCGGCGTAGAGGCGGCGCAGCTCGGCATCGGCCAGGGCAACCCCCTGGCGCACGCGCGCCTCGCGCGGGTCGCCGTCGAGGTCGGAGGCGACGATCAGGCGGTGCTTGCCAAGGGCATCGGTCTCGTCCACCACCGCGCCCTTGCCGCCCGAAAGCACATAGCGCGCGGCCTCGCCCTTGCGCCGCAGCCCGATCCGGTCGGGATAGGCCAGCGCAAGCTGCTCGGCGAGAGAGAAGCGTTCAGTGCCGGGCGTGACGAGGCGGGCGAGGCGTTTCGCCTCGAGCCGGATGCGCTCGACCGCGCCGCGGTGCACCGGCCAGGGGTGATCGGCCTCGAAGCGGCCCGGATTGGCGATCGCGGCAAGGCGCAGGGCAAGGTCGGCGGGGGCGCCGCGGATCGGGTCGCGCTCTTCCAGCGTCGCGGCGAGCGCCGCCGCCTCGGGCCCGGCGGTCACCAGCATATGGGCGAGCCGCGGGTGGAGCGGCAGCGCGGCAAGCGCCCGGCCATGGGCGGTGATCCGCGTGCCCTCGAGTGCGCCGAGGCCGTGCAGCAGGGCCCTCGCCTCGGCGAGGGCCGGGGCGGGCGGCGGCGTCAGGAAGGCGAGATCGGAGCCGTCCGAGCCCCATTGCGCGAGCTCGAGCGCGAGGCCGGCGAGATCGGCCACCGCGATCTCGGGCGGGGCAAAGGCCGCGAGCGCGCCCTCCTCGCCCTTCGTCCAGAGCCGGTAGCAGGTGCCCTCGGCGACGCGGCCGGCACGACCGCGGCGCTGCTCGGCCTCGGCGCGGCTCACCCGCTCGGTGACCAGCCGTGCCATGCCCGAGGCCGGATCGAAGCGCAGCCGCCGGGTGCGGCCGGCATCGACGACAATGCGGACGTCCTCGATGGTGAGCGAGGTCTCGGCGATCGCCGTGGCCAGCACCACCTTGCGGCCCTGCGCGGCGGGCGCGATGGCGGCGCGCTGTGCGGCGAAATCCATCGCGCCGAAAAGCGGGCGGATCGCCACATCGGCGGGCAGGCGGCCCTTCAGCAGCGCCTCGGTGCGGCGGATCTCGCCTTCGCCGGGCAGGAAGACAAGGACGCCGCCGGTGCTGTCGGTCACGGCGTCGGTGACCAGCCCCGCCACCGCCGCCTCGAGCCGCATCCCCGCGGCGATGGGGCGGCCAAGCCAGCGGGTTTCGACCGGGAAGGCCCGGCCCTCCGACACGATCACCGGTGCATCGTCGAGAAGCGCGGCCACCGGCCCGGCATCAAGCGTCGCCGACATCACCACGATCGCCAGATCCGGGCGCAGCGCGCCCCGCGCCTCCCAGGCCAGCGCAAGGCCGAGATCGGCGTTCAGCGAGCGCTCGTGGAATTCGTCGAAGATCAGGCAGCCGATGCCCGACAGCTCGGGGTCGGATTGCAGCATCCGGGTGAGGATGCCCTCGGTCACCACCTCGATCCGGGTGGCCTTCGACACCTTCGTCTCGCCACGGATGCGGTAGCCGACGCGCGCGCCGACGGGCTCGCCGAGCGTCTCGGCCATGCGCTCGGCCGCGGCGCGCGCGGCAAGGCGGCGCGGTTCCAGCATCACGATCCGGCCCGCGACATGGTCGAGAAGCGCGAGCGGCACGCGCGTGGTCTTGCCGGCGCCGGGCGGCGCCATCAACACCACGCGCCCCGCGCGCATCAGCGCCGAGGCGAGGTCGGGCAGAACCGTGTCTATGGGCAGTCGGTCTTTCACCCGGCCCTTATCGCCGTTTCAGCCGGCCGGTGCCATAGATCGTGTCGGTGTTGATCTCGACCACCTGCAGGCGCTTGCCGTCGGGCGTGGGGGCATAGATCAGGGTGAAGGGGAAGCGGCTCTTCTCCTTCATGTCCTTGGCCGAGAAGCCCTCGAGCCGGCGATACTCGCCCGTGCAGGTGACGCCGTCGCCATCGGCCTGCGGCGCGTTCAGGCTGACCTGGCTGCGCCGGGCGCCGTCATACATGGTGACGTTCAGCTTGCAGGCCTCGTCGCGGTCGACATCGCGCAGCACCGCGTAAAGCGCGGTGAGCGGGTCGATCGTGCCGCCCTGCTTGGCCGGGTCGACATCTGTCTTGCGCGGCTTGCGTGGCGGGTTGCGGCTGACCGAGACCGGGGTGCCGTTCTGATAGACGATCACATGTTCCGATTCGTCGCCCGGCCGGTTCGCGGTCTCGTCGAAGCGCTGCGGGGTGAAGGTGCCCGCGGCATAGCTGCCGGCGACCGTCGCGTCATAGCGGATCTTGCGCAGGAAGCCGAGCAGGCCGGTGGTCTCGAGCGTGCCGTTCGCGCCGTAATTGGCCCCCTCGATCTTGCCGTTGATGCTGAGCCGGCCCGCCGAGACGCCGCGCAGCGAGACGTCGAAGACGATGCGGTCGGTCTGGTCCGCGTGGAGCGGCGCGGCGAGACACAGCGTCGCAGCCAGCGCACCGGCGAGCGGCAGGGCGGCGCGGCGCAGGGGGTTCGGAAACGCGCGGATCATGGCTCTCCTCGGAAACACGGCCTTCGCACTGGACATACACTGCCCGATGGGGGCAGAAAACCGAAACCGTTTCACGATCCGCTGAGGGATCGTGCGTCCTGCCCCGTCAGCGAAGGCCCGCCGATGACCGATCCGATTTCCGCCGCTCCCGTCTCCGATCCTCTCGTCGCCGATCTGGTTCCACGCATCCTTGCGGGCGAGCGGCGGGCGCTGGCGCGGGCGATCACGCTGGTGGAATCGGGGCGGGCGGATCACCGCGCGCAGGCGACGGCGCTGCTCGAGGCGCTTGCGGGCGCCGGCCGGCAGGCGCTGCGGGTCGGGCTGTCGGGCACGCCCGGCGTCGGCAAGTCGACCTTCATCGAGAGCTTCGGCCTGATGCTGACCGGGCAGGGGCTGAAGGTCGCGGTGCTGGCGGTCGACCCGTCCTCGGCGCGCTCGGGCGGCTCGATCCTCGGCGACAAGACGCGGATGGAGCGGCTCTCGCGCGATCCGATGGCCTTCATCCGGCCTTCGCCGAGCCAGGCGCAGCTGGGCGGCGTGGCGCGGCGCACCCGCGAGGCGGTGGCCCTGTGCGAGGCGGCGGGCTTCGACGTGGTGCTGATCGAGACCGTGGGGGTGGGCCAGTCCGAGACCCTGGTGGCCGAGATGACCGACCTGTTCATCCTGCTCATGGCGCCCGCGGGCGGCGACGAGTTGCAGGGGGTCAAGCGCGGCATCATGGAGATGGCCGACATGATCCTGGTGAACAAGGCCGATGGTGATCTGAAGCCCGCGGCGATGCGCACGGTCAGCGATTACGCCGGGGCGCTGCGGCTTCTGCGCAAGCGGCCGCAGGACCCCGAGGGCTTCCCGAAGGCACTGCCGGTCTCGGCGCTCGAGGAGCAGGGGCTGAAATCGGCCTGGGACGAGATGTCGACGCTGGCCGCCTGGCGCCGCGAGCACGGCCATTTCGACCGCCGTCGCGCGGCGCAGGCGCGGCACTGGTTCGAAAGCGAGGTGCGCGAGGGGCTTCTGGCCCGGCTGCACCGCGACCCCGAGATCCGCGCGAAGATGGACGCGCTTGGCGCCGCCGTGGCCCGTGGCGAGGCCGCTCCTGCGGCGGCCGCGGCCGAGATGCTGGCCGCCCTCGGCGCCTGAGAAAACCCCCAAGGCAACGAAAAACGCCGCCCCTCGGGGCGGCGTTTCGCTGTGCTGCAGGGGGCAGGCTCAGTTCGACATGTTCATGCCGGGCATGGCGCCATGGTCCATGCCTTTCATGTTCATCTGGCCGGCGGCGGGGGCGGCGGCGGCCGGCACGCGCTTCAGATCGACCGGAATGTCGACCGGAACCTCGCCCGCCTTCTCGAAGGTCAGCACCACATGCACGGTGTCGCCGTCGTTCAGCGGCTGCTTCAGCCCGAGGAACATCACATGGTCGGAGCCGCGCTGCAGGATGTGTTCGCCATGGGCTGGCACCGGGAAGCCTTCCTTCACCTCGACCATCTTCATCACGCCATTGGCATCGGCGATATGGGTGTGCAGCTCGACCCGCTCGGCGATGTCGGAGGCCGCGCCGACCAGCCGGTCATCGCTGGCGCCGGCATTCTCGATGCGCATGAAGGCGGCGCCGGATTTCGACATCATCGTCGAGGCGATGGCATAGGGGTCCGTGATCGTGATGTCGCCGGCAAGAGCGGGCGCGGCAAGAAAGACCGCCGCGGCGGTCGCAAGAAGGGAAGTGCGGAACATGAAGGGTCCTCGGTCTGTCCAGAAGCGTTCGGAATGCGAAGGGATCAGACGAAAGCCGGCGGATCGCGCGCCCGGGGCTGGGGCACCAGGCTGCCCCGCAGCGGCGCGGGGGCGGGCGCCTCGACCCGCTCCACCCGTCCCTCGGGACGCGTGAGGACCGGGGGCGGCGTATCGAGCGCGGCCATCATGCCAAGCACCATGTCCGGGCACAGATGGACGGGGCCTGTGGGATTGCCCTCGTCGTCCACCGTGACCATGGTGATGCCGTAGCCGGTGCAGATCACGATCTCGCCGGCAACCCGCGCCTGCCCCCGGGCGACGGCCATGGTCAGGCTCGTCACCGCGAGGATCGTCGCCATCAGGGCGATGAAGAGGGGGCGCAGGGATCGCACGGACATGAGGGCAGCATATCCGCGCGCCCGGGGGCGCGCCAGAGGCCCTTTCACGTCATCGTGACGCAGGCAAAACGAAAAGGCCCCGCCGAGGCGAGGCCTTTCAAGTCGTCGGGAGATCCCGGATCAGGCGGCGGCCTGAGCCTTGAGGATCGCCTTCTTGATCTTCAGCGCGGTGCCCGAGAGCTCGGCATCGGCGGCCTTCAGCAGGAAGGCGTCAAGCCCGCCGCGGTGGTCCACGGTGCGCAGGCCGGCGGCCGAGATGCGCAGCTTGAACGACTGGCCCAGCACGTCCGAGATCAGGGTAACTTCGTTCAGGTTCGGCAGAAACCGGCGACGCGTCTTGTTGTTCGCGTGGCTGATATTGTTGCCCGACATCGGGCCCTTGCCGGTCAGTTCGCAGACGCGCGACATGGCATCAATCCTTCGTTTCCTCGGGGCGCGTGTCCGCCCTGTTCATACCAAGCGGACACCGCAAAGGCGGCGCCCGGAAATCTGTTTGCGGGGCATAAGGGCAAAGCCCCGCCGCGTCAAGCGATTCATCGCGCCGCGCCCCTGCCTGCCCGCGCGCTTTCTCCTTGCCCGAAATCCCGCGGATGAATTCGGTGGGGTGAATGCGGCGCAGCCGAAGAGGGGCGGCGCCCCTCGCGACCTCAGGCCAGCATCCCCGCGACCCAGTCCGGCACCACCTGCGTCGCCGGCCCGTGCCGGGCCGCATCGAAGAACCGCGTGCCCATCGAGGGCTTGAGGTTCAGCTCGAGCGTCTCGACCCCGGCATGCCGCGCATCGGCGACGAATCCCGCCGCCGGATAGACATTGCCCGAAGTGCCGATCGAGACGAAGAGATCGGCCGCCCGCAGCGCGGCCCAGATCTCCTCCATCCGATAGGGCATCTCGCCGAACCAGACGATGTCGGGCCGCGCCGCACGCGCCGCGCAGGCGGGGCAGGGATCGGTGATCCGCATCACCGCGGGCGCGGGCCAGCGCGCGCCGCAGGCGGCGCACAGCGCCCCGGTCAGTGTGCCGTGCATGTGGATCAGCGCCTGCGAGCCCGCCCGCTCGTGCAGGTCGTCGACGTTCTGCGTCACCACCAGCACCTCGTGCCGGCCATCGGCCTCGAGTGCGGCGAGCGCGCGATGTGCGGCATTCGGTTCGGCCGCGGCGGCCGCCGCGCGGCGCTCGTTGTAGAAGCGCAGCACCAGTTCTGGGTCGCGGGCAAAGCCCTCGGGCGTCGCCACATCCTCGACCCGGTGATCCTCCCACAGCCCGTCCGCGGCGCGGAAGGTGCGGATGCCGCTTTCGGCCGAGATCCCGGCGCCGGTGAGAATCACGATTCTGGCCATCCGTCCGCTCCTCGGTTACCAAGGCTTCATGCGTATCCTGTTTCTCTGCCTTGGCAACATCTGCCGCTCTCCCGCCGCCGAAGGGGTGGTGCGCCAGCTCGCGCAGGACGCGGGGCTTGCGCTCGATCTCGACAGTGCCGGCACCGGCGACTGGCATGTGGGCGAGCCGCCCTATGGCCCGATGCAGGCGGCGGCCCGGGCGCGGGGCTATGACCTTGCCGCGCTGCGCGCCCGGCAGCTGGTGCGCGCCGATTTCGACCGCTTCGACCTGATTCTGGCGATGGACCGGCAGAACCTGCGCGATGCCGCCCGTCTGGCCCCCGCGGGGGCGCGGGCCGGGCTTTCGCTGTTCCTGAATGGCGAAACGGGCACCGAAGAGGTGCCCGATCCCTACTATACCCGTGATTTCGACGGCTGCCTCGACATCATCGAGGCCGGGGCGCGCGCCCTGCTCGCCCGGCTTCAGCCACCGCAGTAGGATTCGGCCGTCGCGGCGAAATTCTTGTAGCGCGCCCAGAAGTCGTTGTCCGAGGCGCTGTCCGACATCCGCACCTGCTGTGCCTTGTCGGGGTCCTTGAAGAAGCCCGCCGCGCGGCGCTGGTCAGAGGTGCTGAGCGTCAGGTCGGCGACCTGCTGGATGCAGCCGCACAGCGCGCGGTTGTTCGCGCGTCCGGCCTTCATGCAGGCGCTGTCGATCGGGCCGGCACCGGCCGCACCGGCGACCATCATGCAGGCCGCCACAAGGAGGGATTTCTTCATCTGCTGCTGCCTCAATTCCTGCGGGTGGGTCCGTTGCCCGAGTCCCGTCGATTAGCAGCCGATCCTACCCGATCACGCAAGGTTTCACAATGAAACAGGCGGAATTTCGCCGATGCGAAATTTCGTCGGGAACCGCGATGGCAGACTTTGCGGGGCGGGGCCGTTTCCGGCCCAACCGCTTGCGTCTGCCCAGGCCGGTCTTGCCGTCTCAGGCGATGACCTCGGCCTCGTAGCCCGCGGCCTTCAACGCGGCGAGCACGGTCGATTCGGGCAGGCCGTTCACCTCGACCTCACGGTCTTCGAGGCTGACGATGGCCTTGCCGCCGACCTCGGTGATGGCGGATTCGACGGCGGCCTTGCAGTGACCGCAGGTCATGTTCGGGACGGAAAGGATCATCTGTGCCTCCTGATCTTCTGCGCTACAGATTCTCCCGCGCCGACGCCGCGTCAATGCCCCGCGTGATGAATTTCTTGCGCACGGGCCCTGCGGCGCGGGTTTCGTTTGACCCGCGACCGACAAGCGGGCAAACCACCGCGACCGGAGGGCGTGATGGACGGCAGCATCGAGATCGAGACCCTGACGCTGGAGCGCGAGGGCACCCGCATCTTCGACGGGCTGAGCCTGCACATCGGCGAGCGGCGCGTCGGCGTCGTCGGCCGCAACGGCTCGGGGAAAAGCACGCTTCTGCGCGCGGTGGCCGGGCTGATCGCGCCGAAGGCGGGGCGGCTGCGGGTGGCGGGCGTCGATGTGGCGCGCGACCGGGCCGGGGCGCTCTCGGCCGTCGGCATCCTGTTCCAGAACCCTGACCACCAGATCATCTTCCCGACGGTGATCGAGGAGCTTGCCTTCGGGCTCGAGCAGCAGGGCCATCCGCGTGGCGCGGCGCGCGAGCGTGCCCGCGCGATGCTTTCCCGGTTCGGCCATGCCGACTGGGAAGAGCGGCTGTGCCACACCCTGTCGCAGGGCCAGCGCCAGCTCGTCTGCCTGATGGCGGTGCTGGCGATGGAGCCGCGCTGGGTCCTCTTCGACGAGCCCTTCAACAGCCTCGACATCCCCGCCGCGCTGCGGATCGAGGCACGGATCGCCGCGCTTGCGCAAAACGTGATGCTGATCACCCACGATCCGGCCCGCGTCGCGGGCTATGACCGGGTGATCTGGATCGAGGCCGGGCGTGTCGCCGCCGACGGCCCGCCCGACGCGGTTCTGCCCGCCTATGTCGCGGCGATGCAGGCCGCGGCGCAGGACGAGCCATGCTGAGCCTTGCGCTGCCGGGCACGAGCTGGGCGCACCGGCTGCCGGTCGGGCTGAAGTTCGGCGCGCTTGCGGCGGCGATGCTCGGGCTGACCTGGCTCACCGCGCCGCTGCCGCTTGCCGCGGCGCTTGGCGCAACGGCGGGGCTCTATGTCAGCCTTGGCCGTCGCGCGGTGGCCGAGGGCGCCCGCGCGCTGCGCCCGGTGCTGTGGATCGTCGCCTTCATCGCGGCCTGGCAGGTCTGGGAGGGGGCGCCGCTGCTGGGCCTTACCCTTGGCCTGCGGATCTGCACCATGGTGGCACTGGCGACTTTCGTCACGCTGGTCACGCCGCTGCCGGACCTCATCGCGCTGATCGAGCGGCTGGCGCGGCCGCTGGCCCGCTTCGGCCTTTCACCGCGGCTGCCGGCGCTGGCCGTCGCGCTGGTGCTGCGCTTCATCCCGGTGCTGCGCGGGCGGATGGAGCTGCTGGCGCTGTCCTGGCGGGCGCGTTCGCGCCGCCGCCCGGGGCCGCGGCTGATCGCGCCGCTGGCGCTCTCGCTTCTCGATGATTCAGACCATCTGGCCGATGCGCTGCGTGCGCGTGGCGGGCTTGCCCCGCGCCCGGCCCAACCAACCCAAGGGAGAGACTGACTTGGAACGCAATTTCACCCTCGTCGTGCTGTTCGCCGCACTGATCGCGGTGCTCGGCCTCGTGCCGCCGATCCCGCTCGCCTCGGGCGTGCCGGTCTCGGCGCAGTCGCTGGGCGTCATGCTGGCGGGCGCGGTGCTCGGCTCGGTGCGCGGCGCGCTTGCCGTGCTGGTGGTCGAGATCATCGTCGCGCTCGGCCTGCCGGTGCTGGCGGGCGGGCGCGGCGGGCTGGGCGTCTTCGCCGGGCCGACCGTCGGCTTCCTGGTGGGCTGGCTGCCCGCGGCCTTCGTCACCGGGCTGATCGTCGAGAAGCTGCGCGGGCTGCACATCGGCATTGCCGCCGGTCTTGGCGCGGCGCTTGGCGGTATCGTCGTGCTTTACGCCTGCGGCACGCTCGGGCTGATGGCGGTGCTGGGCAAGGGGCCGGTCGAGGCGCTGATGCTGTCGCTGCCCTTCGTGCCGGGCGACCTGATCAAGGCCGCGATCGCCGGCTGGCTGACCGCCACCATCGCCCGTTACCGCCCCGGCGCGCTTCTGTCGCGCACGCGCTGAGCCCGGACCGGAACGGCGCCCGCGACGGGGCCGGGGAGGGCACGCAATCCCTCTTCCCGGCCCTTGTTTTTACAGCTATACGCGCGCCATGACCCAGCTCGATCACATCCGCAACTTCTCCATCGTGGCGCATATCGACCACGGCAAATCCACGCTCGCCGACCGGCTCATCCAGATGACCGGGACGGTGGCCGAGCGCGACATGAAGGCGCAGCTGCTCGACAGCATGGATATCGAGCGCGAACGCGGCATCACCATCAAGGCGAACACCGTCCGCATCGAATACCCGGCGAAGGATGGCGAGACCTACGTCCTGAACCTGATCGACACCCCCGGCCACGTCGACTTCGCCTATGAGGTCAGCCGCTCGATGCGCGCCGTCGAGGGCTCGCTCCTCGTCGTCGACGCCTCGCAGGGCGTCGAGGCGCAGACCCTCGCCAACGTCTATCAGGCGATCGACGCGGGCCACGAGATCGTGCCGGTGCTGAACAAGATCGACCTGCCGGCGGCCGATCCGGATGCGGTCAAGGCGAACATCGAGGACGTGATCGGCATCGACGCCTCGGACGCCATTCCGATCTCGGCGAAGACCGGGCTTGGCATTCCCGAAGTGCTCGAGGCGATCGTGCACCGGCTGCCCGCGCCGAAGGGCGACCGCGACGCGCCGCTCAAGGCGATGCTGGTCGACAGCTGGTATGACGCCTATCTCGGCGTCGTCGTGATGATCCGCGTCATGGACGGGGTGGTCCGCAAGGGCGACCGGATCAAGATGATGCAGACCGGCGCCGTCTACGGCATCGACAAGCTCGCGGTTCTGAAACCGCAGATGGTCGATTTCCCGGAACTGGGCCCGGGCGAGATCGGCGTCTTCACCGCCTCGATCAAGCAGGTGCGCGACACCCGCGTGGGCGACACCATCACCCACGAGAAGAAGCCCTGCGCGACGCCGCTGCCGGGCTTCAAGCCGGCGCAGCCGGTGGTGTTCTGCGGCCTCTTCCCGGTCGATGCGAACGACTTCGAGGCGCTGCGCGACGCGATCGAGAAGCTGGCGCTGAACGACGCCTCCTTCAGCTACGAGATGGAGACCTCGGCGGCGCTTGGCTTCGGCTTCCGCTGCGGCTTCCTGGGCCTGCTGCACCTCGAGGTGATCCGCGACCGGCTGGAGCGCGAATATGACCTCGACCTGATCACCACCGCGCCCTCGGTGGTGTTCAAGCTCTACATGAAGGACGGCGAGGTGCGCGACCTGCACAACCCCGCCGACATGCCCGATCTGACCTATCTCGACCATATCGAGGAGCCGCGGATCAAGGCGACGATCATGGTGCCCGACGAGTATCTGGGCGACGTGCTGAAGCTGTGCCAGGACCGCCGCGGCATCCAGCTCGACCTGACCTATGCCGGCTCGCGCGCGATGGTGGTCTATGACCTGCCGCTCGCCGAAGTGGTGTTCGACTTCTACGACCGGCTGAAATCGGTGACGAAGGGCTACGCCTCGTTCGACTACCAGCTCAGCGAGTACCGCGAGGATTTCCTCGTGAAGATGTCGATCCTGGTGAACGACGAGCCGGTCGATGCGCTCTCGATCATGGTGCACCGCGACCGTGCCGAGGCGCGGGGCCGCGCCATGGTGGAAAAGCTCAAGGAGCTGATCCCGCGGCACATGTTCAAGATCCCGATCCAGGCGGCGATCGGCGGCCGCGTCATCGCCCGCGAGACGCTCAGCGCGATGCGCAAGGACGTGACGGCCAAGTGCTATGGCGGCGACGCCACCCGGAAGAAGAAGCTTCTGGAAAAGCAGAAGGCCGGCAAGAAGAAGATGCGGCAGTTCGGCAAGGTCGAGATCCCGCAATCCGCCTTCATCTCTGCCCTCAAGATGGACGAATGAAGCGCCGCGCGGGAAACCGCGCGGCCTTTTCCTTCGGGGGCTCCGGCCCGGTCACTCATCCTGCGGATGAAATCCCCCGGGGCATGGTTTCCAATAAATTGCCTTAAATGCGCCTGAATTAACCCTGACGTTCGTCTCAAGGTTGTTTGAGCAGGGAATCGTTGCCTCGAGGTCGGTGTCGACACGGGCAGGCGGGTTCCCGAGGAAGCGGAGACGAGACGATGGCATTGCTTGTGGTCGATGACGACCCGATCATCCTGCGACTGATGGACGGGGTCCTTTCCTCTCTCGGTTACGCGGATGTGCAATATGCAATGAGCGGCGAGGAGGCGCTGCAGAAGATCGGCCGTTCGGGCGATCTGTTCAGCACCTTCCTGCTCGACATCAAGATGCCGGGGATGGACGGGATCGAGCTTGTCCGCCACATCCGCGCCAATCCGCTGCACCGGCGCACGCCGATCCTGATGCTGACCTCGGTCACCGAGAAGCCGTTCATCGACGCGGCCTTCGCCACCGGCGCGACCGATTACATCACCAAGCCGATCGAGGTGCAGGAACTGGGCGCGCGGCTGCGCGTGGCGCAGGCGCTCTACTCCGAGCAGCAGCGGGCCGCCGATTCGGTGAAGGCGGCGCAGGCGCTGCGCTCGGAAATCGACAGCCTGCAGCAGGGCCAGGCCGTGCCCTTCGAGCTGGCCGATCCGATCACGCTTTACGATGTGCCGCGGGTCATCAACGCGCTCGCCATGGAAAACTACCTGCACCGGCTCAGCCGCCTGCGCCGCTTCATGGTGGCGGCGGTCGGCTTCCAGATCCGCCGGGTGGAAAGCCTCTATTCGATGAGCAGCCCGTCCGAGTTCCGCGGCATCCTGACCGATGTCGCCGAGGCGGTGTTCGAGAACCTGCGCCATCTCGAGGTGATGATCACCTATTACGGCAACGGCAGCTTCGTCGCCGTCCTGCCGCGGGTGAACGACATCGAGCGCGAGGATCTGGAAGTGGCGCTTGGCATGACGCTGGCGGAATTCGGGCTGACGATCGATTGCGGTCTGCCGATGAACGTCTCGGTCTCGGTGGGCGAGCAGGTCCATACCTCGATGTTCGACACGAGCCCGAAGGACCTGATTGCGAAGACGATCTCGCAGGCCTACGCTCAGACGCGGACGCGGTCCGGCGCGCTGCAGCAGTTCCGCGGCCTGTTCAACTGAGGACCCCTTTCGCAAAGGCGACGATCATGCCTGCCCCCTCCTTCCCCGGTCCGATGCCTGCACCGCTGGCGAAGGCGCTGGCGGAGGCGCGGGCGCAGTTCACCGAGCGTCTGGTGCCGCAGATCGTCGAGGTCGAGCGGTTGCAGGCGGCGCTCGATGATCCGGCGCAGGCGGCCGAGGCGATCGGCGCGCTTGCCTTCCTGGTCCACAAGATCAGCGGCGTCGCGGCCACGGTCGGCTTTCCCGAACTTGGAACCCGCGCGGCCGAGCTGGACGGGCAGCTGCAGCGCCTGCTGCGGATGCCGCAGCCGAAGGTGCCCGCGGGGCTGGCCGCGATGCTCGATCCGCTGATGGATCTGATGGAAGCCGCGGCCTTCGACGACTGACCCGCTTTCCTCGCCGCCGCGCGATCCCCGCCGCCCGCACCCCGTGCCGGCGGTTTTCGTCTGTCCGAGAAGGTGCTGCGGTGGGGGGCGTCCGAAACGAAACGCCCGCCCGCGGAGGAACCGCTGGGCGGGGCGGAGGTCGGGACGGGGGATCAGAGCGGCAGGGCGACGCGGAAGGTGGTGCCCTTGCCGGTCTCGGTCGAGAAGGTGATCTCGCCGTCGAGCTTGTCGATGATGGTCTTCACGATGCTCAGCCCCAGCCCCGAGCCCGACACCCGCGAGCGGTTCGGGGCCTCGGATTTGGTGAAGCGGCTGAACAGCTTGTCGCGCAGCTGCAGCGGAATGCCGGGGCCGTGATCGCGCACGTAGATCACGCCGCAGCCCTGCTCGCGGCGTGCCCAGATCTCGATCGTGCCGCCCGGCGCGGTGACCTTGGCGGCATTCGACAGCAGGTTCGACAGCACCTGGGCAAGCCGCACCGGCTCGGCCCGGGCGATGACGTCGGGCATGGTGCCGCCGTCGACGAAGCTGACGCCCAGATGCGCGCCATAGCCGCGATGCGCCTCGATCGCGTTGCGCACGAGGGCGCTCAGATCGACGGGCTCGCTTTCCATCTCGAAACTGTCCTGGCCGATCTCCTCCATGTCGAGGATGTCGCGGATCAGGCCGAGCATCCGCTCGCTGTTGTTCGCGGCGATGGTGATGAGCGAATGGGCCTGTTCGGAGAGCGCACCCACGGCGCCGGCCTTCAGCAGTTCGAGCGCGCCCTTGATGCTGGTCAGCGGTGTGCGCAGCTCGTGGGTGATGACCGAGAGCAGCTCCTTGCGGTCGCGCTCGGCCTTCGCCTGTTGCGAGATGTCACGCAGGATCAGCAGGATGCGATGTTCGCCGGTCTCCGTGGTGATGGCATAGGCCTGCGCCTCGCAGGTGCGTGCGCCGTGTTCCGACTGGAACAGGGCCGAGCCCTTGCCGTCGCTCTCGACCATGCGGAAGAGCGCGTCGATCACCTCCTGTTCGGCCATGTAATTGGTGTCCGACATGGTGCGTGTGCCGATCTCGCCCAGGCACCAGCCCTGCTCCTGCAAGGCGAAGTCGTTCATGAAGCACAGGGTCTGGGTGGCGGCGTCGACGACATAGACCGCCTCGCGCATCATGTTGAAGGCCGAGGCGATCATGTGTTCCATCTGGGTCAGCCGGGTGCCGGTGACCTCGAGGTGAATCGCCACGTTGCGCCGGTTGCGGCCATCGGGGTCGCGCACCGGAATGATGACACAGCGCGTGGCCAGAAGGCGGCCGTCGGCGGCGCGCAGTTGCGGCGCGCCCGACCAGATCCGGCCGCGGCCGGTGGTCTCGCGGATCTCGTCATTCAGCCGGCCGTCCTCGTCGACATAGACCCGCTCTGCGGCCATGCCGATCAGAGCGGCGCTCGGGTAGCCGACCGCGTGCAGGAATCTCTCGCTGACCTCGCAGATCCGGCCATCCGGGCCGGATACGATGACCATGGCATTGCCGTCCATCACCTGACCCGCACCTCCGTGCTCGCTTTGGGGAAGCGCGGCGATGGCCTCCTCTGCCCGGGCTGCACCTCCTTTCAGCGACGCAAGCGCCGTCCTGGAGAAAGCCCCGAGCACAGCCGGGACGGCAAGTCGAACAGACTGTTCCATCGTCAACAAAACCCCATCAATGATCTGCCCCTGAATTTCAGCCGCCGGCTGTCGGACCGCGTCACGGCCCGATTGCACAGACAGGAAGCTCAGGGCGGCATCGTCCTAATCGCGGTTAACAAATCTATCTCATCCAATTGGTCCGGGACTAAGGATAGAACCGGTCGAAATCGTGGCGCTGCGCCGCTTTTTCGACGCGATTGCCGCGAGGGGAGGCGGGGAGGGGCTCAGGCGTCCTTCCAGGCCGGCAGCGCGAAGACCAGCGTGCTGCCCCGTCCGATCCGGCTCTCGGCGCGGATCCAGCCGCCCTGCAGCCGCACCAGGTCCTTGCAGATCGCCAGGCCGAGGCCGACGCCCTGGTTGCGGCGGGTGGTGCCGGTGCCCTCGGTCACCTGCGCGAAACGGTCGAAGATCACCGTGAGCTTGTCCGCGGCGATGCCGATGCCGGTATCCTCGACGCGGAACACCACCATGTCGCCCTGCCGTTCGTTGCGCACGGTGATCGAGCCGTGATCGGTGAACTTCAGCGCGTTGCCGAGCAGGTTGGTCAGGATCTGGCGCAGCCGCGTCTCGTCGGCGGCAACCGGCAGGTCGGTCATCTCGCAGCGCAGCTCGAGATGCTTCTCGGCGGCCATCGACTGCATCTGGTCGACCACCGATTGCGTCACCCGCAGGCTGTCGACGCGCGTGGTCTCGATGCGGATGGTGTTCGCCTCGATCCGCGCAAGGTCGAGCATGTCGTCGATCAGCGTCTGCAGCTGCACCCCGGCGCTGCGGATCCGGTCGGAGAACGAACGGATGTCGGTGCGATAGGCGTCGAACAGCCGCCGCAGCGAAGGGTTGTCCTGTGCCTCGAGCAGCTTGTGCAGCGTCACGTAGGAGGGCAGGCGGTCCGAGTTGTAGATGAAGCTGTTGAAGCCGGTGACGACGGTCAGCGGCGTGCGCAGCTCGTGGCTGATGATGTTCAGGAACTGGGTCTTGGCTTCGTCGGCCTGCTCGGCCTGGCGCAGCGCGGCATAGAACTGCGTCACATCGGCGGCGGTGCCGATGTAGCCGCGGAAGCTGCCGTCCTTGGCGAAGACCGGCTTGCCGCTGGTGCGGATCCAGGACTCGCGGTCGGGGTGGAAACGATAGCTGTAGACCACGTCCTTGAAGGGTTCGTGCCGCTCCATCGTCTCGCGCAGGGCGACCAGGCTCTCGGCCTCGGGGCTGCCGTCGCGCTCGACCAGGAACTCGATCCGGGCGCGGCCGATGAAATCGGCGGGGTCACGCCCCATCGCCCGGCGGAAACCCTCCGAGAGATAGGTGAAGTGCAGGTTCTCGTCCTGCTCCCAGAACCATTCGGTGCTGATGTCGGCGACATCGCGGAAGCGGCTTTCGGCGGCGTCGCGTTCGGCCAGCGCGGCGCGCAGCTCGGCGTTCGAGGTCTCGATCTGGCGCTGGTGGCGGCGCAGGTCGGTCAGCTCGATGCGGAACATCACCAGCCCGTTTTCCGAGGTGCGGCGGGTGAAGTAGCGGAACCACAGGTCGCCGTCATAGCAGACCTCGAGTTCCGAGGTCTCGGCGTGCAGGTTGTCGAGCACCTCCTGCGGGTCGGTGACCGGCCGGCCACCGATCAGCATTTCCTTCGAGATCGCGGCGCGCCGGTCGACCAGTTCGGCAAGCTTGCGGCCTTCCTTCAGCGCGCGCTGCATGCCGGGCAGCATGTTGCCCGAGACGCGGTTGAACATGATCAGCCGGTCCTCGGCGTCGAACAGCCAGAAGCCCACCGGCAGCGCGTCGATGGCGTCGAACAGGCGCTGTTCGGCCAGCTGCGCGCGCTGGCGGCTGTGCAGCAGTTCGGTGATGTCGTTCAGCACCGCGACGCGGCCACCGGTCGGGGTTTCCTGCTCGAGGATCTGCAGCCAGTGGCCGTTGCTGAGCTCGAGCTCGAAACGGCTGGCCTTGTGATCGCCGCGGGCGAGGTGCTTGGCAAGCCAGGCCTCCTCGTGCCCGATGGCATCGGGGAAGATGCCATGACGAAGCCCCTCGCGCAGGATGCTTTCGAAGGTCGCTCCCTTGACGATGGCGCCGCCGGCGGGGCCGTGGATTTCCCGGTAGCGCTCGTTGCAGATCTGCAGCCGGTCGTTGCGGTCGTACAGCACGAAGCCCGACTGCAGCACGTTCACCGCAGCGCGCAGCTGCGCCGCGCTTTGCCAGTTCGCGGCGCGCAGCCGGTTCAGGTACCAGGCCATGGCGAGGGTGACGATCATCGCGATCCCGGTCAGCAGCCGGTTGCGTTCGGTCTGCGCGGGGGTCGCGTCCCAGCCGGCCACGGGCAGCAGGGCGATGGTCCAGATCGAGGAGGGCAGGCGCAACTGCTGGATGGCCGGTCCACGGGCGAAGATCGCGTTGTCGCCATAGATCGTGCGCTCGTCGCCCAGCATGTTGTGGGCGCGGATGGTCATCTGGTATTCAGCGGTGAACTCGTCGAGACCGAGCTCGCGCAGGAACTTGTCCTTGTCGAAGACGATCGAGGCGATGGCCCAGAGCTGCCCCGCGTCGCCGTCGTCGCCCAGGAGGAAGACCGGTTCGCGCAGGATGAAGCCCTGCGTGCCCTGCAGCAGCGTGATCGGGCCGTCGAGCGCCGATTTTCCGGTGCGGCCGACGCGATCGAGCACGGCGCTTTGCCGCGGCACGTTGCGCAGGTCGGTGCCGATCAGGCCCTCGTTCTCGTCTTCCGGATAGACATGGGTGATGCGCTTGTCGCGCACCAGCGCCATGTTGACGACGGACGGGTCCTCGAGCCGGATGCCGGACGAGAGCCGCGCGAACTCCTGCTCAGAGATGTCGGGCCGCAGCGCCACCGCCGCGGCGATTCCCCGGGCGAAGAGTTCCTTGCGGTTCACCGCCTCGTGGATGCGCTCGGTGAGCTTGGTCTGCGCGGCATAAAGCCCCGACATCTGCTGATCTTGCGCCGCAAGCCGCGAGAATCGTTCGAGGTTGTAGGACAGCGACACGAACGCGAGCATGATGGCGACATAAGTCGCCAGCTCGATCATCAGGTTGATCCGTCTGATGCGGTTCTTGTCGGGCATCATTCTTTTCTTTTTCGCGCTCGCCGTCGCCGACACTATCGCGCGACTGTCACACAATTATTCCGGCGGCGCCAGAGCGGACTACACGCTATGCGCGAGTTCTGTCCTTCCTGCAACAGATTGATGGAAGGGATCAATTCGCCAGCACCCGGCGGAAGCGGGCAAGCGCGACGGCCAGCGCCACCGCGGCCATCAGCGCCATCGCCGCCATCTCCGGCGCGACCAGACCAAGCCCCGCACCGCGGTAGAGAACCGACTGGGTGAAGGCCACGAAATGCGGCGCCGGGCTGATCAGCTGCATCAGCAGGCGCAGCCACTCGGGCATGGATTCCATCGGTGTCATGCCGCCCGAAAGCAGGATCATCACGATGATGACCGGGATGATCAGCAGCCCGAACTGCCCCATCGTGTGGGTGAAGGTCGACAGCAGCAGCCCGATCGAGGCGACGGCGATGACATAGATCGCGGTGCCCGCGATGAAGAGCGGCAGCACGCCTTGCGCCAGTGGCACCCCGATCAGCCACTGGATGACCACCAGCAGGCTGAAGACGGAGGCCCCGAGAATCACGGCGCCATTCGCGAGGATCTTTGAGAAGACGATCTCATGCGGGCGCACCGGCATCACCAGGACATGCTCGATCGTGCCATGCTCGCGCTCGCGGATCAGCGAGGCGCCGGCGAGGATCAGCGTCAGGATGGTGACCGAGTTCATCAGCTGCATCACCGAGGTGAACCATTTCGAGGTCAGGTTCGGGTTGAAGCGGTTGCGGAACACCACATCGACAAGCGAGGCGGTCGAGCCGTTCGGGGTGAAGAAGGACGTGAGTTCGCCCGCCAGCAGCTCCTGCATGAAGGCGGCGCCATTGCCGGCATGGGCCACAGCGGTCGCATCCACGTCGATCGAGAGCGTCGCCGCGTGGCCGGACAGCAGGTCGCTTTCGAACTTCGGCGGAACGGAGACGACGAGGATGTAATCGCCATATTTCAGCGCCTGTTCCGCCTGCGCCGGGGTCAGGCTCACCGGATGCTTGAACAGCGGCGGCTGGATCGCATCGGTGAGCCGGTGCGACAATGTGCTCTGGTCCTCGTCGACCACGGCAACGGCGAGATCGTTGATCTCGGTCGAGATCGCGTCGGCCACCATGTAGGTGGCCACGGTGAAGACGTAGAAGATCAGCACCAGCATCACCGTGTCGCGCCGGATCGCGCGAAGCTCCTTGCCGGTCAGGCGCAGGGTGTTGAGCAGGCTTCGCCACATCGGTTCAGGCCTCCTGCTTGCGCAGCGCAAAGACCGCCGCGACGATGTAGAGAAGGGCGAAACCGGCGATCGCCAGGGTGTTGGCGCCGATATCGGCCCAGCCGAACCCTTTCAGGAAGGTGCCCATCGCCACCGTCTGATACCAGGCGCCGGGGAAGGCGAGGCCAAGGGCATGGCCGCTCGGCTGCAGCGAGGAGATCGGCACGATCAGCCCGGAGAAGTTCACCGTCGGGATGATCGTGATCACCGCGACGGCAAACACCGCCGAGACCTGGGTCTTGGTGAAGGAGGAGATCAGCTGGCCGATCCCGGTGGTGGCGATCACGTAGAGCAGCGTCACCGCCGCCAGCGCGACGAGCGAGCCGGTGAAGGGCGGCCGGAACAGCACCATGCCGAGCGCGAAGAGCATCCAGAAATTGAGCGTCGCGATCACGATGTAGGGGATCTGCTTGCCCAGCAGAAACTCGATCTTGCGGATCGGGGTGGAGCGGAAATTGGCGATGGTGCCGGTCTCGACCTCGCGCACGACACCGATCGCCGACATCACCGCCGGGATCATGATCAGGATCAGCATCACCACCGAGGGCATGATCGCATTGGTGCTCTTGAACGCCTGATTGAACAGGTAGCGCGTTTCGATCGAAACGCCCGTGCTGTCGGCGCTGCCGTTCTCGCGCGCATAGATTTCGGAGAAATAGGTCAGCAGGCCAAGGGCATAGCCGCGTGCGGTCTCGGCGCGGAAGGGCATCGAGCCATCGATCCAGAGCGAGACCTCGGGCACCTTGCCCTGATGCAGTTCGCGCCCGAAGCCATTCGGGATCTCGAGTGCGACGGTCAGATCGCCCTTGCCCATGCGGGCGGTCATGTCGCCGGTGCCGGTCAGCGGTGTCTCCTCGCCGTACTGGCGGATCGCGCTGAACTGCTCGGTCAGGCGCCGGCTTTCCGGGGTCTGGTCCTGATCGAGCACGGCAAAGGACAGGTCGTCGACATCGAAGGAGATGCCATAGCCCACGGTGATCAGCAGGATCACCGGCCCCATCAGCGCGAAGAACAGTCGGATCGGATCGCGCACGAGTTCCAGCGTCTCGCGCCAGGTATAGGCCCACAGCCGCGTCAACGACTGGCGCAGCGGGCTGCGCGGGCTGCGGGCGCCGTCGAAATCGGTGTTGCCCGCCGCGGGTTCGGGGCCAAGCGCGTCCTGCAGGAAGCCGATGAAGGCCTCTTCCAGCGTCTGCGCGCCGCGGCTCTCGACCAGCTCGGCGGGCGCGCCCACGGCCAGCACCTTGCCCGCATGCATCAGCGAGATCCGGTCGCAGCGCGCCGCCTCGTTCATGAAATGGGTCGAGATGAAGATCGTCACGCCCTTGTCGCGGCTGAGCGAGATCAGCTTGCGCCAGAAGGCATCGCGCGCCACCGGGTCGACGCCCGAGGTCGGCTCGTCGAGGATCAGGATCCGCGGCTCGTGGATCGTGGCCACCGCAAGCTGCAACCGCTGGCGGATGCCGAGCGGCAGGCTCTCGGGCATCTCGCGGGCGATCTCGTCCAGCTCGAATTCGGCCAGCACCTCGCTCACCCGCGCCGCGCGCCGCTCGGGCGCCACGCCATAAAGCTTCGCGTGCAGCTCGAGGTTCTGACGCACCGTCAGCTCGGTATAAAGCGAGAAGCTTTGCGACATGTAGCCGATGCGCAGCCGCGCCTGCATGTCGGAGTTCTTCAGTGCCTCGCCGAACAGCCGGGTCTCGCCCTCGGTCGGGTCGAGGAGCCCCGTCATCATCTTCATCGTCGTCGTCTTGCCGCAGCCGTTCGAGCCGAGGAAGCCGAAGATCTCGCCCTCGGGGATCTCGAAGCTCACGTCCTCGACCGCGGTGAAGGCGCCGAAACGCTTGGTCAGGTGCCGCGCCTCGATCGCCGGGGCCTTGTTTTCGCTGATGACCCGCGGGCGCAGCTCGACCGGCTTGTGGCCGGCGCGCTCCTCTTCG
Source organism: Paenirhodobacter sp. YD-8 (assembly GCF_056590935.1). Classification (NCBI taxonomy): domain Bacteria; kingdom Pseudomonadati; phylum Pseudomonadota; class Alphaproteobacteria; order Rhodobacterales; genus Paenirhodobacter; species Paenirhodobacter sp. YD-8. Next base: position 3,491,640 of record NZ_CM152649.1, on the reverse strand, counting down.
GGCAGAAGGCGGATGAAGGCCTCTTCCAGCGTGTCGGCCCCGGCCTGCGCGCGCAGCTCGGCCGGCGTGCCTTGCGCGATCACCTTGCCGTCGTCCATCGCGGCAAGCCAGTCGAAGCGCTCGGCCTCTTCCATGTAGGCGGTGGCGACGATCACGCTCATCCCGGGCATGCGGGCGCGGATGGAGTCGATCAGTTCCCAGAACTGCCGGCGCGACAGCGGGTCGACGCCGGTCGTCGGTTCGTCGAGGATCAGCAGGTCCGGGTCATGGATCAGCGCGCAGCACAGGCTGAGCTTCTGCTTCATGCCGCCCGACAACTTGCCCGCCGGCCGGTCGGGGAAGGGGGCAAGCCCCGTCGCCTCGAGCAGCATCTTGCTGCGCGCGGCGCGCTCCTCGGCCTTCTGGCCGAACAGCCGGCCGAAGAAGTCGAGGTTCTCCTGCACCGTCAGCGTCGGGTAGAGGTTGCGGCCAAGGCCCTGCGGCATGTAGGCGATGCGCGGCGCCGTCGCCTGCCGGGCGGCGGCCTGCGCCATGTCCTGACCAAGCACCGTGACCTTGCCCGCCTGCAGCTTGCGCACCCCCGAGACGAGGGCGAGCAGGCTTGACTTGCCGACGCCGTCCGGTCCGATCAGCCCGGCCATGCAGCCCGCCGGGATCCGCAGCGTCACCCCGGCAAGCGCGGCGGTCGCTCCGTAGCGGTGGCTGACAGCCTCGAGTTCCGCGGCAAAGCCCATGACCGGCCTATTGCGGCAGCTTGACTTGAAGGTTCGCCGGCCACTCGGCCTCGGGGCTGGTGCGGACATAGCCGATGCCGCGCACGCCGACCTTCACCTGCTGCTCGAACTTCTCGAGCAGCTCCTTCGGGATCGTCAGCTTGACGCGGAACACCAGCTGCTCGCGCTCTTCCTGCGTCTCGACGCTCTTCGGCGTGAACTGCGCCTCGGGGGCGATGAAGGTGATCTTCGCCGGCACCACATATTGCGGGATCGGGTCGAGGATCATCCGCGCCTCGTCGTTGGTGGCCAGCGTGCCGACCACCGTCGCCGGCAGATAGAGGTTCATGTAGACGTCGGTCAGATCGAGCAGCGTCGCCACCGGCGTGCCGGCGGCGATCACCTCGCCCGGTTCGTGCAGCCGGTATTCGACCCGCCCGCGCAGCGGCGCGCGCACCGTCAGATCGTCGATCGCCACCTTGACCTGTTCGACGCTGGCCTCTGCCGCTGCGATCAGCGCGTCGCCATTCGAGACCTGCGCCTGCGCCGCGGCAAGCGCCGCCTTCGCGGTCTCGAGCGCGTTCGTCACGTCATCCAGCACGCTTTGCGCGGCGTGGCCCTCGGCATGCAGGGTGACGGTGCGGTCATAGGTGGTCTGCGCGACCGAGAGCGCGCTTTGCGCCTGCGTCACCGCGGCCTGTGCCTGCTCCTTCGCCGCCTTCGCCTGCAGCACCGAGGCCTCGGCGGCCAGCAACTGCGCCTGATAGGAGCGGTCGTCGATCTTCGCGATCACCTCGCCCGCCTCGACGATCTGGCCCTCGTGCACGTCGACCTCGGTGATCCGGCCGGCGTATTTCGGTGCGACATCGACGCTTTGCGCCTCGATCCGGCCGTTCGAGCTGGCGATCGCCGTCTCGGCCTCGCGCAGCCCGAGCCTGACCAGCAGACCATCGAAAAACCCGCCGGCCAGCGCCGGGCCGGGCAGGGTGACGCCGAGGCAGGTGCAGACGAGAACGGCCCGGGCCAGCGACACCTGTTTTGCACGGATCATGCACGACCTCCTTGCGGAACGCGCCCCGGGGAGGCGGGGCCGGCCGGCGGGACGCCGGCATTGCGGTTGTGCGCAGGCTGCCGCGAAAGCCGGCCCCTGTCAACGCGGGGGTGCGCTCTGCGCGCTGTTCCGTCGCGACAAAATCCGATATTTTTCAATTTATTGACAAGTTCCTTGCACGGGGCGGGAACCGTGGCGGCAATCCGCGTGTTCTTGGCCCGCGCGCTGCGATATGCTGCCGCGGTCGGGGCGTTGCCCCCGTCGTGATCCCTGCGGAGCCCCGCCCGATGCTGAAATCCCCCTCGCAGAGCGCCAGCTTCTTCACGCTGGTGGTGCTGGTCTCCGTCGCCTTCATCTGGCTGCTGCTGCCCTGGTACGGCGCGGTGCTCTGGGCGGTGATCCTGGCGCTCCTGTTCCGGCCGCTGCAGGTCTGGCTCGAGCGCCGCTTCGGCGGGCGCCGGTCGCTGGCGGCGCTGGTCAGCGTCGCGGCCTGCATCTGCATCGTGGTGATCCCGGGGGTGGTGATTCTCGGGGCGCTCGCGCGCGAGGCCTCGGCGCTCACCACCTCGATCAGCAGCCGCGAGCTCGACCCGGCGGCGCTGCTCGACCAGGTGCGCGCGGCATTGCCGCCGGCGGCGCGGCGGGCGCTTTCGGCGCTGAACCTTGGCGATTTCGGCGATGTGCAGTCTGGTGTCACCAGTTTTCTCGAGACCGCGAGCCAGACCATCGCCACCCGCGCCTTCACCATCACCCAGGGCACGGCACAACTGTTCGTCGGCTTCGGCGTGATGCTCTACCTGCTGTTCTTCCTGTTCCGCGACGGGCCGGCGCTTTCCGCCACGATCCGCCGCGCCAGCCCGCTCAGCGATCGCCACACCGAGAAGCTGATCGAGGAGTTCGAGGCGGTGATGCGCGCCACGGTGAAGGGCAACATCATCATCGCGCTGATCCAGGGCTCGATCGGCGGGCTGGCCTTTGCCGCGCTCGGCATCCGCGCGGCGCTGCTCTGGGGCGTGCTGATGGCGGTGCTGTCCCTGGTGCCGGCGGTGGGCGCGAGCCTCGTGTGGTTGCCGGTGGCACTTTACCTGCTGATTTCGGGCGAGGTGCTGCGCGGCGTCGCGCTGATGCTGATCGGCATGCTGGTGATCAGCCTCGTGGACAACTTGCTGCGCCCGCCGCTGGTCGGCAAGGGCACGCGGCTGCCCGATTACCTCGTGCTGCTGTCGACCGTGGGCGGGCTGACGCTCGTCGGGGTGAACGGCTTCGTCGTCGGCCCGCTGATCGCGGCGCTCTTCGTCGCGGTCTGGGCGCTCTACATGCACGACCGAAGCTCGGACGGCGGGCTTACTCCGCCGCCTTCTTCCGGGCCATGACCCGGCGCAGCATGCCCAGCAGACCGAGCCCGATCGAGATCGAGCTGCCAAGCGATTCGATCCGGCCCTCGACGCCGGCGACGGTGCCTTGCGTCTCCGACAGCGCGCGGGCGCGGGCGATCTCCTCCATCTCGGTCAGCGCCGTCATCTCGGCCGAGCCGGGCTCGCTCAGCGCGTAGAGCAGCAGCCCGATGGCGACAATCAGGTAGCCGCCCGCCAGCACACCGGTGGCACCAAGTTCGCCCAGCGACGGCACCAGTGCCAGATAGAGTGTGCGGGTGGCGAAGCCCGCCGCGACGATCAGCGCCGCCACGGCGAGGGTGCCCGCAAGCGCGCGGCGGATCATCTGCTTCAGCAACAGCCGGCGCCGCATCAATGCGACGCGGGCATAGAACTTCGTCGATTCGAATCCGGTCATGATCCCTCCTCAGCGCAGCTGGCGCCCGATCACCACGCCAAGCGCCAGCCCGACGCCAAGCGCGGCAAGGGCCGTCAGCTTCGGGAATTTCTCGATCTCGCCCGACATGTCGTCAAGCGTGTCGCCGATGGTTTCCATCAGCGCCTCCATCCGCGCGCTGTCGCCGATCTCGCCGGCGGTGTCGCGCACCGTCTCGGCCGCCTTGCGGGCCGTGGCCGCCTGCGTGGCGACATGGGCGTCAAATTCCGCACGCAGCTGGGCAATTTCGTCCTTGAGGCTCATCGTCTGCTCCCTTCTCCGGTTCCGGGGCTCGGTCCCGATCAAGCGCCGGAAATGCCCGTTCGGCAAGACCCTGCGTCATTTCGGCCCGCCCCGCAGGCCGAACGCGAGCCGGGCCGGGTCTGTTCCCGCGGGGCGTGAAAACCCGACCCGATCGGTCGATTTTGTTGCGGGGCCAGCGGGGCTGGGCTATCAAGGCGCATGATCACGCAGAAGATGAAATATGCGCTGAAGGCGCTGATGGTGCTGGGCGACGAGAAGGCCGCCGAGGGCAAGGCCCTGCGCATCGAGGAGATCGCGACGCGCTCGGGCGCGCCGAAGCGCTTCCTCGAACACATCCTGCTCGAGCTGCGCAACGGCGGCTACATCGCCTCGACCCGCGGCCGTTCGGGCGGCTATGCGCTGATCAAGGAGCCGGCTCAGGTGCCGATTTCCGATCTGTTGCGGATGATCGACGGGCCGATCGCGCCCTTGCCCTGCCTCTCGCGCAAGGCCTACCAGCGCTGCGACGACTGTTCCGACGAGGAAAGCTGCCGGATCCGGCGCGTCTTCGCCGAACTCTACTGGTCCTATCTCGTGCTGATCGAATCGCTCACGCTCGAGGACATGCTGCACGCCACGCCGATGGCGCAGAAGATCCTGGCACAGCCGCTGCCGCCGGGCTGATCCGCCAAGCCGCTGAAAGACCATTGCGCCCGGGCTGCCCTTGCAGTCCGGGCCTGTCTTTTTGCGCCGGGGAATAAATTTCCAAAATCTCGATGAAATAAGACGAGATTTTTCCGTTGCAAATAACGACAATCTCTGTCGTGATAAGCGTGAATGGGCCAGAAGCCCAGCACGACAGGAGGGAAGCATGTTCAGGACGATCCAGTTCGCCGGCCGTCTCAGCGCTCAGGGCCAGCTCGTGGAGGCGCATCCCGACGGGCGCGTCACCATCACCACCGGCCGCGAGACCCTCACCGGCTTTCCGGTGAACCTGGTGCGGGCGGCGCGCACGACCATCACCGCGCTGGCGCTGGCGCTCGCGGCCCTTGCCGCCGCGCCCCATCCGACGCAGGCGGCCGAGACGCTGCTCAACGTCAGCTACGATCCGACCCGCGAGTTCTACCGCGATTACGACAAGCTGTTCTCCGACTGGTGGGTTGCCCAGGGGCACGAGGCGGCGAAGGTCGAAGTCTCGCACGGCGGCTCGGGCGCGCAGGCGCGGGCGGTGATCGACGGGCTCGATGCGCAGGTCGTGACCCTCGCGCTCGCCTCCGACATCGACAAGATCGCCGCCGCGGGCAAGCTGCCGGCCGACTGGCAGGGGCGTCTGCCGCATAACTCCTCCCCCTATACCTCGACCATCGTCTTCCTGGTGCGCGAGGGCAATCCGAAGGGCATCCACGACTGGGGCGACCTGGTGAAGGACGGCGTCGAGGTCATCACCCCGAATCCGAAGACCTCGGGCGGGGCGCGCTGGAACTACCTGGCCGCCTGGGCCTGGGCCGAGAAGAACGGGCAGGACCCGAAGACCTTCGTCGGCGATCTCTTCCGCCATGTCCCGGTGCTTGATACCGGCGCGCGCGGCGCGACCACGACCTTCGCGCAGCGCGGCATCGGCGATGTGCTGCTGGCCTGGGAGAACGAGGCCTGGCTGGCCGAGAAGCAGCTTGGCGAGGATGCCTTCGACATCGTCGTGCCCTCGGTCTCGATCCTGGCCGAGCCGCCGGTCGCGGTGGTCGACGCCAACATCAAGACCGATGCGCAGCGCGACCTGGCCAATGCCTATCTCGAGCACCTCTACAGCCCCGAGGCGCAGGCGCTCGCGCTCAAGCACTTCTACCGCGCCTGGGACAGCTCGAAGGCCGCGCCCGAGGATGCCGCCCGCTTCGCCCCGCTGCATCTGGTGACGATCGAGGACTTTGGCGGCTGGGCCAAGGCGCAGCCCGAGCACTTCGGCGACGGCGGCACCTTCGACCAGATCTATTCCGCGAAGTGAGGCCGTCATGCGCATCGTCGCGAAATCCCCGATGCCCGGCTTCGCGCTCAGCGCGGGGCTGGTGCTCAGCCTGCTGAGCCTGATCGTGCTTCTGCCCATCGGCGCGCTGCTCGTGCGCGGCGCGGGGATGGGACTGTCCGATCTCACGGCGGCGATCTCGGGCGAGCGGGTGCGCTCTGCGCTCCTGCTCTCCTTCCGCTCGGCGCTGATCGCCGCGGCCTTCAACCTCGTCTTCGGCGTGCTCGTGGCCTGGGTGCTGGTGCGCTACCGCTTCCCCGGCCGGCGCCTGATCGACGCCGCGATCGACCTGCCCTTCGCCCTGCCGACGGCGGTCGCGGGCATCGCGCTCACCGCCCTTTACGCGCCGAACGGCGTCTTCGGCCAGATCGCGGCCGAGGCCGGGCTGCGCATCGCCTATGCGCCCCCGGGCATTCTGGTGGCGCTGGTCTTCGTCGGTCTGCCCTTCGTCGTGCGCACCGTGCAGCCGGTGATCGCCGAGGTCGACCGCGAGGTCGAGGAGGCCTCGGCGACGCTCGGCGCCTCGCGGCTGACGACGCTGCGCCGGGTGGTGGCGCCGGTGCTGATGCCGGCGGCACTCACCGGCTTTGCCCTCGCGCTGGCGCGGGGGGTGGGCGAATACGGCTCGGTCATCTTCATCGCCGGCAACCTGCCGATGAAGACCGAGATCGCGCCGCTGCTGATCGTCATCCGGCTCGAGGAATTCGACGTCGACGGCGCCGCCGCGATCGGCATCGCCATGCTCGGCATCTCCTTCGCCATGCTTCTGCTCATCAACGCGGTCCAGGTCTGGAGCCGCCGGAGGATCGGTCATGTCTGATGCCGCCCATCTTGCCCCGCCCCGCCCGGCGCGCCGTTTCCGTGCCGCGACCGAGGAGCCGGCGTTCCTGCGCCGTGCCCTGATCGGCCTTGTGCTCGCGCTGCTGGCGGTGCTGCTCTTCGCCCCCCTCGTCACCGTCTTCGGCGAGGCGCTGTCGCAGGGCGCGGGCGCCGCCCTGACCGCGCTGGCCGAGCCCGAGGCACAGGCCGCGATCCGGCTGACGCTGCTGGTCACGGCGCTGTCGGTGCCGCTGACCGCCGTCTTCGGCCTGGCTGCCGGCTGGGCGATCGCGCGCTTCGACTTTCCCGGCAAGGCGGTGCTCATCACCCTCATAGACCTGCCGTTCTCGGTCTCGCCGGTGGTGGCGGGGCTCTGCCTCGTGCTGCTCTTCGGCGCGAATACCACGCTGGGCGGCTGGCTGGTGGGGCAGGGGATGCCCGTCGTCTTCGCCCTGCCGGGGATCGTGCTGGCCACCGTCTTCGTCACCTTCCCCTTCGTCGCGCGCGAGATCCTGCCGGTGATGGTCGAGCAGGGCCGCACCGAGGAAGAGGCCGCGCTCAGCCTCGGCGCCTCGGGCTGGCGGATGTTCTTCACCGTGACGCTGCCCAATATCCGCTGGGCGCTGATGTATGGCGTGCTGCTCGCCACCGCCCGCGCCATGGGCGAGTTCGGCGCCGTCGCCGTCGTGTCGGGCAAGATCCGCGGCGTCACCGCCACGATCCCGATCGCGATCGAGATGCTCTACAACGAGTATCTCACCGTCGCCGCCTTCTCGCTTGCAGGGCTGCTCGCCGTGCTGGCGCTCTTCACCCTCGCCCTCAAGACCGCGCTCGAATGGCGTCATGCCGATGCGCTGTCGGCCAACCGCCGCGCCTGAAAGGAGCCTGCCATGCATATCGAGATCGACGAGATCGCCAAGACCTTCGGCCGCACCGCCGCGCTGCAGCCGGTGTCGCTGTCGATCCCCTCGGGGGCGCTGGTGGCGCTGCTCGGCCCCTCGGGCTCGGGCAAGACGACGCTGCTGCGCATCCTCGGCGGGCTCGAGTTTCCCGAATCCGGCCGCGTGCTCTTCGACGGGCAGGACGCGACGGGGATGACGATCCAGGAGCGCCGCGCGGGCTTCGTGTTCCAGAACTACGCGCTCTTCCGCCACATGACGGTGTTCGAGAACATCGCCTACGGGCTGAAGGCGCGGCCGCGCGCGCTGCGCCCGGAGAAGGAGGAGATCGCGCGGCGGGTGACGAAACTCCTCGATCTGATCCGTCTGCCCGAGATCGGCGGGCGCTATCCGGCGCAGCTGTCGGGCGGGCAGCGGCAGCGCGTGGCCCTGGCGCGCGCGCTGGCGATCGAGCCGCGGATGCTGCTGCTGGACGAGCCCTTCGGGGCGCTTGACGCCAAGGTCCGCAAGGAACTGCGCCACGGCCTGCGCGAGATCCATGACACCACCGGGCTGACCACGATCTTCGTCACCCACGATCAGGAAGAGGCGATGGAGCTCGCCGACCTCGTGGTGGTGATGTCGATGGGCCGGATCGAGCAGGTGGGCCGCCCGGCCGATCTGCGCGCGCGTCCCGCCTCGGCCTTCGTGCGCGAGTTCCTGACCGCCTGAGGAGGGGCAGATGGACGCGATCGACCGCCGCATCCTGCGCGAGTTGCAGATCAACGCCGCCCTGCCGATCGCCGAGCTTGCCGACCGCGTCGGCCTGTCGCAAAGCCCGTGCTGGCGGCGGGTGCACAAGCTCGAGGAGGCCGGCGTCATCGCCGGCCGCACGATCCGGGTGGCGCCCGAGGCGCTCGGCCTCGGGCTCACCGTCTATGTCGAGGTGACCGCGCTCGACCACACGCCGGCGTGGCGCGCAGCCTTTCTGGCGGCGCTCGAGCCGATCCCCGAGGTGATGGAGGTGCTGCGCCTTGGCGGCGCGGCCGATTACCTGCTGCGCGTCGTCACCGCCGACATGGCAAGCTATGACGCGCTCTACCGGCGCCTGACCGAGGCCGTGCCGATGCGCGCCGTCACCTCGCGCTTCGTGATGGAGCGGCTGCTGAGCCGGCCGAGCCTGCCGCCTCAGCCGAGCTGAGCGACCAGCGCCAGAAGAAGCGCGATCTCGGCCATCTGCTCGCCGGCGCCCAGAACGTCGCCGCTCTGCCCGCCGATCTTCGCGCGGGCAAGCAGGCCGACGCCGAGCGTGGCCAGCGCCGCGGCCAGCAGGGCCAGCGCGGTGCCCGGGACCAGCGCCAGGATGGCCAGCCCGATCAGCAGCGCCGTCCCCACCGCCTCGCCCGGCACGCCGCGGGCCAGATGGCCCATGCCATCGGCGCGCGCGGGCGGCAGCGCCGCCATCAGCACCACGGGCGCGACGCGCGCGGCACCGGCCGTGACGATCAGCGCCGCGGCACCGTGCCCCGCCGCGGTCAGCGCCGCCAGCGCCTGCCAGCGCAGGCCGAGCGACAGGATCAGCGCGAGCGTGCCATAGGAGCCGATCCGGCTGTCGCGCATGATCTCGAGCCGTCGCGCCCGCTCGCGCCCGCCCCAGAAGCCATCGGCGACATCGGCGAGCCCGTCCTCGTGCAGCCCGCCGGTGGTCACGACCATCGACGCAAGCGCCAGCCCCGCCGCCAGCATCGGCGGCAGGCCAAGCGCGCCGGCCATGGCCAGCACCGCCGCCGCGACCAGCCCGACGGCGAGCCCCGCCAGCGGAAAGGCCCAGGCCGCCGTGCCGATCGCCGGCGCGGGCTCGGGCAGCCGCCCGGCCGGCAGCCGCGTCAGCAGCATCAGCGCCAGCTGTGCCTCGGCGACGCGGGCGCGGATCATGCCTCGCTGACCCCCGCCTCGCCGAAGGTCGCCATGCCGTTGTGGCATTCGAGCGCGGCACGCAGGATGCCAAGCGCAAGCGCTGCGCCCGAGCCCTCGCCAAGGCGCATGTCGAACTCGACCACCGCCGTCTTGCCGATCGCGGCCAGCAGCCGCCGGTGCCCGGGCTCGGCCGAGGCATGGCCGACGAGGCAATGGTCAAGTAACCGCGGGTCGGCGGCATAAAGCGTCGCCGCCGCGGCGGTGCAGATGAAGCCGTCGAGAATCACCGGAATCCGTGCCGCCCGCGCCGCCAGCACCGCGCCGCAGATCGCCGCCTGCTCGCGCCCGCCAAGGCGCGCGAGCGTCGTCATCGCGTCCTTGCCGCCATGGAGCCGCAGCCCCGCCTCGATCGCCGCGATCTTGCGCCTGATCCCCGCATCGTCCGAGCCGGTGCCGGGCCCGACCCAGTCGGCCGGCGTCGCGCCGAAGAGCGCCGAGGCGAGCGCCGCCGCGATCGTCGAATTGCCGATGCCCATCTCGCCGAGGATCAGCACATCGGCCGTGGGATCGACCGCCGCCGCGCCGCGGTTCATCGCATCAAGCGTCTCGGCCTCGGTCATCGCCGGGCCCTGGGTGAAATCGGCGGTGGGATGATCGAGATCGAGCGCGACGACGCTCAGCTCGGCCCCATTGACCCGGCACAGCTGGTTGATCGAGGCGCCGCCGGCCTCGAAATTCGCCACCATCTGCTTCGTCACGTCCTGCGGATAGGGGTTCACCCCCTGCGCGCAGATGCCGTGGTTGCCGGCAAAGATCACCGCCTGCGCCTTGGCGATGCGCGGCCGGTCGGTGCCGCGCCAGCCCGCCATGAAGATCGCCAGATCCTCGAGCCGACCCAGCGACCCCGGCGGCTTGGTCAGGCTGTTCTGCCGCGCCAGCGCCGCAGCGCGCGCGCCCTCGTCCACGGCCGGCAGCGTGTCCGCCAGTGCGGCGATTTCGGCAAGCGATTGGAATGTCATCATTTCACCTTCATCGGCAGGCCGGCCACGGCGAAGATCACCTCATCCGCCACGGCCGCGACCCATTGGTTGAGAAGCCCCGCGGCATCGCGGAACTCGCGGGCAAGCCGGTTCTCGGGCACGATGCCCAGACCGACCTCGTTCGTCACCAGAACCACCGGCGAGGTCTGCCGGGCAAGTGCCGCGCACAGATCGCGCCCCGCCGCCTGCCAGTCGTGCCCGCCGAGCATCTGGTTCGTCAGCCACAGCGTCAGGCAATCGACCAGCCGCGGCGCGCCATCGGTCGCGGCCAGCGCGCCGACGAGGTCGAGCGGCTCCTGCACCGTCCGCCACTCGGCGCCGCGCCGGGCCTGATGCGCCGCGATCCGGGTTTCCATCTCGCCGTCGAAGGCCTGCGCGGTGGCGATGTAGACGGCCGGCGTGCCGAAGCCGAGGGTGCGGCCCTCGGCGATCGCGCTCTTGCCCGAACGCACGCCGCCGGTGATCAGGATGGTCTGGCTCATGGTTTCTCTTGTCCCCCGCCCGGCTTCAAAGCAGAAACGGCGCAGCCGCGAAAGGAGAAATGCGAGATGTTCGCCGAGGGGATGCGCGAGCTGGTCTTCATCCGTCATGCGCCCGCGCGCCATGGCGGCTGTCTGGCCGGCCGCCGCGATGTGCCGGCCGATCTGCCCGACGTGGGCACGCTTGCCGCGCTGCGCGCCGAGCTGGGGGCGCTGCGCGTCGTCGCCTCGCCCGCACTGCGCTGCCGGCAGACCGCGGCGGCACTCTGGCCGGACGTGGCGCCCGAGACCGACCCGCGGCTGTGGGAGCAGGATTTCGGCGATTGGGAAGGCCTGCCCTTCGCCGATCTGCCCGACATCGGCACGCTCTCTGCGTCTGAACTTGCCGCGCACCGCCCGCCGCGCGGCGAAAGTTTTGCCGATCTGTGTGCCCGCGCCACCCCGGCGATTGCGGCGCTGGCGGCGGGCGAGGGGCGGGTGGCCGTCGTCGCCCATGCGGGCATCGTGCGCGCGGCGCTGGCGCTCGCCACCGGATCGGTGCCCGGCGCGCTGGCCTTTCAGGTGGCGCCGCTGTCGCTCACCCGGCTGCTGGCGCTGCCCGGCGGCGGCTGGTCGGTGGCCGGCGTGAACCGGGTTTGCGGATGAGGGGAAGCCTGCACGTCCCGGGCCATTTCGGCGAGTTCCTGCAGGGCCGGCTTGGCCCCGACGGGCCGGTGGCGCTGATCACGCTGCCCTGTCCGTCGCTCGGCGTCGTGGCGCAGGCCAGCGGCGGGCGGGGGCTGATGCTGCACGGCGGACCGCCGCCGGGGCAGGCGCGCGCGCTGCTCGCCCGGCTTGGCCTGCCGCTGCCCGGCCGTGTGGCGCTGCGCCCGCTCGCGCCGCCCGGCATGGGCACCGGGGTTTCGACGGCTGCGCTGGTGGCGCTCGCCCGGCTTGCGGGCTGGCAGGGCCCGCCCGAGGGGCTCGCCCGCGCCTGCGTCGCGGCCGAGGGCGCCTCGGACCCGCTGATGTTCGCGTCTCCCGCGCGGCGTCTGTGGGCCTCGCGCGAGGGGCGGACGGTGGCGCACCTGCCGGCGCTGCCGCGGTTCCATGCAATCGGCGGTTTCTGGGGCCCGCCGCGCCGGACCGAGCCGCGTGACGCGGGCTTCCCCGACATCGCCGACCTCGCCCGGCTCTGGGCCCGGGGCGGCGATCTGCCCACCCTGGCGGCACTCGCCAGCGAAAGCGCGCGCCGCACCCTTGCGCTGCGCGGGCCCGTGGGCGATCCCTCGGCCGAGATCGCCCGCGCCCTTGGCGCCGCCGGATACGCGATCGCCCATACCGGCGCCGCCCGTGCCTTCCTCTTCGTGCCGGGCACCCTGCCCGCGGGCGCAGGGGCGGTGCTGCGCGCCGCGGGCCTTACCGGCATCCGCCGCTTCACCGGAGGAGAGAGATGAGTTTTGCCGCGATGATGCTGGTCGCCTGCGCGATCGACCTGGCGTTCGGCTGGCCCGACGCGCTGTTTCGCCGCATCGGGCACCCTGTCACCTGGCTTGGCGCGCTGATCGCGACGCTTGACCGGGGGCTGAATATCGAGGGCACGGCACGTCGCGCCCGTGGTGTCCTTGCGGCACTCTTCACCATCGCCCTTGCGGCGGGGGCGGGGGCGGTCGCACAGGCGCTGCTGCCGGCGGGGCCGCTCGGCATCGTGATCGGCGGCGTGCTGGCCTGGCCGCTGGTCGCGATCCGCTCGATGCACGACCATGTCGCCGCGGTCGCCCGGCCGCTGGTCGCCGGTGACCTCGGCGCCGCGCGGCGGGCGGTGTCGATGATCGTCGGCCGCGATCCCGCGGCGCTCGACGAGGCGGGCGTCGCCCGCGCGGCCCTTGAAAGCCTGGCCGAGAACAGCTCGGACGGGATCACCGCGCCGCTGTTCTGGGGCGTGGTGGCGGGGCTGCCGGGGATCGCCGCCTACAAGGCGATCAACACGCTCGATTCGATGATCGGCCACCGCACCGCGCGGCACGAGGCCTTCGGCTGGGCCGCGGCGCGCATCGACGATGTCGCGAACCTGATCCCGGCGCGGCTGACCGGGGTCATCTTCGCTTTGGTCTCGCGCATGCCGGGCCGCGCGCTTGCGGTGATGGCGCGCGACGCCCGCGCGCATCGCTCGCCCAATGCCGGCTGGCCTGAGGCGGCGCTTGCCGGGGCGCTTGGCGTGCGGCTGTCCGGACCGCGGATCTATGGCACCACCGTCGCGGCCGAGCCCTGGCTGAACAGCACCGCCCCCGATCCGGCGCCGCTTGACCTTGCCCGCGGCCTTGCGCTTTACCGCCGGGCGATGGCGGGGCTCGGGCTTCTCCTCGCGGCGGCGGCAGTCTGGGGGATCTGATGCGCGATCACGGTGGCAATCTGGATGCGGCGCGGGCGCGCTTTGGCGGCACCGACTGGATCGACCTCTCGACCGGCATCAACCGCGAGCCCTATCCGCTGCCGCCGCTGCCGCCCGAGGTCTGGACGGCGCTGCCCACGGCGCCGGCGAAGGCCGCGCTGCTTGCCGCCGCGCAGGCGGCCTTCGGCACGGCTGCTCCCGGGGTGGCGCTGGCCGGCGCGCAGGCGGCAATCCAGATGTTGCCGCGCCTTGGCCCGCCCGGCCGCGCCCGGGTGCTGGCGCCGACCTATAACGAGCATGCCGCGCAGCTGCGCGCCGCCGGCTGGCAGGTCGAGGAGGTGGCGCGGCTGACGGACCTCGCCGGTGCCGATCTGGCCGTGGTCGTCAACCCGAACAACCCCGACGGCCAGACCCACGCACCCGCCGATCTGCTGGCGCTGTCGGGCGCCGTCGGTCGGCTGGTGGTCGACGAAAGCTTTGCCGACCCGGTGCCGGGGCTGTCGGTTGCCGCCCATGCGGGCACCGATGGGCTGACGGTGCTGCGCTCCTTCGGCAAGTTCTGGGGCCTTGCCGGGGTGCGCCTCGGCTTCGTCTTCGCCGATGCCACGACGATCGCCGCGCTCGAGGCCGCGGCCGGGCCCTGGCCGGTCTCGGGCCCCGCGCTCGAGATCGGCCGGATCGCGCTTGCCGATGCGCCCTGGCGCGCGGCGACCATCGCCCGGCTCGAGGCCGAGGCCCTCCGCCTCGATGCGCTGGCGCAGGGCGCGGGCTGGTCGCTCGTCGGCGGCACGGCGCTGTTTCGCACCTATGCCACCCCCGATGCACCGGCGGCGCAGGAGGGCCTTGCCCGCGAACGGATCTGGTCGCGGATCTTCCCCTGGTCACCCACCTGGCTGCGCCTTGGCCTGCCGGGCGGCGCGGCGGAATGGGGCCGCCTGAGCGCAGCCCTCGCCCGCTAGCGCGCGAGGGCGAAAAGCCCGCCCACGTCGAGATGTGCCTCGACGTGATCGGCGAGCGCCTCGAGCGCCGCCTCGACCCCGGCCTCGTGCCCGCGCCCCGAGGCGGCAATGCCCAGCCCGCCGAGGAAGGCCGCGCGGAAGTCGTCGGCGGCAAAGAGCCCGTGCAGATAGCTGCCGCTCACCCGCCCGTCGGCCGAGATCGCGCCCTCCGCCGCGCCGGCAATATCGGCGAAGGGGCGGGCGCGGTCCGGCCCTTCGGTGCGGCCGATGTGGATTTCATAGCCCTCGACCGCCAGCCCGGTGCCCGCATGACGCGCCGAGACCCGGCTCAACCGCTTCTCTGGCGTCATCACCGTGGTCACGTCGAGAAGGCCCAGCCCGGGGCTTTCGCCCGCGGGCCCCTCGATCCCCTCGGGATCGGCGATCACGCGGCCCAGCATCTGATACCCGCCGCAGATGCCCAGAACAGCGCCGCCGCGGCGCAGATGGGCGGCGAGGTCGGTGTCCCAGCCCTGCGCGCGCAGGAAGGCGAGATCCCCGCGCGTCGATTTCGTGCCGGGCAGGATCACCAGCCGCGCATCGCCCGGGATCGGCTCGCCCGCGCGCACCATCACCAGCTCGACCTCCGGCTCGGCCGCAAGCGGGTCGAGATCGTCGAAATTCGCGATCCGCGAGAAGGTGAGGCAGGCGATCTTCACTCCGCCCGAGGCCGGGCCCGAGGCCAGGTCGAGTGCATCCTCGGCGGGCAGGCGATGCGCCGCGGAGAACCAGGGCAGAACGCCGAAACCGGGCCAGCCGGTGCGCGTCTCGATGAAGCGATAGCCGTCGTCGAAGAGCTGAGGGTCGCCGCGGAACTTGTTCACCACAAAGCCGCGCACCAACGCCGCGTCGGCCGGGTCCAGCACCGCCTGCGTGCCGACGATCTGCGCGATCACCCCGCCGCGGTCGATGTCGCCGGCGAGCACCACCGGCACCCCGGCGGCGCGCGCAAAGCCCATGTTGGCGATGTCGTTCGCGCGCAGGTTCACCTCGGCCGGGCTGCCCGCGCCCTCGACGAGGACAAGGTCATGCGCCGCCGAGAGCCGGCCGAAGCTGTCGAGCACCGCCCCCATCAGCCCGGCGCGGAAGGTGGCATAGTCGCGCGCCCCGGTGACGGCGCGCCGCCGCCCCTGAACGATCACCTGCGCCCCGGTCTCGCTCTCGGGCTTCAGCAGCACCGGGTTCATGTCGGTGACGGGCAGAAGCCCCGCCGCCCGCGCCTGAAGCGCCTGCGCCCGGCCGATCTCGCCGCCGTCCGCGGTGACGGCCGCGTTGTTCGACATGTTCTGTGGCTTGAAGGGCGCGACGCTCAGCCCACGCCGCCGCGCCGCCCGGCACAGCCCGGCCACCAGCATCGACTTGCCGACGTTCGAGCCCGTGCCCTGGATCATCAACGCCGTCATCCCCGGACTCCCGCCGTCGCGCGGCCGAGAGTGCGGGAGCCTCCGGCGGAGGTATTTGGGGCCAAGAAGAATGACAGGACGGGGTTTCCAAGACGGCGTCGCGCCTCGGGCCGCCGGGGCGGGGGAGGCGCGACGCTTTCTTCCTGGGCGGTCATCGGGACCTCTCCCTGTACCGCAGATCGATTCTTGCAGGGCAAGGTTGAGATTTCCTTTTCTTCTTGGTCGAAATACCTCGGGGGTCCGGGGGCTGGCCCCCGGTCCGGGCTCAGAACTCGACGCCGGGCTGGGCCTTGATGCCGGCGCGGAACGGGTGCTTGACCAGCGTCATCTCGGTCACCAGATCGGCCGCCTCGATCAGTGCCTCGGCGGCGTTGCGGCCGGTCAGGATGACATGGGTCATCTCGGGCTTCTCGTCGCGTAGGAAGGCCAGGACCTCGTCGAGGTCGAGATAGCCATAGCGCAGCGCGATGTTGATCTCGTCGAGCAGCACCATGCGGATCTCGGGGTCGCGGATCAGCTCCTTGGCCTTCTCCCAGCCGGCGCGGGCGGCGGCGATGTCGCGCTCGCGGTCCTGG
This sequence comes from Paenirhodobacter sp. YD-8, assembly GCF_056590935.1. Taxonomy (NCBI): domain Bacteria; kingdom Pseudomonadati; phylum Pseudomonadota; class Alphaproteobacteria; order Rhodobacterales; genus Paenirhodobacter; species Paenirhodobacter sp. YD-8. The sequence continues at coordinate 3,475,327 of NZ_CM152649.1, read as the reverse complement.
GTCTCCCAGGTGAAGCCCTCGCCCGAGGCGACGAAGCGGCACAGATCGCCGAAATGGGTGGTGATCAGGCGCCGCTCGCCGGTGTCCCAGCTGCCTTTGATGAACTGCACCACGGCGCAGGGCATCTCATGCGCAATGGCGCGCAGGATCATCCCGAAGCCCGACGAACTCTTGCCCTTGCCCGGCCCGGTATGGACGATGATCAGCCCCTTCTCGCCGGTCTTCGTCGCCATCATCCGGTCGCGCGCGGCCTTCTTCCTGGCCATCTTCGCGGCGTGGCGGGCGGCGTCGGCTTCGGTCTCGGGCGTCATCGCGGCTCTCCTTCGGCTTGACAAATCGCGCGCCCGGGCCTCTGGTGGCCGCGCGTTGGTTCCTGTCCTACGACAGGCGAAGAGGGAATGCGATAGGGCCTTGCCGGGCCTCAAGCGCAGCCGCCCCCGCGACCGTGACCGGAAAGGTCGCCCAAGCCACTGGCCTTTGGCCGGGAAGGTGGGCGCCCGTTGGGGAAACCCTGGATCCGCAAGCCGGGAGACCTGCCAGCGCTGACGATTACGGGCGGACGGGGTGTGCCGCGACCGGGTGGATTGCCGGTCGCCCCCGTGTGCCCGCCGATCCCTTGGCCAGCCCCCTTTCCGCGAACTGGAAGGACGGGCGATGACCGCGACACTTCATGTCTGCACCACCTGCCGCAGGGCGGGCGAGGACCCCGGCGAGGGCGCGCGCCCCGGTGCCGCGCTGCTGGCCGCACTGGCCGCGGGCTCCTGCCCCGAGGGGCTGCGCATCCGGGGCGTCGAATGCCTTTCGGCCTGTGCGCAGGGCTGTGCCGTGGCGCTGAGCGCGCCGGGCAAGTGGAGCTATGTCTACGGCCGCCTGAGCCCCGAGAACGCCGCCGAGATCCTCTCCGGCGCCGCGCTCTATGTCGCCAGCGCCGACGGGCTCGTGCCCTGGCGCGCGCGCCCCGAGATCTTCCGCAAGCAAAGCCTTGCCCGCATCCCCCCGCAGGAGTGACCATGACCGACCTGACCAAGATCCCCGTCACCGTGATCACCGGCTTTCTCGGTGCCGGCAAGACCACGCTCATCCGCCATCTGATGGCGAACCCGCAGGGCCGGCGCCTGGCGATCCTGGTGAACGAGTTCGGCACCGTGGGCGTCGACGGCGACATCCTGCGCGCCTGTGCCGACGAGAGCTGTCCGCTCGACAATATCGTCGAACTGGCGAACGGCTGCATCTGCTGCACCGTCGCCGACGCGTTCATCCCGACGATCGAGGCGCTTCTGGCCCAGCCTATCCGCCCCGACCACATCCTGATCGAGACCTCGGGCCTTGCCCTGCCGAAGCCGCTGCTCAAGGCCTTCGACTGGCCGGCGATCCGCTCGCGCATCACCGTCGACGGGGTGATTGCGGTCGCCGATGCCGAGGCGGTGGCGGCCGGGCGCTTTGCCCCGGATCTGGCCGCGGTCGATGCGCAGCGCGCCGCCGATGACAGCATTGACCACGAGACGCCGCTGTCCGAGGTGTTCGAGGACCAGATCGCCTGCGCCGATATCGTGCTGTTGTCGAAGGCCGATCTCGCCGGCGAGGCGGGGCTTGCCGCCGCCCGCGCCGCGATCGAGGCCGAGGCGCCGCGGCCGCTGCCGATCCTGCCGATGGTCGAGGGCGCGATCGACCCGGCCGTGGTGCTGGGGCTTGCCGCCGCGGCCGAGGACGACCTTGCCGCGCGCCCCTCGCATCACGACGGCCATGGCGATCACGAGCATGACGATTTCGACACGGTGGTGATCGATCTGCCCGAGGTCGCCGATCCCGAGCGTCTCGTCGCCGCGATCGAGCGGCTGGCGGCCGAGCGCAACATCCTGCGGGTGAAGGGCCATGTCGCGGTCACCGGCAAGCCGATGCGGCTTCTGGTGCAGGCGGTCGGCGCGCGGGTGCGGCGGCAGTTCGACCGGCCCTGGGGCGCCGATCCGCGCCGCTCGGCCCTCGTGGTGATCGCCGAACGCGCCGATGTCGACGCCGGGGCGATCCGCGCCGCGCTGAGCGAGGCCGCCGCCTGATGCATGTCGTCTTCCGCGAAAGCCACGGGCTCGAGGAGACCGAGGTGCCGACCGATCTGGGGCAATCGCCCGCGGATCTGGTGGTGCTGTCCTTCTCGGATTCGGATCTCGGTGCTTTCGCGGAGGGCTGGCATGCGGCGGCGGGGGCGTTGCCGCCCTTGCGGCTTGCCCCCCTGGCCGCGCTGCGCCACCCGGTCTCGGTCGATACCTATCTCGAGCGCACGCTCGGGGGGGCGAAGGCGGTGCTGATCCGGCTGATCGGCGGCGAGGGCTATTGGCCCTATGGCCTTGCCTCGGTGCAGGATCTGGCGCGGCGGCGGGGCATGGCGCTGGCCGTTTTGCCCGCCGATGGCCGGCCCGATCCGCGGCTGGCCGAGGCCTCGACCCTGCCCGCGGAGACGCTCGCCACCCTTGCCGCGCTGTGCGATGCGGGCGGAGCCGAGGCCGCGCGCGCCGCGCTGTGCCACCTGGCCCGCGCCGCGGGCCTGCCCGCGCCCGAGCCCGATGCACCGGCGGCGCTCCCCGAATTCGGCTTCTGGACGCCCGAGGCGGGGGTGACCCCCGCGCCTGTGGGCGAGGGGCCGCGGGTGCTTGTGCCCTGTTACCGCGCCTGGCTGACGGCCGCCGACATGGCGCCGGTCGCGGCGCTGATCGAGGCCCTGCGGGCGGCGGGGTTTCAGGCCACGGCCTGCTTTGCGCCCTCGCTCAAGGCGCCGGGCTTTGCCGACTGGCTCGCCCCGCATCTGGCCGCGGCGCCGCCGGTCGCGGTGGTCAACCTCACCGCCTTTTCGGCGCAGGGCGCGGCGGGGCGCACACCCTTTGACGGGCTCGATGTGCCGGTCTTCCAGGGCGCGCTGTCGACCGCCGCCCGCGCCGACTGGGCCGCGGCCGAGCGTGGCCTGTCGCCCGCCGATCTGGCGATGCACGTCGTGCTGCCCGAGGTCGATGGCCGGATCTTTGCCGGGGTCGTCTCGTTCAAGGCGCCGGCCGCGCGCGACGCGGTGCTGGAACACGCCCGGCTGATCCACGCGCCCGAGCCCGACCGGATCGCCGCGCTGGTGGCGCGGGTTGCGGCCTGGCACCGGCTGGCCACCACCCCGGCCCCGGCGCGGGCGGTGGCCGTGGTGCTGTCGACCTATCCGGGGCGGAGCTGGCAGATGGCCCATGCCGTGGGCCTCGATGCGCTCGCCTCGACCGGGGCGCTGCTCGATGACCTTTCGGCCGAGGGCTATGACATCGCACCGGGGCCGGGGGCCGAGGCGCTGGCGCGCGAGCGGTTGAGCTGGCCGCTGGCGGAATATCAGGCGGCGCTTGCCGCCTTGCCCGCAGTGCTGCGCGACGATCTGGCCGCCGCCTGGGGCGCGCCGGCGGAGGACCCCGCCTGCCACGATGGCGCCTTCCACTTCGCCGCGCTGCGCCGGGGCAAGATCCTGCTGGCGCTGCAGCCCGAACGTGGCGAGGTCACGGCGCGCGAGGCCGACTATCATGACCTCGCCCGGGTGCCGCGGCACGGCTATGTCGCCTTCTACCTGTGGCTGCGGGCGCAGGGGCTGCAGGCGCTCGTGCACATGGGGGCGCATGGCACGCTCGAATGGCTGCCGGGCAAGGCGGTGGCGCTCTCGGCGGCGTGCTGGCCCGAGGCGCTGTTGGGCCCGCTGCCGGTCATTTACCCCTTCATCGTCAACGACCCGGGCGAGGCCGCGCAGGCCAAGCGCCGGCTGGGGGCGGTCACGCTTGGCCACCTGCCGCCGCCGCTGACCGAGGCCGCACTGCCCGAGCGGCTGGCCGGGCTCGAGGCGCTGCTTGACGAATATTCGACCGCCGATGGTCTCGACCCGGCGCGGCGCGACCGGCTGATCGACGCGATCCGCGACGCGGCGGCGGCAAGCGGCGTCGCCGAGGACCTTGGCCTGCCTGCGGGCGCCAGCCCCGCCGAGGCGATCACCCGCATCGACCGCTTCGTCTGCGACCTGAAGGAAAGCCGCTTCGGCGACGGGCTCCACGTCTTCGGCCGGGGCGCCTGTGGCGCGGCCGAGCGCGCGGGGCTGATCGCGGCGCTTGCCGGGCGGCGGGTGGCGCCCGGCCCCTCGGGCAGTCCGGCGCGGGGGCGTTCGGACGTGCTGCCGACCGGGCGGAACCTGTTTTCCGTCGATCCGCGCGCGGTGCCGACGCCCGCCGCCCATGCGCAGGGGGTGACGCACGCCGAGGAGCTCTTGCGCCGCCACCTGCAGGACCACGGCGACTGGCCCCGGGGTCTGGTCGTCGATCTCTGGGGCTCGGCCACGATGCGCACCGCGGGCGAGGATTTCGCCATGGCGCTGCAGCTCGCCGGGCTGAAACCGGTCTGGGACGCGCAATCGGGCCGGGTGACCGGGGTCGAGGTGATCGCGGCGGCGCTTCTGGGCCGGCCGCGGATCGATGTGACCTTGCGGGTCTCGGGCCTTTTCCGCGACATCTTCCCGGCCCTTGCGCAGCTTTTCGAGACCGGCGCCGCGGCGCTCGCGGGGCGCGAGGAGGCGCCCGAGGACAACCCCTATACCGCCCGCATCCCGCGCGTCTTCGGGCCGCGGCCGGGGCAATACGGGCTGGGCATGGGCGATGTGACCGCGGCACTGACGCCCGAAGCGCGGGCGGCGGCGGGTGAGGCCTGGCTTGCGGCCTCGGCCCATGCGATCGGCGCGGATGGCGCGGTGCGGCCCGAACGTGCGGCGCTCGAGACCCGGCTTGCCGGGGCGGATGCCTTCGTCCATGCGCAGGATCTGCCCGAAAGCGACCTGCTGCTTGCCGTCGATTACGCCGGCCACGAGGCGGGCTTCGCCGCGGCGATGGCGCGGGTCGGGGCGCCGGCGCCGGCGCTTTACCACCTCGACACCACCGATCCCGCCCGCCCTCGCGCCCGCAGCCTGACCGAAGAGATCGCCCGGGTCGTGCGTGCGCGTGCCGCGAACCCGGACTGGGCGGCGGGGATGATGCGCCACGGCTTTCGCGGCGCGGCCGAGATCGCGGCGACGGCCGATCACCTGGCCGCCTTCGCGCAGCTTGCAGACGCGGTGCCGGCGCATCTCTTCGATCTCTACTTCGAGGCGACCCTTGGCCGGCCCGAGGTGACCGATTTCATGGCGGCGGAAAACCCGGGCGCGCTTGCCGCGCTGCGCGACCTGTTCCGGCGGCTGGCCGAGGCAGGGCTGTGGCACAGCCGGCGCAATGCGATCGCCGCGGCATTGGAGGATCTGCGATGAGTTTCACGGTTCAGGGCTGGTGCCCGGGCGCGCTGCGCCCGATGGCCTCTGGCGACGGGCTGGTGGTGCGGCTGCGCCCGCCGGGCGGGCGGCTGAGCGCCGATGCCGCGGCGCGTGTGGCCGAGGCGGCGCGGCGCTTCGGCAGCGGCATCATCGACCTCTCGGGCCGGGCGCATGTGCAGCTGCGCGGGGTGACGGCGGAGAGCCACGCGCCGCTGATCGCGGCCTTGCGCGGGGCGGGGCTCATTGACGACGATGTCGCGGCCGAGACCCGGCGCAACATCCTGGTCACCCCTTTTGCCGATGTCGCGACCGACGCGCTTGCGGCGGCGCTGGCCGGGGCGCTTTCCGAGGCGCCTTTGCTGCCCGGCAAGTTCGGCTTTGCCGTCGACACCGGCGCGGCGCCGGTGCTGCAAGGCACGCCCGCCGATATCCGGCTGGAGCGCGCCCGGGATGGCGGGCTGATCCTGCGCGCCGAGGGGCTGGCCGAGGGCGCGCCAGTGACCGCGGCCGAAGCCCCCGCCGCGGCGATCGCGCTTGCCCGCTGGTTCGTGGCGGCGGGTGGCGTGACGGACGGCCGCGGCCGGATGGCGGCGCTGACCGCGCGGGGCGCGCGGCCCGAGGGCGCGCTGGCCCCGCGACTGGCCCCGGCGCCGGCCTGCGCCCCGCCCGGGCCGGGCCTGTGCCCTGCGGGGGCGTTCGTGGCCTTCCCCTTCGGACAGATGCGGGCCGATCTTCTGGCAACGCTCGCCGGCCTTGGCGCGCTGCGCCTGACACCCTGGCGGATGCTGCTGGTCGAGGGGCTTTCGCGTCTGCCCGAGCTGCCGGGCCTGATCACCGACCCGGCCGAGCCGCTTTTGCGCGTTTACGCCTGCACCGGCGCGCCAGGCTGCCCGCAGGCCCTGGCCGAGACCCGGGCGCTCGCCCGCACGCTGGCCCCCGCGCTGCCGCCCGGGACGGTGCTGCATGTCTCGGGCTGTGCCAAGGGCTGCGCCCATCCGGCGCCGGCCGCGCTGACGCTGACCGCGACACCCGCGGGCTTTGACCTGATCGCCCGCGGCCGCACCGCGGATACCCCTTGCCGCCGTGCGCTTGGTGCGGCCGACATTCCCTCCCTGCCGGAGTTTTCCTGATGCCTTATGAGTACGAAAAGGACGGCGCGAAGATCTATGCGCAATCCTTCGCGATGATCCGCACCGAGGCCGACCTTGCCCGCTTCACCCCCGACGAGGAACCCGTCGTGGTGCGGATGATCCATGCCGCGGGGATGGTCGGGCTGGAGCGCGCGGTGCGCTTCACCCCCGGCATGGCGGCGGCGGCGCGCGCCGCGCTTCAGGCCGGCGCGCCGATCCTGTGCGATGCGCGGATGGTGAGCGAGGGGATCACCCGCGCCCGCCTGCCCGCCGCGAATGACGTGCTCTGCGCGCTGCATGACCCGGCGGTGCCGGATCTGGCGCGCGAGATGGGCAACACCCGCTCGGCCGCGGCGCTGGAACTGTGGCGGCCGCATCTGGGCGGCGCAGTGGTGGCGATCGGCAATGCGCCGACGGCGCTCTTTCACCTGCTGAACATGCTCGAGGATCCTGCCTGCCCGCGGCCGGCGGCGATCATCGGCTGTCCGGTGGGCTTCGTCGGGGCGGCGGAATCGAAGGCCGCGCTGATCGCCGCGGCGCCGGTGCCCTGCCTGATCGTCGAGGGGCGGCTTGGCGGTTCCGCGATCACCGTCGCCGCGGTGAATGCCCTCGCCAGCCGGAAGGAATGAACATGGGACGCATTATCTGTGCCGGGCTCGGCCCCGGTGACCCCGATCTGATCTCGGTGCGGGCCGACCGGGCATTGCGCACGGCCCGCCAGGTCGCCTATTTCCGCAAGAAGGGCCGGCAGGGGCAGGCGCGGCGCATCGTCGAGGGGCTGCTGCCCGCGGGCGTCGCCGAGCATCCGATGGAATATCCGGTGACGACCGAGATCCCCTTCGACAGCCCCGCCTATAACGCGCTTCTGGCGGCTTTCTACGACGATTGGGCGGCGCGGCTGGTGACGCTCGCGCAGGCGGGCGATGTTGTCATCCCCTGCGAGGGGGATCCGTTCTTCTATGGCTCGTTCATGCACCTTTACGTGCGGTTGCGCGGCAAGGTCGAGATCGAGGTGATCCCCGGCATCACCGGCATGACCGGCTGCTGGAACGCGACGGCCGAGCCCTTCACCTGGGGCGACGACGTGCTGACCGTGCTGATGGGCACCCTCCCCGAGGACGAGCTCGCGGAGCACATGGCGCGTGCCGATGCGCTGGTCATCATGAAGACCGGGCGCAACCTGCCGCGGGTGCGGCGCGCGCTGGCGCAGGCCGGGCGGCTCGAGGCGGCCTGGCTTGTCGAACGCGGCACCATGCCCGGCGAGCGCATCGCCCGGCTGAGCGAGGTCGACGATGCCGACTGCCCCTATTTCGCGATCGTGCTGGTGCATGGTCAGGGGCGGCGACCGGCGGCGGAGGAGGCGGCATGAGCGGCTGGATCGCGGTTGCGGGGCTCGGGCCGGGGGCCGAGGCGCTGGTGACGCCCGAGGTCAGCGCGGCGCTGGCCGAGGCGACCGATGTCGTGGGCTATATCCCCTATGTCGCGCGCATCGCGCCGCGGGCGGGGCTGACGCTCCACCCCTCCGACAACCGGGTCGAGCTCGACCGCGCAGCCCTTGCGCTGACCCTTGCGGCCGAGGGGCGGCGGGTGGTGATCGTCTCCTCGGGCGATCCCGGGGTCTTCGCCATGGCCTCGGCGCTCTTCGAGGCGCTCGAGGCCGCGCCGGAGCATGCAGGCGCCGACATCCGCATCCTGCCGGGCATCACCGCGATGCTCGCCGCCGCCGCGCGGGCGGGGGCACCGCTTGGTCACGACTTCTGCGCGATCAACCTGAGCGACAACCTCAAGCCCTTCGCGGTGATCGAGCGTCGGCTGCGTGCTGCGATCGCGGGCGATTTCGCCATGGCCTTCTACAACCCCCGCTCGAAGGCGCGGCCCGAGGGCTTTGCCCGCGTGCTCGAGATCCTGCGCGCGGGCTGCGAGCCCGGCCGGCTCATCACCTTCGCCCGCGCCGTCAGCACGCCCGACGAGGCGCTCTGCACCGTGACGCTGGCCGAGGCGCGGCCCGAGATGGCCGACATGCGCACCGTGGTGCTGGTCGGCAATTCCGGGACGCGGCGGGTCGGTCGCTGGGTCTATACGCCGCGCGGGGTGAAGCCGTGAGCGGCGAGCCACTCACTCACCCCGGCGACCTCGGCGCAGATCTCGCGCGGCGGCAGGGCGGGGCGGTCGATCACGATGACGCCAAGGCCGAGCGTGCGCGCCGCGATCAGCTTCGCCTCGGCCCCGGCGCCGCCGGCGTTCTTCGCGACGACATGGGTGATGCCGTGGTCGCGCAGCAACGCGGTGTCGCCCTCGGTGCTGAACGGGCCGCGGGCGATCACCGCCTCGGCATCGGTCAGCGGCAGCGGCCCCTCGGGCGGGTCGACAAGGCGCAGCAGATAGTGATTGCCGGGCTTTCCGGCGAAGGGGGCGAGCATCTGCTTGCCGATCGCCAGAAACACCCGCGCGCCCGCCTCGGGAAGCGCCGCGACGGCGGCCGCGATGTCGGGCACGGCGGTCCAGCGGTCGCCCGGCTCCGCCCGCCACGGCGCGCGTTCGAGGGCAATGAGCGGCACGCCGGTCTCGGCACAGGCGGCGATCGCGTTGCGGCTCATCTGCGCGGCGAAAGGGTGGGTGGCGTCGATCACCGCGCCGATGTTTTCGGCCCGCAGGAAGGTCATCAGCCCCGCCACCCCGCCAAAGCCGCCGATCCGGGTGGGCAGCGGCTGCGGCGCCGGGGCCCCGGTGCGCCCGGCATAGGAGAAAAGCGCGGGCAGGCCCGAGGCGGCCAGCGCCGCGGCCATGCGGCTCGCCTCGGTGGTGCCGCCCAGAAGAAGGATGCGCGTCATGGCTGAGCCCTGGCTGCTGATCGTCGGTCTTGGCGAAGATGGCCTCGCCGGGCTGCCGGATGCAAGCCGTGCCGCACTCGCCGCGGCCGAGGTGATCTTCGGCGGGCCGCGGCACCTCGAGCTGGTCGGCGCCGGGGCGCGCGGGCGGGCCTGGCCCGTGCCCTTCGACATCGCGCCGGTGCTGGCCGAGCGGGGCCGGCGCACCGTGGTTCTGGCCTCGGGCGATCCGTTCTGGGCGGGGGCGGGGGCGGTCCTGGCGGCGGCGCTCGGCCCCGGCGAGTGGCGGGCAATCCCGGTTGCGGGCGTGTGCTCGCTGGCGGCCGCCCGGATGGGCTGGCGGCTGGAGGACACGACCTGCCTTGCGCTGCACGCTGCCCCCTTCGCGCGGCTGCGCCCGGTGCTGTGCCGCGGCGTCCGGGTCATCGCCACGCTGCGTGACGGCGCGGCGGTGGCCGATCTCGCGCGCTGGCTGGCCGATGGCGGTTTCGGCGCGGTCGGGATGACGGTGCTCGAACGGCTGGGCGGCCCGGCCGAGCGGCTGCGCCGCGCCCGCGCCGATGCTTTCGATCTGGACGAGATCGCGGCCCCCGTTGCCGTGGCGCTCGACGGCGCCGCGCTGCCTGCGGGGGCCGGCCTGCCGCGCAGCCCGGGCCTGCCCGAGGCGGCCTTTGCCCATGACGGGCAGATCACCAAGTCGCCGGTGCGGGCGCTGACCCTTGCAGCTCTTGCCCCCCGACCCGGCGCACTCTTGTGGGACATCGGCGGCGGTTCGGGCTCGGTCTCGGTCGAGTGGTGCCTGGCCGGCGGTCGCGCCTGCACGATCGAGCCGCGGCCGGACCGGCTCGACAACATCCGCGCGAATATCGCGGAGTTCGGCCTTGGCGGACGGATGCAGGCGGTGCAAGGCCAGGCGCCCGCGGCGCTTGCCGGCCTGCCTGCACCCGATGCCGTCTTCGTCGGTGGTGGCGGCTCCGAGGCGCTGTTCGCGGCGCTGTGGGAGGCGCTTGCCCCCGCCACCCGGATCGTCGCCAATGCCGTCACGCTTGAAACCGAGGCGCTGCTGATCGCGCTTCATGCCCGCCACGGCGGCACGCTGCTGCGGATCGAGATCGCGCAGGCGGCACCGCTTGGCCGGGGTCGCGGCTGGCAGCCGGTGCGGCCGGTGGTGCAGTGGAGCGTGACCCGATGAGGGTCGCGGGCGTGGGCTTTCGCGCGGCCGCGACGGCGACCGAGATCGCGGCGGCGCTGGCCCCCCTGGGCCGGCTCGATGCGCTGGCGACGCTGCCCACGAAGGCCGCGGCGCTGCGGGCGGCGGTGGTGCCGCTTGGGCTGCCGGTGCGTGCGGTCGAGGTCGCGGGCGTGCCCACCCCCACCCGCGCGCCGCGCATTCTGGCGGCCCATGGCACCGGATCGGTGGCCGAGGCGGCGGCGCTGGTCGCCGCGGGCCCCGGCGCCCGCCTTGCCGTGCCGCGCCGCATCTGTCCGGGCGGCGTGACCGTCGCCCTTGCCCTGTCCGAAGGAGAGACCGAATGACCGTCCATTTCATCGGCGCGGGCCCCGGCGCCGCCGATCTGATCACCCTGCGCGGGCGCGACCTGATCGCCGCCGCGCCGGTCTGCCTGTATGCTGGCAGCCTGGTGCCCGAGGCGCTGCTCGCCCATTGCCCGCCCGGTGCGCGGATCGTGAACACCGCGCCGCTCAACCTTGATGCGATCATCGACGAGATCGCCGCGGCCCATGCCGCCGGGCAGGACGTGGCGCGGCTGCATTCGGGCGATCTGTCGGTCTGGTCTGCGATGGGCGAGCAGCTGCGCCGGCTGCGCGCGCTCGGCATTCCCTATGACGTCACCCCGGGCGTGCCGGCCTTCGCCGCCGCCGCCGCGACGCTGGGGGCCGAGCTGACCCTGCCCGGCGTCGCGCAATCGGTGGTGCTGACCCGGACCTCGGGGCGCGCCTCGGCGATGCCCGAGGGCGAGACGCTGGCGAATTTCGCCGCGACCGGGGCGGTGCTGGCGATCCACCTGTCGGTGCATGTGCTGCCGCGGGTGATCGCCGAGCTGACGCCGCATTACGGCGCCGATTGCCCGGTGGCGGTGGTCTGGCGGGCAAGCTGGCCCGACGAGCGGGTGCTGCGCGCCACGCTCGGCACGCTCGACCCGGCGGTGGGCGAGGGCGAGCGCACCGCGCTGATCCTCGTCGGCCGCTCGCTTGGCGCCGAGGACTTCGGCGAAAGCCGTCTGTACGCCGGCGATTACGACCGCCGCTTCCGCCCGCGCGGTGTGGCGCCGCGCTTCCCGGATACGGGCGCATGACGGGGCGGATGACAAGGCGGATGACAAGGCGGATGACGGGGGGGCTGCTGATCGCCGCGCCCGCCTCGGGCACCGGCAAGACCACGCTGACGCTGGGCCTGATTGCCGCGCTGCGGGCGCGTGGCGTCGCGGTGCGGCCGTTCAAGTGCGGGCCCGATTACATCGACCCGGCCTTTCACGCCGCCGCCGCCGGGCGCGCCTCGGTCAACCTCGACAGCTGGGCGATGACGGCAGGGCAGATCGCCGCGCTGACCGCGCCCGATGACGCGGGGCTGGTGATTGCCGAGGGCTCGATGGGCCTGTTCGACGGGGTTGCGGTGCCGGGTGAGGCGGGGATCGGCGCCTCGGCCGATATCGCGGCGCTCACCGGCTGGCCGGTGGTGCTGGTGCTCGATGCCTCGGGCGCGGCGCAATCGGCTGCGGCGATGGCGCTTGGCTTTGCGCGTTACCGCTCCGATGTGCGGCTTGCCGGCGTGGTGCTGAACAACGTCGCCTCGGCGCGGCACGAGGCGCTGATCCGGCGCGGGCTCGAGGCGGTGGCGATCGAGGTGCTGGGGGTGTTGCCGCGCGCCGCGGGCATCCGCCTGCCCGAGCGGCATCTGGGCCTCGTGCAGGCCGAGGAGACCTCGGAACTCGATGCGCTGCTGGCCGAGGCGGGCACGGTGATCGCGCGCTGCTGCGATCTTGAGCGGATGCAGGCGGTGGCCATGTCCGTGCCGATGGACGCCGGGCCGGTGCCGCGCCTTGCCCCGCCCGGCGGGCGCATCGCGCTGGCCCGCGACGCGGCGTTTTCCTTCGTCTATCCGCATCTTCTGGCCGAATGGCGCGCGGCCGGGGCGACGATCGTGCCATTCTCGCCGCTGGCCGACGAGGCGCCCGACCCGGGTGCCGATGCCTGCTGGCTGCCCGGCGGCTATCCCGAGCTGCACGCGCCGCGGCTGGCTGCCGCCGAGACCTTCCGCGCCGGGCTGTGCGCCTTTGCCGAAACCCGCCCGGTGCATGGCGAATGCGGCGGTTACATGGTGCTTGGCGCGGGGCTCGTCGCGGCCGACGGGGCGCGCTATCCTATGGCCGGGCTCCTCGGGCTCGAAACCTCTTTCGCGACACGCCGGATGCATCTCGGATATCGACTCGCCACGCTTGCGGCGCCCACGCCCGTCGCCCCGCCCGGCACCCGCCTGCGCGGGCACGAGTTCCATTATGCCACGATCCTCGCCCAGCCCGACGCGCCGCTTGCCGCCGTCACCGACGCCACCGGCGCGGCGGTGGCCGAGACCGGCTCGACGCGCCTCACCCCGGGCGGCGGGCGCGTCACCGGCACCTTCTTCCACCTGATCGCAAAGGCCAGCGCATGACCGGCTTCGTCTCCTTCGTTTCCTCCGGCCCGGGCGATCCCGAGCTGATCACCCTCAAGGCGGTCGACCGGCTCAAGCGCGCCGATGTCGTGCTTTACGACGATCTTGCCTCGGGGCCGGTGCTGGACCATGCGGGGCCGGGGGCCGAGCGCATCGCGGTCGGCAAGCGCGCCGGCCGGCCCTCGGCGAAGCAGGAACACGTCAACGCGCTCCTGGTCGAGCACGCGCAGGCCGGCAAGCGCGTGGTGCGGCTGAAGTCGGGCGATTCGGGCATCTTCGGTCGGCTCGAGGAGGAGATCGGCGCGCTTCTGGCCGCCGGAATCCCTTACGAGATCGTGCCGGGCGTGCCCTCGGCCTGTGCCGCGGCGGCGCATGCGGGCATCCCGCTCACGCGCCGGCTGACCGCGCGGCGGCTGCAATTCGTCACCGGCGCCGACGTCACCGGCGGCCTGCCCGAGACGCTCAACTGGGCCGCGCTCGCCGATCCCGGGGTGACCACCGTCGTCTTCATGGGCAAGCGCACCTTCCCGGACCTCGCCCGCGGGCTGATCGCGCAGGGCCTGCCGGCCGACACCCCCGCGATGCTGGCCGAGGCGGTGGGGCAGGAGGGTCAGAGCTTCCTGCGCTCGACCGTGGCGGAGCTGGCCGAGGTGCTGGCGGGCGCGCGCACCGACCATCCGGCGCTGATCTTCTATGGCCCGCTCGCCCCCTTCGGCCTGCCGCCCGGAGAGACCGGCGGCGCTTGACCTGAGCGCGCCGTTGGCGTTTATCTGAACCCCTGCATGGTGCCCATCACGCGCAAAGCGCCGGGCTTCATCGGGAACGGGGAAGGGCGGACCCAGTTGCGGCGCCCGAAGCCCCGGCCGCCCCCGCGACTGTATGCGGCGAGCGCCCTTCACATTGCCACTGGGGGTTTCCCCGGGAAGGCGAAGAGGTGCTGCGACCCGCGAGCCAGGAGACCGGCCAGCAGGCAACCTCAACCGCCGTCGGGTGTGACGGCAAGGAGACCGACATGCATATCGAACCCGGTATCGTCACCGGCGCCAAGCTGCTGCTGAGCTATGCCACCGCTGCCACTGCGGGCGTCTACACGCTGAAGACCGCCTTTGAGGCGATCCGCGCGCAGGGCGCCGTTTCGCTGATCGCCCGCTCGGCGATCGCCACCGCTCTCGTCTTCACCTTCTTCGAGGTGTTGCCGCACATGCCCGTGGGCGTGTCCGAGGTCCACCTGATCCTCGGCTCGACGCTGTTCCTGATCCTCGGCGCGGCGCCGGCGGCGATCGGGCTGGCGCTTGGCCTGCTGGTCCAGGGGCTGTTCTTCGCGCCCTTCGACCTGCCGCAATACGGGATGAACATGACCACGCTGCTGGTGCCGCTCTTCGGCCTGCAGATGCTGGCGAAGCGGCTGATCGCGCCCGGCACGCCCTATGTCGAGCTGCGCTATACGCAGGCCCTCGCGCTCTCGACCGCCTATCAGGGCGGCATCGTCGCCTGGGTCGGCTTCTGGGCCTTCTATGGTCAGGGCTTTGGCGCGGTCTCGCAGGTGGCGACCTTCGGCGTGGCCTACATGACGGTGATCCTCGTCGAACCGCTCGTCGATCTTGGCGTGCTGGCGGTGGCGAAGCGTCTGAACGCGCTGCGCGGCTCGGCCCTCGTCACCCCGCGGCTTTACGCCTGAGGACCTGCGGGCGGCGGGGCACCCTGCCGCCCGCGGACAGCACGCATGATCGAACTGACCCTCATCGGCATCGGCACCGGCAACCCCGGGCATCTGACGCTGCAGGCGATCGACGCGATGAACGCGGCCGATCTGGTGCTGATCCCGCTCAAGGGCGCCGAGAAGTCGGACCTTGCCGGGCTGCGCCGCACGCTGTGCGAAACCCATCTGCGCACACCCGGCCCGCGCATCGTCGACTTCGCCTTGCCGGTGCGCGAGGCGGAAAATCCCTCCTACCGGCAAGGCGTGGACGACTGGCACGACGCCATCGCCGCCGCCTGGGAGCGCGAGATCCGCGCGCAGATCGGCGCCGTGGGGCGGGTGGCGCTCCTGGTCTGGGGCGACCCCTCGCTTTACGATTCGACGCTGCGCATCGCGGCGCGGCTGGCCCGGGTGCTGCCGGTGACGACCCGCGTCATTCCCGGCATCACCGCGGTGCAGGCGCTCTGCGCCGCCCATGCGATCCCGCTCAACGAGATCGGCGCGCCGGTCGTGATCACCACCGGGCGGCGGCTGCGCGACGACGGCTGGCCCGAGGGTGCCGACACGGTTGTGGTGATGCTCGACGGCGGTTGCGCCTTCACCACGCTTGCGCCCGAGGGGGTGACGATCTGGTGGGGCGCCTTCGTCGGCATGGCCGAAGAGGTTCTGCACGCGGGCCCCCTGGCAGAGGCCGGGCCCGAGATCCTGGCCACCCGCGCCGCCGCGCGCGCCGCACATGGCTGGATCATGGACATCTACCTGCTGCGGCGCAGCTAACCCGCAAGCTCAAGGAACGCCGCCATCGCCCGGGTCCGGTGGCGTTCGGGGTGGCTCAGCGCGGTGAACGGCCGCTCGGCGCCGGGCAGGGGGGCAAGCGTGACCGCGCCCGAGGCCACGGCATGTTCCGCGACGCGTTCGGACAGCGCCGAGATCCCGCCGCCCGCCGCCACCGCGGCCAGCACCGCCTCGTTCGAGGGCAGCTCCAGCACCACCTCGAGCGCCGCCGGGTCGAGGCCCAGCCGGTCGAGCGCGGCAAGGGCGACCGAGCGCGTGCCCGAGCCCTCCTCGCGCAGGCCCCACCAGAACCAGCCGGTCGCGCGCCACCGCGCGGGCGCGCAGCTCGCCCTCGCTTACCGCCCCCTCGACAAAGCCGAGATCGGCCGCCCCGGCGCGCACCGCCCCCGCGACCTGCGCGGTATTGCCGACATCGAGCCGCAGCCGCACCTGCGGATGGGTGGCGCGAAACCGCACCAGCAGCGCCGGCAGCCAATAGCTTGCCACCGTCTGGCTCGCCCAGATCCGCAGCACGCCCTGCGGCCGCGCGCCGAGATCATCGAGCACCGCCCGCGCCGTCTCCAGCCGGTCGAGTGCCGCCCGCGCCTCGGGCACGAAGGCCGCGCCCTCGGCGGTCAGCACGATGCGCCGGCCGATCCGGTCGAAAAGCTGTACGTCATGGGCGCGCTCGAGTGTGGCCAGCGACGCCGAGACCGCCGATTGCGTCAGGCCAAGCGCCTCGGCCGCGCGGGTGACATGGGCGCGGTCGGCGACGGCCAGGAAGATGCGGAGCTGTTCGGGCGTCATGCGAGATTAATAAGTAGAAACGAACGATTTTACCAGAATTATGAATTGGAATTGTTGAATGCGTCGGGCGATGAGGGGGCATCCAGCGAAAGTTCCAGCCATGACCTCTGTCGTTCTTCCCCGCCCGGCGCTGCCTTTGCGCCTTGTCGCCCCCGGCCTTGCGCTCTGCCTTGCCCTTGCGCTGCTCGCGATGGCGGGGCAGGCGGTGCTGGGCATCGCCGCGCTCAGCCCGCTTGTTCTCGCGCTGATCCTGGGCGTCGTCTGGCGCAATACCCTCGGCACCATCGCCGTGCTGCAACCGGGCATCGCCTTCTCGCTCAAGCGGGTGCTGCGCGCGGGGGTGGTGCTTCTGGGGTTCCAGCTGACGCTGACGCAGGCGGCCTCGGTCGGTGTCTCGGGCCTTGCGGTGATTGCGGTGACGCTGGTCGCGACCTTCACCGTGACGAAGCTGCTCGGCCGGCTTCTGGGCGTCCCGGCGCCGCTGGCCGAGCTGATCGCGGCCGGCAGCTCGATCTGCGGCGCCTCGGCGGTGATCGCGGTGAACACGGTGACGAATGCCGATGACGAGGATGTCGCCTATGCCATCGCCTGTGTCACCGTCTTCGGCACGCTCGCCATGCTGGGCGCGCCGATGCTGGCCGCGGCGATCGACCTTGGCCCGCGCGCCTATGGGCTGTGGACCGGCGCCTCGATCCACGAGGTGGCGCAGGTGGTGGGGGCGGCCTTTGCCCGCGGCGAGGAGGCGGGGCATTTCGGCACTATCGCCAAGCTCAGCCGGGTGATGCTGCTTGCGCCCCTGATCCTGACGCTGGGCGCGCTGCGGCGCGAGCGGGCCGAGGGCGCGGCGCGGCCGCCGCTGCCGTGGTTCGTCTTCGGCTTCATCGCGGTGGTGCTGCTGAACACCGTGCTGCCGCCCGCGCCTGCGCTGCATGCGGCGATCGCCAGGGGCACTGCCTTCCTGCTCACCGTGGCGCTGGCGGCGATGGGGCTCGAAACCGACATCCGCCGGCTGAAGGCGCGCGGGCTGCGGCCGCTGGCGCTTGGCGCGCTGGCGGCGGTCTTCATCTCGGGCCTCGCCTTCGCGCTGGTGCAGCTGGTGGCCTGAGCTTACTCCGGCGCGGTGATCGTCAGCCGCACCGGGGCCAGCCCGGCGATCGTGCCCTCGAGCACATCGCCCGGCCCGACCGCCCCCACGCCGGACGGCGTGCCGGTCATCACCAGATCGCCCGGCCCGAGGTGGTAAAGCGTCGACAGATGCGCGAGCAGCGCCGGCACCGACCAGATCATCTCGCCCAGGCCCGAGCCCTGCCGCGGCGCGCCGTTCACGGTGAGCGCGATCGCCTGATCCGCCACCGCACCGAAGGTGGCGGCGGGGGTGATCTCGGCGATGATGGCCGAGCCCTCGAAATCCTTGCCGGTGTCCCAGGGATGGCGCTTCGCCTTCGCCGCCGCCTGCAGATCGCGCCGGGTCATGTCGAGCCCGACGGCATAGCCGAAGACCGCTGCCGCCGCCTCGGCCTCGCTCGCGCGGAAGAGCGGCGCGCCAAGCGCCACGGTCAGCTCGACCTCGTGGTGCAGGTCCTGCGTGCCCGGCGGATAGGGGAGCGCGCTGCCCGAGGCCGCCAGCGCGAAGGCCGACTTGGTGAAATAGACGGGCGACTCGCGGTCGACCTCGGCGCCCATTTCCTTCGCGTGTTCGGCATAGTTGCGGCCGACGCAAAAGATGCGCCGCACCGGATAGCGGGCCGACTGACCCGCCACCGGCAGGGTCGGCAGGGCCGGGGCCTCGAACAGAAGATCGGTCATGTCTGTCTCCTTCATGCCTGTGCCGCCAGCGACACGAGCCGCAGGCAGACCCGCACCGCCGCCGCCATGTCCTGCACCGAGATCCATTCGAGCGGCCCGTGGATCTCCTGCATGCCGGTGAAGACATTGGGGCAGGGCACGCCCATCTCGGTCAGGCGCGAACCGTCGGTGCCGCCGCGGATGGCACGGGCGACGGGCTCGATCCCCTCGGCGCGGCAGGCGGCATGGGCGAGCGTCACCGGCGTCATGTCCTTTTCCAGCCAATAGCGCATGTTGCGATATTGCGGTCGGATCTCGCAGGTGACCTTCGCGCGCGGCTCGGTCGCGGCGATGGCGGCGCAGGCAGTGCGCAGCAGCTCGCCGCGCGCGGCGAGGCCCTCCAGCTCGAAATCGCGCAAGATGATGCTCAGCTCGACCTCGGCCGCGGTGCCGGTGAGCGCATAGACATGCCAGAAGCCGTCACGCCCGCCGGTCACCTCGGGGGTCTGGGTCGCCTGCGGCAAGAGCTCGATCAGCTTTGCCGCCAGATGCAGCGCGTTCACCATCTTGCCCTGTGCCGTGCCGGTATGGGTCGAGACGCCGGTGATCTTCACCTTGGCGCCATCGGCCGAGAAGGTCTCGTGCTCGACCTCGCCAAGCGCGCCGCCGTCGAGCGTATAGGCGAAATCGACGCCCAGATCGGCGGGCAGGCGCGGATCGACGCCGCGGCCGATCTCCTCGTCCGGGGTGAAGGCGAGGCGCAGCTTCGGATGCGCGATCTCGGGATGGGCGAGCAGATGCGCGGCGAGCGTCATCACCACGCTCACCCCGGCCTTGTCGTCGGCGCCAAGGAGCGTGAGGCCCGAGGCGGTGATGATGTCATCGCCGATCTTCGTGGCCAGATAGCGCGCGGTCTCGGGGCTCAGCACCAGATCGGGGGCGTCGGGGAAGGTGATCGGCCCGCCGGCATAGCCGCGGATCACCCGCGGTTTCACCCCGGTCGCGTGATAGGCCGGCGCGGTGTCCATATGCGCCAGAAGCCCGATCACCGGCCCTTCGGCCGTCGCCGGCACCGTCGCCAGCACCGCGCCATACTCGGTCACCGTCACCTCGGCCGCACCGATCGCGGTCAGCTCGCCGGCCAGCATCCGGGCCAGATCGAGCTGGATCGCCGTGCTCGGCTGCGTCGCCGACGCTTCGTCGCTTTGCGTGTCGACCGAGGCGTAGCGGACCAGCCGCTCTTCCACATCGCGCTCGAACTGGGTCATCGCGGATCTCCTTTTCGGCCCAGATCAGGACCCGGCGGCGCGCCGCTGTCAAGCCAAACCCGCCCTTGGCGGCGGCCGGGGGCGGGGCTAGAAAGGCGCTCCAAACCCCGGAGGAGAGCATGGACACAGCCGCCCGCATCGCCCGCACCATCGCAGCCGAAATCGACGCCCGCCCCGAGCAGGTGCGCGCCGCGACGGAACTTCTGGACGGTGGCGCGACGGTGCCCTTCGTCGCCCGCTATCGCAAGGAAGTGACCGGCGGGCTCGATGACACGCAGCTGCGCAAGCTCGCGGACCGGCTGATCTATCTGCGCGAGATGGAGGCCCGCCGCGCCGCCATCGTCTCGAGCATCACCGAGCAGGGCAAGATGACCGACGATCTCGCCCGCGCGCTGGCCGGCGCCGGCACCAAGGCCGAGCTCGAGGACATCTATCTGCCCTACAAGCCGAAGCGCCGCACCAAGGCGATGATCGCGCGGGAAAACGGGCTCGCGCCGCTCGCGGAGGGCATCCTTGCCGACCGCCGCGCCGATCCCGAGGCGCTGGCGCAGGGCTTCCTGACCGAGGCGGTGCCGACGGTGAAGGATGCGCTGACCGGGGCGCGCGAGATCGTCGCCGAGGGGCTGGTCGAGAACGCGACCCTTCTGGGCGAGCTGCGCGCCTTCCTGTCGCGCGAGGCGAAGGTGACGGCGAAGGTCGTCGCCGGGCAGGAGGAGAAGGGCGCGAAATTCTCGGACTATTTCGACCATGCCGAGGACTGGGCGACGATCCCGAGCCACCGCGCGCTCGCGCTGCTGCGCGCCTCGAACGAGGGGGTGGTGACGCTCGACATCGGGCCCGACGAGGCCGGCGCCGAGCGTGCCGTCGCCATGGTCGGCGCGGTGCTTGATGCGCGCACGCAGGCGCCGGGCGATGTCTGGCTGCGCAGCGTCGCGGGCTGGACCTGGCGGGTGAAGCTGTCGCTGTCGATGATGCTCGATCTGACCGCCGAGATGCGCGGCCGGGCGCAGGAAGAGGCGATCGCCGTCTTCTCGCGCAACCTCAAGGACCTGCTGCTGGCGGCGCCGGCGGGCTCGAAGGCGACGCTCGGTCTTGATCCGGGCATCCGCACCGGGGTCAAGGCGGCGGTCGTTGACGCGACCGGCAAGCTCGTCGCCACCGACACGTTCTATCCGTTCCAGCCGAAGAACGACGTGCGCGGCGCGCAGGCGGCGATCCTGCGGCTGATCACGGCGCATGGGGTCGCGCTGATCGCGATCGGCAACGGCACCGCCAGCCGCGAGACCGAGCGGCTGGTCGCCGACACGCTGAAGCTGCTGCCTGCGAGCGTGAAGGCGCCGGTGAAGGTGGTGGTGTCCGAGGCCGGCGCCTCGGTCTATTCCGCCTCGGAACTGGCTGCGCGCGAATTCCCCGGGCTCGATGTCAGCCTGCGCGGCGCGGTCTCGATCGCGCGGCGGCTGCAGGACCCGCTCGCCGAGCTGGTGAAGATCGAGCCGAAGTCGATCGGCGTCGGGCAATATCAGCACGATGTCGACCAGTCGAAGCTGGGCCGCGCGCTCGAAGGTGTGGTCGAGGATGCGGTGAACGCCGTGGGCGTCGATCTGAACACCGCCTCGGCGCCGCTGCTGGCCCATGTCTCGGGCCTCGGGCCGGGGCTGGCCGAGGCGATCGTGGCGCATCGCGACGTGAACGGCGCCTTCCGCTCGCGCAAGGAACTGCTGAAGGTCAGCCGCCTCGGGCCGCGCGCCTTCGAGCAATGCGCGGGATTCCTGCGCATCCGCGAGGGCGACGAGCCGCTCGACGCCTCGGCGGTGCACCCCGAGGCCTATGACGTGGCACGCCGGATCGTGAAGGCCTGCGGCCGCGACATCCGCGCCCTGATGGGCGACAGCGCCGCGCTGAAGCGGCTGAACGCGGCCGATTTCGTCGATGCGAACTTTGGCCTGCCCACGGTGCGCGACATCCTGAGCGAGCTGGAGAAACCCGGCCGCGACCCGCGGCCGAGCTTCGTCACCGCGACCTTCGCCGACGGTGTCGAGGACATCAAGGACCTGAAGCCGGGGATGCAGCTCGAGGGCACGGTGACCAACGTCGCGGCCTTCGGCGCCTTCGTCGACATTGGCGTGCATCAGGACGGGCTCGTTCACATCAGCCAGCTCGCCGACCGTTTCGTGAAGGACCCGCATGAGGTGGTGAAGGCGGGCGACGTGGTGCGGGTGCGGGTGACCGAGGTCGACGTGGCGCGCAAGCGCATCGGGCTGACCATGCGCAAGGACGGCGGCGCCTCGGCCAGCGAGGAACGCGCCGCGCGCGGGCCGCAGGGCGCGCCGAAGGGGCGGGGCCCGAAAGGACCGATGAGCGCCGCACCGAAGGGCCCTTCCGGCGCCGCGACCGGGGCCTTCGGGGCGGCGCTTCTGGATGCGATGAAGCGGCGCTGAACGGCAGGGCTTGGCAAGCGGCCCTGTCCCGGCGCAGAAGGGGACAGGGCCGGCGCACGGCCACGGAGGCAAGCATGAGCGACACGATCTTCATCCTGAACGGGCCGAACCTGAACCTGCTCGGCCAGCGCGAGCCGCAGATCTATGGCCACGAGACGCTCGCCGATGTCGAGGCGCTGTGCGCCGCCGAAGTGGGGGCACGCGGGCTGAAGGTGGTGCTGCGCCAGACCAACCACGAGGGCGAGATGATCGACTGGGTGCACGAGGCGCGTCATGCCGCGGCGGGCATCGTCATCAACCCGGCCGCCTGGACCCATACCTCGGTCGCGCTGCTTGACGCGCTGAACGCCTATGAGGGGCCGGTGATCGAGGTGCATATCTCGAACGTGCACAAGCGCGAGGCCTTCCGCCATCACTCCTATGTCTCGCTGCGCGCCGATGGGGTGATCGCGGGGCTCGGCATCGAGGGCTATGCGCTCGCCACGCGCCGGATCTGCACGTTGCTCGGCCGGGGCTGAGCCCGCCCGCCGCGAAAGCCACCGGATCTTCCTCAGCGGGTCAAGATTCGGCCGCAATCACGGCCGAGTCTGACTTCCGCAACACCCGGGATGGCTGGAGGACGACGATGCGCAGCCTGTTGAAACTCTTCGGTCTCTGCCGCGAGGAAGAGGGGGACGCGATCCTCGAGGCGCGGCTATCCGCGCTTGGCCGGCAGAGCCACCGCAAGCTCATCCATCACGCCCCGGTCTCGCCCTTCCGCCCGGGCCGCCTTTCGGCCTGAGCTCAGAAGTCGACCTCGACCCCGGGCAGCCGCAGCTCCTTCATCAGCTCGCGCAGTTCCTGCCGCGCCGCCACGTTCGAGATGTTCAGGTTCTCGACGCCGAGGTCGCGCAGATCCAGCAGGGTAAGCCCGCGCGGGAACAGCTCGCGGAAGATCACGCGCTCGGAAAAGCCCGGTGCCACGCGGAAGCCGATGCGCTTCGACAGCTGTTCGAGCGCCGCACCCACCTTGCGCTTGTTGTGCATCTGCTGCGCGCCGACGCGGTTGCGCAGCACGATCCAGTCGATCGGCTTCAGCCCGGCGCGCGCGCGCAGCTGCCGCGCCGACCAGACCATTTCCGAATAGATCGAGGGGCCGAGGACCTTCGAGGTCTCGGGGTCGATCCGCGCCAGAAGGTCGAAGTCGATGAAGCTGTCGTTGAGCGGCGTGATCAGCGTGTCGGCAAGCGAATGCGCCACCTGGCTCAGCCGGGTGTGCGAGCCGGGGCAGTCGATCAGGATGAAATCGCAATCGGCTTCCAGCTCGGCCACCGCGGCCGACAGGCGGTGGTCATAGGGGTTCTCGCCGGGGGCGAGGCTTTCGGACTCGATGTCGGGCAGCTCGCGGTAATCGGGGGTGGGCAGATCGAGCCCCTCGCGGGCGAGGAAGGCGCGGCGGTTCTCGACATAGCGGCCGAAGCTGCGCTGGCGGATGTCGAGATCGAGCGCCCCGACCCGGTGCCCCATCCGGCACAGCGCCGTGGCGACATGCATGCAGGTGGTCGACTTGCCGGAACCGCCCTTCTCGTTTCCGGTCACAATGATATGCGCCACGTTCTTCCCCCGGGTTCTGACGCGCCTGGCAGGGCGCTGATTGTCAGAATCGGGCTAACCAAGGTTCCGCCCTGGCGCAAGGGGATGTTGGCGAATGTGCCGGGCCGTGGCGCCGCTGCCCGGGCCGGGGCCATGAAAAAGGGCGCCCGACGGGCGCCCTTTCCGGTTTCCGCGGCGGCGGGGCTCAGAAGCCCAGGCCGGCGTACTTGTTCTTGAACTTCGACACGCGGCCACCGGTGTCCATCAGACGGGCGTTGCCGCCGGTCCAGGCCGGGTGCGAGGTCGGGTCGATGTCGAGCGACATGACTTCGCCTTCCTTGCCCCAGGTCGACCGGGTCTGATACTCGGTGCCGTCGGTCATCTTGACGGTGATGAAGTGGTATTCGGGATGGATTTCGGCTTTCATCGGTCCGCTCCTCAGGCCTTGGCTTTGTAGGTGGTGTCTTCGGCGATACGGGCCGATTTGCCGCGACGGTCACGCAGGTAGTAGAGCTTCGCACGACGCACGCGGCCGCGACGGACGACCTCGATCGAGTCGATGTTGGTCGAATAGAGCGGGAACACGCGCTCGACGCCTTCGCCGAAGGAGATCTTGCGCACGGTGAACGAGGCCGCGAGGGTCGAACCGCCCTTGCGCGCGATGCAGACGCCTTCGTACATCTGCACGCGGGTGCGGGTGCCTTCGGTCACCTTGAAGCCGACGCGAACGGTGTCGCCGGCCTTGAAATCCGGAATGGTCTTGCCGAGGGCGGCGATCTGTTCCGCCTCGAGTTGCGCGATCAGGTTCATCGCATGTCCTTTCATTGCTTGCGGTAATCCCGCAAAGATGTCGCGCCCGAGAGCTCCGGTCTTCGATCGGGTCCGGGCCTTTGGAAAGGCGCGCCCGCCGGAGGATCGTTCGTCTTTTTCAGCCTCCCCCCGGCGCCCCACGCAGCCACCGAAGAAGGCGGCCGCAGGCAACGGGCAAAGGGTCCGTGGGCCGATTCCGGTCCGGACCGGCGCGTCATACGGTCAAACGGCCAACGGATCAAGGGGGAAGTGGGGCAGGGGGCGCGTCCCGTCCGGGTTTCGCGACCACTGCCGCCTCAGATCTCGATCACCACAGATGGCGCGCTGCGCTTCGCCTCGCCCTGATACACTGCCTCGATGTTGTTGCCATCGGGATCAAGGACGAAGGCCGCATAATACCCCGGATGGTAGGCGCGCAGCCCGGGGGCGCCGTTGTCGCGCCCGCCATGGGCGAGGGCTGTGCGGTGGAAGGCGTCGACGGTGGCGCGGTCCTTCGCCTGGAAGGCCAGGTGCTGGCGCCCGGTCAGAACGCCCGAGGCGGTCGGACTGTCGAGCGCCGACAGCACCAGCTCATCGGCGAAGAAACAGCCCGCGCCGGTGTCGGTCACCGCAATCCCGAGCTCGCCCAGAACCGCCCTGTAGAACTCGGCACTCGCCGCAAGGTCGCGGACCACAAGCTGGACGTGATCGAAAAGCCGGCCGCGCTGCAATCGAATGGGGCTCATGCTGTCCTCCCTCTGGAAATCGGGCGCGCACGCCCCCCATTCATCTTGCCCCAAAGACCTCGGGGGCCGAGGCATTGCCTCGGCGGGGCAGAGCCCCCGCGCGGCCTGTCCCGCGCGCGCCGTGTGGCATCACTTGCCGAACTTCTCCCACAGGTCGGGCCGCCGCGCCCTAGTCAGCGCCTCGCTCTGCGCGCGCCGCCACTCGGCGATCTTCTTGTGATTGCCCGAGGTCAGCACCTCGGGGATCGCGCGGCCCTCCCATTCGGCCGGGCGGGTGTATTGCGGATGCTCCAGCAGCCCGTTCGAATGGCTTTCCTCGACCGCGCTTTCGGCATTGCCCAGAACCCCCGGGCGCAGCCGCACGATGGCATCAAGGATCACCTGCGCCGCCAGCTCGCCGCCGGTGAGGACGAAATCGCCGATCGAGACCTCCTCGATGGCGTAATGTTCCAGCACCCGCTCGTCGACGCCCTCGAAGCGGCCGCACAGGATGGTCATCCCCTCGGCCACGGCGAAACGGCGCGCGTCGGCCTGGGTGAAGGGCTTGCCGCGCGGGCTCATGAAGATCACCGGCCATTTCTCGCGGTCCGCAGGCGTGCCCGCCGCCGCGGTGTCAAGCGCCGCCGCCACCACATCGGCCCGCAGCACCATGCCCGCGCCGCCACCTGCCGGTGTGTCGTCGACGTTGCGGTGCTTGCCGATGCCGAAGGGGCGCAGATCGATGGTTTCAAGCGACCACAGCCGCTCGGTCATCGCCTTGCCGGTCAGGCTGAGGCCCAGAACGCCCGGGAAGGCCTCGGGGAAGAGGGTGACGACCTTGGCGCGCCAGCCGGCGGCGGGTTCGGCCTGCTCTTCCATCAGGTCGCGCGGGCGCAGCTTGCCGCCGGTGAGCGAGGTGACGACATGGCGCCGGCCGATCGCGCGGGTGGGGGCATCCGCCGGCACCTCGGCCTCGGCCAGATAGCTTGTCGAGTATTTCTCGGCGCCCTTGCCGACGCGGCGGGGGGCGGGCGGGGTCTCGGGGACGTCGGTTTCGTCGCTCATGGGGTGTCCTTCGATGCCGTCGTCTGGGCCGGCTTCGGGGCCGGGGCAAGCGCGGCCGCCTTGCGCTTGCGCGCCTCTTCCGGGGGGAAGCGGCGGTTGATCTGGGCGAGGCGGTTCGCCAGTTTCGCCGGGTCGGCACGCCGGGGGCGGCTGTTGCGCCGGTCTTGCGCCCGGAACCCGCTGCGGGCGGGCTCGGGCAGGCCCATGAGGTCGAGCAGGGGCGTGATCGGGCCCTGTGCCATCTGCGTCGAGACCTCGATCGGCACCGCCTGAACCGGGGCCGAAGCCGCGTCGGCAATCCCGGCGACGATCCCGTCGAGTACCGCCGCCCCGGCCATCCGGGCGCAGAAGTCTGCGCATTCCTCGGTGAGCGTGCCGCTGCGCACATGCTGCCAATGCACGCTTTCCAGCCAGGGCCGCGCCGACCGGGTCGAGAGATAGAATTGCAGATCGAGGCTGGCACCGAAGATCTTGCGCGCAGTCGTGGCAAGGGCCGCCATCAGCGCCGGCGCGGCGGAATAATCCTCGATCCCGGGGCGGCCGGGCATATGGCCGCACAGCCCCTCGCAGGAGATCACCACCCCGGGCGCGCCGGTCTGGGCCTCCAGCACATCGGCCATCGCGGCCTGAAACAGGCCAAGATCCAGCGGCGAGCGCGGACCGCAATAGGCCCGTGCCGCGGCCGGCGCATCCAGCAGGTCGTCGCGCAACAGCACCACCCAGTCGGGCGACAGCGTCGCGCGGGCTTCGGCCAGCTGGGTCTGCACGGTCGTCGTTGCGGTCTTGTGAAAGCCCGGATGGACGATCAGTCGCGTCATTCCAGATCCTCGGGCGGGTCGGCGATGATCCGTCCGGCCTTGAGATCGACGGTGGGCACCACCGCGCGGGTGAAGGGCAGCATCAGCGTCGTCTTGCGCCCCGGCGCGAAGATCTCGAGGATGTCGCCGGCGCCGAAGTTCTGCACCGCACGGACCTTGCCGATCTGCACCCCGCCCGCGTCGAAGACCGGCAGGCCGATCAGGTCGGTGTGGTAGAACTCGTCATCGGGCAGCGAGGGCAGGCGGTCGCGGTCGGCCCAGAGCGTCGCGCCCTTCAGCGCGTCGACCTCTTCCTTGGTCGCCAGCCCCGCCAGCCGCGCCCCCAGCCCGCCCGTCACCGGGCGCGTCAGCTTGACCGTGAAGCTGCGCGTGCCGTCCTCGAGCCAGAGCGGCCCGTAGGTGGCGATGTCCTCGGGGGTGGAGCAAAAGCTCTTCAGCCGCGCTTCGCCCTTCACGCCAAAGGCTCCGGCGATGGCGCCGACACAGACGCGATCCTCTTTCGTCATCGGGGGCTCCTTGTGCAACGGGCCGGGCATCGCTGCCCGGCCCGCCTGTCTTAGCCGAAATCGGGCCTTGGGCCAGATTATTCTTCGGCCGGAGCGGCAGCCTTGGCGGCCTTCTCTTCGGCGCGCTTGGTCGCCTTGGCGCCGGGGACGGCCTTCTTCATGTTCTTGCGCTCGGTCTTCGCGACGACGCCGGCGGCTTCCAGGAAGCGGGCCACACGGTCGGTCGGCTGGGCGCCCTGGGCGAGCCAGTACTGCACGCGTTCCATGTCCATCTTGACGCGGTCTTCGCTGTCCTTGGCGAGCAGCGGGTTGTAGGTGCCGAGCTTCTCGAGGAAGCGGCCGTCACGCGGCATGCGCGAGTCGGTGGCGACGATCGCGTAGTGCGGACGCTTCTTCGAGCCGCCGCGGGCGAGCCGGATCTTCATAGCCATGGGTGTCTCTCCTTCAGATGGCTGGGGGCGGGCAGATGCCCGTCATTTCTGGAATTGCTCGTGATGCCGGATCACTTCCGAGATCACGAAGTTCAGGAACTTCTTGGCGAATTCGGGGTCGAGATCGGCCTCTTTCGCCAACATTTCGAGCCGCGCGATCTGCTGCGCCTCGCGCGCGGGATCGGCGGGGGGGAGCGCGTGCTCGGCCTTCAGCCGGCCCACCGATTGCGTGTGCTTGAACCGCTCGGCCAGGGTGAAGACGAGGATCGCGTCGAGCCGGTCGATCGAGGCGCGATGCTCCTTCAATAGCTCGGCGGCGCGGGTGATGGCGTCGGTCATGCGGCCATCTCCTTCAGCTGGGCGGCCGAGGGGTGGCGCCAGACGTTCATCATGCCGTGGCGCTCGTGCTGGAAGGTGCCCTCGAGCACCGCGCCAAGGCGCTGCGCCACGCGCGCCGACTGTTCGTTCGCCAGCCGCGTCAGGCTGACCACGCTCGACATGCCGAGGGTGTCATAGGCATAGGCGCGGGCGGCGCGGCCGGCCTCGGTCGCATAGCCGCGGCCCTCGAAGCCGGTGTAGAGATCCCAGCCGATTTCCGGGCCGAACCAGCCTTCTGGGTTGAAGATGCCGACCATGCCGACGATCTCGCCGCTTGCCTTCTCGACCACGCTCCAGCGGCCATAGCCGCGCAGCGCCCAGTGCCCGATCTCCATCGCGAGCGAGCGCCAGGCCTGCTCGTGCGAGCAGGGGCCGCCGACGAAGCGCGAGCGTTCGGAATCGTAGAAATCATACATCGCGGGCAGGTCGTCCGTGCCCGGCGCGCGCAGCACCAGACGCTCGGTCTCGATCACCGGGATGTCGAGCAGGATCGTCATTTCTTCTTGCCCATCAGCCCGGACAGGCTGCCCGGCAGGCCCATGCCGCCAAGCCCCGGCATCGACGGCAGGCCTTTCATCTGGCCAAGCGCCTTCGCCGCCTCTTCCATCTTCGCCGGGTCCATGTCGCCGGCGTCGGGAAGCCCGCCCATCTTGCCCTGCATCGCGGCCATCGCCTGCTTCAGCATGCCGCCCTTGCCCATCTTGCCGAGCTTCTTCATCGTGTCGGCCATCTGCCGGTGCATCTTCAGCAGCCGGTTCAGCTCGGCCACGTCAAGGCCGGCGCCGGCGGCGATGCGCTTCTTGCGGCTGGCCTGCAGCATCTCGGGATGGGCGCGTTCCTGCTTGGTCATGGCGCTGATCAGCGCGATCTGGCGGCGGATGGCGCGGTCGGAGAAGCCGGCTTCCTCGGCCTGCTTCGCCATCTTGCCCATGCCCGGCATCATCTGCATCACGCCCTGCATGCCGCCCATCTTCAGCATCTGCTCGAGCTGGGACTTCATGTCGTTCATGTTGAAGAGGCCCTTCTGGAACCGCTTCATCATGCGTTCGGCCTGCTCCTTCTCGAAGACCTCCTGGGCCTTCTCGACGAGCGCGACGATGTCACCCATGCCAAGGATGCGGCCGGCGATGCGCTCGGCCTCGAAGGTCTCGAGCGCGTCCATCTTCTCGCCGAGGCCGACGAAGCGAATGGGCTTGCCGGTCACCGCGCGCATGCTGAGCGCCGCACCGCCGCGGCCGTCGCCGTCCATCCGGGTCAGCACGACGCCGGAGATGCCGACCTTGTCCTCGAACTCCTGCGCGACCTCGACCGCGACCTGACCGGTCAGACCGTCGACGACAAGCAGGGTCTCGCGCGGGGAAACCGCGTCGCGGACCTGCTGGACCTCGCCCATCAGGACTTCGTCGATGTGCAGGCGGCCCGCGGTGTCGAGCAGGTAGACGTCATAGCCACCGAGCGTCGCCTGCTGCTTGGCGCGCTTGGCGATCTGCACGGCGCTTTCGCCCTGCACGATCGGCAGCGTGTCGACGCCGATCTGGGTGCCGAGGATGGCGAGCTGCTCCATTGCCGCCGGGCGGTAGATGTCGAGCGAGGCCATCAGCACGCGCTTCTTCTCGCGCTCCTTCAGGCGGCGGGCGAGTTTCGCGGTGGTGGTGGTCTTGCCCGAGCCCTGCAGACCGACCATCAGGATCGGCGCGGGCGGGTTGTCGATCTTCAGCGCATCGGCCGGGCCCTCGCCCGACAGCATGGCGATGATCTCGTCATGGACGATCTTCACCACCTGCTGGCCGGGGGTGACCGATTTCGTCACCGCGGCGCCGGTGGCCTTGCCCTCGACGCGCTTGACGAAGTCGCGCACCACCGGCAGCGACACGTCGGCCTCGAGCAGCGCGGTGCGGACCTCGCGCAGCGCGGTGCGCACGTCGTCGGCCGAGAGCGCGCCCTGTTTCGTCAGGCGCTCGAAGACGCCGCCAAGGCGCTCGGAGAGATTCTCGAACATGGCCACCTCCATGCGGGGCACCGGCAGGCCGGCACGACAAACGACAAGCGCACCAGTGGGCGCAACGCGCTGACTGGTGGCGATCCCCGCCTCATGCGGGGACCGGAGGAATCTGCCTCCGGGGAATCTGGGGCCTTTTAGGCGAAAAGCCCCCCGGAGTCAACCGAGGGGCCTCGAGCCGGTTGGGAGAACCGGCAGGTCCACCGCGTCCCGATCCCGCGCAGAGCACGAAGCCGGGCAGGGCGCGGCGACCGGATCAGGCGGCGAGCGTCGCGATCTGCGCGTCGGCACGGGCCAGCGCCGCGGCCTCGTCGACGGCCACGCCTTCGGCGGCGACGACAGTCACGTCGGTGATGCCGATGAAGCCGAGAACCTGCTTGATGTAGGGGGTGGCGAAGTCATAGCTCGAACCGGCCGGCACGCCGCCCGAGGAATAGGCCACGATCACGCGCTTGGCACCGGCCAGGCCCTCGGGGCCGGCTTCGGTGTAGCGGAAGGTCTCGCCGACGCGGCAGACCATGTCGATCCAGTGCTTGAGCGGGCCGGTGACGCCGAAGTTGTAGACGCCGCAGCCGATGACGACGGTGTCGGCGGCCTTCAGTTCCGCGATCAGCGCGTCGGAGAGGGCAAGCGCGGCCTTCTGCTCGTCGGTGCGGTTCTCGGCCGGGGTGTAGGCGGCGCCGATCCAGGTGCCGTCGATCGCCGGGATCGTGGTGCAGTCGCGCACGGTCACGTCGCCGCCGACCTTGGCGATCACTTTCTGGGCGATCTTGTGCGAGACCGACATCGGCCCCTTGATGGAGGTTTCGAGAAGCAGGGTCTTGGTCATGAGGAGGACTCCGGGTGTTTGCTGTTGCGGCAAAGAAATGCCCTTGCGCCCGTGAACTCAATTGTCATGATTGCGCAATGAGTGTTCGCGGGTGAACAGATGAATTTCGACAATTGGGACGAGATCCGGACGGCCTATCAGGTCGCGCGGGTGGGCACCGTATCGGGTGCAGCCGAGGTGCTGGGCGTGCACCATGCGACGGTGATCCGCCATGTCGATGCGCTCGAGGAGCGTCTCGGGACGAAGCTGTTCCAGCGCCATCCGCGCGGCTATACGCCGACCGAGGCGGGGCTGCAGCTGCTGGCCGTGGGCCAGGCGACCGAGGACCAGTTCTCGCAGCTGGCGGCGCGCATCGCCGGGGCAGGGGAGGAGGTCTCGGGCGAGCTCATCATCACCTCGCTGCCGACGCTGACCGGGATCGTGCTGCCGGCGCTTGCGCAGCTGATGATCGACCATCCGGGGCTGCGGCTGCGCTATCTGACCGATCAGCGGGTGTTCCGTCTGGAGTATGGCGAGGCGCATGTGGCGATCCGCGCCGGCGGTCGCCCGACCGAGCCCGACAACGTGGTGCAGCCGCTCGGCGTGAACCGCGTCGCGCTCTATGCCTCCGAGGATTACCTGAAGCGGATGGGCCGGCCCGCGTCGATCGACGACCTTGCCGGGCACCGCTTCGTCGGCGCCGAGAACCGCGAGAGCCGGGCGCCGTTCTTCCGCTGGCTTGCCGCGAACCAGCCGGCAGATTCGGTGGTGTTCATGGCGAACGATCCGGAAAGCCAGGCGGCGGCGGTGCGCGACGGCATCGGGCTGGGCTTCCTGCCGGTGATCGAGGCGCGGCGCGATCCGCGGGTGATCGAGGTGATCGCGCCGATCCCGGAGTGGGAATCGTCGCTGTGGCTGGTGACCCATGTCGACCTGCACCGCACGCCGAAGGTGCAGGCGGTTCTGAAGGCGCTGAAGACCGTGGCGGCGAGCTGCGGCGCGATGGACGCGCCGCAGGACTGATCTGCAATCAGCGGGCGGCCGCGGCGAAATGCGGCTTGCCCTCGGTCGTGGCGGCGGCGCCGGCGGCGCGCGGCGCGTGGGGCGCGGCATGACGGGCATGCTGGGCCGCGGCGATCGCCTTGTCGGACTGCCGGATCCGGTCCCGGATCCAGGCGAAGGCCCAGAGCAGCGCGAGCCCGCCGAGGATCAGCACGCTGTCCTGGCCGAAGCCCGCCGGGTGCACCTGCTTCACCGCCTGCGAGAAGATCGCGAGCACGGTGCTGGCGGCAAAGACCTGCAGCCCGTGCCGGCCGAGCAGCCGCACCGGTGCCATCGCCTTCGAGGCGGCAAAGCGCGGCACGCCCCAGGGCAGCGACAGCAGATAGGCGAGCGCGATGAAATGCGCGAACCGCGGCAGCGAGACATAGGTCTTGTCGAACTCGACCAGGAAGAACGGCGCGCCGAGGTCGCGCAGGTGGTGCACATACTCGCCAATGCCGGTCTTGATCGTCTCCGACTTCACCCAGACGACGCAGAACGCCACCCAGATCGCGGCGACCCAGATCAGCCAGCCCTTCAGCGGCGCGAAGCGGCGACCGTGACGCAGCGCCAGCCCGGTGAGGATGCCGAAGGAGAAAATCATCTGCCAGGCGAAGGGGTTGAAGAACCACCCCCCCTCCTGCGGGAAGTTCGGCAGGTCGAAATGCGTCATCCCGGTGAAGGCCCAGAACCCGACGCTGGCGGCAAGCAGGCCGATCGGGCTGCGCTGGCCGAGCCGGATCAGGAAGGGCGCGCCCAGCATCAGCACCGCATACATCGGCAGGATGTTGACGTAGCCAAGCTGATGGCCAAGCGAGGCGATGCCGATCATGAAGGCCAGCGGATCGCTGCCCATCACCTGATAGCCCTGCTGTTCCAGCATCACCGAGCTGCCGAACCACAGCGCCGCGCCCGAGACGATGGCGATCGCCCAGATCGTGGTGAACATGTGGGTGAGATAGAGCGTCCAGGACCGGCCCCAGCCCTTGCGCACCGAGGCCCAGTTCAGCCCATGCTTCATCTTCGGCCCATAGGCCAGCGCAGCGGCGCAGCCCGACATGAAGACGAAGCCCTCGGCGGCGTCGGACAGGCCGAAGTTGCGCGAGGTGAAGTTCTCGTACACCGTGCCCGGCACGTGGTTGATGTAGATCATCAGCAGGCTGAGCCCGCGGAAGAAATCAAGACGGGGGTCGCGCGCGCCCACGGGCAGCGCCGACCCCGCAGCGGGGGACATGTCAGGCATGGGTCTTCTCCGGCGCCACGGCCGGGGCAGTGGACGCGTCTTCTGGGACGAGCGCGGCGGTCCAGCGCTCGAGGATCTGGTCGTGCAGCACCATCACCGGAGCCGGCGCATATTCGGTGGGCACGCCCATCAGCCGCCCGGTCGAGGGCAGCGAGGACCAGCGCAGCAGCGCCGGGGCGAAGATCATCGGCACGCCCACCGGCAGCAGCCACAGGAGCAGCCCGGGCGCGAAGGCCCAGGTGGCGGCCAGGCCGACGGCGCCGATGGTGACGATCCAGTGCGAGGCGGCAAAGCTCTCGCCAAGCGTCAGCGTGCCGTCACCGCGGTTGTTGGTGGGCCAGCCGCCATCGCGGCCCAGCAGCACCTGGAACACCGAGCGCGTCGCATACATCAGCAGCACCGGCGCGGTGAGCGAGGAGAAGGCCAGCTCGCCCAGCGTCGACAGGAAGGCGAGGCGCGCGCCGCCGAAACCGTTCGCGCGGCCGGTGAAGGCGGCGCGGGTGGCGATCAGGATCTTCGGCAGCAGCAGCAGGCCGAAGATGCCGATCGCAAGCGAGATCGCCTTCGAGGCCTCGGACGGCGGGAAATAGGGGAAGGGCCAGTAGGGGATCGGGAAGTAGTCGGGCGGCGGGGCAAGGATCGGCGCGGCGATCGAGGCGAGGATGAAGCCCAGCCAGAACAGCGGCGCGATATAGGCCATGATGCCCTGCGCGAAGACGAAGCGCGACCAGGCCCGCAGCCCCGGCGCGCCGATGATGCGCGAGTGCTGCAGGTTGCCCTGGCACCAGCGCCGGTCGCGCTTGGCGTGGTCGACGATGTTCTCGGGGCCTTCCTCGAAGCTGCCGCCAAGGTCGTCGTCAAGCCGCACGATCCAGCCCGCACGCGCCAGCATCGCCGCCTCGACATAGTCGTGGCTCATCACATGGCCGCCGAAGGGCGGCTTGCCGCGCAGCGCCGGCAGGCCGCAGCTTTCGGCAAAGGCGCGCACGCGCACGATCGCGTTGTGGCCCCAGAACGGGCCGGTCTCGCCCTGCATCATCGCAAGGCCGCGCGCGAAGATCGGCGAGAAGAACGAGGCCGAGAACTGCATCGCACGGCCAAAGCGCGAGCGGGCCCGGATCACCTTCGGCAGGGTCTGCAGCAGGCCGAGACGCTCCTCTGCCTCCATCCGCCGGATCATCGACAGGATCGTCGTGCCTTCCATCAGGCTGTCGGCGTCGAGGATCACCGCATAGTCATAGGCGCCGCCCGACCGGGTGATGAAATCCTCGATATTGCCGGCCTTCTTGCCGACGTTGTTCTCGCGCCGGCGATAGAAGAAGCGGCCCATGCCGTTGCGGTCCTCGACCAGATGCTTGAACAGCACCAGCTCGCGCCGGGCGATGGTCTCGTTGCGGGTGTCGGAGAGGATCGCGAAATGGATCTGTGCCGGATCGCCGGTCTCGCGCAGCGAGGTCTCCATCGCGGCCACGCGCGAGAAGGTGGCGAGCGGGTCCTCGTTGTAGACCGGCATCAGGATCACGGTGCGGCCACGGATTGGCGCGGCCGGATCATAGGCGGGCGGATGCGAGAAGGAGGTCAGCCCGATCAGCGCCTGGATCGCGCCCCAGGCAAGCCACAGCGTCGAGATCAGGATCAGCAGCGCGCGCAGGATGTCGAGCGTGTCGAGCCCGTCGGCATCGCCGAACTGCAGGAACAGCACGAAAGCCCCCAGCCCCGCGACGAGGCTGAGGCCCACGGCCAGCGAGCGCAGGGCATAGAGCCCCGCGCGCGAGATGCTTGTGCGGTTCATTTTGTCAGAGGCCGGCGCCCGCCGACGGCGCCGCGGGGTGATGCGGGATCAGCCCTGAAAGAAGCCTCCGCAGCAGACCCACGCGCGGCTCGATGACCTGCATCGGCATTGCGAGGGGGGCGTTGGGCAGGGCACAGGGGCCTGCGACGAGCTCTGCCGGGGAGAGCGCCTCGGCGGAAACGGAGGAACGGGCCGCTTGCGGTTCGAGAAGTGCGGTCATGCCTTGATCCATTGATAGAGCCAGGTTTCGGTCAGCTTGCGGCCATAACCCGCGATATGGGCGGAAAGTTCCACGGTGGCGCCCGAGGGCGCCTTGATGTCGAGGACGAGCCGCCAGATCCCGTCCTCGGGAATGCGTTGCAGCACCTGCGTCACGATCTCCCCCTTCGAGACCGAGGCGACGACCTTCAGCTTGTCGACCGCCTCCGCCGGGAGATTTTCCAGCAGACCGCCGACAAAGTCGATGACGAACTTGCGGGTGCCATCGGTATTCGGAACGCCCGAGACGCCACCGGCGCCGGCGCGGGTCTCGAAGACGCGGGCCAGCGTGCTGTCCACCGGATCGAGATCGCCCCAACGCAGCCGGTAGCGGTATTCGAGCGCATCGCCCGCCTTCGCCGGCGCCTCGGGCACCCAGAAGGCGACGATGTTGTCATTGACCTCGAGATCCGAGGGGATCTCGACCAGCCGCACGGCGCCCTTGCCCCAGTCGCCCAGCGGCTCGACCATGCACGAGGGGCGGCGCTCGTAAAGGGCCGCAGCATCCTGATAATGATCGAAATTCCGGTCGCGCTGATAGAGGCCGAAGCTTTTCGGCGCGGTTTCCGAGAAGTAGCTCGAGGCAAGCCGCGGCGGGTTGGCGAGCGGCCGCCACAGGGTGTCGCCGTCGGCGCGGGTGATGCCCAGCCCGTCGCTGTCATGCACATTCGGACGGAAATCGTCGAAGGCGGCCCGGTTGCGCTCGGCAAACAGGAACATCGAGGTCAGCGGCGCAACGCCCAGCTGCTCGACGTCGTTGCGCAGGAACAGCCGCGCCGTGACCTCCATCACCGTTTCCTCGCCGGGGGTGATGACGAACTGGTAGGCGCCGGTGAGCGAGGCGCTCTCCATCGCGGCCCAGACGGTGATCGTGCCGCTGCCCGATTCGGGGCGCTGGATCCAGAACCGGGTGAAGCGCGGGAATTCCTCGGCGATCGACATGCCGGTGTTCACCGCCAGCCCGCGCGCCGAGAGCCCATAGGCCGAGCCGCGGCCGAGCGAGCGGAAATAGGAGGCGCCCTGGAAGGCCACCAGCTCGTCGAAGACGTCGGGGCGGTTCAGCGGCGTGTGCAGGCGGAAGCCGGCGACGCCCGGAAGCACGGTGTGCTCGGGCACATGGGTGCGGGCCTCGCGTTCATAGATGAAGTCGTCGGTGTCGAAGCCCATCAGCCGGGCCTGGTCGCCCGAGACCTCGTAGAGCAGCACCGGCTCCTTGAACAGCCAGCCCATGTGGAAGGCATGCAGCTGGAACCGCGTCTCCTCGACATCGGCGAAACGGGCGCGGTCGGGGTTGAAGCGGATCAGCCGGTAATCGTCATAGGTCAGCTGCGACAGGAAGCTGTCGGGAAGCTGCTGCGGCTGGTCGGGCTTGGCCGTCGCCGCGCGCATCTCCTCGGTCAGGCTGTCGAAGCTGAACGGCGCCTGCTGCGGTGCGGCGGGTTCGACCGGAACCTCGGGCGCGGGCGCCGGAACGGGCTCGGTCGCCGGGGCCGCGTCCTGGGCCATCGCCGGGCGTGCGAAACCGCCCCCGCAGGCCAGAACGGCCCCTGCCGACAGGGTTCCGAGCAGGTGGCGGCGGGTCACAAAGGCTTGTCTTTGAACGCGGCGGGCAGGCATCTATTTTCCAAGGTATCTCAGATAGTTCTTGAGGCCACCCTAGGGCAGCCTCGTTGCCAATTCCTTAGGCATAGTGCCCATAGACTTGCAAGAGAGCATTGCGTCACACAGTCGTCAAAGTCGCGGGTGCGGCGCCGCTGCCGCAGAGGCTCAGCGCATTGTTGCTCAGACCGCGCTGGAACCGGCAGGTTGTTGCGCATTCTGCATGTGCGCAGGGATTTCGCCGGGCTGCGCCGGGGCCCGCGCGGCCATGTTCCGGCGCGGCGGCCGACAGGGTGAGTCGTCCGCCCCCGGCCCGGGGCGTGCGCGCGGTCGCTCCCGGGCGGGGCTGTGCGGGGGCGCGTTTGCACTTGTTTCCGGCGCCTGCGCGGGGGTAAATCCTGCCGAAACAGGGACTGGAGAACTCTCGGTATGGAAAGCCTGGACCTTACGGGCAGCGTGATCGGCATTGCCTCGATCCTGATCTTCATCGGCGCCTATGCGCTGGTGATCACGGAAGAAGCGACCCACATGCGCAAGTCAAAGCCGGTGATGCTGGCGGCCGGCCTGATCTGGATGCTGATCGGCATCGCCTACATGCGGGCGGGGCTCACCGGCGTCGCGCATGAGAAGGCAATCGAAATCGTCGAGGAATATGGCGAGCTCTTCCTCTTCCTCCTTGTCGCCATCACCTATGTGAACACGATGGAGGAGCGGCGCGTCTTCGATGTGCTGCGGGCCAAGCTCGTCAGTCTCGGGCTGACCTATCGCAAGCTGTTCTGGATCACCGGCGTCATCGCCTTCTTCCTGTCGGGCGTGCTCGACAACCTGACCACGGCGCTGGTCATGGGCGCGGTGGTGATGGCGGTGGGCAAGGGCCATCCGAAATTCGTCTCCACCTCCTTCGTCTCGCTCGTCGTCGCGGCGAATGCGGGCGGCGCCTTCACCCCCTTCGGCGACATCACCACGCTGATGGTCTGGCAAAAGGGCGTGATCGAGTTCTTCGAGTTCTTCGACCTGCTGATCCCGTCGCTGCTGAACTGGCTGGTGCCGGCGCTGATCATGTCCTTCGTGATCCCGAACGAGATGCCGGCCGACGTGCATGGCACGGCGCATCCGAAGCCGGGCGCGGGCATGGTGGTGTTCCTGTTCTTCGCGACCATCGTCACCGCGATCTGCTTCAAGAACTTCCTCGCCCTGCCGCCGGCACTGGGCATGATGCTGGGTCTCGGCTACATGCAGATCTACAGCTATTTCCTGACCCGCAAGATCACCCGCCGCCGCCCGCACGAGGAGCTGGTGCTCGATGCCTTCAAGCAGTTCGAGCAGCTCGAGTGGGACACGCTGCTGTTCTTCTTCGGCATCATCTTCGCCGTCGGCGGTCTGGGCGTTCTGGGCTATCTCGATATGCTGTCGGGGCTGCTCTATACCGGGCTCGGGCCGACCGCGGCGAACACCATTCTCGGCGTGATGAGCTCGATCATCGACAACATCCCGCTGATGTTCGCAGTGCTGACGATGGACCCGGACATGACGCATGGCCAGTGGCTGCTGATCACGCTCACCTGCGGCGTCGGCGGCTCGCTGCTGTCGATCGGCTCGGCCGCGGGGGTGGCGCTGATGGGGCAGGCGCGTGGCATCTACACCTTCACCACCCACCTCAAGTGGAGCTGGGCGATCGCGCTTGGCTATGCGGTCGCGATCGGGGCGCATCTGCTGCTGAACGCCGATCTCTTCGCGGTCGCCGCCCGCGCGCACTGACGGCACGCTTTCCGAAAAGGCCCGGGCCGCGCGCCCGGGCCTTTTCCTTTTGGCACATCGCCTGCCGGAACGGCACGTCGCGGGGCGTTGACGGCGATACATCCGGCGTGCTGATCTGCGCCGATCTTCGGGAGGGGGCCAGATGACGGATGAACGCATCGGCGGGGCAGGCGCCGCACGGATTGCCGCTTTCGCGGCGGCCGAGGCTGCGGTCTATGCCGCGGCCCGCCCGCGCAGCCGCGCCGCGCTCGAGGCCGGCGCCGGGGCCTTTCTCGACGGCGTGCCGATGCACTGGATGCGCGACTGGCCGCAGCCCTTCCCGATGCTCGTCGCGCGTGCCGAGGGCGCGGTGATCGAGGATCTCGACGGCCATGTGATCGACGATTTCTGCCTTGGTGACACCGGCTCGATGTTCGGCCATTCGCCCTCCCCCGTCGCCCGCGCGATCCGCGCGCAGGCCGATCGCGGCCTCACCACCATGCTGCCGAGCGAGGCGGCGCTCGAGGCCGGGCGGCGTCTGTGCGAGGTCTTCGGCCCGATGCGCTGGCAGATCGCGACGACCGCGACCGATGCGAACCGCTTCGCCCTGCGCCTGGCCCGCGCCGTCACCGGGCGGCCGAAGGTGCTGGTGTTCAACGGCTGCTATCACGGCACGGTCGACGACACGATGGTGCGGCTCGAGGGCGGCCGGACCGTGGCGCGTCCGGGCCTTGTCGGTCAGGTCGAGGATCTGACGCAGGTCGCCACCGTGGCCGAGTTCAACGACCTCGCCTCGGTCGAGGCGGCGCTGGCCGCGGGCGATGTCGCCGCGATCCTGACCGAGCCGGTTCTGACCAATTCCTGCATGGTGCTGCCCGCGCCCGGGTTCCACGCCGGGTTGCGCGATCTGGCCACCCGCCACGGCGCGCTCCTCATCATCGACGAGACGCACACGATCTCGTCGGGGCGGGGCGGTTACAGCCGCGTGCACGGGCTGATGCCCGACATCTTCGTCACCGGCAAATGCGTGGCGGGGGGGATGCCCACCGCGATCTGGGGCGTGACCGAACCCGTCGCGCGCCGCTTTGCCGCCTATGACGCCACCCGCCCCGCCGGCCATTCCGGCATGGGCACCACGCTGTCGGCGAACCCGATGCAGGTCGCCTGCCTCGTCGCCACCCTTTCCGAGGTGATGACCGCCGAGAACTATGCCCGGATGGAGGCGGGCGCCGCGCGACTGAGCGCGGGACTGACGAAGGCCATCGCTCGCGTCGGCGCCCCCTGGCATGTGGTGCGCGTCGGTGCGCGGGTCGAGTTCATCTGCGCCCCCGGGCCGCTGCTGAACGGCACGCAAGCCGAGGCCGCCCATGCCCCCGCGCTCGAGGCGGCGATCCACCAGGGCCTTCTGAACCGCGGCTGCCTGATCGCGCCGTTCCACAACATGATGCTGATTTCGCCCGTCACCACCGAGGCCCAG
Source organism: Paenirhodobacter sp. YD-8 (assembly GCF_056590935.1). NCBI lineage: Bacteria > Pseudomonadati > Pseudomonadota > Alphaproteobacteria > Rhodobacterales > Paenirhodobacter > Paenirhodobacter sp. YD-8. The sequence goes on along the minus strand of NZ_CM152649.1, from coordinate 3,435,394 downwards.
ATCGACCGCCTGGTCGAGGCCTTCGGCGCGGTGCTGGGCCTTCTTTTCGAGACCTGACATGACCCTTTCCCCGTCCGGCTCCTCCATCGAGGAAGCCGAGGAATTCCTCGCCGCCCATCCCGAGATCGAGGCGATCGACATCGTCCTTTCGGACGCCAACGGCATCGGCCGCGGCAAGATCATCCGCCGCCACGAGCTGGTTGGCCTCTACCGCAACGGCCGTCACCTGCCGATCTCGATCCTCGGGCTCGACATCGTCGGCGAGGATGTGCACGAGACCGGCCTGATCTGGGATCAGGGCGATGGCGATCTGCGCGCCTGGCCGATCCCGGGCACGCTGAAGCCGCTCCATGGCACCACGCCGCCGCGGGCCGAGCTGCTGATGAGCATGTATTCGCTCGACGGCGTGCCGATGAGCTCTGACCCGCGCCATGCCCTGAAGCGTCAGGTCGAGGCGATGGCGGGCGAGGGGCTGTTCCCCGCCGGCGCCTTCGAGCTGGAATTCTTCCTGCTCGACCCGGACATGAGCGCGGGCGTGCGGCCGGCGCCTGCGGTGCTCGACGGGCGCCGCTCGGACTGGACCGAGGTCTATTCCGTCGACCACCTGCACGGGATGCAGCCGCTGTTCTCCGACATCTACCGCGCCGCCGAGGCGATGGGGATCCGCGCCGAGACGGTGATCTCGGAATATGCGCCGGGGCAATACGAGCTGACGCTCGATTACCGCACCGACGTGATGCAGGCGGCCGACGACCTCGTGCGGCTGAAGCGCATCGTGCGGATGCAGGCGCGCCGGCACGGGGTCACCGCCTGCTTCATGGCCAAGCCGGTCGAGAAATACGCGGGCTCGGGCATGCATTTCCACGTCTCGCTGCAGGACGGCACGGGGCGCAACATCTTCGCCGAGGCGGTCGAGGGCGAATGGACCGACACCATCCGCCACGCGCTTGGCGGGCTGCGCCAGACGATGGGCGAGTCGATGCTGGTCTTCGCGCCGCATGCGAATTCCTGGCGCCGCTTCGTCGGGCAGAGCTATGCCCCGGTGTCGCCGTCGTGGGGCGTCAACAACCGCTCCGTCGCGCTGCGCATCCCGGCGGGCGAGGTCAGGGCGCGGCGGATCGAGCACCGCCCCTCGGGCGTCGACGCCAGCCCCTATCTCGTCGGCGCCACGATCCTCGCGGGCATCCGCCACGGCCTCGCGCAGCGCATCGACCCGGGCCCCGAGACCACCGGCAATGGCTATGAGGGCGCCGACGATCTGCCGATGCCGCGTGACTGGCGCGAGGCGATCGATCGGGCGACGGCGTCGGAGTTCCTGAAGGAGGCACTTGGTGCGGACATGCACCGCACCTTCACCGCGATCAAGGCGGCCGAGCATGCCCGTGTCGCGCGCTGGATCGCCGACGTCGATTACGCGCTCTACCTGCACAACGTCTGAGCAGGCCGGGGGATCCTCCCCCGGACCCCCTGAGGTATTTGGAGCAAGATGAACGGTACGGATTTCATCTTGCTCCAAATACCTCGGGGGGAGGCTTCGTGAAACGAAGACGGGGGGCAGCGCCCCCCGACCCGATGTCCGATTGTGACGTGGCCTCAGATCAGGCCGGCATGCGCCATTGCCGCGTCGATCGCGGCCTTGGTGGCGTCGGTGAGCTCGGTCAGCGGCAGCCGCACCTCGGCCGCGCACAGGCCGAGCTTCGACATCGCGTATTTCGCGCCGGCGACGCCCGGCTCGAGGAAGATCGCGATATGCAGCGGCATCAGCTTGTCCTGATACTCCATCGCCTTGACGTAATCGCCCGCCAGCGTCGCCGCCTGCATCTCGGCGCAGAGCTTCGGCGCGACGTTCGCGGTGACGGAGATGCAGCCGACGCCGCCCATGGCGTTGAAGCCGAGCGCCGTCGCATCCTCGCCCGAGAGCTGGATGAAATCGGGCCCGCAGGTCAGGCGCTGCTTCGCCACGCGGCTGAGGTCGCCCGTCGCGTCCTTGACCCCGACGATGCGCGGCAGTTTCGCCAGCTCGCCCATCGTCTCGGGCGACATGTCGACGACCGAGCGGCCGGGGATGTTGTAGATGATGATCGGCAGCGACGAGGCGTCGTGCATTGCGGTGAAATGCGCCACCATGCCGCGCTGCGTCGGCTTGTTGTAATAGGGCGTCACCACAAGCGCGGCATCGGCGCCGGCGGCCTCGGCGTGGCGGATCAGCTCGATCCCCTCGGCAGTCGCATTCGAGCCCGCGCCGGCGATCACCGGCACCCGGCCGGCGGCGGCCTGCGCGACCACCTCGATCACGCGGTTGTGTTCCTCGTGGCTCAGCGTCGGGCTCTCGCCGGTGGTGCCGACCGGGACGATGCCGTTCGAGCCCTGCTCGATGTGCCACTCCACAAGTTTCTTGAGCGTGTCCCAATCGACTGCGCCGTTCGTGAACGGCGTGACGAGTGCGGGGAAGGACCCTTTGAACATGACACGCTCCTGCGGTGTGGGCGGATTCGCCCGGTTGAAATCGGCCGGACCATAGGCGAGCCTTTGCCTCTTGCCAACTTGTGAATTGCATCGGGCCGGGCTTCGGGTCACCACTTGGAAAAACGAGCAGAGCGATGATCCGAACCCTTCCGAAGGCGGTCCTTCTGACCGTCGCCCTTGCCCTTTCCACGCCGCCCGCCCGGGCGGCCGATGCCGCGGCGCTGGCCGCGGCGCTGGCGGCTGCGCAGGCCGGCAACTGGGACGCGGCCAGCGCCGCCGCGCGCCCGGCCGGGCAGATCGCCGCCGATCTGATCGAGTGGCAGCGGCTACGCGCAGGGCAGGGCAGTTTCGACGACTATGCCGATTTCGTCTCGCGCCGGGCCGACTGGCCGGGAATGCCGCTGCTGCGCCGCAAGGGCGAGGACCGGCTGAGCGAGGCAAGCCCCGCCGCGGTCGTTGCCTGGTTCGCCCGGTCCGCGCCGCAGACCGGGCAGGGGGCGCTGACGCTGATTGCGGCGCTGCAGGCGCTTGGCCGCGACGAGGCCGCCCGCCAGGTGGCCGAGACCGCCTGGCGCGGGCTCAACCTGACCGAGGCCGAGGAGGCCGCCTTCCTCGCCCGCTATGGCGATCTGGTGGCGCCGGCGCATGGCGGGCGGATGCAGGCGATGCTCGACCGCGGCGAGACCGCGCAGGCGGCGCGTCTGCTGCCGCTTGTCACCCCCGGCACACGGGCCGTTGCCGCGGCGCGGATCGCGCTGCAGCGCCGCGCGCAGGGGGTGGATGCGCTGATCGCCGCGGTGCCGGACTACATGCGGGCCTCGGCGGGGCTGGCCCGCGACCGCGCGGTCTGGCGCTGGCGCAAGAGCCTCGAGGAGGGCGCGGCCGAGATCGTGCTGTCGCGCTCGGACAGTGCCGAGAGCCTGGGCGACCCGGCCGCCTGGTCGACGCTGCGCGGCCAGCTTGTGCGCTTCTTCCTGCGCAAGGGCGATGCGCAGCTCGCCTACAGGCTGGCGGCGGGGCATCATCTGCCCGCGGGCGGGGGCGATTGGGCCGATCTCGAATGGCTGGCGGGCTTTGCGGCGCTGAAGTTGGGCGATGCGCCGCAGGCGCTCGCGCATTTCGAGGCGCTCGGGGCCGAGGTGGCGAGCCCGATCAGCACCTCGCGCGCCGATTACTGGCGCGGGCGCGCGCTCGAGCAGATGGGGCGGATCGCCGAGGCGCAGGCCGCCTTCCGTGACGGGGCGCGGTTCCAGACCGCCTATTACGGGCTGCTGTGCGCGGAACTTGCGGGTGTCCCGCTCGATCCGGTGTTCTCGGCCCCGGTGGCGCTGCCCGACTGGCGCGGGCAGGGCTTCACCGCCTCCTCGGTCTTTGCCGCGGCGCAGGAGCTGCAGGCGGCGGGCGACGGGGATCTGGCGGCGCGCTTCATCCTGCATCTCGAGGAAGGCCTGCCCGATGCGGCGCTGCCGGCGCTGGCCCGCCTGGCCGAGGAATGGCGCGATCCGCATTTGGCGCTGCTGCTGGCCAAGCGCGCGGCACTCGGCGGCACGGTGCTGGTGCAGGCCTATTACCCGATCCCCGAGCTGACCACGCATGACCTCGGCGTGCCCGAGGAGCTGGCGCTGTCGATCGCGCGGCGGGAAAGCGAATTCGACCATGCCGTCATCAGCCATGTCGGTGCGCGCGGGCTGATGCAGCTGATGCCGGGCACGGCCAAGCTGATGGCGCCGATGATCGGCGAGACCTACAGCGCGCCGCGGCTGACCACCGATCCGACCTACAACCTGCGCCTTGGCGGCGCTTACCTTGCGAAGCTGCGCGCCGAGTTTGGCGCCTCGCCGGTGCTGGTGGCGGCGGGCTACAACGCCGGGCCCGGCCGGCCGCGGCGCTGGATCGAGGAGATGGGCGATCCGCGGGTGCCGACGGTCGACGTGGTCGACTGGGTCGAGATGATCCCCTTCACCGAGACCCGCACCTATGTGATGCGGGTGGCCGAGAGCCTGCCGGTCTATCGTGCCCGGCTGGGTGTCGCGGGCCCCGGCCCCATCGCCTTCTCGGACGAGCTGCGCGGCATCGCGCCCTAGCGCTGCGCCGCGCGGCGCGCCCGCCACAGGGTGAATAGCCCCGCGCCGACGGTGACCGCCGCGCCAAGCGCCACGTTCGGGCGCAGCACGTCGCCGAAGATCGTGATGCCGAAGATCGCGCCGAAGACGAGCTGCAGATAGGCGATCGGCTGCAGCGCCGAGGCCTCGGCGATCTCATAGGCGCGGATCATCAGCCAGTGCCCGGCGATCGCGGTCAGGCACAGAAGGCTCATCCAGCCCCAGTCGCCCGCGCTCATCGGCTGCCAGAACCAGATCCCGCCGGCGGTGGCGGTGAGCGCGCCGGTGATGCCGGTCCAGAAGAAGGACACCTCGCCCGAATCGTCGCGCGCGACCCAGCGGGTGGCGAGCGCATAGATCGCGAACATGATCGCGCCGGCGAGCGGGATCAGCGCTTCGGGGCGGAACACGCCGCTGCCGGGGGCAAGGATGATCGTCACGCCGACGAAGCCCGTGGCAATCGCCAGCCAGCGCCGCCAGCCCACCTTCTCGCCCAGCACCGGGCCCGAGAGCGCCGCGACGATCAGCGGATAGGAGATGAAGATCGAGTGGCTCTCGACCAGACCGAGCTTGACGAAGGCGATGATCGCCACCCAGACCTCGACCACCAGGAGCACGCCGCGCAGGCTCTGCAGCAGCGGGTGTCTGGTGCGCAGCGCACCGCGCAGCCCGCCCGCGCTGCGCAGCGCGAGGCCGAGCACGAAAAGCGCGAAGACCCAGTAGCGGATCATCACCACCAGATAGACGTTGTAGGTGCCCGCAAGGTGGCGCGAGATGCCGTCCTGCGCGGCGAAGATGAAGGTCACCGCGACCATCATCGCGACGCCGAGGCGGGTGTTCTGTTCGGTCATGGGTGCACTCCACGGCTCATGTGGCGCTTGCCGGCATGGCCCGGGGCGCGGCTGACCGCGAAGCCCGCGGCGGCAAGGCCGCGGCGCACGAAGCCCGCGGCGGTATAGGTGGCGAAGCTGCCGCCGGGCGCGGTGTGGCGGCCGACCTCGGCCATCAGATCCTCGCCCCACATCTCGGGGTTCTTCGCCGGCGAGAAGCCGTCGAGGAACCAGGCATCGGCCGCGCCCGCCCAGCCGGGCAGGGTCTCGCGCACATCGCCGAGGATCACCTCGACGGAAACGCTGCGCAGGGTGAAGCGGGTCTCGCCCCGACCCCAGGCAGCCAGGAAGGGGCCGGCGGCGGCCTCGGCCTCGGGGAAGGCGGCGAGCGCACGGGCGATCTCGGGCGCCGACATCGGGAAGGCCTCGAAGGAGGTGAAGCGGATCGGCAGATCGGTCGACAGCGCCGTGGCGATCAGGTTCAGCCCGGTGCCGAAGCCCAGCTCGGCCACCTGGAAGCCCGGGCGGAACCGCGCCGGCAGGTCGTTGCCCGCCAGGAAGACGTGGCGCGTTTCCGCAAGCCCGCCCGCGAGGCTGAAATAGGGGTCGTCGAAGCGCGTCGAGACGGGCGTCGTTCCGTCGCGCCAGTCGAGCGCGGCAGGGCTCTGGTCAGGGGAGGTCATTGCGGGTAGTGCCTGAGGCGAATTCCCGTGGAAACTGGCGAAAGGTCCGGGCAATGGCAAGAGGGGATCGGGTGACAGTGCGCGGCGGCGGCGTGTTCGGCCTTGCCTGCGCCTTCGAGATGGCGCGGCGCGGCGCCCGGGTGCGACTGATCGAGCGGGTGCGGATCGGCGCGGGCTCGTCGGGCGGCACGGTGGGGGCGCTTGCCCCGCATGTGCCCGAGACCTGGAACCCGAAGAAGCAGTTCCAGCTTGAAAGCCTGCTTGGGGCCGAGGCATTCTGGGCGGCGGTCGAGGCCTCGGGCGGTCAGGGCGCGGGCTATGCCCGACTCGGCCGGATCCAGCCGCTGGTTGACGCGGCTGCGGTCGAGCGGGCGCGGGCCCGCGCCGCCGGCGCGGCCGAGCACTGGGGCATTGCGGCGCTATGGCGGGTGCTGCCGGCCGCGCAATTCGCCCCCTTCGCACCGCTCTCGCCCACCGGGCTCGTGGTCCACGACACGCTTTCGGCCCGTGCCGCCCCGCGCGCGGCCTGCGCGGCCCTTGCCGCGGCGCTGACCGCGCTTGGCGGCGAGATCGTGATCGGCGCGGCCGAGGACGAGGGCGCGGTGCTGCACGCGACCGGCGCGCCGGGGCTTGCGGATCTCGGGATGGCCTTCGGCAAGACGCTTGGCGGCGGGGTGAAGGGGCAATCGGCGCTGTTGCGCCACGATGCAGGCGCGGTGCCGCAGATCTATGCCGATGCCGTGCATATCGTGCCGCATGCGGATGGCACCGTGGCGATCGGCTCGACCTCCGAGCGCGACTTCGACGCGCCCGACAGCACCGACGCACAGCTCGAGGCGCTGATCGAGAAGGCACGGGCGATCTGCCCGGTGCTTGCGGGCGCCGAGGTCGTCGACCGCTGGGCCGGGGTGCGGCCGCGCGCGCGCTCGCGCGCACCGATGCTGGGCGCCTGGCCCGGACGGCCCGGCCAGTTCATCGCGAATGGCGGCTTCAAGATCGGCTTCGGCATGGCGCCGAAAGTGGCGCAGGTGATGGCGGATCTGATCCTCGAGGGGCGCGATGCGATCCCGGCGGGGTTCCGGGTCGAGGACAATCTCTAGGGGGCGCTGCCCCCTCTTTTGCCTGGCGGCAAAATTCACCCCCGGGATATTTGAGGCAATTGGAAGCCGGGAACCGTCCTCTGCTTCCAATTGCCTCAAATATCCCGGGGGTGAGGCCCGCAAGGGCCGAGGGGGCAGCGCCCCCTTGCGCGCGAAGTCACCAGCGCGTCAGCGCGTCTTCGTCGCTTTCCTTCGCCGCGACCCAGCAGGTGCCATCGGGGCCGATCTCCTTCTTCCAGAAGGGGGCGCGCGATTTCAGATAGTCCATCAGGAACTCGGCGGCCTCGAAGGCGGCGGCGCGATGACGGGCGGCGGTGGCGACCATCATGATCGGCTCGCCCACCGTCAGCCGGCCGAAGCGGTGGATCACCAGGCAATCGGCCAGCGACCAGCGCGCCATTGCCTCCTCGGCGATCTTCGCGATCGCGCGTTCGGTCATGCCCGGGTAATGCTCGAGCTCGAGTGCCTGCATCCGGCCGCTGTCGTCGCGCACGAGGCCGGTGAAGGTGACGAGCGCGCCGGCATTGGTGCCCGCGCCGAAGCCTGCGATCTCGGCCGCAGCGTCGAAGGGGGCGCATTGCACGGCGATCCGCATCTCAGCCGCCCGTCATCGGCGGGAAGAAGGCCACTTCGCGCACGCCCGCCAGCGGCGCGTCGAACTCGGACAGCTCCTGGTCGAGTGCCACGCGCAGCGCCGAGATATCGGCGAAGGCGGCGGCATAGCGCTCTTCGCGCGCGCTCAGTTCCGTCACCAGATCCCGCACCGTCGCCGCCGGGGTCTCGACCCGCTCGCGCGGCAGGCCGATGCGCTCGCGCACCCAGGCGAAATAGACGACGTCAATCACGGCCGGGGTCCCGCAGGAAGGGCAGGGCCTTGCGGAAATAGTCCCAGCCGGTGAGCGCAGTCAGGATCGCGGCGATCCAGATCAGGCCGAGGCCGACGTGGTTGGCCATGTCGGCGAGGGTGAGCCCGGTCGGCAGGTCGCCCTCGCCCGCGCGGGGGGCGCGGCCCTTTTCGAGGAAATCGAGCCCGGTGCCGAGGAACAGCGTGGCGATCGCCACCATCTGCGCGGTGGTCTTCCACTTCGCCAGTTTCGTGACCTTGAGCTTGCCCTTCTCGGCGCCGAGGTATTCGCGCAGCCCCGAGACGAAGACCTCGCGGAACAGGATCACCGTCGCCGGCAGGATCAGCCAGGGGTTCATGCCCGAATAGCCGGTGAGCACCATGATCGCGATCACCACCATCGCCTTGTCGGCGATCGGGTCGAGCATGGCGCCGAATTTCGATTCCTGCTTCCACAGCCGCGCGAGGTAGCCGTCGAAGTAATCGGTGATCGCCGCGCCGACGAAGAGCGCAAGCGCCAGCCAGTCGGCCCAGGGGCGGTGGAAATAGAGGAACATCACCGCCACGCCGGGGGCGGCGAGCAGTCGAAGCACCGTGAGCGTATTCGGCAAGGTCCAGGTCATGCGCGCACCCTAGCGGGGGCGCGCCCCGAGGGAAAGAGGGCCGTTCAGCGCGGCGGGTCCACGTAATCGTGAATGCGGCCCTGCCAATCGCTCACCCGCCAGCTGCCACGGGTGGGGCCGGGGGTGAAATGATCGGCGGTGACCGGCACCTTGCCGAAGCCGCCGGGGATGTCGAGCACATAGGTCGGCACCGCGGCGCCGCTCAGATGGCCGCGCAGCCCGGCCATCAGGGCCCGGCCCTCGGCGATCGTGGTGCGGAAATGCGAGGTGCCGCGGGCGAGGTCGCAATGATGCAGGTAATAGGGTTTCACCCGATGGTCCTGCAGCAGGCGGAACAGACCGATCAGCGCCTCGTGCGTGTCGTTCACCCCGCGCAGCAACACCGATTGCGACAGCATCGGCACGCCGCCATCGACCAGCCGGGCGATGGCCGCGCGCGCCTCGGCGGTGAATTCCTGCGCGTGATTGGTGTGCAGCACCACCCAGACCGGCGTGCGCAGGCCCGACAGCAGCGCCACCAGATCGGCGTCGATGCGTTCGGGCGCGACCACCGGCACCCGGGTGTGGATGCGCAGCGTGGTGACATGGGCGATCGCGTCGAGCCGGGTCAGCACATCGGCGAGGCGCCGGTGCGAGAGCGTGAGCGGGTCGCCCCCGGTCAGGATCACCTCGCGGATCGCCGGGGTGGCGGCGACATAGGCCAGCGCCTGCACCAGCGCCTCCTCGGGCAGCGGGCCGGTCTCGCCCACCGTCTCGCGGCGGAAGCAGAAGCGGCAATAGACGTCGCAGGTCTTGGTGATGTGCAGGATCACCCGGTCGGGATAGCGGTGCGTCACCCCGGGGGCGGGCGAATGCGCGCCGTCGCCGATCGGGTCGATCAGCTCCTCGGCACGGATCTCGAGCTCTTTCGGCGAGGGAACGAATTGCATCGCGACCGGGTCGGTGGCCTCGGTGCGGGCGATCGCGGCGCGCATCGCCGGGGTCACGCGGATGCGGAACTCCTGCGCGACCTCCTTCAGCGCGGGCAGCGCGGCATGAGGGATCAGACCTTCGGCGAGAAGGTCCTCGGGATGGGTGAGCGCGTGGCGGATCGGGCTTTCGTCTGTCATTTGCGGGCCGCTACGCCTGCCGCCACGATCCGTCAAGCCGCATTTTTCGGCAGGATGTGAGCGCTCACATCTTGTCGTTGAAGAAGTTCCAGATCGTTTCGGCCATCGCCTGCGAGATTCCGGGCACCTCGACAAGGTCGGTGACGCCCGCCCGGCTGACCGCCTTGGCCGAGCCGAAATGCTGCAACAGGGCGCGCTTGCGGGTGGCGCCGATGCCCGGGACCTCGTCGAGCGGGTTCGCCATCGCGGCCTTGGCGCGTTTCGCCCGGTGTGCGCCGATCGCCCAGCGGTGGGCCTCGTCGCGCAGCCGCTGGATGTAATACAGCACCGGGTCCTGCCGCGGCAGCGCCATCGGGCGGGCGCCGATGCGGTGGAATTCCTCCTTGCCGAGGTCGCGGTCGATGCCCTTGGCAACGCCGATCATCGGGATGTCGGTGACGCCCATGGCCACCATGATCTCGTGCACCGCCGAGACCTGCCCGGCGCCGCCGTCGATCAGGAGAAGGTCGGGCCAGGCGTCGGTCTTGCGCTCGGGGTCTTCCTTCAGAAGGCGGGCGAAGCGGCGGGTCATCACCTCCTTCATCATGCCGAAGTCGTCGCCGGGGGTCAGCTCGTCGCCCTTGATGTTCCACTTGCGATACTGGCTTTTCAGGAAGCCGTCTGGCCCGGCGCAGATCATCCCGCCCACGGCATTCGTGCCCTGGATGTGCGAGTTGTCATAGACCTCGATCCGCTCGGGGGGCTTCGGCAGACCGAAGGCCTCGGCCAGGCCCTTGAGCAGCCGCGCCTGCGCGGCGCTTTCCGACATCCTCCGGCCCAGGCTCTCGCGGGCGTTGCGCAGGGCGTTCTCGACAAGCTCCGCCTTCTCGCCGCGTTTCGGCACCGCGATCTCGACGCGGTGGCCGGCCTTGCCGGCGAGCGCCTCTTCCATCAGGTCGAGATCCTCGATCGGATGCGACAGCAGGATCAGCCGCGGCGCCTCCTTCGTGTCGTAGAACTGACCGAGGAAGGCCTCGATCACCTCGGCCTCCTCGGCGCCCGATCCGGTCTTCGGGTAGAAGTCGTGGTTGCCCCAGCTTTGATGGGCGCGGATGAAGAACACCTGTACGCAGGCCTGCCCGCCCTCCATGTGCAGCGCCACCACATCCGCCTCGGCCACGCCGCGCGGGTTGATTCCCTGGCTCTGCTGCACCGTGGTCAGCGCCGCGATCCGGTCGCGCAGCGCCGCCGCGCGCTCGAACTCGAGCGCGTCCGAGGCGGCCTGCATCTCCTCGGCCAGCTCCTGCTGGATCGCCGTCGACTTGCCCTCGAGGAAGCGCTCGGCATCGGCGACGGTGCGGCCATACTCGGCCTCGGAGATCTTGCCGACGCAGGGCGCCGAGCAGCGCTTGATCTGGTATTGCAGGCAGGGCCGGGTGCGGGAGGCGAACATCGCGTCCGAGCAGTTGCGCAGCTGGAACACCCGCTCGAGATGGTTCAGCGTGCGGTTCACCGCCGCGGCCGAGGCGAAGGGGCCGAAATAGGCGCCCTTCACCGTGCGCGCGCCACGGTGCTTGCGGATCTCGGGGAAGGGGTGGCTCTTGTCGAGCAGGATATAGGGGAAGCTCTTGTCGTCGCGCAGCAGCACGTTGTAGCGCGGCTTGAGCTGCTTGATCAGGTTCTGTTCGAGCAGCAGCGCCTCGGTCTCGGTGCGCGTCGTCAGGAACATCATGTAGCGCGTTTCCGAGATCATCCGCGCGATCCGCGCCGAATGCCCCGAGGTCCGGGCATAGTTCGACACCCTCGCCTTCAGGTTGCGCGCCTTGCCGACATACAGCACCTCCTGCCGGTCGTTCAGCATCCGGTAGACGCCGGGCGAGCTGTCGAGCCGCGAGACGTAATCGGCGATCAGCGCATGGCCGGTCAGCCGCGGGGGTTGCGGCGCTGCGGCGGTGTCGGAAGCGATCTCTGGGTCGGTCATTTCGGAGCCTTGATTCCGGTCTCTGGCTGCAATGTTAAGGCGCCGCGTTCAAGAGGAAAGGAATCCACGGTTTCTGTGGATAACTCTGTTGGGAAGTTTCCGGGAACGGCGATTTTCCCTTGAATCCGGCCTCCTTTCACGGGCGGCCTAAATTTTAGGCAATCTTGCAATGCTATGAAATCATTGATGAAAAATTTTATACGTCTTCAAGTGGCTGAAAATGCTAGAAGATTCGTAACGCTTGCGTGACAGGGTGCGGCCAGGTGGACAACTTGCCGCACGGTCATCGTTAAAGGGGCCGAAACGGACCTATTCGGGGCCGAGCACGTCCGGGGTTTTCCAGCCCAGATGCTGGCCGCCGTCGACGCAGATCAGCTGGCCGGTGACCGCCTTCGCCTCGAGCAGATAGCCAAGCGCGGCGCAGATGTCGTCGGGATCGGCGCCGCGCTGCAGAATGGTCGCGGCGCGCTGGCGGGTGAAGTGGCTCTCGCTTTGCCGCGCGCCCTGCAGCGTCGGGCCGGGGCCGATCGCGTTCACCCGGATGTCGGGGGCCAGCGCCTGCGCGGCGGTGCGGGTCAGCGCCCACAGCCCGGCCTTGGCGAGCGAATAGGTCATGAATTCAGGCGTCGGCTTGAGCACGCGCTGATCGATCATGTTGACCACCAGCGCCTGCGCCCGCGGCTCGCCGCCGGTGCGGTCGGGGGCCGGCGCCTGCGCGGCGAAGGCCTGGATCAGCACGAAGGGCGCGCGCAGGTTCGAGCCGAAATGACGGTCCCAGCCCGTCCGGGTGGCCGTGCGGATGGTGTCATATTCGAAGATCGAGGCGTTGTTGACCAGCACCGTCAGCGGCCCGCCAAGCGCCTCGGCCGCGCGCGGCACCAGCGTCTCGACCGCCGCCTCGTCGAGGATGTCGGCGGGCAGGACGACGGCCTGCACGCCGCGGGCGCGGGCCTCGGCCGCGGTTGCCTCGGCCGCCTCGACCGAGCCGTTGCAATGGATCGCCACGTCATGGCCGCGGTCCGCGAGATAAAGCGCCATCGCGCGGCCAAGCCGTTTCGCCGCGCCGGTGATCAGGGCCTTGCCCATGCCGTCCTCCTCAGCCCGCATGGGCGGTCATCAGCACCGCCACATAGGCGGCATAGATCAGGGTGAAGCCCACGCCGACCAGCCGGGTGAACGGCCAGCGGTGCAGGATGAAAGGGGCGATCAGCAGCGAGGCCGCCAGCATCACCCACAGGTCGAGCCGCAGCATTGTCGGCGGCACGTCAAGCCGGCCGAAGAAGCCCGCGACGCCGATGATGCCGAGCAGGTTGAAGATGTTCGAGCCGATGACATTGCCAAGCGCGACATCGGCCCGCCCCTTCATCGCGGCGGTGACCGAGGTGGCAAGCTCGGGCAGCGAGGTGCCGATGGCGACGAGGGTCAGGCCGATCACCGTGTCGGGGATGCCCGCCGCACGGGCGATCGAGCTGGCGCCGTCCACCAGGAAATCGGCCCCGAAAGGCAGGCCCACCAGACCGATCGCGATGAACAGCGCGACCTTGCCCAGGCTCATGTGCACGTCGACGCCCTCGATCTCTTCCTCGGTGCGGCTGGCGCGATGGGCGAGCGCCTGACGTCCCTGCCGGATCAGGATCACCACCAGCGTCGCCAGCAGCAGCGCCGCATGCGGCCAGCCAAGCGGCCCCATGAAGCAGACCAGAATGAACAGCACCGAGGCGCCGAGCATGATGAAATAGCTTTCGCGCGTGTCCTGCTCGTCGGTGCGGATCATCGAGATGATCGCCGGAATGCCCAGCACCAGCAGGATGTTGGCGGTGTTCGAGCCGACCACGTTGCCAAGCGCGATGCCCGGGTTGTGGTCGAGCACGGCGGCGACCGAGACCATCATCTCGGGCGCCGAGGTGCCGAAGGCGACGACCGTCAGCCCGACGATCAGCGCCGGAATGCCAAGCCGCAGCGCGAGGTTCACCGCGCCCTTCACCAGAAGGTCGCCGGCCACCACGAGAAGGCCGAGACCGGCCAGGATCTTCACCAGATCAATGAGCACTCAGGCCCCCTTTTTCGTGTTTCGTCCGCAGGGGCAGGGCCCCGGTCCGACCTTCGGACGGCCGCAGGCCGGGCAGCGCCCCGCCAGCCGCCGTGCCTTGCCGCCCGGCAGCCGCAGCTTGCCGAAGATGGCAAGCACCGCCATCGCGACGAGGAAAAGCGTCATGCCCTTGATCAGCATGTCACAGCCCGTAGCGCGCCCAGAGCGCGCGCTCCTCGGTGGTGTCGAGCAGCGCGCCCGCGACCTCGGCGCCAAGTCCCGCGCCCAGCAGCCGCAGCCAGGACCGGCGCGGCCCGTTCGCCGGCACGATCCGCACCTTGTCGCCGTAAAGCGCCTTCAGCTTCGGCACCGCATGGGCCGTGCCGTCAATGAGCCCGGTGGCCACCGCCTGCGCGCCGGTCCAGACCTCGCCGGTGAACAGATCCGCGCCGCTCAGCCGGGTGCCACGCCGCGTGGTGACATGGGCCTTGAAGGCGCGGTGCATGTCCTCAAGGAGCCGGGTCAGGCGGGCGATGTCCTCGGGCTTTTCCGGGCGGAACGGGTCGAGGAAGCTCTTCGAGCCGCCCGCGGTGTGCACCCGCCGCTCGATCCCGTGTTTCGCGATCAGCTCGTCCAGCCCGAAGCCTGACGAGATCACTCCGATCGAGCCCACGACCGAGGTCTCGTCGGCCCAGATGTCATCGGCCGCGCAGGCCAGCCAATAGCCGCCCGAGGCCGCCACATCCTCGACGAAGGCATGGACGGGCACATGGGTCTCGTCGGCAAGCCGCCGGATCCGTGCGGCGATCAGCGAGCTTTGCACCGGCGAGCCGCCGGGCGAGTTGATCACCAGCGCCACGGCGGCGGGCTTGCCCTTGCGAAAGGCGCGCTCGATCACCGGCGCAAGCGCCGCGTCCGATAGGCCCGGCGACCCGGGGCGGGTGATGCCGATCGCACCTTGCAGGCGGATCAGGGCGACACGGGGCGCGCGGCGGCGCGGGAAGAGGCGGGCAAGGTCCATGTGCCTCGATGTAGGGGGGCACATTCGCGTGAACAAGCCGCGGCGCCGGGGTTTTACCGAATTTCCCCGCCCTGCGGGGCGCTTGCCGCGGAAAGCGGCCGCCGGGCTCTGGCGCCGCGCCGCGCGGGCGGCTAGCGTGGCGCGATGATCGACAAGCTCGAGATGTTCATGGTGCTGGCGCGCGAAGGCCATTTCGGCCGCGCGGCGGCGGTTTATGGCGTGACGCAGCCGACGCTCAGCTCGGCGATCCGCGCGCTCGAGGAAAGTCTCGGCGTGCAGCTGGTGCTGCGCGGCGCGCGCTTTCAGGGGCTGACGCCCGAGGGGCAGCGGGTGCTCGAGCATGCCCGCCGCATCGTCGGCGAGGCGCGCGCGATGCAGGACGAGATGCGCGAGGCGCGGTTCGGCGTGGCGGGGCATCTGCGCATCGGCGTCATTCCCACCGCGCTGCCGCGGGTGGCGCGGCTGACCGGGCCGTTCCTTTCCCGCAACCGCGCCGCGCGGGTGACGCTCCTGTCGCGCAGCTCGGCCGAGATCCGCGAGGGGATCGCGGCGCAGGCGCTTGATGCCGGGATCACCTATCTCGAGGGCGCCGAGCCCGGGCGGCTCGATGCCGTGCCCCTGTGGGTCGAGCGCTATCGGCTGGTCGAGCGCGGCGACGAGACCGGGCCGTTGAACTGGGCCGAGGCCGCGACCCGGCCGCTGTGCCTGCTCACCCCCGACATGCAGAACCGCCGGCTGATCGATGCGCATCTGGCCTCGGCCGGGGTCGAGGTGGCGCCGCGGGTCGAGTCGAACTCGACACTCGCGCTTCTGTCCCATGTCGCGACCGGCAGTTGGGCCGCGATCCTGGCCGAGGCGCTGAGCGAGGGCTCGGCGCTGCCGGCGGGCTGTGTCGCGCGGCCGTTGACCTCGCCCGAGGCGAGTCATGCCGTGGGCCTTGTCGTCGGCCATCGCGCCACCCACACGCCCAGCCTGCGCGCGCTGTTGGAAGAGGCCGAGCGGATCGCCGAGCGATAGACGTTGTCTATCAATCAACGGGGGTCTTGCCGTTGATTGGCCTATCGCGCTGCGGTATCGGGCGGTAAGCCAACCGGCCCTGACCTGAGGGAGGAGAGCCATGACCGACACGGCGCGACTGAGCGAGATCGTCGCTTCCCATGCCGAGCGCGAGGGCGCGCTGCTGCCGATCCTGCACGACGTGCAGGCGGAATTCGGCTTCATCCCCGAGGCGGCGCTCGACCCGATCGCCACGGCGCTGCGGCTCAGTCGGGCCGAGGTGGCGGGGGTGATCGGCTTCTACCACGACTTCCGCCGCCAGCCCGCGGGGCGCCATGTGCTGAAGCTGTGCCGGGCCGAGGCCTGTCAGGCGATGGGCGGCGTCGCGCTGCAGGCGCGGCTCGAACGCGCTTTGGGCCAGAAGATCGGCGAGACGAAGGACGGCATCACCTTCGAGGCGGTCTATTGCCTCGGGCTCTGCGCCTGTGCGCCGGCCGCGCAGGTCGACGGGCGGCTGGTGGGGCGGCTCGATGCCGCCGCAGTCGATGCGCTGGCCGAGGAGATGCGGGCATGAGATTCTGGGTTCCGGCAGATGCGGCGGCCAGGGCCTGCGGCGCGGATGCGGTGGCGGCGGCGATCGCGGCCGAGGCGGCGCGGCGCGGCATTCCGGTCGAGATCATCCGCAACGGCACGCGCGGCATGGTCTGGCTCGAGCCGCTGGTCGAGATCGAGGCGCCCGAGGGCCGGCTTGGCTTCGGCCCGATGACGGTGGCCGACGTGCCGTCGCTGTTCGCGGCCCCCGCGAAGCATCCGAAGGCGCTTGGCCCGACCGAGGAGATCCCCTTCTTCAAGCGCCAGACCCGGCTGACCTTCGCCCGCTGCGGCCGCACCGATCCGCTCAGCCTGTCCGACTACGAGGCGGGCGGCGGCCTTGCGGGGCTGCGCGTGGCGCTGGCGAAGAAGCCCGAGGAGATCGTCGACGACGTCGTCACCTCGGGGCTGCGCGGGCGTGGCGGTGCGGGCTTTCCGACCGGGATCAAGTGGCGCACCGTGCAGCTCGCCCGCGCGCCGAAGAAATACATCGTGTGCAACGCCGACGAGGGCGACAGCGGCTCGTTCGCCGACCGCATGCTGATGGAGGGCGACCCCTTCTGCCTGATCGAGGGGATGGCGATCGCCGCCCTTGCCACCGGTGCGACGCAGGGCTTCGTCTACATTCGTTCCGAATATCCCGACGCGATCGCGGTGATGCGCCGCGCGGTCGGGATCGCGACCGCGGCGGGGGTGATCGGGGATGCCATCCTCGGCACCGGTCACGCCTTCCACATGGAGATCCGCGAGGGCGCCGGCGCCTATGTCTGCGGCGAGGAGACCTCGCTGCTGAACAGCCTCGAGGGCAAGCGCGGCGTGGTGCGGGCAAAGCCGCCGCTGCCCGCGCTTCAGGGCTTCATGGCCGCGCCGACGGTGGTCAACAACGTGCTCTCGCTTGCCGCCGTGCCGTGGATCATGGCCGAGGGGCCCGAGGCCTACAGTGCCATCGGCATCGGTCGCTCGCGCGGCACCATTCCGCTGCAAATTGCGGGAAATGTGAAATTCGGTGGCCTGTTCGAGACCGGTTTCGGCATCACATTGGGTGAAATTGTCAATGACATCGCAGGCGGCACGGCCTCGGGACGGCCGGTGAAGGCGGTGCAGGTGGGCGGGCCGCTCGGCGCCTATCACCCGGTGTCGGACTTCGAGCTGGCCTTCTGCTACGAATGCTTCGCCGAGCAGAAGGGGCTGGTCGGACACGCGGGTCTCGTCGTGCATGACGACAGTGCCGACATGATGGCGCTGGCCCGTTTCGCGATGGAATTCTGTGCCGTCGAAAGCTGTGGCAAGTGCACGCCCTGCCGCATCGGCGCGGTGCGGGGCGTCGAGACGCTCGACCGCATCGCGGCGGGCGACGGCGCGGCGCTCGCCCTGCTCGACGACCTGTGCGAGCTGATGAAGACCGGCTCGCTGTGCGCCCTTGGCGGCTTCACCCCCTATCCGGTGCAAAGCGCGTTGCGACATTTCCCCGAGGAATTCACCCCTGTCCGGGAGGCGGCAGAATGAAGGACTTCATCATCCCCGAACCCGGCTGGACCAAGGACATGGGCACGCCCGCGCGCGCGGGCAAGCCGGTGCATCTGGTGATCGACGGTGTGGCCGTCACCGTGCCCGCGGGCACCTCGGTGATGCGCGCCGCGGCCGAGGCCGGGATCACCATCCCGAAGCTTTGCGCCACCGACAGCCTCGAGCCGATCGGCTCGTGCCGGCTGTGCATGGTCGAGATCGACGGCATGCGCGGCACGCCGGCCTCCTGCACCACGCCGGTCAGCGAGGGGATGCAGGTCCATACCCAGACCGCGCAGCTGGCCAAGCTGCGCCGCGGGGTGATGGAGCTTTACATCTCCGACCACCCGCTCGATTGCCTGACCTGCGCCGCGAACGGCGATTGCGAGTTGCAGGACATGGCCGGTGCCGTCGGCCTGCGCGAGGTGCGCTATGCCAGGGGCGAAAACCATTTCGAGGTGCGCGCGAATGGCGAGGCGAACCCGCGCTACATCGCGAAGGACGTCTCGAACCCCTATTTCAGCTATGACCCGGCGAAGTGCATCGTCTGCATGCGCTGCGTGCGGGCCTGCGAAGAGGTGCAGGGCACCTTCGCGCTGACCATCGAGGGGCGCGGCTTCGATGCCCGGATCTCGCCCGCCGCGCCCGATTTCCTCTCCTCCGATTGCGTGAGCTGCGGCGCCTGCGTGCAGGCCTGCCCGACCGCGACCCTGGTCGAGAAATCGGTCGAGGAGATCGGCACGCCGGAACGGTCGGTCATCACCACCTGTGCCTATTGCGGCGTCGGCTGCGCCTTCAAGGCCGAGATGCGCGGCGAGGAGCTGGTGCGGATGGTGCCCTGGAAGGGCGGCAAGGCGAACCGCGGCCATTCCTGCGTGAAGGGCCGCTTCGCCTGGGGCTATGCCACGCACCGCGACCGGATCCTGAAACCGATGGTGCGCGAGCGCATCACCGACCCCTGGCGCGAGGTCAGCTGGGACGAGGCGCTGAGCTTCGCCGCGACCCGTCTGCACGCGATCCAGGCGGCGCATGGCAAGGATGCGGTCGGGGTGATCACCTCGTCGCGCTGCACCAACGAGGAAACCTTCCTCGTGCAAAAGCTGGCCCGCGCGGTCTTCGGCACCAACAACACCGACACCTGCGCCCGCGTCTGCCACTCGCCCACCGGCTACGGGCTGAAGCAGACCTTCGGCACCTCGGCCGGCACGCAGGATTTCGACTCCGTCGAGAAGACCGATCTGGCGCTCGTCATCGGCGCGAACCCGACCGACGGCCACCCGGTCTTCGGCTCGCGGCTGCGCAAGCGGCTGCGGGCGGGGGCGAAGCTGATCGTGATCGACCCGCGGCGGATCGACCTGCTCGACACCGCGCATCTGGGCCAGAGCTGGCACCTGCCGCTGCGCCCGGGCACCAATGTCGCGGTGCTGACCGCGATGGCGCATGTGATCGTGACCGAGCATCTGACCGATGACACCTTCATCGCCGAGCGCTGCGATCTCGATGAATGGGCCGATTACGTCGAATTCGTCACCAACCCGGATTATGCCCCCGAGGCGGTCGAGGCGCTGACCGGCGTGCCCGCGGCGACGATCCGCGACGCCGCGCGCGCCTATGCCGCCGCCCCCAATGCGGCGATCTATTACGGCCTCGGCGTGACCGAACATTCGCAGGGCTCGACCACCGTCATCGCCATCGCCAACCTCGCGATGATGACCGGCAACATCGGCCGCGAGGGCGTGGGGGTGAACCCGCTGCGCGGGCAGAACAACGTGCAGGGCAGCTGCGACATGGGCAGCTTCCCGCACGAGCTGCCGGGCTATCGCCATGTCTCGGACGACACCGCGCGGGCGATCTTCGAGAAGGCCTGGGGCGTGTCGCTCGATCCCGAACCCGGGCTGCGGATCCCGAACATGCTCGACGCCGCGGTGGCCGGGCAGTTCAAGGGGCTCTATGTCCAGGGCGAGGATATCCTGCAATCCGATCCCGACACCCGCCACGTCTCGGCGGGCCTTGCGGCGATGGACTGCGTCATCGTGCATGATCTCTTCCTGAACGAGACCGCGAATTACGCCCATGTCTTCCTGCCCGGCTCGACCTTCCTCGAGAAGGACGGCACCTTCACCAATGCCGAGCGCCGGATCAACCCGGTGCGCCGGGTGATGGCGCCGAAGGCGGGCTATGCCGACTGGGAGGTGACGCAGCTCCTGGCGAACGCCATGGGTGCGGGCTGGAGCTATACCCACCCGCGCGAGATCATGGC
This sequence comes from Paenirhodobacter sp. YD-8, assembly GCF_056590935.1. Classification (NCBI taxonomy): domain Bacteria; kingdom Pseudomonadati; phylum Pseudomonadota; class Alphaproteobacteria; order Rhodobacterales; genus Paenirhodobacter; species Paenirhodobacter sp. YD-8. The sequence goes on along the minus strand of NZ_CM152649.1, from coordinate 3,415,274 downwards.
CGAGATTGCCGCGACCACCCCGGGCTTTGCCGGCGTCACCTACGAGATGCTGGACGAACGCGGCTCGGTGCAATGGCCGTGCAATGACGCGGCGCCCGAGGGCTCGCCGATCATGCATGTCGAGGGCTTCGTGCGCGGCAAGGGCCGGTTCATCCGCACCGCCTATGTGCCGACCGACGAACGCACCGGCCCGCGCTTCCCGCTGCTGCTGACCACCGGCCGGATCCTCAGCCATTACAACGTCGGCGCCCAGACCCGGCGCACCGAGAACGTGGTCTGGCACCCCGAGGACCGGCTGGAGATCCACCCCCATGACGCCGAGACGCGCGGCATCAAGGACGGCGACTGGGTCCGGCTCGCCAGCCGCGCGGGCGAGACCACGCTGCGCGCGACGCTGACCACGCGGGTCTCGCCCGGCGTCGTCTACACCACCTTCCACCACCCGACGACGCAGGCGAACGTTGTCACCACCGACAATTCCGACTGGGCGACGAACTGCCCGGAATACAAGGTGACGGCGGTGCAGGTGGGGCTGTCGAACGGGCCCTCGGACTGGCAGGAGGGCTACGAGGCGCTGAGCGAGGCCGCCCGCCGGATCGAGGCCGCGGAATGAGCCTGCCGGCGGGGGCCAGGCGTGTTCCCGTCCCGGCCGGCACCGAGGTGCTGGCCGAGGAGGTGCCGGTGGCGCTCGTCTATGACGGGGCGACGCAGGCGGTGATGATGGCGACGCCTGCCGACCTTGAGGATTTCGTGCTGGGCTTTGCGCTGGCCGAGGGGCTGATCGACGGCCCGGCCGAGATCCTGCGCACGGAGATCGTCGCGCAGCCACGCGGGATCGAGGCGCGGGCCTGGCTTGCCGCCCCCGCGGGCGCCCGCTTTGCCGCGCGGCGCCGTGCGATGGCGGGGCCGGTGGGCTGCGGGTTGTGCGGGCTCGACAGTCTCGAGCAGGCGCTGCGGCAGCTGCCGGCGCGGCCGATGCATGCGGCGCCGACGCCCGCACAGGCGGCCCGGGCGCTCGACGATCTGCGCGCCGCGCAGGCGCTGCAGGATGCGACCCGCGCGGTTCACGCGGCGGGCTTCTGGACCGAGGCCGCGGGGCTGATCTCTCTGCGCGAGGACGTCGGCCGGCACAATGCGCTCGACAAGCTTGCCGGGGCTCTGGCCCGTGCCGGCATCGCGACCGAAGGCGGGGCGGTGGTGATGACCTCGCGGCTCTCGGTCGATCTGGTGCAGAAGGCCGCGACCCTTGGCGCCGCGGCGCTGATCTCGCCCTCGGCGCCGACCGCACTTGCGGTGGCCGAGGCCGGGGCGGCGGGGCTTGCGCTGATCGCGCGCGGGCGCGACGGTTTCACCCGATACACAGGCCCCGCCGGGGCAGAGGAGAGTGCCGCATGAGCGAGGACCGTCTCATCCGCATGGCGAACCAGATCGCCACCTTCTTCGAGGTGCAGCCGGGCGATGGTGCCGCGGCCGTCGCCGCGCATCTGAACGAGAACTGGTCGGTGCCGATGCGCGCGGGCCTGGCCGCACAGATCGCCGCCGGGGCCGGGGGCGTGCATCCGCTCGTCGCCGCCGCCATGCCGCTGATCCGCACCGCGCGCGTGCCCGTGGCGGGCTGAGGGGGCGCTGCCCCCGTCTTCGTTCCGAACACTCCCCCGGAGCCTTTCCGCAAGGAAAAGCCCCGGGTCTTCGGCGTTTTCTTGGGAGAAGTACTCCCGGGGGTGACCTTGCCGCAGGCAAGGAAGGGGCGGCAGCCCCCGTTCACTCGATCCGCTTCTGCATCCGCTCGATATGGTCGCGCAGCTCCTCGGCCTCGCGTCGCGCGTCGCGCAGCCCGTCCATCGCGGCGCGCAGCTCGGCCTCTGCCTGGCTGAGGTGGTTCGTCAGCTCGGCCTCGCGGCTTTCGGCATAGGCGACGGCACGGTCGCGGGTTTCCTCGGCCTCGTGCAGCGCCTGCGCCATCTGCTCGAGCTCGCCCATGTCGGCCTGGCTCACCCGGGTGAGACGGTGGATCAGCCAGGAGGCGAACCAGCCCAGGAAGAAGAAGACGAGCAGGATCAGCGCCGTCGCGAAGATGAATTCGGGTCTGTTCATGGCGGTCCCTCGCGTCCTCAGTTCTGGTCGGTCTTCAGCCCCTTGGGGCGGGGTTTTGGCGTGCCGGGCGAGTCCTTGGCCGGGGCGACCGGGATCTCGATCGTCGGGTCCTGGGCTGCGGCCACCTCGGGCGACACCGTGGGCGGTGCGGCAGTCTCGGCGGCCGGTTCCGCCGGGGCGGCCGGTTCTGCCGCTGCCGGGGCGGGCTGATCCGGGGGCGCGGTCGCGGCGTCCGGGGCAGGGGCCTCGGCGGACGTTGCCTCGGTGGGGGCTGCCGTCGCGTCCGGCGCGGTCGCGTCGGTCTCGGCGGGCGGCGTCGCCTCGGGCGGGGGCTCCTCGCCCATGCCGGCGAGCGGCTCGCCCGTCGCGTCTTCCATCGGCCCCTCGTTGCCCGAGAAATCGGGGCTGTCGAGCGGCGAAAGATCGGGCGCCATGTCCTCGGCCGGCACCTCCTGCGCCGCATCGGGTGTCGCCGCTGCGGCCGCCGGGGGCAGCTGGGCCGCGTGCTCCTCGGGCGCGGTGACGGGGGCGGCCTCGGGCGCGGGCAGTGGCGCGCCCTCGGTCTCGACCGGGGTCGCGTCAAGCAGCACGAATTCGATCCGGCGGTTCGCCTCGCGCCCGTCCTCGGTGCCGTTGTCGGCGATCGGCTGGCTCTCGCCATAGCCCTTCGCCACCAGGTTCTCGGTCAGCACCCGGCGGTCGCGCAGCGCATGCAGCACGGCAAGCGCGCGATCCTGGCTGAGCTGCTGGTTCATCTCCTCGCGGCCCTGGCTGTCGGTATGGCCGGCGATCTCCATGCGGAAATCCTGGCAATCCTTCATCGCCTTCGCCAGCGCCTCGATCGGCTTTTCGCCCGCGGCCGCGATCACCGCCGAGCCGGGCTCGAAGCTGATCTTCTGCTCGGCCAGAACGGCGTTCAGCCGCCGCACGCATTCGGGCCCGTCGGGCAGGCCCAGCACCGGGTCGAGCCGGCGGTCATAGCGCACGTCGAGCGCGATCCGCGCGCCCTCGCCAAGGCGCTGCGTCAGCACCCGCGAGATCGTGTCCGAGGCCTGGGCGTCGCCGGTCACCCCCTTCACCGTGACGAGGTCGGGGGTGACCGTCACGCTGCCCTGCGCAAGGCTGTCGAGCGCCTCGAGTGCGGCAAGGGTGCGCACCGGCCAGCCCTGCGGCAGCTCGCCGTCGATCCGGGTCGCGCCATAGACCGCTTTCGCGCCGAAGCGGGCGCGGGCAAAGCTCTCAACCGCCTCGCGGCCACGCTCGTTCGTCACCCGGCCGCGCAGTTCGACCTTGCCGTCCTCGCCCAGCAGCGCCGAGAACTCGGGCCGGGCGCCGGCCTTGTCGGCCTTCCTCTGCAGCTCGGTCTTCAGCGAGAACACCTCGGGCAGGTTCGATTCGAGCTCGCCCACGACCTTGTCGAAGACGGCGGGGTCCGTGCCCTCGTTGGCCGAAAGCGCGATATCGCCATCCGAGAAGGTGATCGTGCCGGCGCCGATCTCCTTCAGCGCATTGATCCCCATCACCACCGCGTCGGCCCATTGCGGCGAGGGCGTGCCCATGCCGACGGTGCAGCCCTGTGCGCCTTTCGCGCCGGCGGCCCGCGCGGCGGCAAGGATGCGGTCGCGCGCCCGCGTCGTGTCGGCCGAGCAGGCATCGAAGCGCGGGCCGACCGAGTCGATCAGGAAGCGCAGGGTGAAGGGGGTGATGACCGGCCGCGGCGCCGAGATGTCCGAGGTCAGTTTCAGCTCGACCGGGCGGCGGCGGGCGAGGGTGGTCTCGATCCGGGTCTTCTCGGCCGGGCTGTCGGTGATCGCCTGCACCTCGACCCGGCCCGGATCGACCGAGATCTTCGCCCGCGGCAGGGTCTTCAGCGTCTCGACGGCGAAGTCGAGCGCCATCTGCCAGCCCGCGGGCACCGGGTAGTCGGCGCGTTCGAGCATGTCGGTGACGGTGCCCTGATCGCCAAGCGCGGTCTGCAGCCCGTCGATCAGCGCCTTGCGGTCGGTATCGGCGGGGACGAGGCCGATCAGCGAGATGCCTTCATCATTGCGCAGCATCTGCAGCGAGAATTCGGGCGGCGCGATCGCCGCTGCGCCCTCGACATCGGTGCTGTCGACGATGCGGGCGCTGTCGACCACGGTGCCGGCGATGGTGATGGCACGAAAGCGCGCCGCCTCGGAGGGCGCGGTGCCGAGCAAGATCACCTGCAGCCCGTCCGCCTCGGCGCGCACCCAGTTGACGCCCGCGCTCTCAAGCGCGACGCGCACCGCCATGCGCGAACGCTTCTCGATGATCGTGGCCGAGCCGCCGGCGACGAAGGCAGAGAGCACGAGCGCGGAAGCGACGGCGGCGGTGGTCAGGAGAGTGGTGCGCAAGCGCATGCAGTCAGGGCCTCCTCCGGTGTGTGGGCAACCTCTTACGGGGCGGGGCGGGGCGGATCAATCACACGATTGCGGCAACGGCGAGAAACAGCGCAGCGATCAGACCGGTGTCGCGGGTGGCGCGGAACAACCGCAGGCAGGTGTCATTGTCGTCGATGTCGAGCTGGCGCAGCAGCCACAGCATGTGCCAGCCCATGCCCCAGGGCGCGCAGAGCGCAAGCACGAGGACAAGGGGCGGAACCCCCGTCGGCAGAAGCGCCGCCAGCACCGCGGCAGTCATCAGCGCCACGACGGCCACAAGGAAACCCGAGAGCCATTTCACCGTGTCGGTGCCGAACAGCCGCGCCGTCGACTTCACCCCGATCAGTGCGTCGTCCTCCTTGTCCTGATGGGCATAGATCGTGTCGTAGAACAGCGTCCAGATCAGGCCGGAGAGGTAAAGCAGCACGGGCGCCAGGCTCAGGCTGCCGGCATGGGCGACCCAGCCCAGCAGCGCGCCCCAGTTGAAGGCGATGCCGAGGAAGGCCTGCGGCCACCAGGTGAAGCGCTTGGCGAAGGGATAGATCGCCACCGGCACCAGTGCGACGATGCCCATCAGGATCGAGGCGCCGTTGAAGGTCAGCAGCAGCAGCGCCGAGACCGCGATCTGCGCCCCCATGAAGGCCAGCGCCTGCTTCACCGTGACCTGGCCCGAGGGGATCGGGCGCGAGCGGGTGCGGGCGACCGAACCGTCGAAATCGCGGTCGGTGATGTCGTTCCAGGTGCAGCCGGCGCCGCGCATCAGGAACGCCCCGGCGGTGCAGGCCAGCGCCCACCACAGGTCCGACAGCCGCGGCGCATCGGCGGCTGCGGCGAGTGCAATCCCCCACCAGCAGGGGATCAGCAGAAGCCAGGTGCCGATCGGCCGGTCGGCGCGCGCCAGCCGCAGATAGGGGCGCGTCACGGGCGGCGCCAGCCGGTCCACCCAGTTGCCCTGCACCGCATCCGCGACCGTGCCGTGAAGCTCTGGCATTTGTTCCGTGCCTCCCCTAGATTTCCGCGCATGGACCGCGCCAAGATCAGACTGTGTGTAGATCACCCGCTGGGGCCGGGGCAAGCCGTGCCCCTGACGCCCGAGCAGGCGCATTACCTGTTTTCGGTGATGCGCGAGGGACCGGGGGCGCGGGTGGCGCTCTTCAACGGCCGCGACGGCGAATGGACCGCCGAGGTCGTTGCCGCCGCGAAGAAGGGGGGCACGCTCAGCTGCCTTGGCCAGGCGGCGCCACAGCTGGACCCGCCGGACCTGTGGCTGATCTTCGCGCCGATCAAGAAGGAGCGCACCGACTTCATCGTCGAGAAGGCGGCCGAGCTCGGCTGTGCGCGGATCGTGCCGGTCCAGACCGAGTTCACCAATGCGCAGCGGATCCGGCAGGACCGGCTGCAGGCCCATGCACTCGAGGCGGCCGAGCAATGCCTGGGCACCTTCGTGCCCGAGGTCACCGACCTCGTGCCGCTGCGCCGGCTGCTTGACGGCTGGGACCCGGCGCGGCGCATCCTGTGGGCGGACGAAAGCCTGGTCGGGCCGGCCGAGACGCTTGCGGGCCTCGCCCCCGGCCCCTGGGCGATCCTGATCGGCCCCGAGGGCGGGTTTTCCGAGCCCGAGCGGGCGCGGCTGCGCGCGCTGCCCTTCGTGACGCCGGTCTCGCTCGGCCCGCGCATCCTGCGCGCCGACACCGCCGCCTGCGCGGCGATCACCCTGTGGCAATCGGCGCTCGGAGACTGGCGGTGATCCGCCCCGAGCTGCGCGCGGCGCTGCAGCGCCACCGCGAGACCCTCGCGGCGGCGGGCACCGCGGCACTCGGGCTCTGGATCGCGACGCGCGGCGGCTGGCTGCTGGGCCCGCTCGGGCTTGGCCTGTGCGCGCTGGCCCTGGTCTGGGCAGGAACGGCACTGCGCCGCACGCGCTTTGCCCGGGCGGTGACCGATCCGGGCCTTGTCGAGGTGGACGAGGGGCGGATCGGCTATTTCGGTGCCGGCAGCACGGTGCTGGGCGGCTATATCGCGCTTGCCGATCTGGCCGAGATCCGCCTGCTCACCCTGCGCGGCGCGCAGCACTGGCGGTTGAAGACCGGCGACGGGCAGGCCCTGCTGATCCCGGTCGCGGCGGCGGGTGCCCCGGCGCTCTATGACGCCTTCGCGGCGCTGCCCGGCATCGACATGGGCCGGCTTGCCGCCGCGCTCGATCGGCGCGAGGTCGCACAGAGCCTGTGGAGCCGGCCCACGCGCGCCTCCCTTGACTCGGCGCGCTGATAGCGCCACCTGTTGCCCTCGGTTTCCGCAAGAAAGGCGCGTGCATGTCCATTCCCCAGCAGGGCGGAGGCCCGATCGAACGGTTCGAGCAGCTCGCCGAATACATCGCCTCGGGCGAGAAGCCGCGCGCCGACTGGCGCATCGGCACCGAGCACGAGAAGTTCGGTTATCTCGCCGACAGCCTGACGCCGCTGCCCTACGAGGGGCCGCGCTCGATCAAGGCGATGCTCGAGGGGCTGCGCGACGGCTTCGGCTGGGAGCCGGTGCTCGAGCAGGGCAAGATCATCGGCCTGACCCAGAACGGCGCCAATGTCAGCCTGGAACCGGGCGGGCAGCTGGAACTGTCGGGCGCGCCGCTCGAGACGATCCACGACACCTGCTCCGAGGTCGGCGAGCACCTGCGCGAGGTGCATGCGGTGGCCGACCGGATCGGGGCGAAGTTCATCGGCCTTGGCGCCGCGCCGATCTGGCGCGGGGACGAGATGCCGATGATGCCCAAGGGCCGCTACCGGCTGATGACCGACTACATGGACAAGGTCGGCACCATGGGCAAGACGATGATGTACCGCACCTGCACGGTGCAGGTGAACCTCGACTTCGCCTCCGAGGCGGACATGGTGCAGAAGATGCGCGTGGCGCTGGCGCTGCAGCCGGTGGCGACGGCGCTGTTCGCGAACTCGCCCTTCCTTGACGGCAAGCCCAATGGCTTCAAGTCGTGGCGCGGCAATGTCTGGCAGAACCTCGACCCCGCCCGCACCGGCATGCTGCCCTTCATGTTCGAGGACGGCGCGGGCTACGAGCGCTATGTCGATTATGTTCTCGATGTGCCGATGTATTTCGTCTACCGCGACGGGCAGTACATCAACGCGCTTGGCCAGTCCTTCCGCGACTTCCTCAAGGGCGAGCTGCCGGCACTGCCGGGCGAGAAGCCGACGCTCTCCGACTGGGCCGACCACCTGACCACCGTCTTCCCCGAGGCGAGGGTGAAGAAATACATCGAGATGCGCGGCGCCGACGGCGGGCCGTGGCGGCGGCTGTGCGCGCTGCCGGCGCTCTGGGTCGGGCTGATGTACGACCAGGGCGCGCTCGATGCCGCCTGGGATCTGGTGAAGGGCTGGGACGAGGCCACCCGCGAGGGTCTGCGCCGCGCCGCTGCCAAGGATGCGCTGCAGGGCGAGGCCGGAGGCGTGAAGCTCCACGACCTCGCGCGCGAGGTGGTGGCGATCGCGAAGACCGGCCTCGCCGCGCGGGCGCGCCCCTCGGCGAACGGTCTGATCCCCGACGAGACGCATTTCCTCAATGCGCTCGAGGAATCGATCGAGACCGGCAAGGTGCCGGCCGACGAGCTGCTTGATCGCTACACGGGCGACTGGAACGGCGATCTGACCAAGATCTACGCCGATTACAGCTATTGAGACGGACAGGGAGGGGCGCTGCCCCTCCTGGCCTGCGGCCAGTTCACCCCGAGGTATTTTGGGCAAGATGAATGGGGGGTGTTTCATCTTGCCCAAAATACCTCGGGGGGAGGCTGCGGATGCAGCCGGGGGGCAGCGCCCCCCGCGACGGCTCAGCCCATCGGCACCGGCGGCGGCGTGTTGCCCGGCTGCGGCCCGAAGCGGTTGGTACCGGGCTGCGAGGGCTGGACGAAGAAGAACAGCAGGATCAGCCCGCCAATGAGCGGAATGAAGGCGATCAGCAGCCACCAGCCCGACTTGTCGAGGTCATGCAACCGCCGCACCCCGACCGCGATCATCGGCACCAGGATCGCCAGGGTGAAGATCGTGCTCAGCGGGCCGCCGTTGCTGACCCAGCTGGCATAGCCCGGGCCATGCATGAAGCGGCCGGTGCCGAACAGCATCGAATCGACGATGTTCAGCACGATCTGGCCGAGAAAGGCGAAGAGGACGAACCACCAGTATTCCGAGCGCGCGGCGCGGCCGGAAAAGGTGGCATATTTCGTCAATGACGAGCGAACGGCGGTCTGAAAATCCATCGGGGCCTCCTGGCTGATGCGCGCATCTGGCCAGCGAAGCGCGCCGGGATCAACCCTTCTTTCCGATCTTCGGCTCGCGCCCCTGGGCAAGGCGCTGGATATTGGCGCGGTGGCGCCAGAAGATCAGCACCGCCATCGCCGCCACCAGCAGCATCATCTCGCGGTGGCCGAGCGCGAGGGCGAGCGGCACCGCGGTCGCGGCCGAGACGAGGGCGGAGAGCGAGGAGATCCGGCTGAGCGCCGCGGTCACCAGCCAGACCGCGCAGGCGGCGAGGCCGACCGGCCAGGCAAGCGCGATCAGCGTGCCGAGGAAGGTCGCCACGCCCTTGCCGCCACGAAAGCGCAGCCACACCGGGTAGAGATGGCCGACGAAGGCCGCGCCGCCCGCGATCTGCGCCGCGGTGTCGTCGAGGAAATAACGCGCGAGCAGCACCGCCACCGCGCCCTTGCCCGAATCGAGCAGCAGCGTGGCCAGCGCCGCGCCCTTGTGCCCGGTGCGCAGCACGTTCGTCGCGCCGATATTGCCCGAGCCGATCGTGCGCAGATCGCCCAGCCCCATCAGCCGGGTGACCACCACCCCAAAGGGAATGGCGCCGAGCAGATAGCCCAGCACCGCCACCCCGGTCAGCACCGCGGCCCCGTTCTCCATTCCAGGCATCACTGCTCTGCCTCGTTCTTTTATTTTTCGTTATGCGGATAAACCTGCACCCCGGCGACGAATGTGGCAAGAACTTTGCCTTCCATCCGGGTGCCGTCGAAGGGGGTATTCTTCGATTTCGAGTGCAGGGTAAAGCGATCAAGAACGAAAGGCGCATCCGGATCGAAGAGAACGAGGTCGGCGGGCGCCCCCTCGGCCAGCCGGCCCTGCGCGAGGCCCAGCCGTTTCGCCGGGTTCAGCGCCATCGCGCGGAACAGCTGCGGCAGGCTCAGCGCGCCGGCGTGGTAAAGCCGCAGCGCCGCGGGCAGCAGCGTCTCGAGCCCGACCGCACCCGAGGCCGCCTGCTCGAAGGGTAGGCGCTTGCTTTCCTCGTCGGCGGGCGTGTGCATCGAGCAGATCACGTCGATCAGCCCGTCGGCCACCGCCTGCACCGCGGCCAGACGGTCCTCTTCGGACCGCAGCGGCGGCGTCATCTTGAAGAAGGTGCGGTAATCGCCGACGTCGAATTCGTTCAGCGTCAGGTGATGGATCGAGACGCCCGCGGTGACGTCGAGCCCCGCCGCCTTGGCGCGGGCAAGCGCCGGCAGCGATGCGGCCGAGGTGATCTGGTCGGCGTGATAGCGCACGCCGGTCATCTCGACGAGGGCGAGGTCGCGTTCAAGGCCGATGCGCTCGGCCATCGGGCTGACGCCGGGCAGGCCGCGCAGCGAGGCGAACTTGCCCGAGGTGACGGCGGCGCCATGGCTCAGCCCCGGCTCCTGCGGGTGGCCCACCACCATCGCGCCAAGCGCGCGGGCATAGGTGAAGGCGCGGCTGAGCACCTTGGCGTCGGTGGTCACCGCCTCGGCATCGGTGAAGGCGACGGCACCCGCGTCCATGAGAAAGCCGATCTCGGTCATCTCGCGGCCGTCGCGGCCCTTGGTCAGCGCCGCCATGTGACGGATGCGCACCGGCGCCTCGGCCGCGCGCCGGGTGGCGAATTCCAGCGATTCGGGGGTGTCGATCGAGGGCAGCGTGTCGGGGCGGGCGATCACCGTGGTGATGCCGCCGGCCGCCGCCGCGCGCCCGGCGGTGCGGAAGCTTTCCTTGTGCCGCTCGCCCGGCTCGCCGATCTTCACGCCGAGATCGACGATGCCGGGCGCAAGGCACTTGCCGGCGCAGTCGATCACCTTGGCCCCCTCGGGCGCGGCGATGTCGCCAAGCGCCGCGATGCGGCCATCCTCGATCAGCAGGTTGCCGGGGGTCTCGGTCAGGTGCTCCGGGTCGATCAGGCGGGCGTTCTGCAGGAACAGGGTCATGTCATTCCCCTCTGGATCTCGCGGACCAGCGACTGCACCGCCGCCGCGTCGTGAATGTGGAAGAAGCCGCGCATCAGCGGGCGTTCGGGCCGGTCCTTGCGCTGGATCACGCCGACCGGGAAGGTGACCGAATTGCGGCCAAGCCCGACGGCCAGCTGCGGCGTCAGCGGATAGCGTTCGAGGTAGGGGGCGGCGCCCGGGCGCAGCGTCGCGATGTAGAGCGCCCGGTCGCTCAGCGCATAGCGGGTGTCGAGCAGCCGGCGGTTGCCGAAGCCGCTGCGCCGGGCGAGCTGCAGCGCCGAGAGCACGAAAAGCCCGATCCCCGCCACCGCCTGCGCGGCCGAGCCTCCGGCGCGCAGGGCGATGACGATCCCCGTGCCGGCGCCGCCCGCAAGCACGGCAAGGATCGCCGGCCCGCCTGCCGGTGTGAACAGCCGCGGATCGGGGGCGCCGTGCCAGCGCAGCGTCTCGCCCGGGGTCAGCAGCCCGCCCCAGAAGGCGGCGCCGTCGCGGCCCACCTGCGGCAGGGGCGTGTCTGCCGCGGCCGGGCCGGGGGCGGAGGCGGGCGTGTCGCTCACCGCTTCACCTTCGCGCGTTTCGCCCGCGCTGCCTCGATCGCCGCCATCACGGCGGCGCCGTCGGCAAGATGCTTGATCAGGTGCTTGTCGCCGGCCTTGGTGACGATCTGCACATCGCCCATTAGCCGGCGCACGGTGGTGATCTCGAGCAGCATCACCTGCCGCCCCTGCGGTCCGACAAGGCGCCGGTCGGTCAGCTGCCAGCGCCGCGCGAAGGCCTCGGAGCGGAAGTAGAGCGCGCGCAGCGCCATGCCGACGGCGATCGCCAGCGCGGCCACCGCGATCTGGTCGGTGTGGCCCATCCACACGAGCGCGGCCGAGACCAGCACGATGCCGATGCCGGCCAGAACCGCCGTGTCATACCAATACCGCCGGGGATCGGCGCTGAACACCGCCGCGACCTTCTCGCCCGGATCGAGCGGCAGCTCGGAGGCCGGGCCGGGGCGATAGTCGTGGACGCTGTCGCGCTTGATCTCAGACATAGACATCCCCGACGGCGGCGCGGCCCCGCTCGGCGCGCAGGTTCTGCGCGAGCAGATCCATCACCGCCATGCGCACCGCGACGCCCATCTCGACCTGGTCCTGGATGACCGAGCGGGTGATGTCGTCGGCGATGGTGCCGTCGATCTCGACGCCGCGGTTCATCGGACCGGGGTGCATGACGATCGCGTCGGGTTTCGCACAGGCGAGCTTTTCGGCGTCGAGCCCGTAGCGGAAGAAATACTCGCGTTCCGAGGGGATGAAGCCGCCGTCCATGCGTTCCTTCTGCAGGCGCAGCATCATCACCACATCGGCGCCCTCGAGCCCCTCGCGCATGTTCTCGAAGACCTCGCAGCCGAATTCCGAGATCCCCGAGGGCATCAGCGTCGGCGGCCCGATCAGGCGGATGCGGTTCTTCATCTTGCCGAGCAGGAACAGGTTCGAGCGCGCCACCCGGCTGTGCGAGACGTCGCCGCAGATCGCCACGGTCAGCCCCTCGATCCGGCCCTTGCTGCGGCGGATCGTCAGCGCGTCGAGCAGCGCCTGCGTCGGGTGCTCGTGCTTGCCGTCGCCGGCGTTGATGACGGCGCAGTTCACCTTCTGCGACAGCAGCTCGACCGCGCCCGAACTGGCGTGGCGCACCACCAGCAGGTCGGGGTGCATCGCGTTCAGCGTCAGCGCGGTGTCGATCAGGGTCTCGCCCTTCTTCACCGACGAGGTCTGCATCGACATGTTCATCACATCCGCGCCAAGCCGCTTGCCGGCCAGCTCGAAGCTCGACTGCGTGCGCGTCGAGTTCTCGAAGAACATGTTGATCTGCGTCATGCCGGCGAGCACGTCGGTGCGCTTCACCGTGCGGCGGTTCAGTTCGACGTAGCGGTCGGCGAGATCGAGGACGGTCCGGATCTCCTCCGGCGCCAGATGCTCGATGCCCAGAAGATGCCTTGCGCGGAATGACATGACTGCCTCCGAAGTTGTCCGGGGCCGCTTATGGCAAAAGGGGGGGCATCCGTCCAGCATGAAGCGGCCGGGGCGGGGCCGGAAAACGTCGCATCCTTGCCGCAGTTTTGCCGCGGGGGTAGGGCAGGGTCATGGCATCGCCGTGACGAAGCCATTTCAGGAGGGGTGCCATGCCGGATGTTCCGCTTTCCGCGCAGGAGCGTCGCCTGCGTCTGCGGCGCGAGGCCAGGGCGAGCCGCGTCGAGGCAGCAGCACTTGCCGACAGTTTCGACGAGTCGACCGGGCTGAGCTGGTTCTGGGCGCTGGTCTTCGGGCCGCTCTACTACCTCGTGCACGGCTTCTATGCCCGCGCGCTGGTGGTTCTGCTGCTCGATCTGATGGTCATCGGTTTCGTCCTGTCGCCCTTCCTGGCCTATCCTGCCTGGCGCAAGCGGGCGCTTGGTCGGGCCGAGGCGATGCTGCGCGTCGAGCGCGACCGTCCGTCGACCGGACGGGTGCTTTACCCCGGCCGCGCCCCGGCATAGCTTGGCGGCATGACCGCCGGAGCCGATCTCGATTACAACGCTGCCCGCGCCGCGCTCGAATGGTTGATCGAGCTCGGGGTGGATTCGGCTGTGCTCGACGAGCCGGTCGATGCCTATGCGCTTCCCGACACGCTGAACGCGCCGAAACCCGCGCCCGCGGTCGCCGCGCCGAAGGGCCCCGGCGGACCGCCGCTGCGTGTGGTCGAGGCGGGCCCCGATCCGGTGGCCGTGGCGCGGCAGGCCGCCGCCGCGGCCAATGACCTCGAGGCGCTGCGCGAGGCGGTCACCGCCTATGAGCTGTGCGATCTGAAGAAGGGCGCGAAGACCACGGTCTTTGCCGATGGCACCCCGAAGGCGCGGGTGATGATCATCGGCGAGGCGCCCGGCCGCGACGAGGACATTCAGGGCAAGCCCTTCGTCGGCCGTGCGGGGCACCTGCTCGACAAGATGTTCGCCGCGATCGGGCTGAGCCGGACGAGCCCCGATGCCGAGGCGGCCTTCTACATCACCAACGTGCTGCCCTGGCGCCCGCCGGGCAACCGCGACCCGGAACCGGCCGAGATCGCGCAGATGCTGCCCTTCCTCGCCCGCCATGTCGAACTGGCCGATCCCGATCTGATCGTGCTGATGGGCAATGCCGCCTGCGCCGCGGCGCTGAACAAGCGCGGCATTCTGCGCCTGCGCGGGACCTGGGCCGAGGCCTTCGGCCGGCCGGCGCTGCCGATGACGCATCCGGCCTATCTGCTGCGCCAGCCCCATGCCAAGCGCGAGGCCTGGGCCGATCTGCTGTCGTTGCGCGCGCGGCTGAATGCGCTCGCGCCCTGACAAATGTGTGAACGGGGCGCGAAGCGACATTCGGTCCCGTGGGATGCGCGCTAGAGTTTGCGTAAGGGCTGGGGCCGGCCCCTTTCCCCCGCACCGACCGACAGGACACGGACGATGAAGTTTCTCACCCGCTCCCTGATGGGGCTGTTCCTCACCGCGCTGACGCTTGGGCTGCTGGCGGCGGGGGGCTATGCCGTCAAGGCCGCGATCAGCGCCCGCAACGCCGCGCCCGAGCGCCCGGCGCAGGCCCGCGAGCGGGTCTTTGCGGCGAATGTGGTGACGCTCGATTTCGGCACGCGGGTGCCGCGGCTCACCGCCTATGGCGAGATCCGCGCGGCACGGCGGCTGGAACTGCGGGCGGCGGTGGCGGGGCGAATCCTGGATCTGTCGCCGAACTTCGTCGAGGGCGGCACGGTGTCTGCGGGCGAATTGCTGGTGCAGCTCGACCCGGCCGAGGCGCAGGCTGCGCGCGACACCGCGGCTGCGGCGCGCGGCGAGGCGCAGGCGGCGCTGGCGCTGGCCGAGCGCACCGTGGCGATCGCCTCGGATGACCTGACGGCGGCCGGGCGGCAGGCGGACCTGCGCCGCTCGGCGCTCGACCGGCAACGCTCGATCGACGCGAAGGGCTTCGGCAAGGCCGCCGATACCGAGACCGCCGAGCTGGCCGTTTCCGCGGCCGATCAGGCAGTGCTGACGAAACGCACGGCGCTGTCGGCGGCCGAGGCCGGGCTCGATCAGGCGCGCAACACCCTGCGCCGCGCCGAGATCAGCCTGGGCGAGGCCGAGCGCAAGCTGCGCGACACGGTGATCCGGGCGGGCTTTGCGGGCGATCTGACCGGCATCTCGGCGGTGAAGGGGCGTGTCGTCTCGATGAACGAGATGCTGGGCGAGCTGATCGACCCGGCCGCGCTCGAGGTCTCGTTCCGGGTCTCGACGGCGCAATTCGCCCGGCTGACCGATGCGGCCGGTGCGCTGGTGCCGATGCGGGCCGAGGTGGCGCTGGATCTGCAGGGCCGCAGCCTCGCTGCGCCGGCGACGCTGGTGCGGGCGGGGGCGGCGGTCGAGACCGGGCTGACCGGGCGGCAGCTGTTTGCCCGGCTCGATGTTCCCGCGGGCTTCAAGGCCGGCGATTTCGTCACCGTCACCCTCGACGCGCCGCCGCTTGACGCGGTGGCCGAGGTGCCGGCGGCGGCGGTGGGCGCGGATGGCAAGGTGCTGCTTCTGGGCGCGGGCGAGCGGCTCGCCGCGGTGCCGGTCGAGGTGCTGCACCGGCAGGGCGACGCGGTGCTGATCCGCGCGGCAGGGCTTGCCACGGGCCAGGAGATCGTGGCCGAGCGCACGCCGCTGCTGGGCGAGGGGCTGAAGCTGCGCCCGCTGCGGCCGGGCGCGGCCGCCGCGCCGGCGCTGGTGCCGCTCGATCCCGACCGCCGGGCGCGGCTGATCGCGCAGGTCGAGGCGAATGTGCGGATGCCGTCGGAGACGAAGGCGCGCCTTCTTGCCCAGCTCGCGCAAGAGGCGGTGCCGGCCGAGCTGATCGACCGGCTCGAAGCGCGGACCGGGGGCTGAGCCGGTGAGCGCGCGCCCCGAGGACACCGCCTCCGAGGACACTGCCGTCGAGGCGAACGCCGCTGCCGCCGAGGCCGCCCGGGCCGAGGGCGATTTCGTGCGCCCGGGCGAGCCCCTGCCGCCGCCGCGCGGCCTCATCGGCCGCTTCACCCGGCACCGGACGCTGGCGAATATCGTGCTGGTCGTCATGCTCTGCGCCGGCCTTGCCGTGCTGCCTAAGATGCGCGCGCAGTATTTTCCCGATTCGGTGACCGAAGAGGTCGAGGTCGAGGTGACCTGGGAGGGCGCCGGTGCCGAGGATGTCGACCGCGCCATCGTGCAGGTGCTCGAACCCTCGCTGATCTCGGTCGAGGGCGTCGACAGTTCCGAAAGCCGCGCGATCGAGGGCAAGGCGACGATCACTCTCAAATTCGAGCCGGGCTGGGACATGGGCCGCGCGGTGAACGATGTCGAGCAGGCGATCACCGCCGCGGGCGACCTGCCCGAGGCGGCCGACGAGCCCGTCGTCACCCGCGGCGTCTGGCGTGACACGGTGACCGATATCGTGCTGACCGGCCCGATCCCGCCCGAACAGCTCGGTCGGCTGGCCGACGAGCTGGTGGTGCGGCTCTATGCGGCGGGCGTGACGCGCACCACGGTGCAGGGCATGGCCGCGCCGCGCACGCTGGTCGAGGTGCCGACGGCGCAGATGATGCGCCACAACGTGACGCTCGGCCAGATCTCGGCGCTGATCGCGGCCGAGGCGGCAACGAGCCCCGCGGGCGACGTGGCGGGGGGCGCGGCGCGCGTGCGCACCGGCGAGGAGCGCCGCGCCGCGCGCGACATCGCGGGCATCGTGATCCGCACCAACCCGGACGGCTCGCTGCTGACCATCGGCGATGTGGCACAGATCCGGGTCGAGGGGGCGAACCGGGCGCGGGCCTATTTTGTCGGCGCGAACCCGGCGATGACGGTGAATGTCTCGCGCTCGGCCGCGGGCGACGCGATCGCGCTGCAGCACGAGGTCGAGGCGGTGGTGGCCGAGATCCGCCCGACGCTGCCCGCGGGCACCACCATCGACCTTGTGCGCACCCGCTCGGCCGCGATCATCCAGCGGCTCGAACTCCTGATGAAGAACGGCGCGCAGGGGCTGGCGCTGGTCCTCGTGCTGCTGTTCCTGTTCCTCAACGCGCGCACCGCCTTCTGGGTGGCGATGGGGATTCCCACCTCGATGGCCGCCGCGCTGGCGGTCATGTACCTCGGCGGCATGACGCTCAACATGATCTCGATCTTCGCGCTGATCCTGACGCTCGGCATCGTCGTCGACGATGCGATCGTGGTGGGCGAGCACGCCGATTTCCGTGCCCGCGAGCTGGGCGAGCACCCGGTGCTGGCGGCCGAGCAGGGCGCGTGGCGGATGGCGGCGCCGGTGCTGGCCTCGTCGCTGACCACAATCATCGCCTTTGCCGGGCTGACGGTGGTCGGCGGGCCGATGGGGCGGATGGTCGAGGATATTCCCTGGACGGTGATCGCGGTGCTGAGCGCCTCACTCGTCGAGTGCTTCCTGATCCTGCCCAACCACATGAGCCACGCGCTCGCCCATACCGCGAAGGGCGCCTGGTATGACGCGCCGTCGCGGGTGGTGAACCGCGGGCTCGACTGGGTGCGGGTGCGGATCATGCGGCCGCTGGTGCGGCTGATCGTGCGGGCGCGCTATGCGGTGGTGGCGGGCTCGGTCGCGCTGCTGCTCAGCCAGGTCGCGCTGCTGATCGGCGGCACGGTGCAATGGCGTTTCTTCTCGCCGCCCGAGCAGTCGACCGTCTCGGGTGCCTTCGCCATGCTGGCGGGCGCCTCGCGCGCCGACACCATGGCGCAGATGCAGGCGCTGCAACGCGCCGTCGACCGGGTCGGGCAGGACTACGCGGCCGAGACCGGCAGCAATCCGGTCGAATATGTGCTCGGCCAGATCGGCGGCGCCTCGGGCCGCGCGCTCGCCTCGGCCGAGGGTAAGGACACCGACCTTCTGGGCTCGATCTCGGTCGAGCTGGTCGATGCCGACCTGCGCCCCTTCTCCTCGGCCGAGTTCGTCGCCCGTCTGCAGCGCGAGGCCGAGCGGATGCCGCTGCTCGAGGAGCTTAGCTTCCGCGGCTTCCGCAGCGGGCCCGCGTCGGACGGGATCTCGGTGCAGTTCTCGGGCGCCGAGAGCCGGGTGCTGAAGGAGGCGGCCGAGGATCTGAAGGCGGCACTCGCGGCCTTCCCCGAGGTCTCGGCGGTCGAGGATACGCTCGCCTATGACAAGGAGGAGCTGATCCTGTCGCTCACCCCGCAGGGCGCGGCGCTCGGCTTCGACATCGACAGCCTCGGGCGCGAACTGCGGGCGCGGCTGAACGGCACCGAGGCGGCGACCTATCCCGACGGCGTGCGCTCGGCCTCGATCCGGGTCGAGCTGCCCGAGGGCGAGCTCACCGCCGATTTCATCGACCGGATGCAGATGCGCACGCCGGCGGGGAACTGGGTGCCGCTCTCCGACATCGTCACCCTGCGCTCGGAGACCGGCTTCTCGACGATCCGGCGCGAGGACGGGGTGCGGCGCGTGGGCGTCACCGGCGACATCTCCGAGGACGACCCGGCGCGGGCGAACGAGATCCAGCGCACGCTGCGCGACGAGATCCTGCCCCGCATCGCCGAGGAGCGCGGCGTCGTCTTCACCCTGACCGGCGCGGCCGAGCAGGAGCGCGACTTCATGTCCGACGCGATGATCGGGCTGATCCTGTGCCTCGTCGGCATCTACATCGTGCTTGCCTGGATCTTTGCCAGCTGGACCCGGCCGGTGGTGGTGATGTCGGTCATTCCCTTCGGCCTTGTGGGGGCGATCTGGGGTCATGCGCTCTGGGGCCTGCCGATGTCGATGTTCTCGGTCGTCGGGCTGATCGGTATGACCGGGATCATCATCAACGACGCGATCGTGCTGATCTCGACCGTCGACGAATATGCGGCAAAGCGCGGCCTTGCCCCGGCGATCGTCGATGCGGTGGCGGACCGGCTGCGGCCGGTGCTGCTGACCACGCTGACGACGGTGCTGGGGCTGGCGCCGCTGCTCTACGAGACCTCGGCCTCGGCGGTGTTCCTCAAGCCCACGGTCATCACCCTGTGCTACGGGCTCGGCTTCGGCATGGTGATCGTGCTGCTCGTCGTGCCGGCGATGCTGGCGATCCAGCTCGATGTGACGCGGCAGCTGCGGGCGCTGCGCCACGGGCTGCGGGCACGGCCGCTGCGCGGAGTGCTGGGTGCGGCCGCGGGGCTGATCGCACTCGCCTTCGTCGCGACGCTCGGTCGGGCGATGCTGGCGGGGCAGGGGGTGGGGGCGGCGCTTGGCCTGTTCATCGGGCTTGCGGCGCTGGTGGTGGCGGGCGCGGGGCTGATCGCGCCGCGGATCGCGCGCCGGCGGCTCGGCCCGGCGCGCTGAGCGGGCTCAGTTGGCCGGGGTGGCCGGGCAGCCGTCGATCTCGATCGCGCCCGCCTCGCTCAGCACGGTGATGCGCAGATCGGTCTGGTCGAGCGCGAAGGGCTTGCCGCTGTCGGGCACGAATTCGGCGCTGGCGAGCAGCGTGTTGCCCTGCCGCTCGGCCTCGGAATCCGAGACCCACATCGGCGTCGAGCGCAGTTCGAACAACGCCACCTCGCCCGCCGCCTCGGGCAGATCGATCGCCGCCTTCACCCGCATCCCGTCGGCGATCGGCTCGACCGTGCAATGCGCAAGGCCGGGCTGGCGCAGCGGCACGGCGTTCAGCGCGGCGCGGATCTCGGGGTCGGGGGTGCCCGGCCCGGCAAGGTCGGCGCCCAGTTCGAGCGAGACCGGCACGCAGACATCGTGGCAGATCCCCATGTCGAGACCGGCCGACAGCGTCACCGGTTTCGCCGGGTCCGCGGGGGTGATCTCGAGCGGCAGGATCATCTCGTCGTGATAGCCCACGGTGCGCAGCCCGTTCTGGTCGAAGACCTGCGGCGCGGGCCAGATCACCTGCACCTTGGCGACATTGTCCGAGCCGGCGAAATCGATCACCGGCGGCACCCCGGCATCGCCCGGACTGCGCCAGTAGGTCTTCCAGCCGTGGTCGAGCTCGATCTTCAGCGCCGCGATGCGGCTGCCGTCGGGGGCCTCCCAGCCGGGCAGCACCTCGGCCCCCTCCATGCCGGGCGGCAGCGGCTCCTCGGCGTGCAGGGGCAGCGCGGCAAGGCAAAGGCAGAGCGGAAGCAGGGGGGCGAGATGTCTGGGCATGACCTTCGGATAACGCCTTGGGGCCGGGCAGTCCAAGTCACAAACGCGCCAGCGCGGCGTGTCTGTGCGGCTTTGCCACAGTCGGGGCGGGTGCGGGGCTTGATCCGGCCGGGGGCCGGGGCCACCTTTGGGGAAAGGCGCATCCCGCGCCGGCGGAGACCGACATGGACCTGACCGGAAAACTCCTGATCGCGATGCCCGGCATGGGTGACCCGCGCTTCGAACATGCGGTGGTGGCGGTCTGCGCCCATTCGCCCGAAGGCGCGATGGGGCTGATCGTCAACAAGCCGCTGCCGAAACCCGGGCTGAGCGACCTGCTCGGACAGCTCGGCATCGCGGTCGCGGCCTCCGACCGGCCGGCCAGTGCGCCCATTCTTTTCGGCGGTCCGGTCGAGACCGGGCGCGGTTTCGTGCTGCATTCGCGCGACTGGAAGGGGCAGGGGCCGGAGATGGAGGTGATGCCCGAGGTGGCGATGACCGCGACCCGCGACATCCTCGAGGATATCGCGCAGGGGCGCGGGCCGGACCGGGCGCTGCTGGCGCTCGGCTATGCCGGCTGGGGGCCCGGTCAGCTCGAGGCCGAGATCCTGTCGAACGGCTGGCTGATTGCCGATGGCGATGCCACGATCGCACTCGACCCCGATCACGCGACGAAATGGACCCGGGCGCTGGCCACCATGGGCGTCGATCCGCGCTCGCTTTCGGCCGCGGCGGGCCACGCCTGAGCGCAGAGGGGGGGGCGCCCCCTAGCTGCGCGGGGCGGCGGCGCGCTGCAGCCGGTCGTTGATCGCGCGGCCAAGCCCGGTGTCGGGGATGGCCGCGACGGCGATCGTTGCGGCGCCGTGTGCCTGTGCCAGCCGGTCGGCCTCGCGCAGCGCGCCGAACAGGTGCGCCGCCGCCTCGACCAGATCACCGCTTTCCGACAGCGTCAGATCGGCCGCGGGGCCGGGGCCGAAGCCGAGGAAGACCTCGCCCGGGCGTTTCTCGGTGGCGTTCAGCCGCACCGCGGCGCCGGGGGCGTAATGCGATTTCAGCTGGCCGGGCGCGTTCGGTTTCGCCGCATCCCCCCCTGTCGGCAGCGCGCAGCCAAGCGCCGCCTCGAGCGCCTCGGCCGGCAGCCCGCCCGGGCGCAGCAGCGTCGGCGGATCGAGCATCAGGATCGTCGATTCGAGCCCCACTGCGCAGGGCCCGCCATCGACCACCGCGGCAATCTTTCCGTCGAGCCCCTCGAGCACATGATCGGCGGTCGTCGGGCTGACCTTGCCCGAGGGATTGGCCGAGGGCGCCGCCACCGGGCCGCCGAAGGCCGCAAGCAGCGCGCGCGCGACCGGGTGGGCGGGCATCCGCACCGCCACCGTATCAAGTCCGGCGCTGACGAGGTCGGAAATCCCCGCCTCGGGGCGCAAGGGCAGCACGAGGGTCAGGGGGCCGGGCCAGAATGCCGCGGCGAGCGCCCGCGCCTTGTCCGAGAACACCGCCACCCGTTCGGCCGCGGCAAGGTCGGGCACATGCACGATCAGCGGGTTGAAGCGCGGCCGGCCCTTGGCCGCATAGATCCGCGCCACCGCCTCGCCCGAGCGGGCATCGCCGCCGAGGCCATAGACCGTCTCGGTCGGGAAGGCGACGAGATCGCCCGCGGCCAGCAGCTCCGCCGCCCGCGCGATCCCCGCGGCATCGGTTGCGAGACGTTCCGTCATGCGATCCATTCACCTCCGGTGACGCTGCGTAGCGGTTGAAGGCGCCTTCCCTTGCGGTAACTTGTGGCCCGAGTATCCAGGTCATAAGCGTGCCGGCGCCCGTTGCCAAGCGCTCCAAGGAGGAAGTCATGTCCTATCGTTCGCCCGTCGCGGAACTGCGGTTCATTCTCGACAAGGTGGTGCCGCTCGCGCCGGTCTCCGCGACCGAGAAATTCGCCGAGGCGACCGGCGAGACCGTCGACGCGATCCTGACCGAGGCGGCGAAGCTGTGCGACGAGGTGATGGCGCCGCTGATCCGCAATGGCGACCTGACGCCGGCCAAGCTGGAAAACGGCGTGGTGCGCTCCTCGCCGGGCTTCAAGGAAGCCTATGAGCAGATCGCCGAGGGCGGCTGGGTCGGGATCTCCTCGCCGGTCGAATACGGCGGCATGGGCCTGCCGCTGACCATGGCGATCGCGGTGAACGACATGATGTCGGGCGCGAACCTGGCGCTGCAGCTCAATCCACTGCTGACCCAGGGCCAGATCGACGCGCTGGAACACCACGCCTCGGACGAGATCAAGGAGCTTTACCTGCCGAAGCTGATCTCGGGCGAATGGTCGGGCACGATGAACCTGACCGAGCCGCAGGCCGGTTCCGACGTCGGCGCGCTGCGCACCAAGGCCGAACCGAATGGCGACGGCACCTATTCGGTCACCGGGCAGAAGATCTTCATCTCCTGGGGCGATTCGGACATGACGAAGAACGTCTGCCACCTCGTCCTCGCCCGCCTGCCCGATGGCGCGCCGGGCACGAAGGGGATCTCGCTCTTCATGGTGCCGAAATACCTGCCCGACGCGAACGGCGAGCCGGGCGTGGCGAACAGCCTGAAGGTCGTCTCGCTCGAGCACAAGATGGGCCTGCACGGCTCGCCCACCTGCGTGATGAGCTTCGAGGGCGCGAAGGGCTGGATGGTCGACGGGCCGAACAAGGGCATGGCCGCGATGTTCACGATGATGAATAACGCGCGTCTGAACGTCGGCGTCGAGGGCATCGGTATCGCCGAGGGCGCCTATCAGAAGGCGCTCGCCTATGCGCAGGACCGCGTGCAGTTCAAGCCGATCATCGAGCATGCCGACGTGCGCCGGATGCTCGCCTCGATGAAGGCCGAGGTCTTTGCCGCGCGCTCGATCGCGCTTGCCTGCGCCGTGGCGATCGACATGGGGCACGCGACCGGTGACGAGGCATGGAAGGCGCGCGCCGCGCTGCTGACCCCGATCGCCAAGGCCTATGGCACCGACACCGGCATGTGGGTCTCGGACCAGGGCATCCAGGTGCATGGCGGCATGGGCTTCATCGAGGAGACCGGCGCCGCGCAGTATTTCCGCGACGTGCGCGTCACCGCGATCTACGAGGGCACGAACGGCATCCAGTCGATGGACCTCGTCGGGCGCAAGATGATGGACGGCGGCAAAGCCGCGTTCCGTCTGCTGCAGGAGGTCGAGGAAGACGCCAAGGCCGGGCGCGAGGCGCTGCCCGATCTTGCCGATGCCGTCTGGCAGGCCGCCGAGACCCTGCGCGAGCACACCGAATGGATGATCGGCCAGGACATGCAGGACCGCTTTGCGGGCTCGGTGCCCTATCTCAAGGCCTTTGCCCGCGTGCTCGGCGCGCATTTCCACCTGCGTGCGGCGATCGCCGAAGGTGCCGGGTCGCGTCATGCGAAGCTTGCCGCGGTCTATATCCGCCGCCTGCTGCCGCAGTTCGCCGCGGCGCTGGTCGAGGCGCGCGAAGGCGCCGAGGGGCTTTATGCGCTGTCGGTCGAAGACCTGAGCGCATGAGCCACGGGACCGCGCGGAAAGGGCTGCACTACCCCTGGCCCGATCCGCCGGCCCCGGGTGAGACCGTTGAAATCGCGGAGGGCGTGCTGTGGCTGCGCCTTCCGCTGCCGATGGCGCTCGACCACGTCAATGCCTATGCCCTCGACGATGGCGACGGCTGGACGCTGGTCGACCCGGGCATCGACACCCCGGCCTGCCGCGCCGCGCTGCAATCGGCGCTCGACGGGCGGCTTGCGGGCAAGCCCGTCACCCGTGTCCTCGTCACCCATTACCACCCCGATCACATCGGCCTGGCGGGCTGGCTGCAGGCGCGCGGCGCCGAGCTGGTGACCACCCGCACCTCCTGGCTCTTTGCCCGGATGCTGATCCTTGACGAGCAGCCGGTGCCGGTCGCCGAGACGCTCGACTTCTGGCGCCGGGCCGGGATGACCCCCGACCTGCATGCCCGCCGTGCCACCGAACGCCCCTTCAACTTTGCCGATTGCGTGCATCCGCTGCCGTTGGGCTTCACCCGGATCCGCGAGGGCGACCGGGTCGTGGCCGGCGGCCGGCGCTGGCGGGTGCGGATCGGCGAGGGGCATGCGCCCGATCATGCCACGCTCTGGTCCGAGGATGACGAGCTGATCCTTGGCGGCGATCAGCTCTTGCCCTCGATCTCGGCCAATCTCGGCGTCTATGCGACCGAGCCGATGGCCGATCCGGTCGCCGACTGGCTGGAGAGCTGCCGCGCCTTCCAGCCCTTCGCGCATCGCCACCATCTGGTGCTGCCCGGCCACAAGACGCCGTTCACCGGCCTGCCGCTGCGGCTGCGGCAGATGATCGAGAACCACGAGGGGGCGCTTGCCCGTCTGCGCACGCTGCTGGCCGAGGGGCCGCGGCCGGCCACCGCCTGTTTCCCCGCGCTCTTCAAGCGGCCGATCGGCGAGGGCGAATACGGGCTCGCGCTGGTCGAGGCGGTGGCCCATCTCAATCACCTCTTGCACTGCGGCGAGGTCCGCCGCACGCTTGGGGACGACGATATCTGGCACTGGTCCCTCGCATGAGCGACACCCCGATCCGCACCCTTGCCGAGGCGCATGAGGACAGCGCGCTGCCGCGCGCCCATGCGGTGCTGACCGATGATGACGCCGGCGCCCCTTTCGAGACCCTGCCACTGCCGCCCGGTGTGGCCGACGAGCCGTTCGAGGACAAGTCGCCCGCGCAATGGGCCTATGAGCGGCTGGTCCTCTATATCCAGAACTTCGAAAGCCAGCTGCAGCCCGACGAGGAGGTGGCGCTTGGCATCACCGGCGGCGATGTCGGCGTGCTGCAGATCGAGGGGCTGGGCTATTTCGCCCCCGATATCCTCACCTTCTACGGCCGCGACGAGGATGGCGCGCGCACCCAGCTGATCCAGCATGTGAGCCAGCTCAACGTGATGCTGGTGGCGATCCCGAAACCCGCGGCCGAGGACGAGGCGCGGCGGATCGGCTTCCGCCTGGCCCGCGGGCTCACGGCCGAGCGCAAGGGCTGAGGCGCCCTGCAGCGCATGGATGACAGGCGCGTGACGCTGCGCTAGGCTTGCCCCGGGAGACAGTCGGGAGGAAACGATGGCCGATTACAGAATGGGCAGCATGGATATCCGTGCTCATGAGAGAACATTCGCGGGATTCCTGCGTTTCGTGACCGTCGGGGCGGTTGTCATCGTGGCATTTTTGGTGTTCCTCGCTCTGGCAAACGGCTGATCGTCAGCCCCGTCACGAGTTTGAGGAGACCGGCAGATGCGCCGACTTATCATCTGCTTGATCCTGCCGCTGGCGCTGGCCGCGTGCGGGGCGCAACCCGTCTGGGCACCGGACGATGTCGTGCAGAAGGCCGCGGTGCATACCGGCAACCCGCCCTCGGTGACGCTGTTCACCGTGATCGGCACCCATACCGGCTCGGGCGGGCATTCGTCGCTGATGATCGACGGCACGCAGCGGGTGATCTTCGACCCGGCCGGGACCTGGAACCACCCCTGGGTGCCCGAGCGCAACGACGTCGACTACGGCATCACCGAACGGATGTACAAGTTCTACATCGACTACCACGCGCGCGAGACCTGGTTCGTGCGCGAGCAGCGCGTGCCGGTGACGCTTGCGCAGGCGGATGCGATGATCCGCCGGGCCGAGGCGAATGGCGCGGTGAACAAGATGATGTGCGCCAATGACACCTCGGCGGTGCTGCGCGACATCCCGGGTTTCGAATCGCTGCCGAATACCTTCTCGCCGCTGAAGCTGTCGAAGGCCTTCGGCAAGCTGCCGGGCGTGGTGACCAAGGACCATTACGACAACGATCCCGACGACAATTCGGGCGTGCTGATGGTGCAGCAGGAAGAGATCAAGCACGGCACCGAGCTGCCGTTCTGATCCGGCTGGGCCGCTTCGGAAAGACGAACGCCCGGGGCTTGCCCCGGGCGTTTCCGTCTCAGCCGACCAGCCAGAGCGCGAGGTAGAGCGAGACGAAGCCGCCGAGGATCGCGGCGAGGGTGTTGCGCGTGGCGAGCCCCGCCAGCACCGTCACCGCGGCGGCGATCAGCCGCGCCGGGTCCGGTGCGCCGCCCGTCGCCTGCGGCCAGAGCACCAGCGGCGCGACGAGCCCCGGCAGCACCGCCACTGCGGTATAGCGCAGATAGCGCAGCGCCCATTCCGGCAGCGGCCGGCGCCCGGCGAGGCCGAGGAAGGAATAGCGCAGGAAGAAAGTGCCGATGCCGAGGGCGAGGATGATGATCCAGATCTCGGTGGGGCCGTAGAAATCCGCGCTCATCGTGCCGCCCTCCGGGTCAGGAAGGTTTCGGCCCGCGCGCCCGCGACCATCGCCAGCACCGCGGCGACCAGCACGCCCAGCCCCGAGGGCAGGAACGAGAAGACGAGCGCCGCGACGACCGAGACCGTCGCCGCCACCAGATGCGGCAGCGAGCGCAGCATCGGTGCGATCATCGCGAGGAAGGTCACCGGCACGGCGAAGTCGAGCGCGAATTCGGGCGGGATCGCCGCGCCCAGAAGCGCGCCCGCGAGCGTCGCGACATACCAGGTCGGACAGTTCGGCGTGCAGGCCCCGGCGTAATAGGCGAGCTTCTCGGCCAGGCTCTGCTGCGGCGCGCGCTCATAATCCTGCGCGGCGACGGCAAAGCTCTGGTCGATCATGAAATAGGCGACGAGCGCCTTCTGCCAGCGCGGCGCGGCGCCCAGATGCGGCGCGAGCGAGGCCGAATACATCGCCATGCGCAGATTGACCGCGAGCGAGGTCAGGATCACCAGAAGCGCCGGCGTGTGGTCGTTCATCAGCTGCACCGCGGTGAATTGCGAGGCGCCCGCAATGACCAGGATCGAGAAGCCCATCACCTCGGCGACGTTCAGCCCGGCCTCGGTCGCCGCGACGCCGAAGAGGGTGCCGAAGGGCACGATCACCAGCATGAAGGGCAATCCGTTGCGCAGGCCGCGCCAGTAGGCGGCGGAAAGTGAGGGGCGGTCGGTCATGGTGGCTTGCTCGCTGAGGCGTGTTGCGCCAGTTCTAGGGGCAGTGACGAAGGGCGCCAAGGGCGCGATTGTATCGGAGGCATTATGCGGATCGCCGGGCTGATCCTGGCCGGCGGGCAGGGCCGCCGCATGGGCGGTGTCGCGAAGGCGCTGCTGCCGCTCTCCGGCCGTCCGCTCGCGGCCCATGTCATCGCGCGGCTGGCGCCGCAGGTCGACCGGCTGGCGCTGTCAGCCAATGGCGATCCGGCGCGCCTTGCGGGATTCGGCCTGCCGGTGCTGGCCGATCTGCCGGGCGAGGCGGGGGAGGGGCCGCTGGCCGGGCTGCGCGCCGGGTTTCGCTGGGCCGCCGCCGAGGGCGCCGGGGCGCTGGTGACCGCGGCGACCGACACGCCCTTCCTGCCCGCGGATCTGGTGGCGCGGCTCGCTGCGCCGGGGGGCGTCGCCTGTGCCACCTGGCGCGGCCGGGCGCATTACACCGCGGCGCTCTGGCCGCTTTGCGAGGCGGATCGGATCGAGGCGTTGTTCGCGACCGGCGAGCGGCGTGTGCGGGTGGCGCTTGGCGCGGCGACCGAGGTCGCCTTCGACGATCTGCCCGAGGACCCTTTCGCCAATCTGAACACGCCCGAAGATCTGGCCGCCGCCGCGGTTCGGCTCGGGGGGGCGCGGTGATGACGATCATTCGTCACGGCGTCACCCCGGGGCAGCGGGCGCAGGCCGCGCGGCTTTACTGGCAGGCCTTCGGCGGCAAGCTTGGCGCGGTGATGGGGCCCGAGCCGAAGGCGATGGCCTTCATCGAACGGGTGATGTCGCCCGATCACGTGATCTCGGCCAGCGACGAGGCGGGGGCGTTGCTGGGCGTGATCGGTTATCGCACGGCGCGAGGATCCTTTGTCGGTGGCCGGATGTCGGACCTGATCGCGGTCTATGGCCGCTTCGGCGCCTGGTGGCGGGCGCATGCGCTTGGCGTGCTGGCCGAGGATCTGGCGACGGGCACGATTTCCGTCGACGGGCTGGCGGTGGCCGAGGAGGCGCGCGGCACCGGGGTGGGGGCGGCGCTGGTCGAGGCGCTGTCGCGCGAGGCGACGATGCGTGGCTTTTCGCAGCTGCGGCTCGATGTGATCGGCGAGAACCTGCGGGCGCGCGCGCTCTATGACCGGCTCGGCTTCGAGGTGATCGGGCGCCGCGAGAGCCGGCTGAAGGCGCTGATCTTCGGCTATCGCTCGAGCATCACCATGGCGCGGCACCTGTGACGGTGGGCGGCGCGGGGCGCTGCCCCGCACCCCGAGGTCTTTCGGGCAAGGTGAAAGCCGAGGCGTTCAGTCGAAGGTGCCGGTGACGCGGCCGAGCAGCATGAAGGCGCGCGCGGTGCGGGTCTCGGCAAGTTCCGCCACTTCCTGATCCGAGGCGTTCGTCTCGAATTCGGTGAAGGTGCGGTCGAACTGGCGCAGGAAGTGGTGCGCGGCGTCGCGGAAGATCGTGTCCGAGCGCATCCGGCCGGCGGTGAGGGCAAGCGAGGAGCGGTCGCGCACGCCGCCGAGCGCGGCGATCTCGCGGCCGCGTTCGCCCTGGGCGAAGCGGCGCCACAGCTCGGGCCGGGCGCGGTCGGGCGTCAGGTCGTCCATGTAGATGCCGTCCTGGGCGAGCAGGTTCAGCACGTCCTGCGCGGCACGGATCAGCTTCGCCATCGTCCGGTCCTCGAGCGCGCGGCGCAGCGCGCGGAAGCCCTCGCGGTCATCGGCATTGTCGGGGAAATTGAGCGCGCAGATGAAATCGGCGACCGAGACCGGCTGGGCGAGCGCCTCGGCCGGCGTGCCGAGGGCAAGGGCGGGCTGGTCCTCGCCGGGCGCGGCGGGGCGGGGCGCCGCGAGCGCCGCCTTGCGGTCGGCCGAGGGCGGCGTCGCACCGGCGTCGCGCCGCGAGGTGAAGGTGGCGATTGCGGTTTCCGCCTGGCGGGCGACCTGCGCCACCTCGTCGAGCTTCTTCTCGATCGTGGCGCCGGCGCGCAGCTGCGACTGGCTGAGCCAGGCTGCGCGCATCGTCTCGACCGAGGCCTTCAGCGCCTGCGCCTCGGCGCGCATCTCGGCCGCGGTGCGGGCGGTGATCGCGGCGATCCAGATCATCACCAGCGGCAGCAGGATACCGGTCACCGCCATCACCAGCGAGGCGGCGTCGAGCCCGGCGCCATTGCCCGGCACGAACAGCCAGAACGCCGCGACGAGCACCAGCCAGACAAGGCTGAGCCCGGCGGCGATGCGCTCGATCGGGCCGAAGCCGCGGCCGGCCTCGGCGCGCGTGCGCACATCCGCGATCGGGGGGCTGATCGGCGCGCCCGCCGTGGCCGCGGCGACGGGCGCCGGCGGCTCGGGGGCGATGCGATCCGGTTTGGCGTCGCTCATCACGGCAAACCTTTCGGTCTGGTCCTCAGAGGTAGCGGACCGTGAGGATTTCATAGCTGCGTTCGCCGCCCGGGGTGCGGACCTCGACGCTGTCGCCCTCGTCCTTGCCGATCAGGGCGCGGGCGAGCGGGGATTTCATGTTCAGCAGGCCGCGTTCGAGATCGGCCTCGGCCTCGCCCACGATCTGATAGGTGCGTTCCTCGTCGGTGTCCTCGTCGACGAGGGTGACGGTGGCGCCGAACTTGATCGCGCCCGACATCTTCGAGGGATCGATCACCTCGGCGCGGCCGAGAATCGACTCGAGCTCCTTGATCCGGCCCTCGATGAAGCTCTGCTTCTCGCGCGCGGCGTGGTATTCGGCATTTTCCGACAGGTCGCCATGCTCGCGCGCCTCGGCGATCGCCTTGATGACAGTGGGGCGTTCGACGGTCTTGAGGGTTTTCAGTTCGGCATCGAGCGCGTCGAAACCCGCGCGCGTCATCGGTATCTTTTCCATGAGAGCCCCTGCTCCGAGCTTGCTGGCAACATCGTGTTGACAGGAGTGTAAATCCGCCATCGCCCCCCGAAGTCAAGGGTCGCGCCGGAATTTGCGCCGCCGGCCGCCGTTGCGGTCGCGCCGGTGCCGCGAAAAAGCGAAAGAATGTTGCGCATAGTCGCTGCGTCACAATTGCTTCGTTCCGTCAGGTAAGTTAGCAACGGGGCCGTAGTGCTGAAGCCAGTCGAGGGAGCCAGGCCATGGCGGAGATCGAACGCGAGTCGATGGAATATGATGTGGTGATCGTGGGTGGCGGTCCCGCGGGGCTGTCGGCGGCGATCCGCTTGAAGCAGATCGACCCGGATCTCAACGTCGTGGTGCTCGAGAAGGGCTCGGAGGTCGGCGCGCATATCCTGTCGGGCGCGGTGCTCGACCCGGTCGGGCTCGACAAGCTGATCCCGGACTGGAAGGAAAAGGGCGCGCCGATCAAGACCGAGGTGAAGAAGGACAATTTCTTCATTCTCGGGCCGGCCGGGCACATGCGCATCCCGAACTGGCCGATGCCGCCGCTGATGTCGAACCACGGCAAATACATCGTCTCGATGGCGAATGTCTGCCGCTGGATGGCCGAGCAGGCCGAGGAGCTGGGGGTCGAGATCTTCCCGGGCATGTCGGCCTCGGAAATCGTCTGGGACGGCGACCGGGTCGCCGGCGTCGTCGCGGGCGAGATGGGGCTCGAGTCGGACGGCACGCCCGGCCCGCATTATGAACCGGGCATGGAGCTGCGCGGCAAATACGTGATGCTGGCCGAGGGCGTGCGCGGCTCGCTCTCCAAGGTGGTGATGCAGAAGTTCGACCTGTCGAAGGGCCATTGCCCGCAGAAGTTCGGCCTCGGCATGAAGGAGATCTGGGAGATCGACCCGGCGAAGCATCGCGAGGGCACGGTCACCCACACCATGGGCTGGCCGCTGGGCAAGAACGCCGGCGGCGGCGCCTTCATCTACCATCTCGAGAACAATCAGGTGTTCATCGGCTTCGTGGTGCACCTGAACTACGAGAACCCGTATCTCTTCCCCTACATGGAATTCCAGCGCTTCAAGCATCACCCGATGGTGCAGAACCTGCTCGAGGGCGGCAAGCGCGTGGCCTATGGCGCGCGGGCGATCTCGGAGGGCGGCTGGCAGTCGATCCCGAAGGTGACCTTCCCGGGCGGCGTGCTGCTCGGCTGTTCGGCGGGGCTCGTCAACGTGCCGCGCATCAAGGGCAACCACAACGCCATGCTGTCGGGCATCGCGGCGGCCGAGGCGGCTGCGGCGGCGATCAAGGCCGGGCGCGAGGGGGACGAGCTGGTCGAGTACGAGGCCGACCTGCGTTCGGGCCCGATCGCGGCCGACCTGAAGAAGGTGCGCAACGTCAAGCCGCTGTGGTCGCATTGGGGGCTGGCCGCCTCGCTGGTTCTCGGCGGGCTCGACATGTGGACGAACAACCTGTTCGGCTTCTCGTTCTTCGGCACGATCAAGCACGGCAAGACCGACGCGGCGCATACGGGCGAGGCGAAGAAGTTCAAGCCGATCGACTATCCGAAGCCCGATGGCAAGATCTCGTTCGACCGTCTGACGAACGTGGCCTTCTCCTTCACCAACCATGAAGAGAGCCAGCCGTGTCATCTGAAGCTGAAGGACCCGTCGATCCCGATCGCGGTGAACCTGGCGAAATATGCCGAGCCCGCGCAGCGCTATTGCCCGGCGGGGGTCTACGAGGTGCTGACCGACGAGGCCGGCAATCCGCGCTTCCAGATCAACTTCCAGAACTGCGTGCATTGCAAGACCTGCGACATCAAGGACCCGTCGCAGAACATCACCTGGACCACGCCGCAGGGCGGCGACGGCCCGAACTATCCCAACATGTGAGGCCGCAAGGCCCGCAGCGGAAAACGAAACGGGGGAGGCGTTGCCTCCCCCGTTTGCATTTCGGGCCTGATCCCGTTGCGGTGCCGGCGGGCTCAGTTGGTGATGTTGTAGGTGCCGACGGTGCAGACGTCGATCTTGTCGGTCATCTCGTCGCCATCCTCGAACTTCACCAGGAAGTCGAACATGCAGTAGCCGGTGCCGTCGTTGAAATCGATGGTGACCGAGCCGCCGGGGGGCAGGACGTCCTTGCCGAGGATGTCTTCCTCCCAGTTGTTCGAGCCGCTGTTCGAGCCGTAGAACTCGGTGATCGTGTAGCCCGACTTGTTGTAGACTGTCAGCTTGCGGTCGAGGGCGAAGCTGGCGCCGGCGGACAGGGTGAGAAGCACGAGGCCCGCCACGGTTGCGTTTCTGAAGTGCATGATGCTGCTGTGATCCTTTTGGAACGAAGTTCCCGGCTGCGCCGGTCCTGTCAGAAGTGTCGGAAATCCGTTCGCCCGCCCCGGGAACGGCGGGCCGAAAAGCTTCGGCCCTCACGCAAGTGTGACCGAAAGCCGGCATTTCGCAAGAGGGCTCTGTGTCGCCGATGTGGCGGCGTTGCCGCGGCGTCACGCCCGGGGCGGATCAGGCCGCGCTGCCGCCCCGCGCCTCGTCGAGGAAGGCCTCGAAGGCCCGCAGCGTGACCTCCGAGACGTGATGCTCGAGCCCCTCGGCATCAAGCTCGGCGGTCTCGTTCGGCACGCCCACGGCAACAAGCAGGTCGACCACCACCCGGTGTCGCGCCCGCACCCGC
This sequence comes from Paenirhodobacter sp. YD-8, assembly GCF_056590935.1. Lineage (NCBI taxonomy): Bacteria > Pseudomonadati > Pseudomonadota > Alphaproteobacteria > Rhodobacterales > Paenirhodobacter > Paenirhodobacter sp. YD-8. The sequence continues at coordinate 3,382,785 of NZ_CM152649.1, read as the reverse complement.
GCGGCCAGCGCCGCGCCCGCCTCGGTCAGGAACACGCCGCGATAGGGGCGCGAATTCGCCAGCCCCTCGCGCTTGAGCCGCGCCACCGCCTTCGTCGCCGTCGGATGCGTCACCCCCATCCGCGCCGCGATGTCGGTGATCCGCGCCTCGCCCATCTCGGCGGTGAGGTCGTCGATCATCTCGGCGTAATCCTCGAGCACCGCCATCGACTGGGCGGCGCGGGCCTGGCTGAAGCGGGCGGACGTGGCGGGGGTGGTCCCGGCGTCGTCGGTCTGGGTGGGCTCTGTCATGGGATCCTCCGGTGCGGAACACTTTACAGCCTCGGCTTCACCTTGAAAACCGTGTGAAAGGTCGCGGCAGCGAAGGAAGCCGTTTGACAGAAGTGTAGCCAAGGCTTTAAATTCCGGCCGAGCAATCGGGGAGAGCAGGGGCGCAATGGAACCGAGCGACAGGCTGACGCGACGCACGCAGACGGTGATGACCGCCGCGATCCATGGCCGGATCCGCGGGCCGCGGGTGTGGCTGGTGTTCCTCGGCCCGGCGGTGATCGCCTCGGTCGCCTATATGGACCCGGGCAATTACGCGACGAACATCCAGGCGGGGGCGGGCTATGGCTATGCGCTGCTCTGGGTGGTGCTGTTCGCCAACCTGATCGCCATGCTGTTCCAGGCGCTGTCGGCGAAGCTGGGCATCGTCACCGGCAAGAACCTGGCCGAACTCAGCCGCGAGCATCTGCCGAAGCCGCTGGTGATGGCGATGTGGGCGGTGAGCGAGGTGGCGGCGATGGCCACCGACCTCGCCGAATTCCTGGGCGGCGCGATCGGGCTGTCGCTGCTTCTGGGCATCCCGCTCTTGTGGGGCATGGCGATCACCGCGGTCGTCACCTATCTGATCCTGACCTTCGAGGCCTTCGGCTTCCGCCCGATGGAGATCATCATCGGGGCGCTCGTGGGCGTCATCGGCATCTGCTATCTGGCCGAGATCCTGATCGCGCCGATCGACTGGGGCGGGGCGGTGCACGGGCTGACGACGCCGGTGCTGCCCGATCTCGGCGCGCTGACGATTGCCGTGGGGATCATCGGCGCCACGGTGATGCCACATGCGATCTATCTGCATTCGGGGCTGACCCAGCACCGCGCAAGGGTGCGCAACGATACCGAGCGTCGGGCCGTGCTGCGGTTCTCCAACATCGAGGTGATCGTGGCGCTGTCCGTCGCCGGCATGGTGAACATGGCGATGGTGATGATGGCGGCTTCGGCCTTCCATCAGGGCCATGCCGAGGTGGCCGAGATCGAGACCGCCTATCACACGCTGACGCCGCTGCTGGGCGCGGCCTCGGCCGGGGTGTTCCTCGTCTCGCTGATCGCCTCGGGGATCTCCTCCTCGGTCGTCGGCACGATGGCGGGGCAGATGATCATGCAGGGCTTCCTGCGGATCAGCGTTCCGCTCTGGCTGCGGCGGGCGGTGACGATGGTGCCGGCCTTTGCCGTGGTGCTGGCGGGGGTGAACGCCACCGAAGCGCTGGTGATGAGCCAGGTGGTGCTGTCGATCGCGCTGCCGGTGCCGATGCTGGCGCTGCTGTGGCTGACGGCGCAGCGCTCGGTGATGGGCGATTTCGTCTCGGGGCTGAAGGTGCGCATCGCCGCCGGGGCGGGCGCGCTGGTCGTGCTGTGCCTGAACTTCGTGCTGCTGGCCCAGGCCTTCGGCGTGCCGGTCCCCTTCCTGCAGGCCTGACTTGCCCTTCGCCCGCGCCCCTGCCAGACAGGGGCAAAACGGAGGGCAGACATGGCCAAGATGATCCATTCGATGATCCGCGTGCTGGACGAGGCGCGGTCGCTGGCGTTCTACGAGGCAGCCTTCGGGCTGACCGTGGCCGAGCGGCTCGATTTCCCCGACTTCTCGCTGATCTATCTGGCGAATGCGGAAAGCACGTTCGAGCTTGAGCTGACGGTGAACAAAGGCCGGGCCGAGCCTTACGATCTGGGCAATGGCTATGGCCATCTGGCGGTGTCGGTCGCGGACGTCGCGGCGGAGCATGCGCGGATGGAGGCGGCGGGGCTCGCCCCGCGCAAGATCGTCGATTTCGCCCCCGCTGGCACGGTGATCGCTCGGTTCTTCTTCATCGCCGATCCCGATGGCTATCAGATCGAGGTGCTCGAACGCGGCGGGCGCTATCTGTAAGGCGGGCGGATGCAGGCGGGGTTGCGCGACGCTCTCTTCGTTCTGCGCTGCACGCTGGCAGCGGCGGCGGCCTATCTGATCGCGCTGTGGCTGGGGCTGGACTACCCGTCCTGGGCCTCGGTCAGCGCGATCATCGTCTCGCAGGAACGTCTTTCGGAGACCCGCAGCGCCACGCTGCAGCGGCTGGCGGGAACGCTGGCCGGGGTGGTGACGGCGATGGCGACGGGGATTGCGCTTGCTCAGCTGCAGTTCGGCACGGTGGTGCAGATGTCGGCGGGGGTCGCGATCGCCGCCTGGATCGCGCGGAAATGGCCGCAGCTGAAGGTGGCGATGTGGACGGTGCCGATCGTCTATCTCTCGCATGCGGCCGATCCGCAGCCGCTTGCCGACGGGCTGTGGCGCGGGGCCGAGGTGCTGGTCGGCGGGCTGACCGGTGCGGCGATCCACTTCCTGGTCGACACGCTTTTCCGGCGGCTGATGCCGGCACAGGCGGGGGCGGCGGGGAAGATCGACCACCCGGAGTGAGGTGTGGCGGTTTCGCCTCGCGGGGGCGAGGCGACCCGTCGGGGGCGCTGCCCCCGGACCCCCGAGGTATTGGGGCCAAGAAGAAGCGGGGCGGGACGGGGCTGTTCGCATCGACGCCCGCCACGGCAAGCGGACATGACGAGGTCAGGAGGAACGAGGCGATGAAGCCATTGACTACCGGAAGCTGCCTGTGTGGCGCTGTCAGGTTCGAGATCTCGGGGGCGTTCGAGCATTTTTTCCTGTGCCACTGCGCGCGCTGCCGAAAGGACACAGGCTCGGACCACGCCGCGAACCTGTTTTCCACGACGGCCGAGATCACCTGGCTTTCGGGGCAGGAGAACGTCCGGACCTTCCGGTTGCCCGGCACGCACCATGCAAAAGGCTTCTGCCGGGAATGTGGGGCGGCTTTGCCGAACGTCCAGATGGACGGCGCGCTGCTTGTGGTGCCTGCCGGGGCGCTCGACAGCCGGATCGAGGTGCGCCCGGAGGCGCATATCTGTTACGCGAGCCGCGCGGATTGGGCCGAGGGTCTCGAGGATGTGCCAAGGATCGACGGGCTGCCCGGCTAGCCGCTCCCGGCAAGCAAAAGGCCCCCTTGCGGGGGCCTTCGTCAGTCTCTGGTCGCGGCGCTCACTCCGGCAGGATGCGCACGCCACCCTTCGCCGCCGAGGAGGCGAACATCGCGTAGGCCTTGAGCGCGGTCGAGACCTGGCGCGGGCGCGGCGCGGCGGGTTTCCACGGCAGCGGGCCCTTGGCGGCGCGGCGGGCGGCGAGCGTCGCCTCGTCGACGGCCAGGTTGATCGTGCGGTTCGGGATGTCGATCTCGATCAGGTCGCCGGTTTCCACCAGCGCGATGGTGCCGCCCTCTTCCGCCTCGGGCGAGACGTGCCCGATCGACAGCCCCGAGGTGCCGCCCGAGAAGCGGCCGTCGGTGAGCAGGGCGCATTTCTTGCCCAGCCCCTTCGATTTCAGATAGCTCGTCGGGTAGAGCATTTCCTGCATCCCCGGGCCGCCGCGCGGGCCCTCGAAGCGGATCACCACGACCTCGCCTTCCTTCACCTTGCCGGTGAGGATGCCCGAGACCGCGTCGTCCTGGCTTTCGAACACCTTCGCCGGGCCGGAGAATTTCAGGATCGAGTCATCGACGCCCGCGGTCTTCACGATGCAGCCGTTCAGCGCGATATTGCCGAAGAGCACGGCGAGACCACCATCCTTCGAGAAGGCATGGTCGAGGTCGCGGATCACGCCGGCCTCGCGGTCGCGGTCGAGCGCCTTGTAGCGGTTGCCGGTCGAGAAGGCCTGGGTGGTGCGCACGCCGCCCGGCGCGGCGCGGTAGAATTCCTCGACCGACGGGTCGTTCGCGGTCATCACGTCCCATTTCCGGATCGCCTCGCCCAGGCTTTCGCTGTGCACGGTGCGCACGTCGGTGTGCAGCAGGCCGGCGCGGCCCATCTCGCCCAGAATGCCCATGATGCCGCCGGCGCGGTGCACGTCTTCCATGTGCACGTCCTGCTTCGCCGGCGCGACCTTGCACAGGCAGGGCACCTTGCGGCTGAGCCGGTCGATGTCGTCCATGGTGAAGTCGACCTCGCCCTCATGGGCGATCGCCAGCAGGTGCAGCACGGTGTTGGTCGAGCCGCCCATGGCGATGTCGAGGCTCATCGCGTTCTCGAAGGCCTCGAAGGTGGCGATGTCGCGCGGCAGCAGGCCCTTTTCCTCGCCCTCGTAATGGCGCTTGGTGATCTCGACGATCTTGCGCCCGGCCTCGAGGAACAGCTCCTTGCGGTCGGCATGGGTCGCCAGCATCGAGCCGTTGCCCGGCAGCGCCAGGCCAAGCGCCTCGGCCAAACAGTTCATCGAGTTCGCGGTGAACATGCCCGAGCAGGAGCCGCAGGTCGGGCAGGCGTTCTTCTCGAACTCGTCCACCTGCGCGTCGGTATAGGCATCATCGGCTGCCACCACCATCGCGTCGACCAGATCGACGGCGTGCTCGAGATCGTTCACCGTGACCTTGCCCGCTTCCATCGGCCCGCCCGAGACGAAGATCACCGGGATGTTCAGCCGCATCGCGGCCATCATCATGCCGGGGGTGATCTTGTCGCAGTTCGAGATGCAGACCATCGCGTCGGCGCAATGCGCGTTCACCATGTATTCGACCGAATCCGCGATGATCTCGCGCGAGGGCAGGGAATAGAGCATCCCGTCGTGGCCCATGGCGATGCCGTCGTCGATGGCGATGGTGTTGAATTCCTTGGCGACGCCGCCCGCAGCCTCGATCTCGCGCGAGACCATCTGGCCCAGATCCTTGAGGTGGACGTGGCCCGGCACGAACTGGGTGAAGGAGTTGACGACCGCGATGATCGGCTTGCCGAAGTCGCTGTCGGTCATGCCGGTGGCGCGCCAAAGGCCACGCGCGCCGGCCATGTTGCGGCCATGGGTCGATTTGCGGGAACGGTAATAGGGCATCTGGCTTCCTCCGGGACCTCTCGCGCCGTGTGGCGGCTCGGGCCGTCTTAGCGCAGGGAATGCGGAAATGCCAACGCACAAAGGGTCAGAAGCGCTGCCCTGCCGTTCAGGGATGGGGGTGCAGGTGCGGGTGGGCGTGCAGATGCGGGTGGGTGTGGATCTCGGCCTCGGTCAGGCGGCCGTCCGCGATCAGCAGCGCGCGGGTGGCAAGCTCGGCGACGAAGCCCTCGTCATGCGAGACGAGGATCATCGCGCCGTCGAACCCCGCAAGCGCCGCGCGCAGCCGCGCCCCGTTCGCGGCATCGACGCCGTTCGTCGGTTCGTCGAGCAGCAGCACCTCGGGGCGCATCGCCAAGAGGCCGGCAAGGCAGACGAGCCGCTTCTCGCCGCCCGAGAGCCGGTGGGTGACACGCTCGGCGAGATGGGCGATGCCAAGGGCCGCGAGCGTCTCGCGGCCGCGCGCCTCGGCCTCGGGCAGGGTGCAGCCGGTGTTCAGCGGGCCGAAGGCGACGTCCTCGAGCACGGTCGGGCAGAAGAGCTGGTCGTCGCTGTCCTGGAACAGGAAGCCGATGCGCGGGCGGGCGGCGCGGAACTCGGCCTCGGTCGTGCAGTCCTGCCCGAAGAGCCGCACGCGGCCCGAGGCGGGGCGTTCGAGCCCGACGAGGGTGCGCAGAAGCGTGGTCTTGCCCGCCCCGTTCGGCCCGACGATCGCCAGCCGGTCGCGCGGGCGCAGGGTCAGCGACACGGCGTCGAGCACCGGGCTTTCGCCGCGGCAGACGCGCACATCGGTGAGGGACAGAAGCGGGATCATAGCCTGTCGAGTAACAGCGCGGCGGCCGCAAGGCCAGTCAGAAGCGCGAAGCCCGTCCAGTCGCGTGCGGTGGGGGCGGCGAGCGCGGCATGGGGGAAGCGGCCGGAAAATCCGCGCAGCCGCATCGCCTCCTCGACCCGGCGGGCGCGGTCGAGGGCGCGCACCAAGAGCATGCCAATCAGGTTGCCGAAGCTGCGCCAGGTGTGGCGGTCGGTGCGGGCGCGAAAGGCGCGGGCGCGCATCGCCTCGCGCAGGCGCCGCGCCTCGTCGCCGATCAGGCCGAGATAGCGCAGGGTCAGCACGAAAAGCCGCACCAGCGGTTCGGGCAGGCGCAGGGCGTGGAGTGCCGCGCCAAGGCGGATCGGCTCGACGGTGCCGAGAAGGGCGAGCAGCACCAACGCCGCGGTGGTGACCTTGGCGGTCAGAAGTGCGGCGCGGCTCAGCCCCTCGAGGCTGGCGCTGAGCGGGCCGAGGGTGAGCAGCGGCGCGCCCGGCACGGCGAAGGGCAGGGTGAGAAGGAGCAGCGCCACGAAGCCCTCGACATGGCGCAGCCGGCGCCAGAGCGCGCGGTCCGGGCGGGTGGCAAGGGCGAGGATCAGGGCGAGTGCGAGCGCGGCCAGCGCCGGGCCGAGATGGGCAAGCTGCGAGGCGGCCAGTACCAGCAGAACCGCCGCCACCAGCCGCAAGCGCAGATCAGCCGGGATCATCCGCGCCGCCCGCGCAGGAACAGCCCGATGCCCGCGAGCCCGATGATCAGGAAGATCCCCGACATCACGTCGGTCAGGCGCAGGCGGGCATCCATCGCCTCGATCTGTTCCTGAAGCGGCTCGACCTGGCGCTGCACCGCGGCCTCGACGAGGGCGGCAAGGGCGTCGTCGTCGCGGGGCGGGGCGGCGGGGGCGGCGGTCACCACGCCCGCGGCGGCGAGCGAGGCGGCGGCCGCGGGGCCGGCGCTGCCGGCGGCCGTGGGCGTGCCGTCAAGCCTTGCGGCCGGCAGCACGGCCTGCGCGATATGGCCTTCCTCGGTGTTCACCGTCACGGTGAGATCGCCCGCGCCCGCGGGGGGCGTGAAGCGATAGCGGCCCTCGGCATCGGTCTTGCCCGAGGCCACCTGCGTGCCGGCGGCGTCTCGCGCGATCCAGCCGGTGCCCTGCGCCCGGCCACCGCCGACGAAGAAGGCATAGCCGGTGACCTCGGTCCCCGCGACGGTGGCGAAGACCTTGAGCTTGTGCGCCGCGGCGGGCGAGGCGAGCGCGATCAGCAGGGCGAGGGCAAGGGGGATGCGGGTCATGCGGCGGGCCTCAGGGCGTCGGGCTCGACCCGGGCGAGGAAGCCGACCACCGCGGCGGTGATCGCGGCCTCGACCAGGGCGAGGGGCAGATAGGTGGCAAGCAGCACGCTCGCGACCGGGGCATAGGCGGGAGAGGAGAGCGCGAGGCAGGCGGCGACCAGCCCGCCGGTACCCAGAACCGACAGCGCGCCGACAAGGGCCGCAAGCCCCGCGCGCAGGCCGGGGCGTGTGGCGCGGCGGATCGCCGGGCCAAGGGCCAGGCCCAGCACCACGCCGGGCAGCGCGATGTTGACCGTATTGACGCCGAGCGTGGTGAGCCCGCCGAAGCCGAACAGCAGCGCCTGCAGCACCAGCCCGACCAGCACCGACAGGAACGCGCCGCTGCCCAGCATCACCCCCATCAGCCCCGAGAGCAGCAGATGCACGCTCGACGGCCCGACCGGCACCGAGATCAGCGAGCCGGCAAAGAAGGTGGCCGACAGGATCGCGGTGCGGATGATCGCGCGGTCGTCGATCTGGCGCAGCGCCAGCGCCACGCCGCCCGCCGCCAGCACCGCGCCGCCGATCAGCACCGGCGCCGCCAGGATCCCGTCGGGGATATGTGCCATCAGTTGCCGCCCATGCCGGTTGCCTTCACCCAGATCAGCGCGCCTTCCTCGACCGGCACCTCGGTGCCCTCGGGCGACGTCATCGGTGTATCGCCTTCGATCAGCGCGGCAAAGCCCCACCAGCCGGCGCGCGGCATCACATAGCTGAAGGTCCCGTTCGCGTCGGCCTTCAGCACCTGGGTGATGAAATCGTCATTCGGCGGCACGACCGAGCCGTCGTTGACGAACTCGACCTCGACCTCGGCGAAGGGCACCGGCTTGCCGGCCTTCAGCACCACGCCGGTGAAGGCATTGCCGGTCCACAGCCCGTTCGGGCGGGTCAGCGGCGCGATCTCGACCGGCAGGCCCGCCAGCGCGTCCCAGCCCGCGCCCGAGGCGTAGGAATCGACCACCACCTTCGCGTAATGGACGATGAACTTGCCTTCGGCCGGTTCCCAATAGGGCTGCGGCGCGACCCAGACGACCGCGGCGCCGGGCTCGGCCAGATCGGCCTCGGCGGCCCAGGCGGGGGTGCCGCCCACCGGGGCCTTGCGCAGCGCCGGCATCAGGTCGGTCTTTTGCCCGTTCATCACCATGCCGAAGCCCGCGGGTTTCTGCATCGCCATCACCGGGCCGCCCTCGACCGGGTGGGTGAAGACCAGATCGAAGGTGACCTTGCCGCCCTCGGGCAGGACATCGGCCGAGGGGATCAGCTCCTGAAAATGCGCGGCGGCGGGCGAGGCGGCCAGCATCAGGGCCAGCGGCAGCAGCGGGAGGAAGCGGGGCATGGCTTTTCCTGTCGTATGCGTTTTTTGAAAGTTATGCATACCGCCCCCGGCAGGGCAAGGCAGAACTGCCGCCCGCTTCTGTTTGCCGCGCGCGGGTGCTAGGCTTGCCGCGACAGACGGAGGCAGGATGCAGCGCACGACGATCACGCTTGACGACGACCTGGCGGCAGAGCTTGACGCCCATCTCGAGCAGACCGGCGCGCAAAGCCGGTCGGAGGCGATCCGCGACCTGTTGCGCCGGGCGCTGGCGGCGCGGCCGGGCGCGCCCGAGGCGGCGGAGTGCTTCGGCACGGTGAGCTATGTCGTCGACCCGTCGGTGCGCAGCCTGGCGACGCGGCTGCCGCAGGGGCGGCTCGACCGGCACGACCAGACGGTGGCGGCGCTGTCGGTGCCGCTCGACCATCGTCATGCGCTCGAGGTGGCGGTGATGCGCGGGCGGGTGGCGGAGGTGCGCGCCTATGCCGAGGCGCTGTTCCTCGAACGCGGGGTGCTGCATGGCACGCTCGGGCTGATCCCGGTGGCCGAGGACGAGCACCACCACCACGTCCACGAGGGCGGCGGCAACCACGCCCACAGCCACCTGCGGGTGCTGGCGAGCTTCTAGACCGCGGTGGCGAGGGCGAGCCCGTCGACGACGGCGGTGAAGGCGTCGCCCTGCTGCATCGTGGCCTGCGGGAAGAGCCGCGCGGCCTCTTCCGTCACCAGGTGCATCAGGCTGGCGCCGCCGACAAAGACGACGCGGGCGACATCCCCGGGCGCCAGCCCGGCAAGGCGCAGCGTCTCGGCCATCGCCTCGGCCAGATCGGCGCGGTAGCGGGCAAGCGCGGCGTCGAGCGAGGCGGGCGTCACGTCACAGGCGAGCCGCGGCTCGACGAAGCCAAGCGCGATGCGGGCGGCCTCCTCGCGCATGTTCGCGGCGATCTTGCCCTTCTCGACGGCGAAGGCGATCTCGTGGCCGAGCTCTTCTTCCAGCACCGTGGCAAGGCGCTCCATCTTCTGGCGCTCGACCGCGACGCGGACCATGCCGGCCACCATCCGCCGGGTCTCGGGCGTGTAGAGGAAGGGGATCTTCGCCCAGGTCGACAGGTCGACGTAGATTGCCTGCGGCACCGGCAGCAGGCCCGAGCCAAGCTCGCGCCGCAGGCTGCCGCCAAGGCCGAGGGCGGGCATCACATGGGCCATCGACACGGCATGGTCAAAATCGGTGCCGCCCAGACGGATGCCGTGGCTCGCGATGATCTCGGGGCGGGCGCCGGTGGTGCGGAACAGGGTGAAGTCCGAGGTGCCGCCGCCGATGTCGACGACGAGCCCGGTCTCGCCCGCCGCGGCATTGCCGGTGCTGGCCAGCGCCGCCGCCTCGGGTTCGGGCAGGAACTCGACCGCCTCGAAGCCCGCGGCCAGATAGCAGGCGCGCAGGTCGTCCTCGGCGCGGCGGTCGCGTTCGGGGTCGTTGGTATGGAAATGCACAGGCCGGCCGGAAAGCGCGCGGGTGAAGCGCAGACCGCTCGTCGCCTCGGCGCGGCTGCGCAGCTCGATCAGGAAGGCGGTGATGATGTCGGCGACGCTGCGCCGCTTGCCGCCGATCAGCCGCGGTTCGTTCAGCAGCGAGGTGCCGAGCACGCTTTTCAGCGCGCGCATGTAGCGTCCTTCGGTGCCGGCGATCAGCGCCTCGGCCGCGGCTGCGCCGATCCGCATCGGCCCGCCATTCGCCGGGAAGAAGACCGCGGTGGGCAGGGTGTCGGCGCCGGTCTCGATGGGGATGCGGCGCGGCAGGCCGCCCATCAGCACCGCCGCGGCGGAGTTCGAGGTGCCGAAGTCGATGGCGAGGGGAAAATCGGGCATGAGGCGGGCTCCGCTGGAAGGGCGCCTCGCCTACCCCGTTTCCGCCGCGGGTGCAAGCGGCTCAGACCTCGTCGTCGCGCTCGGCCAGCGGCCAGTAGAAATCGGGCGGCAGCCCGGCCTCGGCGCGCTTTTCCTCGTTGAAGGGGGGCTTCAGCGCGCCGTGGAAGTAGGTCCGCACCAGCCCGTGGAAGGTCTCCTTCGGGTCGAGCTCGTGCCGGCCGCACAGGAAGTGGAACCACTTCGAGCCATAGGCGACGTGGCCCACCTCTTCGGCATAGATCGTCTCGAGCGCGGCGATGGCGTCGGGCAGACCGGCCTTGCGGAAGATCTCGATCATCCCCGGAGTGACGTCGAGCCCGCGCGCCTCGAGCACCATCGGCACCACGGTCAGCCGGCCGAGCAGGTCCTCGGCGGTGTCCTCGGCGGCGCGCCACATGCCGGCATGGGCGGGCAGCTCGCCATAGAACGAGCCGAGCGTGCCGAGACAGGCGTTCACCAGCCGGAAGTGGTTCGATTCCTCGTCGGCCGCCTTCACCCAGTCGTCATAGAAGCCCATCGGCATCGGCGTCGCGGTGAAGCGCGCGAGGATGTCCCAGTGCAGATCGACGGCATTGAGCTCGATATGGGCGAGCGCATGCAGCAGCGCCTTGCGTCCGGCCTCCGATCCCGGTCGGCGGCGCGGCACGTCGCGCGGAGCGAGCAGCTCGGGCCGCTCCGGCCGGGCGGGGCGCAGCGGCGGCGTGGCGGTGCCGATCGGCATCGGCGTGCCGGCGGCGCGGGCGTCGAACCAGGCCCTGGCATGGGCGCGCGATTTCGCCGTCTTCTCCATCGCATCGGCGGTGGTCAGCACGTCGACGGCGCAGGCGGCCAAGCTTTCGGGGGTGGGGCTTTCGGGGGTGGGGAAGGGCGTGTCGGTCATGGCCGAGCCATAGCGCAGCCGGGCGAGCCGGGCCAGAGCCCGCGCGCCGCGCCGGTTTCGCGAAAGGTCAGAACAGCAGCTTGTAGCTGTTGCCGAGGGTGTCGGTGGCGGTGCCGGTGCCGCTCTTGGTGCCCGAGCCCTGGATGAAGCTGCCCTGGATCCGGGTGCCGTCCTCGCACACGGCGTAGATCTCGCCGCGGTTGACGCCGCCCACATCCTCGGTCGCGTTCTTGTACTTGCCGCCGGTGTCGCGGATCGTCAGCGACAGGCCGCGCTCGTGCGAGGTGACCTTGGGGGTGACCGAGCTCCAGGTGCCTTCGCATTTCAGCTTGGGCTTGGGCAGGCGGAAGTAGAGCTGCCCCGAGGAGGTGTCGATATTGGTCGCCTTGGCCGCGATGACGATCGAGGAATCGGCATCGGCGATCGGCCCGGCGATCGGGTAGAACTGCATCTCCCCGTTCTTGCCACCGCAGGCGGCGAGGGGGAGAAGCGCGAGGAGGACGAAAGCGCGACGTTTCACGGCGAATGTCTTTCGGTCTGGACCTGTTCCTGTTCCGGATCGCGCGGCCCGCCTTTCGGCGGCCGGTGCCATTCGGTTCTTGGCTGGCGTGCGGCCGGACGATCCGCGCCGCGGCCATGTTCTGCTCGGCATTGAACACGCGTGGCGTCTTTTTCCTGTGGAATAAGGGCCAAGGGCGTTGCGCCGACGTGTATGGCAAGGCGGCATTCAGAGTGCAAGCGCGTTTTTCCATTGCTAAATGACGTTGGCGTGGGGGCGGGGAGGGGCGGCGCTCCTCGCATCGCAGACAGCAAACTTGAACCAAAAATTCATCGAATACATACTTTGGTATGTACACAATGAGATTTAGATCATATCGTCTCCATGACGAACCCAGATAGCGGAAAGCGGCGCAGCCCAAGATGCTACTGGTCGAAACGGAGTGGGGGCACTCTGCGAAGCGAGGCATCAGATGTTCGAATTCAGTGAAGGCAAGATTGGCCGGGACGCGACTTTTCTGCAGGACGAGGCGCGGCAGGTCCGTTCGTCGTTGTTCTTCTGGGACGGGCGCGAACGTCAGATGTCGCGGCTGAACTACATGCCGTCCTATTGCCCGCGGGGGCTGTCGCTGTTTTTCGGCAAGGCCGGCGGCGTCTCCAGCTCCGTGAATGACTGGCTCCGGTGGATGGGGGGCAATCTGTTGCTCACCGATCTCGAGAACACCTCGGAACGCTGGCTGGCCAGAAGCGTGCGCCGGATCGACTTCTGCCTCGTCGACGAGAGCTCCATCGGCGATGTCGGCGAGGTCGTCGAGCAGTGCCTGTTCCTGCGCCGGGTGGTTCCGAGCATGCCGCTGGTGCTGCTCTCCTCCTCGGTCCGGGAAGACGACTTCAGCACCGAGCGGATGGCGATCTGCGATGCGACGCTGCGCACGCCGATCACGAGGGCAGCCTTCTGTCACGGTCTGCAGGCGGCGAAACGCAACAACATGCGCTACCTGCGCTCGCTGATCGACATGGCATCCTGGGCCTGATGCGGCCCTGTCGGCCGTGACCCTGTCTGCGCCGGCCGCGTCACGCGGCCGGCTTTTCTGGGATCGTTCCCCGAGTGTCCCCCGAATGGAAATGACCTGCATGTTCGAATCGTCCGTCGCCGACTCTGCCGTGAGCGCCGCAGAGGGCTCCCGCCCCTATCCCCCCGTCTCCGAGATCCGCCGGATCGCGCGGGAGCTGCGCGCGCAGGGGCGTTTCATGGATGCCGCCAAGGCCTATGGCGTCGCGGCGAAATGCGAGCCCGAGGGGAACGCGGGCCTGTTCATGGCCTATTGCCTGCGCGATGCGGGCGATAACGTGACGGCGCTTCGGGCCTTCGAGCATTATGCGGCTCATCACCCGCAGGACAGCGACGGTCATGTCGCGCTCGGCCTCTTCCTCAAGCAGCGCGGCGAGTACGAGACGGCCCTCGAGCCGCTGCGCAAGGCGCTGCAGCTGCGTGAGGACATCGCGACCCGGAACACCTATATCTCCTGTCTGGGCCGCTCCGGCCATCAGCAGGAGGCGCGCGACGAGGGGCTGCGGAACCTGCGCGACAAGCATCGTCTCGCCCTTGAGGGCGCGCCCAAAAGCCCCTTCGTCCGGGCCGGGCTGAAACCCGGAGGGCGCGGCTTCGACCCCGAACGCCCCGAGCGCAATATCATCGCCTTCTCGCTCTGGGGGGACCGGCCGGAATACGTGACCGGGGCGATCGTCAACGCGCAGATCGCCAAACATCTGTATATGCGCTGGACGGCGCGGTTCTATTGCGACCGCAGCGTGCCTGCGGATGCGATCGCCGCCCTGCAGGCCTTTGGCGCGCAGGTCGTGATGATGGAGGGGCCCGCTCTTGCGGCGCTTCGCCCGATGTGGCGTTTCTTCGTGTCCGACGATCCGGGGGTGAATGTCTTCGTCTGCCGCGACGCGGATTCGCGACTGAATGCGAAGGAGCTTCTCGCGGTGTCGGACTGGCTCGGGTCGGGCAAGCGCTTCCATGTGATGCGTGATCATGTCCTGCATCACGAACTGATCCTCGCCGGCATGTGGGGCGGCACCGCCGGGGTCCTGCCCAACATTCGCGACTATCTCGTCGGCGCCAAGGGCTATCATGACAACCGGTTCATGGATCAGGCGTTCCTGGCAGAGCAGGTCTGGCCGATGATCCTCGACGACGTGACGGTCCATGACTCCGTCTTCGGTTTTCCCCAGTCCGGGGGGTTCCCCGCGGGCTATGAACTGCCCGGGACGATCCATGTCGGCGGCGGCGTGAAGAAGATGCCGCACTGGGCGAAGTTCATCCACATGCCGGAGTGAGACGGCGGCACCGTTTCCGGGGTGTCACATCCGGTGCCGATCTCGCGGCCCGAAACGGTGAAGCGTTGACACCCCGTGCCGCTTCACTCACGAGGGGCGCGACAGAGATAGCCGAGGAGCCGAGACGATGCACATTGACCGCAAAACCAAGGGGGCTTTCGCTGGTCTGCTCGGCGGGGCCGCGATCCTGTCCGGCGCCGTGATCGCACCGCTTGCCGAGGCGCGCAGCTTCGACGCGGTGACCGTGCATGGCACCCGGATGGTGTCCGACGATCAGCTCAAGGCATCTTGCGGCATCTCGCCCGACACCGACTATTCCGCCGATGATCTGCGCCAGATCGAGAGCTGCCTGAAGGACTCGGGCGTGTTCACCGCGGCGAAGGTCACGGCGGATGGCCGGACGCTGGTCGTGGATGTGCAGGAAAAGGAGCTGCGGCCGGGGCGGGTCAGCTTCGGCATCGCCTATGACAGCGAGGATGGCGTCGTCGGCTCGCTCTTCTTCGAGCGCTACAATCTGTTCCCGAACACCTATGGCGCGATCGACCTGCGCCTCGGGGCGGAATCCCAGAGCCTCGAGACCAGCGCCTATCACACCGGCGACACACCCGGTCGTCTGGACTTCGGGCTGGATGCGGCCTTCCTGAACGCCGAATACGACGATCAGAGCTTCGGTCACCGCAGCGCCCGGATCGAGGGATACCTTGCCCATGTCGATCCGGTGCTGGGCCGGTTCGAGGGCGGGCTCGGCTATCGTCGCGACTCGCTGGAGAACATCGACAGCGGCGCCAGCGCGCTGATCTGGTCGGAAGAGGGATCGGTGGCGCGCCCCTATCTGCGCTTCAGCTATTCCATCCATTCGGACGAGGCGGTCTCGACGTTCGCCGCGCCGGCCTATTCGTTCCGCTTCGACCAGTATTTCTGGAATATGAGCGACGAGCATGCGCTGGCCGACAGCCGGATCGCGGCGCAGTCGAGCGTTCCGCTCAGCCCGGACACGGCGGTGATGTTCAGCTTCCAGGGCGGGGCGCTGACCCAGCAGGGCAGCGCGGCGACGCGGATCGTCGACCGCTATCAGGTTGGCGGGGCGACGTTCCGCGGCTTTGCGCCGCGCGGCATCGGGCCGAAGGACGGCAAGGACTTCCTTGGCGGAAACTACTATGCGGTCGGCAGCATCGACGTGCAGCATTCGGTGGGCGAGGTGTTCCACACTCCGACCCGGGTTGGCGCCTTCGTGAGCGCGGGCTCGGTCTGGGGGCTGAACGACACGCTCGGCGGCATGATCGACGACGGCAAGAACCTGCGCAGCTCGGTCGGTCTGACCGTGACCTTCGACGTGCATGGCTCGCCGCTGTCGATCTACCTGGCGAAGGCGACCGAGACGGAAAAGGGCGACGACACCCAGAGCTTCGGGCTGAGCTTCTCGACCCGGTTCTGAGACCGGCACGACCCGAGGCGGCCAGCGGCCGCTTCGGGATCTCGCGGCCCCGCGATCTCAGAGCAGGTTCTTGTCGCGCGAGACGATGACGGCCTGTGTGCGGTTGCTGACGCCGAGCTTGCGGCAGATCGACTTCACGTGCATCTTCACCGTCTGCTCGGCGAGGTTCAGCGCCGTCGCGATGTCCCGGTTCGAGCGCCCTTCCGCCAGATGCTCCAGCACGCCGAACTCGCGGTCGGTCAGCGGATGGTCGAGCGAGTCGCGTGCCGTAATGCGGTCGTTCAGCAGTTCGAGCGGCACGTAGCGTTCGCCCGCCGCCATGAAGCGGATCGCATTGGTCAGCGATTTCAGCGGCATGGTCTTCGGGACGACGCCGGACCCGCCATGCTGGAGAACTTCGTCGACGAGATGCGCCGTCGGATTGCCGGTCAGGATCGCGACGGGCTTTCCGCCGTTCGTCGCAAGGGCGCGGTCGAGCCCCTCGAGCCCGTTCATTCCGGGCATCTGCAGGTCGAGCAAGATGATGTCGAACGGTCCCTTTGCCCCGATCAGCGCAAAGGCGCCGTCAAAGTCCTGCGCGGTGGTCAACTCCATGTCGGCGGTCTGCCCCACGAACATTTGGAACATTTCCAGGATCATCGCGTGATCGTCGGCAATGAGGAGCTGAAGTTTGTTCTCGGCTGTCATTCGGTGCGTCGCCCTTTTCGTATCGGAGCCATATAGCGTCTTCGCTTGCTCACAAGTAGCAGTTTTCTGCGGATCCGTGGACCGCTTCGCGGCGGGGACGGGTTTTTGCCCGGCGTCGCGAAGGTGCGTGCGGAGCCTTTCCGCCTAGGCCGGGCGGGCCGCTCCCGGGGTCCGGGGGCCGCCGTCGTTCAGCGCCGCCCGCGTCTGCCCGATCGCCTCGGCAAGCTCGAGATAGCAGGGGGCGAGGTCTCCGTGCTCCCGGCCGGTGTCCTGAATCCGGCGCAGGCAGGCTTCGACGAAGCTCAGTCCGGTGATGCCGCACGAGCCGACCGAGGAATGCAGTTGCGCGCGCGTCTTCGGGCCGAAGCCCTGGTCTTTCAGGGCCCGCAGGGTGTCCTCGGCCTCGTCGAGGGCGCGGCCCATGAACCGACCCGCCCCCTCCGCGCCGAGGTCGGCCAGAAGTTCGGTCACGATCGCGTCGCGGAACAGCGCGACACGCGGGGCCTGTGGCGAGGGTGGAATGGCGGGGCCTTGGTTCATGGCGGGTTCCGACGATCTGAGGGCGTGAATTTCCTGCGCGACGCTGGCCAGAAGCTGCGCGGCGGGCAGGGGCTTGGGCAGCAGACGGCGCATCCCCGCCTCGGCGCAGGCGGCGCGCGTTTCCGCATCGTCCTGTGCCGAGAAGCCGATCAGCCGCGGCCGGCCACGCCGTTCGCGCAGCCGCAGCCGTCGCGCGATCGACAGCCCGTCGAGCCCCGGCAGGACGAGGTCGAGCAGCACGGCATCGAATGCCGGGGTGGCGGTTTCCGCCAGCAGCAGCCCGGCCATGCCATCGGCGGCGGTGCTGACCTGGGCGCCGGCGCGGCGGAAGGTCTGGGCCATCCAGTCGCGGACGACCGTGTTGTCCTCGATCACCAGAAGGCGGGCGCCGGCGAGGTCTTGCGGTGGCGGGCAGGGGGCGGTCTCGGCCGGCGCGATCTCGGCGGCCTCGGGCAGCGGGAAGGTGATCGAGATCGCCTCCTCTCCGGCGCGGGACAGCAGGTCCCAGCTGCCGTGCAGGATCTGCCCCGCGGCATGCATCAGCCGCACCCCCTCGGAGGGGGCATCCGTCCCCCGGGCAAGCCCCTCGAGAAGCGCCCGCGGGATCGTGCCCGCCTGCTGCCATTGCTCGAGCGTGATGGTCCAGACGCCGGGACGATCAAGCTCCATCCGCAGCCGGATCCGCCGGACGCCCGCGCCATGCCGCACGGCATTGCCGATCAGGTTCTGCGCCAGCAGGCGAAAGACCGGTTCCGGGCCCTGCACCCCGGCCTGTCGCGGCGGCGGGTCGAAGACAAGCTCGACCTGCCGGGCCTGCGCCAGTGGCTGCAGCATCGTCACGATCGCCGTGATGGTGGCGGCCGGATCGAAGGCCCGCGACAGCGCGCCCGGGGTCTCGGTGCCGGACAGCGCCAGGACGTCGGTGATCCGGTCGAGGGCGGTCCGTGCGGCCTCGGACAGGGCCGGGGACTGCCCCTCGGTCGTCGCCAGCAGCGCCTGCAGCGGGGTGCGCAGGTCATGCACCGCAAGCCGGCGGATCAGGCGGTAGGCCGCGGCCTCGGGCGTCGGGCGGTCCGCCCGGAAAAGATAGACGCGCTGGCCGGTGCTGTCGTCGCGCGGCAGGCAGATCATCACCGCCCCGGCCTCGGGCAGGGGCCGGCGCAGGTAGAGCGGTGCGTCGCGCATCGCCTGGCGCATCGTCTGCGGCAGCTCTCCATCGCGCGACCAGTCGTGCAGCAGGGCGTCGCCGGCCGGGTTGGAGAAGAGCGCGTCGCCGGTGTCGTCGAGCAGCAGCAGCGCGCAATCCCCCGCCTCGTCGAGGTGCGACAGGGTGTCGATCAGGTTCTTCAGAGACGGGTTCTCTGTGAGGGCCACAGGGACGGCCTTTCCGGGCGTGGGAGGGGCGGATACCGGATCTGCGCACGGCTGCCCCGCGGAGGCAATCCCGCATCGCGGATTTGCACCGGGGGCAGGGGGCGTCGGCGTCGGATCAGTCTTCGGCGCCGAAGAACTGCTGCGCGATCAGCCGCGTCTGCTCGAAGCTTAGCGGCTTTTCGACCGCGAGGTTCGCCCCCGCCGCCTCCAGCCGCTCGCATTCCGACCCGAGCGTCGAGGCGGTGATCCCGACCACCGGCACCGAGGTCGAGATCCGGCGGATTTCCTCGACCAGCTCGCTGCCGGTCATGCCGGGCAGGAGCTGGTCAACGAAGATGATCGAGGGCTGGGCCGTCCGGAAGCTGGCCAGCGCCTCGGCTCCGGTCTCGACCCAGGTCACGGTGCCGAACAGCCGGCGCAGGCGGTTCGCGGTCAATTCGCCCACGAGCTTGTTGTCTTCCACCAGGAGGACGGATTTCGAAGCGTAGGGAACAGTGTCTTGTGTCATTTCTTGCTTTGGCTCGTCATTCTTCGACTGCTCGCGCAGCAGGCGGACGGGATGGGTCATGACGAAGCAGGCACCCGGCTGGACCTTGTCGTCCAGCCAGAGCTTGCCGCCGATCATGCCGATGGATTTGCGCGCGTAATAGAGACCGAGCCCCGGCGCCGCGTCGCGGGTGCCCTCGTTGCCCGAGGCGCGGAAGGCCTCGAAGATCCGGTCGCGGACCTCTTCGGCAACGCCGGTTCCGTCGTCGCGCACCATCCAGGTCACCGTCGCTGTGTTGCCCTCGCCCGGCGTGAGGAACGAGCTGATCGTGACCTCGGTGCCGTGCGAATGCACGATCGCATTATGCACGAGTTTCGACAATGCGACGACGATGCGCACCGGCGCGCCCTGCAGCAGCAGCTCGGAGTCCTGCGACTGGTCGAGGCGCAGCCGGATGTTCGCAGCCGAACTGCTGAAGGTCTCGAGGATCTGGAAGCCGATTTCGGCGAGGGTGAAGATCTCGCCGCGGCCCTGGCTGTCGGTCTGGGCGCGCAGGTTCTCCATGATGCCGGTCAGCCGCCGGACGGTGCTTTCCATGCTGATGCCGATCTCGTCCCAGCTCGAGCCGGCCTTCATGTCCTCGACCAGCATGGCGAGGATCGTGACCGGGGTCCGCAGCTCGTGCGAGGCGACGGCAAGCAGGTGTTCCTCGCGGCCGCGGGCCTCGACGAGGCTGGCCTCGCAGGCCTGAAGCCGTGCCGCCAGGCTGCGGTCGGACTGTTCGGCCGCCAGGCTGAGCCAGATCTGCCCGTCCTCGCGCGACAGCACCCGCGCCCGCATCAGGGTGGGCGCCTCGCCGGGGATGGTGATGGTCAGCGGCGTCGGGGTCTCGCTGTCGGGTGGCGCGGCGCTCGGGGCGTTCAGCCGGCGGAACAGCTCGATCAGCGGCGGCAGCTCGGCCTGGGAGAAGAGGTGCGAGAACGGCACGTTCTGCAGGTCGGCCTCGCGCGACAGCGGGAAGCTCATCAGGCGGCGGTTGAGATCCAGCACGGCGAGCCAGCGGCCCTCGTCGGCCTGAAAGCGACGCCCGGCACCGGCGGCGGCCAGCCTGTCCCCCATGCCCCATTGCGCGAACCGGTTCAGCGCCACGAAAACCATGATGAAGGCGGCAATCACCGCAAGTTCGGGCAGTGAACTGCCCATGTCCGGGACGTGGCTGGTCGTCTCGCCAAGCGCGGCGCAACTGGCGGCGGCACAGGCCGCCGAGGCGCGCGCGGTGCGGAACACGCTGATCAGCAGCAGCATCATCGAGGACGCCAGCAGCGCGACGATGGCGGGGGCCGCGCTCTGGGCGACACCGGCAAGCTCGAGGACGGCCGGGAGCAGGGTGAAGATCCCGAGGCCGAGCGCGGCCAGCGTCCGGGGCGCTTGCGCCCCGCCGCGGCTGTGGTGGGCAAGGGCGTAGCCGGTGAAGTTCCGCACCGTGATGATGCCGAGCGCGATCAGCTCGGTGTGCAGGGCCGAGCTGAGGTCGATCGGCACATTGAACAGCACGAGTTCGACAAGCAGCACCGCGATCCCGACCGCCGCGGTCACCTGCCAGCCCAGGGTGAAGCCCAGGAAGCCCGGTGGCTGATCCGGATCGGTCCGCGCCCCGCCGAGGCTGGGCAGGCGGTCGCTCAGCCCGAGCGCGATCAGCCCGAAGACCACGCCGAGGAGCAGACGCTCCAGCCCGTTCTCGGCGAGTGGCGACAGCATCGGCAGGAAGCGCAGGGTCATGACCAGCCCGAGCCCCGCCGTGACCGCGAGTGCCTCGCCTGCGGTCAGGACATGATGGCGGAAGGCGGTCAGCACGGTGGCCCCGAAGGCGCAGCTGAGCGCGAAACCGGCCAGTCCCGGCTGCTGCCAGATCTGCGCGGGCAGGAAGCCTGCACACAGCAGGGCGACCAGGCTGATCGCAAGCGCCTGCCGGGCGGGGAGTCCGGCCTGTCCCGAGGCCGAGTTGTCGTGTCGCCAGAACAGCGCCAAGCCGGCGCCGCGGGTCGTTGCGCGCATCACACCATCCCCATGATACGAAGAATTGCCGGGGTCAGCAGCAGCAGCAGCAGCGGCGGAACCGTGAAGAACATTGTGCCGAGTGTCATCTTGGTCGGCAGGATATTGGCCTTGCTCTCGACCTTGCGCAGTCGCTTGTCCCGCAGGTCGTCGGTATAGACGGTCAGGGTCTGCGCGACCGGCGTGCCCATCCGCACCGTCTGCACCAGCGCATTGCCGAGTGCCGCGATGTCCTCGTTCTCGGTCTCGGCGGCGATCCGGCGGAAGGCTTCGCCGCGGTCCATGCCGGCGAGGATCGCCTCGGCCGCCCAGTCGAGATGCGCAGCCAGTTCGGGATGGACCGGGTGCAGTTCGCGCGCGGTGCGAATGATCGACTGGTCAAGCGACTGGCCGGCCTCCATGCAGATCTGCAGCAGGTCGAGCGCATCGGGCAGGGCCTTTTCCAGGCGCTGCTTGTAAGCCTCCTGACGGGCGCTGATCCACAGGGCGGGGATCATGTAGGCGGCGCAGAAGGCGATGGTGAGGGCCGAGACGGTCAGGATCGTGAAATTCGGGACGTGGCCCTGAAACCAGGCCAGCCCGAAGTAACCGGCGCCGAGGCCGATCAGCCCCGCAAGCGCCTTCGAAAGGTTGAACAGGGCAACCGCGCTCGGGTTGGTGAAACCGGCCTGCGCAAGCTGTCGCTGCAGCGGCGAGAAGTCTCCCGCGAGGAAGGTGAGCGTTTCGGTCTCGTCCGGCGCGTCGACGGTTTCGGCGCGCGGCGCGAGGCGCCACAGGAGCAGGCCGCCCAACAGCAATGCCTCGCCGATCGCAACCCCGAGAATGGCCAAGTTTTCCATCCGGCCCTCAGGTGTCGAAGCGCACGATGCGGCGCATGAAGATCAGGTTGAGCACAAGCAGGAGGACCACCGCCGTCAGAATCGAGGGGGTCAGATGATGGCCCTTCATCGGGGCGAAATAGTCCGGGGCCAGCAGCCAGATTCCGCCGGAGGCGACGATCGGGAAGCCCGACAGGAACATGCCGGACCATTTCGCCTCGGCGGTGATCGAGTCGATCTTGCGCCGCAGCCGGATGCGTGCGCGGGCGAGGGCCGCGAGCTTCTCCACGAGGCTTGCCAGGTTGCCGCCGGTCTCGTTCTGGATCGCGACCGCGGCGGCGAGAAAGCGCAGGGTCTGGTTGTCGCAGCGCTGCGCGAGTTCCTCGAGCGCCTGGATCGTGTCCTTGCCGAAATTGATCTGGTCCGCGGTGAAGGCGAATTCCGCCCCCAGAAGGCCGGGCGTGTCCTCGGCCAGGGTGCGGATGACGACGCTGATCGGAATGCCGATCCGCAGGCTGCGCACCGCGATGTCGAGCGCATCCGGCACGCTTGCCTCGATTTCGGCCTGCAGCTTGCGCGCGTGCCAGCGCGGCAGCAAGGCGGCGCCGGCCGCAAGCGCGACGATGCAGGCGAGAAGGCTCCACCAGAAGCCGATCTGCAGCAGGCCGATGCCGACCGGCAGGATGACGCTGCACAGCGTGAGCGCACCGATGAGGATCAGCCGACGATGGTCGCGCCACAGCTTCCGCCCCGGCAGCGTGCTGCCGGCCGCGCCACGGGGGGCGGCAGGGTCGTTGATCCGCAACGGCGCCGGGCGCCTGGGGGCCGGGGCCGGGGTGGTGACCGCATGGGAGCCGGAAAAGCGCTCGAGCACGCGCTGCCGCAGCCGCCGGTAATCGGTGATGACATAGAGACAGACCGCCATCACCAGCATCACGCCGCCGGTCATGAACAGCCCCAGAAGCAGCATCGAGCCCCCCATCATCCCTCTCCGTTGAAAAGGGAATCGGGCAGGCGGATGCCCCTGCGCCGAAATCTCTCGATGTAATGCGAGCGCACGCCCGCGCCGAGAAACCGCCCCTCGACCCGCCCTTCCGGGGTGATGGTGTCGTGCTGGAAGTAGAACAGCTCCTGCATCGAGATCACGTCGCTTTCGCAGCCGACGATTTCGGTGATCGAGACGATCTTGCGCGTGCCGTCCTGCATCCGCTCGACCTGCACGATCAGGTTGACGGCCGATGCGACCTGCCGGCGCAGGGCGGCAAGCGGGATCTCGAGCCCCGCCATCAGCACCATGCTCTTGAGCCGGCTGGTCGCGTCGCGGGCGGTGTTCGCGTGGATCGTGGTCATCGAGCCGTCGTGGCCGGTGTTCATCGCCTGCATCACGTCGATCGCTTCCTCGCCGCGGGTCTCGCCGACGATGATCCGGTCCGGACGCATCCGAAGGGCATTGCGCAGGCAGTCGCGTTGGGTCACCGCGCCCTTGCCCTCGACATTGGCAGGCCGGCTTTCCATCCGGCCGACATGGCGTTGCTGCAGTTGCAACTCGGCGGTGTCCTCGATGGTCAGGATCCGTTCGCGCTTGCCGATATAGGCCGACAGCGCATTCAGCAGCGTCGACTTGCCGGAGCCGGTCCCGCCCGAGACGATGATGTTCAGCCGCGCCTGCACCGCGGCGCGCAGGTAGCTCGCCATCGATTCGCTGAGCGAGCCGAACAGCACCATCTGTTCGAGCGTCAGCTTGTCCTTGCGGAACTTCCGGATCGAGACCAGGGTGCCGTCGATGGCGATCGGCGAGATCACGGCGTTCAGGCGCGAGCCGTCGGGCAGGCGGGCATCGACATAGGGGGTCGATTCATCCAGACGCCGGCCCGAACTGGCGAGGATCTTCTGCAAGATGCGGCGCAGGTGCGCCTCGCTCTGGAACTGGACGTCGGTTTCCTCGAGCATGCCGTTGCGCTCGACGATGACCATGTTCGGGCCGTTGATGAGGATGTCGGCGATGTTCTCGTCCTTCAGCAGCACCTCGAGCGGACCAAGGCCCATGACCTCGTAATAGAGCTCGTCGACAAGCTGTTCGCGTTCCGAGCGGCTCATTGCCACCGCGGTGTTCGGGATCAGCTCGCGCACGATGTTGCCGATCTCGATCTTGATCTCGGCCTCGCTCGCTTGCAGCAGCGCGGGCAGGTTGAAGGTTTCGAGCAGCCGCGCATGGGCGGCCTGGCGCAGCTCGCCAAGCTTGTGCCGCCGCTCGCGCGCAGCGTCATCGCGCACGGCTTCGGCGGAAGGGGCGGCGGGCTGTGACGGCGCCGGGGCGAAGGCTGCCTGCGGCGGTTGCGGCGAGGGGGCGGATGTGGCGGAACCCGCATCCTGCTCGTTCTGCTCCTGCCGGAACTTGTCGAACATCGACATGGGTCACCTCTCTCCTTGCTGTGCCACGGGCATCGGGAACCGCGCGACGAAAGCCCGGATCTCCTGTGCGAGGGGGCTTTTCGGGGCGCTGCTGCACAGCGGGTTGCCCGCGTCGCAAGAGGCGGTGACCTGCGCGCCGCCGTCGGAGAAGATCGTCGAAAGCGGACGGCCGATCGCGGTTTCGAAGGCGGCGCGGTTCTCGTCCCACTCGCGCGCGCGGCGGGCGGGGGCGCGGTTGATCACATGCTCGGGCGGGGCGACCGAAGAGGCGGCCAGAAGCCGCTCGAGCAGCCGCGCGTTGCGCGCGCATCGCACGTCGAGCGTGCTGACGCAGAAGATCCGGTCGGCTTCGATGAAGACCTGTTCGGCCCAGTCGGCGATGCAATGCGGCATGTCGACGATCACCACCGGCGCGGTGCCGCGCGCCAGCGCGATCAGCTCTCCGACCGACGCGGCATTGAGCGCATCGAAGGGCATGATCTCGGCGGGGGTCTGCAGCACCGCGACCCCGGGGACGGGGTATTGCAGGCAGTTCTGGAAGACCTCGGCATCGATTCGCCGGATGTTGCGATAGGCGTCCCGCAGCTGCGAGTTCTCCGGCAGGTTGAAGTAGGTGCCGACCGAGCCGAACTGCAGATTCAGGTCGAGCAGGCAGACGGCCGTGCGGTCGTCCTCGAGCTTTGCCCGCTCGGCCAGTGCGACGGCGAAATTGACGCTCAGCGTCGTGCTGCCGGCACCGCCGCAGGTCGGCTGGATCACATGCACCTGCGGGGCAGCGGGGGGAAGGGGAGGCGGGACGGCCTTTGCCTGGCCGGTCAGGCGTGCGATGAGCCGGCGCAGCGGCATCCGCGGCCCGGCGTCGGCGCCCGGTTCCGGCTGCAGGGCGGCCGTCGTCCCGCCGACGGGTTCGGCGGCCGCGAGAAGCTCGTCGAGGGTGCCGGTCGGAAACGGCGGGCCGCGCAGGATGCCCAGCTCGGGCGGCAGCCCGTCGGGCAGGACGGCCTCGGCCCCGCGCAGCAGCACGGTCGCACCACGGGCGACGGCGATCTTGGCAACCTCGCGCAGCATGTCGGGGGATCGGCCATCGTCCGTCCCGGCGAGGACGATCAGGTCGAATTCCCCGGCTCCGGTCTTGCCCAGAACCTCCTGCGCGGCGTTCAGCTGCAGGTCGGTGCGCTTGCTGTCGTCGCCGACCGAGGACAGCAGCACCGCCACCTGCAATACCGCGTCGAGCCCGTCGGTGACCGTGCAGATTCTGAGAGCGGACATGGGCTGATCCTTTCTCTCAGTTGCAGGGAACCTGGAGGACCGTGCGCTGCGACGAGCGCACCACCGACAGGTTGCACAGCTCGGGCGTCTTCTGCGCCTCGGTGATGCGGTTGACCGCCGCGGCGAGCGGGGCGGGGGCGGCGCCGGCGCGGGTGACCAGCGGCAGCGTGCGCAGCACGGTGTTGTCGACGATGATGTTGCCCTTCTCGTCGGTCGAGGCGCTGCCGGTGAGAGAGACGTAAAGGTCCCCCTGGCTTGCCGCCTGCAGCAGCACCGGAATCCGGTCCTGACCGGCCTCCACGACGAAGCGCCCCTCGAAGGCGTTTTTCGGCGCATCCGGCGTTTTCGGCGCACCGGGCGCGCCGGGCAGACCGAGAACGCGCAGCGCTGTGGCAATCTGCCGCACCTCGGGCTGGCCGTTCGTCGCGGCACGCTGCCAGTAGACGTCGACATAATCGCCGATCTTCAGCGTCGGTGCCAGCTCCGCGAGGTTTTTCGGCGTGATCGGCACGGCGCCCTTGCCCGCCGCAAACAGCGGTCCGTCCTCTGCCGAGCCGAGCCAGACCTCCTCCGCCTGAAGCAGGGCATGCGCCTTGATGTCCTTCAGGGCGTAGTATTTCTGCGTCGGATCGGTGCGTTCGGGCCAGGCGCGCAGCACGCCCTCGGGGACATAGACCGACGGGATGCGGAGATCGGAAAGATCGGCGGGCGTGATCTCCTCGCCGCGTTTCACGTCGCGCTCGAGGGCCGGCAGCGAGACGATGTCACCGAAGACGGCAATGGCACGGTTCATCTCTTCGGCGCGCTGATCGGCGGCCCGCACCCGCACCAGCAGCAGTGCGGACGACACCAGGATGAGGATCGTTCCGAGAGTGACGAGCAGGGCAACTTTCAAACGCATGACGTGTTTATCCGGATCAGGACGAGAGGCAGAGGCTCAAACGGGCGTGGCATGGCAGGAGCAAGGGGCGGGGAGCCCCCGTCTTGCCGTGAAGATTTCTTAACTATCTGAACTCGTTATTGTTTGCGCCCATGTCGGGCGTCAGTCGTCGATACGGTCTTGATCGTCTGCGCAAGGCCCGCAGACGGTCAGCGGAACACCAGATAGCCGATCGGCTTCCCGGCGAGGTAGTCCTTTCGGATCTGGCGGTAATAGGCCAGCGTCCGGGTGATCTCATCGGGGGCGACGTCGCCGCTCATCATCGCCCGCGCATCCGCCTCGCGCCCGTCGAGCGCGTAGGCGAGCGCCATGTTCGCCCGCACCGTGCGCCCCTTGGTCGGATCGCGCAGCAGCTGTTCCATCAGGCGAATTCCCTCGCCGATGTCGCCGGACAGCACATGCGAGAGCGCAGAGTCGCTCAGTAGCGGAAAGTCGGTCGGATAGAGCGCCAGCGCCTGCTGATAGACCTGCTGCGCCTCTTCGTGCCGCGACAGGTAATCGAGGGCGACCCCCTTGCCGGTCAGGGCCGCCTTGTTCCGGCTGTCGACCTTCAGCGCCTTGTCATAATACTCCAGCGCCTCGCGCGGGTGGATCTGTCCGAGCTGGAGATGTCCAAGCTCGACAAGGACTTCGGTGTTGCGCGGCGCAAGCTTTTGGGCCGCCGCTAGGGCATTCTGCGCGCGGGTGAACTGCCCCGTGGCGCCATAGGCCCGGCCCAGCCCGAGCCAGGCATCAACAGACCGCGGCGAGGTCGCGACGGCGCGCTCGTAGAGACGGGCGGCCTCGTTGTAGTCGCCGACCCCAAGCGCCGCGTCAGCGACCTTTTCGGTGTTCCGTGCGGAAGATGACCCCGCACCGACGGAAAAGCCGCCATCGGCGCACCCTCCGACAGCGAGAGAGAGTGTGATGGTCAGAAGCACATTTCGGATCACGGCGCGCTTTCCTCCGGCTTGCCTCGGCCAACTCATAAAATGCAGCGAACTCCACGTCCAGCTCGGTATTGCCGCTCAGACATATCCTCGCGCCGGACCCGCCGCTGGTCCGAGACCGCGCAGGGATGCGGTTTGGGAAACTATTAGGTGTGGATGTTCTGAAATTAAAGATAGATCAACTCAATTTTTAGATCTATAGGTGATACGAAAGTATGTAGAGCAATGACGAAATAGTCGTCACCTCTGCCATTGTCAGTGAAGATCCAGAGCCAAGAGAGCTGAAAATGAACACCACGAAGATTTCCGTCCCCCAGCCCATGGATGTACGCGTTCCGACGCTTCGGGCAGATGTGGCAAGCTATGAGAAGAGCGGCAACGATCTGGTGCTCAAGCTCAACAGCGGTGATCAGATCGTCGTCGACAACTTTTTCCAGACCGGTCCGAAGGGTGAGGTGAGCCGCCTGCTGTTCTCGGACGGCTCGTTCTCCGGGGTGACGAGCCTCACCGAGGCGGTCGATGCCGCCGGCGCCGGGATCGGGGCCGGAATGGATGGCATCGGCGGGATGGTCGCAGCCGGCCTTGCGGGGCTCGGCGCGGTGTTGATGATGTCGAATGGCAGCAATGGCGCGAGCGAGCCGACCGACACCACGGATCCGACCGACACCACGGAACCGACCGACACCACGGAACCGACCGACACCACGGAGCCGACCGACACCACGGAGCCGACGGACACGACGGAGCCGACCGACACCACGGAGCCGACGGACACCACGGAACCGACCGACACCACGGAGCCGACGGACACCACGGAACCGACCGACACCACGGAGCCGACGGACACCACGGAGCCGACCGACACCACGGAGCCGACCGACACCACGGAGCCGACCGACACCACGGAACCGACCGACACCACGGAGCCGACCGACACCACGGAACCGACCGACACCACGGAGCCGACCGACACCACGGAGCCGACGGACACGACGGAGCCGACGGACACGACGGAGCCGACGGACACCACGGAGCCGACCGACACCACGGAGCCGACGGACACCACGGAACCGACCGACACCACGGAGCCGACCGACACCACGGAGCCGACCGACACCACGGAGCCGACGGACACCACGGAACCGACCGACACCACGGAGCCGACCGACACGACGGAACCGACCGACACGACGGAACCGACCGACACCACGGAGCCGACCGACACCACGGAGCCGACCGACACCACGGAGCCGACGGACACCACGGAACCGACCGACACCACGGAGCCGACCGACACGACGGAACCGACCGACACGACGGAACCGACCGACACCACGGAGCCGACCGACACCACGGAGCCGACCGACACCACGGAGCCGACCGACACCACGGAGCCGACGGACACCACGGAACCGACCGACACCACGGAGCCGACGGACACCACGGAGCCGACCGACACCACGGAGCCGACGGACACCACGGAGCCGACCGACACCACGGAGCCGACGGACACCACGGAGCCGACCGACACCACGGAGCCGACGGACACCACGGAGCCGACGGACACCACGGAGCCGACGGACACCACGGAGCCGACGGACACCACGGAGCCGACCGACACCACGGAGCCGACGGACACCACGGAGCCGACCGACACCACGGAGCCGACGGACACCACGGAGCCGACGGACACCACGGAGCCGACCGACACCACGGAGCCGACCGACACGACGGAACCGACGGATGCCACGGATCCGACGGATGCCTCTGATTCGTCGCTTCTCGACCAGCTGCTCGACACCGTCGGTGACGTGGTGAGCGACGCCGGGAATCTGGTGGGCGATCTTGTCGACAACGTCGGCGGCACGGTTGGCGACCTGGTCGACGACCTCACGGGGGGTGGCACCACCGGTCTGCTTGACGGTCTGATTGCCGACGGCGGTCTTCTGGGCGATCTGACGGGGAACTCGGGGCTGCTGGGCGACATCACGGGCTCGGATGGCCTTCTCGGTGGGCTCATCGGCGATGATGGCCTGCTCGGGGCGGTGACCGGTTCGGACGGCCTCGTGGGCGATCTGCTCGGCGCGGGTCTGCTGGGCGACGGCGCCACCGGCAACGGCGTGACGGACGCGGTGACCGGACTGGTCGATAACCTCGGCACCGCTCTTGGCGGCGTGACCGGCGATCTCGGCTCGACGGTCGACAACCTGCTCGGCAATGTCACCGATGTTGTCGGCGAGCTGACGGGTTCCGTTGACGGCCTCCTGGGCGGCGCCGTCGGTGGTTCGGATGGCTTGCTCGGCGGTCTGCTTGGTGGCTCCGACGGCCTGCTTGGCGGGGTGAGCGACACGGTTGACGGCCTTCTGGGCGGTGTCCTCGGTGGTTCGGATGGCCTGCTCGGCGGTCTGCTTGGCGGCTCCGACGGCCTGCTTGGTGGGGTGACCGACACGGTTGACGGCCTTCTGGGCGGCGTCCTCGGTGGTTCGGATGGCCTTCTCGGCGGTCTGCTCGGCGGGTCGGACGGCCTGCTTGGCGGGGTGACGGATACCGTGGATGGCCTGCTCGGTGGGTCCGATGGCCTGCTTGGCGGGGTGACCGACACCGTCGATGGTCTCCTCGGCGGTTCGGATGGCCTGCTCGGCGGGGTGACCGGCACGGTTGATGGTCTGCTTGGCGGCTCGGATGGTCTGCTTGGTGGGGTGACGGACACGGTTGATGGCCTTCTGGGCGGCGTCCTTGGTGGCTCCGACGGCCTTCTCGGTGGCGTGACGGATACCGTTGGCGGCCTTCTCGGCGGCAGCGACGGGCTTCTTGACGGTCTGATTGCCGACGGCGGTCTTCTGGGCGATCTGACGGGGAACTCGGGGCTGCTGGGTGACATCACCGGTTCGGACGGCCTTCTCGGTGGGCTCATCGGCGATGATGGCCTGCTCGGGGCGGTGACCGGTTCGGAGGGCCTCGTGGGCGATCTGCTCGGCGAGGGGCTTCTGGGCGATGGCACCGCGACCGACGGCGGCCTTCTGGATGGCCTTCTCGGCGGTTCCGACGGCCTGCTCGGTGGCGTGACGGACACGGTTGACGGCCTTCTGGGCGGTGTCCTCGGTGGTTCGGATGGCCTGCTCGGCGGTTTGCTTGGTGGCTCCGACGGCCTGCTCGGCGGGGTGACCGACACGGTTGATGGCCTCCTTGGCGGCGTCCTCGGTGGTTCGGATGGCCTTCTCGGCGGTCTGCTCGGCGGGTCGGACGGCCTGCTTGGCGGGGTGACCGGCACGGTTGATGGTCTGCTTGGCGGCTCGGATGGTCTGCTTGGTGGGGTGACGGACACGGTTGATGGCCTTCTGGGCGGCGTCCTTGGTGGCTCCGACGGCCTTCTCGGTGGCGTGACGGATACCGTTGGCGGCCTTCTCGGCGGCAGCGACGGGCTTCTCGACGGTCTGATTGCCGACGGCGGTCTTCTGGGCGATCTGACGGGGAACTCGGGGCTGCTGGGTGACATCACCGGTTCGGACGGCCTTCTCGGTGGGCTCATCGGCGATGATGGCCTGCTCGGGGCGGTGACCGGTTCGGAGGGCCTCGTTGGCGATCTGCTCGGCGAGGGGCTTCTGGGCGATGGCACCGCGACCGACGGCGGCCTTCTGGATGGCCTGCTCGGCGGTTCCGACGGCCTGCTCGGTGGCGTGACGGACACGGTTGACGGCCTTCTGGGCGGCGTCCTCGGAGGTTCGGATGGCCTTCTCGGCGGTCTGCTTGGTGGCTCCGACGGCCTGCTTGGCGGGGTGACCGACACGGTTGACGGCCTCCTTGGCGGCGTCCTCGGTGGTTCGGATGGCCTTCTCGGCGGTCTGCTCGGCGGGTCGGACGGCCTGCTTGGCGGGGTGACGGATACCGTGGACGGCCTGCTCGGTGGGTCCGATGGCCTGCTCGGCGGGGTGACCGACACCGTCGATGGTCTCCTCGGCGGCTCGGATGGCCTGCTCGGCGGTCTGCTTGGCGGCTCCGACGGCCTTCTCGGCGGGGTGACGGACACGGTTGACGGCCTGCTCGGCGGCGTCCTCGGCGGTTCGGACGGCCTGCTTGGCGGGGTGACGGATACCGTGGACGGCCTGCTCGGTGGGTCCGATGGCCTGCTCGGCGGGGTGACCGACACCGTCGATGGTCTCCTCGGCGGCTCGGATGGCTTGCTTGGCGGTCTCCTCGGCGGGTCCGACGGCCTTCTCGGGGGGCTGCTTGGCGGGTCGGACGGTCTGCTCGGCGGCACGCTCGACACGGTGTCGGATACCCTCGACTCCCTGCTCGGTGACAACTCGCTCCTCGGCTGATCGGAGCCGGAGAGCCTCGGGGCTCTCCGCATCTGAAATTGCGCCTTCCGGTGTTTTCCGGGAGGCGCAGCTTTCTTTCGGAAAGGCCCGGGCCCGGCGTCGCTCCGGGCAGCGTGAGGGCGGTCTTGCCTGGCCTTCGTTGCCGTGGCCGGAAGTGACAGGGCTTGTTTTGATGTCCTGACAGTCGATACAACCGCCGCAGTGGCGGGGAATCAGGAGAGTAGAGGCAAAATGGCGGTCGAGATTTTTTCCGCAACCCCTTCGACGGGGGGGACTGCCCGGGCCTACGGATCGGAAATCTCCATCACGGCACCATCCGACATCTACTTCGGGAAGGGTGCCCCCGGCATTGCCTATTTCGAGAAGGCCGGCGCCGATCTGCGCGTGACGCTGCTCGATGGCCAGCAGGTTGTGCTGCGCGATTTCTTTGTGATCGGCCCGGAAGGGGATGCCAGCCGCCTTCTTGATGGCGTGGGAGGCCCGGTCGAGGTGACCGGTCTTCTGGCGCCCGAACCCTTTCAGCCCGAGACCGGCACGATCCATCCTGTCGAGGTCGATCCGGTCGACACCGGCCACGCAGATGCCGGCGCGGTGGTGACGGCGCCGGAGGCCGAGGCCGCGGCCCCCGTGCAGGCCGAAGCTGCCCCGGCCGGGGCGGAGGCTGCGGACGGCACCGGCGGCTGGTCCTTTGGCGGGGTGGGGCTGGACAGGCTTGCCTTCTCGACCGCGCTCGGCGCGATCCTGGGCGAGATCATCGTCTCGGATGATGGCGGTGGCAAATCGTCACATGCGGATGCCGCGTCGCCCGCCGACGCGCCCGCAGCGGACACGGCAGACGCAAGCGCCGTGACGGATGAGGTCCATGCCGATGACGCCGCGACCACCTCCGACACCGCGACGGATCCCGCTGCTCTTGTCGCTGACCTCATCAGCAGCGATACCCCCTCGATCGACATCGCCGCGCTGATGTCCTTCGACAGCGGGACGGCGGTTGCGGATGCCGCGGCCTCGGACAGTTCGGGCGCGGAGGCGGCGGGCTCCGACAGCGGTCTCGCGGGCGGCATGTTCGACAGCGCCAGCGAGCTCAGCGGCACGGACGCCGACAGCGCGGCGACCACCGCGTCGCTGCCCGACAGTGACACCACGCTCGCGGATCTGATGCAGGGGAGCGACGATGTCCATGGCGCGTAAGAGCCCGGCCGGCCGGCACCTGCCCGTGTCACCGGGTCGTCCCTCTGATGCGGGGGATCATTGAGACAATGAGACGGCTTTCCCTTCTGGCCGGAAGCATTGCCTGCCTTGCTCTTTTTGCGACGGACTGCGCGGCGATGAGCTATCGCGAGGCGCTCCGGGCGGCGACCGAATACGACGCGAGCGTCTCGGCCCTGCGCAAGAAGGTGTCCCGCGCCACGACCGACATCGCGGCGGCGAAGGATGCGTGGCTGCCCTCGGTCAGCTTCGCGGCCGAGACCAACTCCACCTCCACCGGCGGCCCGAAGGCGCTGGTGACATTGTCGCAGGTGCTGTTCGACTGGGGACGGATCCGCAGCACGGTCGGCATCGCCTCCTATGACCGGGTGAAGGCCGTCGCCAAGCTGAAGAGCGCGGTCGAGGAGCTGGCCTACAACATCGCGCTGCAGTTCCTGACTGTCGAGACGATGGACCGCAAGCTGGCCTGCACCGAGCAATACGCGACCTTCGCGCGCCGGATCGCCAAGTATTCGCAGGACCGCGTCGACGCCGGCCTTGCCGATTCTGCCGAGATCGCCCGGGCACGGCTCGAGATCGCCCGCGCCGAGGATCAGCTGGCACAGATCCAGGCCGACCGGCAGATGGCGCTGGCTCAGATCGAGTATCTCGTGGGGCGGCCGCCGGACCGGGTCGATCCGCTGCCCGATCTCGGCTTTGCCAAGCTCTACAGCAACAGCGCGGCGATCATCTCGGCGGTCATCGTGGCCCCCGATTATGTCTCTGCCAAGGCTGATGTGAGCATCGCCGAGAAGGGGGTCGACAAGGCCAAGGCCTCGCGTCTGCCGACGATCTCGATCCAGGCGCAGGGCCGGCAGGCGCTGAATGGCGAACGCGGGCAAAGCGGGTCGATCGGCATCGCGGCCTCGATGGACCTCGATGCCGGCAATTTCCGCGGCCGTGCGATCAAGGGGGCGGAGCAGGATCTCGACGCGGCGAAATCGAGTCTGCTGTCGACCGAGCGCGATCTGCAGAACAAGGTCCGCGCCTCGGTGCAGCAGATTGTGGTGTTGCAGCAGACCGGGGTCGCACAGGAAAACCAGCTGGCGCAGGCCGACAAGGTGCTCGAGGCCTATGAACAGCAGTTCGTGGCCGGCAAGCGCGAGCTTGTCGACCTGCTGACCACCGGGCGCGACCATTACGACGCGCAGGTCAGCTCCATCGACACTTTCAGCACGCTGAAGCAGACGGAATATGAAGCCGCCCAGTCGATCGGGGTCCTGGGATCGCTTGTCGTCGCGGCGGGCGGGCAACAGCGGGTGAAGTGAGATGACGCATCGAGGGGCGGTTTCGCGATGACTGGACAGAGCACGACCGACCCCTTCGTCGTTGGACTGATGGAACTGTGCCGGCTCAACGGCATTCAGGTTCCGCCCGAGCGGCTGAGCGACGGGCTTGTCAACGCGGACGGGCGCCTGCCGCATGACCATGCGGCCATCGCGTTGCGCCGGGCGAACATGAGCTGCCGGATCAGCACGCGGGCGCTTGGCGACATTTCCGCGGCCTCCATGCCGGCGTTGCTGTTCCTGCACGACGGGCAATATGTCGTGCTGGAATGGGTGGGCGAGGGGCGCTGCACGCTGGTCCATCCCGAGACCGGCGGCGGACGCGAGGACTGCGCGCTTGCCGCTCTGGAGGCGCGCTATGCCGGCAAGGCCCTGTTCGCGCGGCCGATCGACGTCGTGTCCGACCGGCTCGGCGAGACCGTCGGGGACAAGCGGCACTGGATCATCGGCCCCGTCCTCGACAACCTCCGGATCTATCGCGACGTGGTCCTTGCGGCCCTCATGGCGAACCTGCTGGCGATCGGCTCGTCGCTGTTCTCGATGCAGGTCTATGACCGCGTCGTGCCGAGCGGTGCCTTCGACACCCTGTGGATTCTGGCGAGCGGTGTGGGTCTTGCGATCTGCCTCGAATTCGTGTTGCGGATCATGCGCGCGCGGCTGGTCGACGTGACCGGGCGCGATCTCGACCTGCGGCTGTCGTCGCAGCTGTTCGAGCAGGTGACCAACCTGCATCTGTCGCAGCAGCCCAAATCGACCGGCGTCTTCGCCAATCAGGTACGCGACTTCGCGGTGGTACGGGAATTCTTCACCTCGAGCACGGTCGCGGCATTCTCGGACCTGCCCTTCACCCTGATCTTCATCGCCATCATCGCCCTCATTGGCGGGCCGGTGGCGCTGGTGACGCTGTGCGCCTCGATCGCCATCGTGCTGCCGGGGATCGTGATGCAAAAGCACCTCGCCAAGGTCTCGCAAGAGCACACCAAGGAAAGCGCGGCGCTGAACGGCATCCTGCTCGAGGCGGTGTCGAACCTCGAGACGGTGAAGGCCGCCCGGGCCGAGAACCGGCTGCAACGCGCCTATGCACAGCTGTCGGCGACGATCGCGGGCTCGTCGATCCGCAGCCGCGAGCTGACCACGCTGATCTCGCAATTCGTCGCCTCGATCCAGCAGATCGCCTATGGCTGCGTGGTGATCGTCGGCGTCTATCGGATCAGCGAGGGGCACATGACGGTCGGTGCGCTGATCGCCTGCACGCTGCTGTCCGGCCGGGCGCTGTCGCCGATGAGCCGGGTGGCGGGGCTTCTGGCGCGCTGGCAGGGGGTGCATGCGGCGATGGAAGGGCTCGACCGGATCATGGCGATGCCCGTCGAGCGCCCCTCCGACCGGCAATACCTGCGCGCACCGCATTTCGCCGGTGCCTACCGGATGCAGGACGTCACCTTCGCGCATGAGAAGGACAGCCCGCCCGAGCTGACGATCGCCGGGCTCGAGATCGCCGCCGGCGAACATGCCGCGCTGATCGGGGCGAATGGCGCGGGCAAGTCGACGCTGCTGCGGATGCTGGCGGGGTTCACCAATCCGACCACCGGCAGCCTGCTGATCGACAACCTGTCGCTCAGCCAGATCGACCCGATCGACCGGCGCCGCCAGATCGGCTATCTGCCGCAATCCGTCGCGCTGTTTCAGGGGACGCTGCGTGACAACCTGTTGCTCGACCGTGGCCTGCATTCCGATGACGAGCTGATGGCGGCGCTCGATGCGGTGGGGCTTGGCGCCTATGTGCGGCGCCATGTGCGCGGCCTCGATCTGCGCATCCACAGCAACGCCAATGTCTCGGGCGGGCAGCGCCAGGCGATCGGCCTTGCGCGCGTGCTGCTGCAAGATCCGCGGATCGTGCTGCTGGACGAGCCGACGGCGGCTTTCGACCAGATCACCGAAAAGCATGTCATCACCTATCTGCACGAATGGCTCGGTTCGCGCACCGCGATCATCGCCACCCACAAGCGCGAGGTTCTGGCCCTGGCCGATACCGCGCTGGTCCTCAAGGACGGGGGCATCGCCTATCACGGGCCGCTTGGTCAGGTCATCGATCTCAGCGCCCATGCCAACGGGATCAAGACGGTCAAATGAGCAGCCTGTCCACGGATACTCCCAGCTTCGCCGACGGCTCGCGCCGGTTGCAGGCGGTGCAGGTCGCGCGGCAGACGATCTGGGTGATCGCCGCAACGGTGGTGATCGCGCTGATCTGGTCGGCGCTGGCGCGGGTCGATGACATCACGCGGGGCGAGGGGCGCGTTGTGCCGCTGCGCCGCCAGCAGACGATCCAGAGCCTCGAGGGCGGGATCATCTCGGAGCTGCAGGTGCGCGAGGGCGATACCGTCCAGCCCGGGCAGATCCTGGTGAAGATGGACCCGACGCAGTTCCGCTCGGCCTATCTGCAGGCGAAATCCGAGATGGAGGTTCTGGCCGCCGAGGTGCAGCGGCTGGAGGCCGAGGTTCTCGAGAAGGAGGATGTCGGTTTTCTCGAGCCGATGACCGAGATCCAGGCGACCGAGGAACGGCTGTTCCGGGCGCGCCGGACCAAGCTGCTCGAGTCCATCGCCTCGGTCAACAGCCAGATCGAGCCGATCCAGACGCAGATCGACCTGACCGCGCCGCTGGCCAAGCGGGGGGCCGTCAGCCAGGTCGACCTGCTGAAGCTGCAGCAGCAGAAGACCACCCTCGAGGGCAAGATCACCGAGCTGCGCAACGTCTATGTGCAGGACGCCTACAGCGAACTTGCGGATACCAAGGCGAAGCTCCTGTCCTTGCAGCAGAGCATCGTGCAGAAGAAGGACCAGCTCGAGCGGACGGATCTGCGCTCGCCGGTGGCGGGGCGGGTGAACAATGTCAATATCACCACGCTCGGCGGTGTCGTGCAGCCCGGCGAGGCGATCATGGAAGTGACGCCGATCGACGACCAGTTGCTGATCGAGGCCCATGTCGCGCCGCGCGACGTCGCCTTCATCGCACCGGGCATGCCGGCGAGCGTGAAGATCACGGCCTATGATTTCTCGGTCTACGGTGATCTCAAGGGCACGGTCGAACAGATCAGCGACGACACCGTCGAGGCTGATGGTGCAGACGGAAAGCAAAGCTTCTACAAGGTGATGGTGAAAACCGACCGGGCATATCTCGAACGGCATGGGGAGCGGTATCCGATCCGTCCGGGCATGATTGCCGAGGTCGACATCCAGACTGGCCGCCGGTCGGTGCTGAGCTATCTGCTCCGTCCGCTGATCCGGGCGCAGCTGCGATGAGTGTGAGGTCGGCGCATGGGCCGGTCAGCGTTGATGAGTCCGATTGTTTCTCCATTTCTTTGAAAGCGGCCCTGAAAAGACTCGTGATGACCTGTTCGATCTTCCCCATCTCCCGTCCTCTGTTTCTTGTCGGCACTCTGGCGCTGTGCGGGGGGGGGCTTGCGTCGCCCGTCTTGGCGCAGAATGCCGGAGACGGTTCCGCCGCGCCGCAGATCGAGACCGGAGCGCCGACACAGCACATGTCGATCCGGCTCAAGGTCGGAGAGGCCAAGTTCATTCGCCTGACCGAGCCCGCGAGTGCGGTCTTCCTGTCCAGTCCGCAGGTCGCCGATGTCGACATGCAGTCCGCGCAATATGTCTATGTCGTCGGCAAGGGGATCGGTTCGTCGGATCTGTTCGTGCTGGGGGCGGATAACCGGGCCCTGATCGAGGCCAAGGTCGAGGTCGACATCGATCTCGGGCGGTTGCAATCCGCGGTGAGCCAGGCGGTGCCGGGCAGCGCGATCAGACTGTCGACCGCCGACGGCGCGATCTTCGTCAACGGGACGGTCGAGAGCGACACCGATGCGCAGGCGGCCGAGAACGTCGTGGCCAAGCTGGCCGGCGAGGCCGCCGTGGTGGTCAACAATCTCAAGCTGACGACGCCGCCGCAGGTCAACCTGCAGGTCACCATCGCCGAGGTCTCGCGCAGCATCGAGCAGGATCTCGGGTTCTCCATCTCGGGCAATTCGAAGAACCGCAGCCTCAGCTCGCCGGCCTCGACGATCGCGGGGTATTCGGTCTCGGCCAGCATGGGCAACAACCTCGGGCTGGTGATGGATGCGCTGTCGCGCTCGGGCCTTGCCACCATCCTGTCGGAACCGAATCTGACCGCGCGCTCGGGCGAGCAGGCAACCTTCCTGGCCGGCGGGCGCATTCCCTATCGCGTCGGCGCAACGCAGGATGACACGCGAATCGAGTTCCAGCCGATCGGGGTCGAGCTGACCTTCACCCCGACCGTCTACGACAAGGATCAGATCCACATTCAGCTCGACACCAAGGTGCGCTCGATCGACGAGGCGCAGTCGACCACCGACGGCAAGGTGATCGCCGAACGCTCCGCCTCGACGGCGGTCGAGCTTGGCAGCGGTCAGAGCTTCGCCATCGCCGGGATGTTCCGGTCCGACCGGCAGCAGTCGCTGACCGAGTTCCCGGGGCTTGCGAAGCTGCCGATCATCGGCGCGCTGTTCCGCTCCTCGGCCTTCCAGCGCGGCGAGACCGAGCTTGTCATCATCGTGACCCCCTATGTCGTCCGCCCGACGGCCCGCAATCAGCTGAAAACCCCGCTGGACGGGGCTGCGCTGGCGCCGAACGGGGTGCAGCAGATGCTGACCGGCCAGATGGTGCGGCCCGATGCGGCGACGGGAGGGCGGCCCCGCAGTCAGGCCGGCTTCCTCATCAACAGGTGATGCCATGATCCTTCCGACTTTCGACCGTTCCCTCGTTGCCGCCGGTCTGGCCCTGGTGCTGCTTTCGGGCTGCGAGGGCGAGCCGGTGCAGACCGTGCAGGGCCGGCTTTCGCCCGAGATCGTCAGCGCCCATGTCAGCTATTCCTTCGGCCAGTGTTCGGCCCGGATCCCCACGGCCGACCAGAAGCGCATCCGCGCCTTCATCGGCTCGGCCGAGGCGGCCCATGCCGGTGCCGTCATCGTCACCGTGCCGCGCGGCTGCTCGGCCGGGCAGGACGAGGCGCGGGCCTCGGCCGTGCGCAAGCTGATCGGCAGCCGCATTCCGCGCGTCGATCTGCGCATGCCCGGTCCCTCCGACGCGCCGGGCAGCACCGGCATCGTGCGGATGATCCAGATCGACGCGATCGAGGTCGACCAGTCCGGCTGCTTCCCCGGCGCCGGCTGCACCGTCGCCAACAATCTGGCGGCGCAGACGGCCTATCCGGACGAGCTTCTCTATCCCTCGGGGACGGCGCGCCCGACCTATCACGTGCCGCCGCCGCCGCAGACCGCCCCCACGCAGGGCGTCGGCAGCGACAGCACCACCACGATGTCCGGGGCAAGCTGATGCGGGGCCGGCCTTTCGGGAGATTCGCGGACCGGCTGCGCGCCGAGGCGGGGGCGGTGACCGTCGAGTTCGTCGTCATCTTCCCGGCATTTCTGCTGATGCTGGCGCTGATCGCCTTCGTTAGCCTGCTGATCGCCTCGCAAAGCGAGGTGCAGCAGGTTGCCTTCGAGCTGGCGCGCAAGGGGTTTTCCCTGGTCGGGCAGAATTACCAGGGCGACATCTGTCTCAAGCTCGGGCAGGACTATCTGTCTGCGCTTGCCGAAAACAGCCTGACGCTCTCGGCGGCGAAGTTCGAGCCGCTCGCCGCCTGCCCGAACCAGCCCGCCGCCTCGGGGCTGCTGACGATCAGCGTGACCTACGATCTGGCGGGCGGCGCGGCATCGCAATTCTCGCAGATGCTGGGGGTCAACCTCGGCCAGATCACCCGCTCCGCCTCGGTCATCGTCCGCTGAGCCGTCACTGCACCAGCTGCGACGAGCAGCTGTAATCGCTGACGACCAGCTCGGCCGGGGCGATCTCGATGCCGAGGGCGTTGAGAAGGTCATCGACCAGACTGTCGAGGAACGTTCCGGAGATCAGCGAGGTCAGCCCGCTGATGACGCTGTTGACGAGATCGAGCAGACAGCCGAGCCCGAGGAGGCCGCACTGGTTCCGGTCGGTCCTGAGGCTGCTGCTGAGATTGCCGAGCAGGCCAGAGACGAAGGAGGTCAGCCCCGAAATCCGGATCGGCGTCTCCAGCATGACGCTCTCCCCGAGCGAGCCGAGCGGCACCGCCACCCTCTGCAGGCCGCCGAACAGCGAGATGCTGTCGCTGTCGCTTGTCGTGCTGCCGTTCAGGATGCCCGGAACGGTCAGACTGAGGTCGAGGACGACCGGCGCGGTCTGCACGTCGAAGGTCGCAAGCGTGTCGCTCGGTGCACGGGCCGCGCAATTGAGGCTCGTTGCCGTCGCGGTGGCTTGTGCGCCGGCGAGGCCGATGTCTAGCTTGATATAGGACAGGAGCTCGGCCTGCAGCTTCAGCGAAAGCTGGCTGACCGTGGCGGTGAGGGGCGGAATGTCGTCGATGAATCCGGCGGCCATGACCGCGGAATGCACGATGCCAAGCGACAGGTTCACATCGAGCACATAGGGAATGCCGAGGCTCAGCGGCACGCTGACGAGCCCGTTGCCCAGGCTGCCGTTGAGACTGGCGGTCGCCATCAGCAGGTCGAAGGCATTCAGCGACAGGTTCGGCAGGATCTGACCGATCTCGACATCGAGGGCGGAGGGCGACAGGTTCAGGAGCGAGCCGAGGGAGAGCGTTCCGCCCGAAACCGAGGTGGTGCCGGCGGGCAGAACCCCGAGCGTCGACAGCGCCTGCACGACGAGCGGCGTGCCGATCCCGAGGTTCAGGATGTCCCGATAGTCGAGCACCTGCCCCGCGACATCGAGGCTGAGCAGACCGAGGAGCTTGTTCACGTCGACGCCGAGCCCGAGCACGCCCGAGGCGTCCAGGACGGCGGCCGAGACGTCGACGCCCAGCAGGCCGCGCAGGACGCTGTCCAGAATCGAGGCGGAGGTGTTCAGGGTCAGCAGCGAGTTGCGCAGGCTGAAGGCAATCGCCGCCCGCTGCGTCGCGATCGCGCTGCGGGTGACGGTGAGGTCCGAGGCCATCACCGGGCGCAGCAACAGCGGTGTGTAGGGCGAGGGCACGACCACCTTGACGGCATTGACCCCGCCGGAGGAATTCTGATTGGCGGCGGGGATGAAGACGCCCGAGCTGTAGCTGCCGAAGATCACATCCGAGCGCGCCAGTGTCACCGTGCCATAGGCGCCATTTGCGCTGACCACGTCTTGCGCGGTCTGCCGGGCAAGCGCGAGGTCGGGCAGCACGCGCGCCGCGCTTTGCGCCGCGAGATCGGATTGCGACTGAACGTATTTCTTCTGGGCATTGACCAGACAGATATCCGTTCCGATGCCGCCGATCAGCAGGATCGCGGGAATGAGCAGGAGCAGAAGGATCGCCATCGAGCCTTCTTCTGAGCGCCATCTGCGTATTGAGAGTTTCTTGATCACGGCAGCTTCTTCGGTTTCTGGCGGCACTGTAGGATGCGGCCTCTTCCGGTCGCAATGCCAACTTGGCGCAGGGGCTGCATTTTCGGTCGGGAAGGTGGCGGCCGGAGGCAGCTGCAGGACATACCTCTCTTGCGCATATATCAACATTAAGTTATGCAAACACAAACTAAAGTTTGTATCACATGATGATCGCGCATCAGGCTTGCCGCCGGAGCAGCCCCGAGCAGGAGGACCATCTCACATGCATTTCATTCTCAAGGCGTTCATGGCTGGCTGTCTGGTGCTGGGCTCGGCGAGCGGGGCGTCTTCAGGCAACACGCCGGTTGCGGGCGGGGCGTATTCCTATTCCGGGAACAGCGTCATGCAGATGATCGCCAGCTCGCCCGAGCATTCGACGCTGGCGGCGATGCTGCAGACGACGGGTCTGGACCAGACGCTGGCGGGCAAGGGCGTGTTCACGATCTTCGCCCCGGTCAACTCGGCGTTCACCGCGCTGCATCCGGGCATGCTTGACCAATACACGAATCCGGCGAGACGGGCCGAGCTGCACCGGTTCCTCAGCTGCCACATCCTTCTGGGCCGGGTCGATACCGACACGCTTCGACGGATGCTTGCGGTTCAGG
Source organism: Paenirhodobacter sp. YD-8 (assembly GCF_056590935.1). NCBI lineage: Bacteria > Pseudomonadati > Pseudomonadota > Alphaproteobacteria > Rhodobacterales > Paenirhodobacter > Paenirhodobacter sp. YD-8. The sequence goes on along the minus strand of NZ_CM152649.1, from coordinate 3,340,700 downwards.
CGGGTCCCTACATGATCAAGACCCTCGGCGGCTGCTATGTCGGGGTCGAGGTCAAGGCCGGCATGATCCAGCTGCGTGACGAGCGCGGCACCATCGTCTCCATTCTGGCGCCGGATATGAGACGCTCGAACGGAGAGGTCCAGGTGATCGACCGGGTGCTGATGCCGGGGAACTGATCCCGTCCGGCCTGACGTGCCGCCTGCGCTCTTCCGGGGCGCGGGCGGTGTGTCATTGAGGCGGCGGTTTTCCGCAAGACTGGCCGCGTTCGTGCCGCGGCCGCCTTTCCCACATGTCCTGGCCGTCGGCGAGGCCCCGTTCACCGGGGCCGGCCTCATGCTGCGCGCGGGCGGCGGCGCATGGGCTCTCGGCTTCTTCTGTCATCTCAGGATCTTGGCAGGAAGAATGGCTGGGGCGGTAGGATTCGAACCTACGGTACACGGTACCAAAAACCGTTGCCTTACCACTTGGCCACGCCCCAACGTGGGGCGTTGTTTAGCCAAGGGGGGGCAGTGCTGCAAGAAGAAAGTTCCGAATCCTGTTGCAGTCGTAACGGCCGAAGGGATAGGGCTCGGCCATGTCTGAAACCGATGTCGTCATTCTGGGAGCCGGGGCCGCCGGGCTGATGGCGGCGGGCGAATGCGCCCGTCGCGGTCGCCGCGTGACCGTGCTCGACCATGCCGCCCGCCCGGGCGAGAAGATCCGCATCTCGGGCGGCGGGCGGTGCAATTTCACCAACCGCGAGCTGAGCCGGCAAAACGCCGCCGGGCGCTTCCTGTCGGAAAACCCGCGCTTCGCGCTCTCGGCGCTGAGCCGCTTCACGCCGGCCGATTTCCTGACCCGGATCGAGCGGGCGGGCATCGCCTGGCACGAGAAGACGGCGGGGCAGCTCTTTTGCGACGGCAAGGCGACGCAGGTCGTCGACATGCTGCTCGCGGCGCTTGGGCCCGCCGAGCTGCGGCTTGGCTCCGCGGTCGAGGCGGTGCGGCGCGAGGGCGAGGGGTTCGTGGTCGACACCTCGGAGGGCCCGTTGCGCGCGGGCCGGGTGATCGTGGCGACAGGTGGCAAGTCGGTCCCGAAGATGGGGGCGACCGGCATCGGTCACCGCATCGCGGAAAGCTTCGGGTTGCGGGTGACGGAAACGCGCCCGGGCCTCGTGCCGCTGACCTTCGCCGCGCAGGATCTGGAAAAGACCGCGCCGCTCGCCGGCATCGCGGTGGCAGGGCGGGTGAGCGCGGGGCGCACGGGCTTTGACGAGGCGGTGCTCTTCACCCACCGCGGGCTGTCCGGCCCGGCGATCCTGCAGGTGTCGAACTATTGGCGCGAGGGCGAGGCGATCGTGGTCGATCTGGCGCCCGGGCGTGACATCGCCGCGGCACTGGCCGCGATGCGGGCCGAGGCGGGGCGGGTGGCGCTGCACAACGCCCTGGCGCGGCTGCTGCCCGAAAAGCTCGCGGCCTTTGCCGTGGCCGAGGCGGGGCTTGCGGGGCGTCTTGCCGATCACGGCAACCGCGCGCTCGAGCGGCTGGCGGCGCAGGTGCATCGCTGGCAGGTGCGCCCGGTGGGCTCGGAAGGCTACCGCACCGCCGAGGTGACGCTGGGCGGGGTCGCGACCGAGGCGCTCGACGCGAAGACGATGGAGGCGCGCACGGTGCCGGGTCTTTACTTCATCGGCGAGGCGGTCGACGTGACCGGCTGGCTTGGCGGCTACAACTTCCAATGGGCCTGGTCGTCGGGCTGGGCCGCGGGGCAGGTCGCCTGAGCGACCCGCCGGAACGGGCGGCGCCGGGGCGGACCCCGGCGCGCCGGATCAGCTTGAGACCTGTTCGCGCAGGATCGAGGCGGTGAGCGACAGCATCAGATAGATGCCCGACAGGATCAGGAAGGCGAGCACCGTGTCCTCGAAGGCGCGCGGATAGGTCGGCTCGTCGGGGGCGACCGGACGCACGCCCATCTCGAGGTAGCGCACCTGCTTGTTCGCCTCGATCCGCGCCGTCTCCATCTGCTGCGCGGCCGCGGAGAGCAGCGCCTGGCGGGTCTCCAGTTCGGCCTCGGCGATGCGCAGCTGGCCGGTGACCGCGGCAAGCGAGTCGGTCGATCCGGTCTTGTCGGTCAGCTGCTTGCGCAGCTCGGCGATCAGCTGTTCGAGCCGGGCGATGTCGCCCTTCACGCCCTGCACGCGCGCCGAGCTGGGCTGCGAGTTGTCGAGAAGCTGCCCGAGTTCCAGCCGTTTCTGCTGCAGCTGCGTCTGGAAGGCCGAGATCTGCCCCATCACCAGGCTGCTTTCCGACACCGGGTCAAGCACGCCGACCTGCTCTTGCAGTTCGAGCACCTTGGCCTGGGCGGCAAAGACCTTCGCCTCGGCATCGTCATAGCTGTCACGCGCGCCCTTCATCTGGTCGCCACGCAGCCGTGCGGTCAGCTGATCGACCTGTTCCTCGGCATAGGAGATCAGCGATTTCGAGAACCGTTCCGAGGTCTGCGGATCGGGGGCGATGACCTCGAGCCGGATCAGCCCCTCGGACGGGTCGTAGCCGATCTTCACGTTGCGCTGGTAAAGCTTGTAGCCCGCCTCGCTCGAGGCGCCGGCATCCAGCCGCTGCAGCGGGTCGATGTTCGGGGCCGAGAATACCTCGCGGAAATGCTGGTCGGCATCCAGCCGCTTGTAGGCGTCGCGCGACTGCAGATAGCTCTGCACCGTGACCGAATCCTGGTTGGTGGCGAGCTGCGTGCCCGAGAACAGGCTGCCAAGGCCACTGCCGCCGGCCATGCCCTCGGACTTCTGGATCACGAATTCGCTTTTCGTCGCGAACATCGGCGTCGCGATGACGTAATAGTAATAGCCTGCGATCAGCGTCGGCAGGAAGATGAAGAAGGCAAGCCGCGCGGCCAGCAGCATCAGCTTGCGCCGGCGCCGGCGGGCGATGTCGCGCTGGATCTTGATGATCTCGCGCGCCCGCGCCCCCTCGTCGAGCGGCGGGGCCGGGGGCGGCGCGTCCTTCACCGTCTGCGGCAGCTTCACCCGGGTGTCGGCGCCGGCGCCGTCAAGCCGGGCGAGCGCCTTGGTCGTGGCCGAGCCCGTGCCCAGACCCACCGCCGTGCCGGTCGGCACCGTGCCGGGGCCGGTCTCGTCGTCGTGCTCGAGATGCATCAGGGCCGAGCGGTCGAAGGGGTCGATGCCGCGCCGGCGCAGCATCCGCACCGCCTCGAAATCCGAGGTCGCCTCGATCCCGTGCTTCTTCGCCATCCGTCGTGCCAGCCGCAGCTGCCGCCCGGTCAGCCCCTCGGCGCGGATCGCCTCGATCTCCTCCTCGGGGGTCATCTCGGACGGGCCGAGCACCTGGGTGTCGCCATCGGGATGCGCGCTCGGGAAGTCGAGCGCGGCAAAGCCGTCGTCCTGCGGCTCGAAGAGCGCGGCGGGGTCGTCCGCGGGGGCGGCCGGGCTGCGCCGCGCGGCGGCCCGATGCGACAGCAGATCGGCAATCGTCGCGCCGCGCCCGGTCTCGGCCGCGGCCGGGGGCACCGGCGTGACGCCCGGGATCGGCGTGCGGCGGATGCGATACTTGGCGACTTTAGGACTTGTAGTCATACATCCGCTTCGCTTCTTCCAGAGTGTCGAACATGTAGAGCTGCCCGTCGCGCAGAACCGCCGCCGAGCGGCAGAACTTTTCAAGCGTCGCGGCCTGGTGCGAGACGACGATCACCGTCGCCTCCTTCAGCCGGTCGCGCAGGATCGCACCGGCCTTGCGGTTGAACTCCACGTCGGTGGTCGAGGGCATGCCCTCGTCGATCAGGTAGATGTCGAATTCGAGCGCCAGCATCAAGGCGAAGGTGAAGCGCGAGCGCATGCCCTGGCTGTAGGTGCCGACCGGCATGTCGAAATATTCGGCGATCCCGGTCAGCCAGCGGCAGAAGGCCTCGACATAATCCGGGTCGAGCCCGTAGAGCCGGGCGATGAAGCGCGCGTTCTCGCGCGCCGAATGCTTGTTCACCACGCCGCCCATGAAGCCGAGCGGGAAGGAGACGCGGCAGGTCTTGCGGATCTCGCCCTCGTCGGGCTTCTCGAGCCCGGCCATCATGTTGATGATCGTGGTCTTGCCGGTGCCGTTCGGTGCCAGGATGCCGAGCGAGCGGCCCAGCTCGACGCGGAAGCTGGCGCGGTCAAGGATCACCTTGCGCTGCTTTCCCGTCCAGAAGGACTTGCTGACATTCTCGAATTCCAGCATCGCTTCCTGCCGACCGTGCCTCGTCCGGTTCGTCGATCACGACCGGATCCTTTGTGGAAAAAGATCTAGATGTGCATTCCGGCGACATTATGTCCGAACTGTGCAGGCAGTTACAATCGGCCGGGGACTGTTTCGCCGCACGAAACAGGGAGAGACGCATGACCGAGCCTGTCGCCGAAGCGCTGACAGAGGAAATCCGCGCCTGCCGGTTGTGCGCGGCCCGTTTCGCCGCAACCGAGACGGGTCATGCGCCGCGCCCGGTGGTCTGGTTCCGCCCCGGGGCGCGGGTGCTGATCGTCGGTCAGGCGCCCGGCGCGCGGGTGCATGCCTCGGGCCGGCCCTTCACCGACCCCTCGGGCGACCGGCTGCGCGCCTGGATGGGGGTGGGGGCCGAGACCTTCTATGACCTCGCGCGGATCGCGATCGTGCCGATGGCCTTCTGCTTTCCGGGCTATGACGCGAAAGGGGCGGACCTGCCGCCGCCGCCGCTCTGCGCCGCGACCTGGCGGGCGCGGGTGATGGCGGCGCTCGGCCCGGTCGATCTGACGCTGCTGGTCGGCGGCGCGGCGCAGCGCTGGCACCTCGGCACGCGCGCCGTCACCGCCACCGTCGCGGCATGGCGCGATCATGCGCCGCGCGTCTTTCCCTTGCCTCATCCGTCCTGGCGCAATACGGCATGGCTGAAACGCAACCCGTGGTTCGAGGCGGAACTGATCCCCGCCCTGCGCGCCCGGGTGAAGGAGGTGACATGACCGAGACCCCCTACGACCGCGCCCATGCCGCGATGGAAGCCGATCCCGAGAACGAGGCGCTGCGCCTTGCGGTCTATGACCGGCTTGCCGATGCCGAGCTGTTCCTGTTGCTCGAGCACGAGCCCGACGAGGACAACGACATCATCCCGCAGCTCTTCTCGACCGAGGAGGGGGATTTCGTCCTGGCCTTCGACACCGAGGAACGGCTGGCCGAATTCACCGCGACCCCCGCGCCCTATGTGGCGCTTCCGGGCCGGGTGATCGCGCAGAACCTCGCGGGCGAGGCGGTGGGGCTGGGCGTCAATCTGGGCGTCGCGGACTCGGCGATGCTGCTGCCGCCCGAGGCGCTCGAGTGGCTGACCCATGCGCTGACCCATGCGCCCGAGACGACGGCGGCGCGCCCGGTGGCCTTCGATGCGCCGGCGCTGCCGCCGGCGATGCTGGCGCTGCTGCTGCCGGCCTTCGAGGCGAAGTTCGACCAGCTTGCCGGGCTTGCGAGCCACGCGCTGCTGGGCGGCGTGACCTACGAGGGCGGCCGGCGCGGCCATGTCCTCGCCTTCCTCGGCGCGCCCGAGCCGGCGCAGCCCGGCATCGCCAAGGCGATGGCCGAGGCGCTGGCCTTCTCGGGGCTCGAGGCGGGCGAACTCGACGTCACCTTCCTGAACGAGGCGGACCCCGCGGCGGCGGTCCTGCTCGAGAAGGCGCTGGTGCTGCACCTGCCCGAGGCGGTCGAGGAAGAGGTGCAGGAGCTGACCATCACCGCGCCGGGGATGGACCCGTCGAAGCCGCCGATCCTGCGCTGAGCGGGGCAGGGGGCGCTGCCCCCTCGGCCTCCGGCCTCACCCCCGAGGTCTTTTCGGCAAGGAGAAAGCGCGAGGATTTTCCGGCTTCCAATTGCTGCAAATATCCTCGGGGGGTGAACCGGCCGCAGGCCGGGAGGGGGGCAGACAGCCCCCCTATCTGAGGCCGATCTCGGAGAGTGCCGCCTGCAGCTCGCGCGGCAGAGGCTCCTCGCGCTCGCGCGTCGGGCGCAGGTCGGCCGGTGCGTCCTCGGGTGTCAGGTAGCGCCAGCCCTGGAACGGGCGGCGCGGCATCGCCTCGGTGCGCACCACCTCGCGGTCGAGGAGGATCGCGCAGCGCGGGATGCCGTCGGCGCCCATGACGTCCTCGAGCCCGATCACCCGTTGCCGGGCCAGCACCACGCCCTTGAACACCCAGTAGAGCGAGCCGCCGTCCAGCAGCTCGTCGCTGCGCTTCGGCCCCATGCGGGTGACGTGGCGGGCAGGGCCGGTGCCGTAGTGCTGCGCCTGCCACTCGATCAGGTCCTCGACCTTCTCGGCGCCGACGCAGAGCTTGATCAGGTGAATCATCGCGGCCCCCCGGTTTCGCGGCTTTTGACATAGGACGCACGACGTCGGCCGGCAACTGCATCGCGGAGCGATTTCGCGGCTGGAATCTCGCCGGGCACTCATGCTATTGTGGCCTCCTGCCCCGTCAGACACCAGATGTTCCGGGGCTTTTTCTTTTTCTGCCCCGGATGTTGCCACTGCATCGGGGCCGTCACGACAGGACCGAGGAGCCGATGACCCGATTCGCCGCCAATATCGCCGAACAGATCTGGGACATGAAATACCGTCTGAAAGAGGCCGATGGCACGCCGATCGACATCACGGTCGAGGACAGCTGGCGCCGTGTCGCGCGTGATCTCGCCTCGGTCGAGACGGACCCGGTGGCCTGGGAAGAGCGCTTCTATGCCGCGCTCGAGGATTTCAAGTTCCTGCCCGCCGGCCGCATCCTCGCGGGTGCCGGCACCGGGCGCACCGTGACCCTCTTCAACTGCTTCGTCATGGGCACGATCCCCGACAGCATGTCGGGCATCTTCGACATGCTGAAGGAAGCCGCGCTGACCATGCAGCAGGGCGGCGGCATCGGCTATGACTTCTCGACGATCCGCCCGCGCGGCGCCGAGGTGAAGGGCGTCGCGGCCGATGCCTCGGGCCCGCTGAGCTTCATGGATGTCTGGGACGCGATGTGCCGCACGATCATGTCGGCCGGCTCGCGCCGCGGCGCGATGATGGCGACGATGCGCTGCGACCACCCCGACATCGAGCAGTTCGTGACCGCGAAGCAGGATTCGGCCCGGCTGCGGATGTTCAACCTCTCGGTGCTGGTGACCGATGCCTTCATGGCGGCGGTGAAGGCCGATGCCCCCTGGGATCTGAAATTCGGCGGCAAGGTCTTTCACACGGTGCAGGCGCGCGATCTGTGGAACAAGATCATGCGCTCGACCTATGACTACGCCGAGCCGGGCGTGATCTTCATCGACCGCATCAACAAGATGAACAACCTCGGCTATTGCGAGCAGATCGCGGCGACCAACCCCTGTGGCGAGCAGCCGCTGCCGCCCTATGGCGCCTGCCTGCTCGGCTCGGTCAACCTCGCCCGGCTGGTCACCGATCCGTTCACCCCGGCGGCGAAGCTCGATCCGGTGGCGCTTGACCGGCTGGTGCGCACCGCGGTGCGGATGATGGACAACGTCGTCGACGCCTCGCGCTTCCCGCTGCCGCAGCAGGCCGAGGAGGCGATGAACAAGCGCCGCATCGGGCTCGGTGTGACCGGGCTTGCCGATGCGCTGCTGATGCTCGGGCTGCGCTATGGCTCGGACGAGGCGGCGGCGCAGACCGAACGCTGGATGCACGAGATCGCCCGGGCGAGCTATCTCGCCTCGGTCGATCTGGCGCAGGAGAAGGGCGCCTTCCCGCTGTTCGACGCCGAGAAATATCTGGCCACCGGCACCATGCTGCAGATGGACGAGGATGTGCGCGAGGCGATCCGCACGCATGGTATCCGCAACGCGCTTCTGACCTCGATCGCGCCGACGGGGACGATCTCGCTTTATGCCGGCAATGTCAGCTCGGGGATCGAGCCGGTCTTCGCCTATGCCTACAAGCGCAAGGTGCTGCAGAAGGACGGCTCGCGCACCGAGGAAGAGGTCGTCGATTATGCGGTGCAGATGTGGCGCGACCTGAAGGGCGACGCGGCGCTGCCCGACTATTTCGTCAACGCCCAGACCCTCGCCCCGCTCGACCATGTGCGGATGCAGGCGGCGGCGCAGAAATGGATCGACTCGTCGATCTCGAAGACGATCAACTGCCCCGAGGACATTTCCTTCGAGGAGTTCCAGGGCGTCTACATGGAAGCCTTCGAAACCGGCTGCAAGGGCTGCACCACCTACCGGCCGAACGACGTGACCGGCTCGGTATTGAGCGTGTCTGAAACCTCGGAGAAGGCGCCCGAGGCCGACAAGGGCGCCGAGGTGGTCTATCTGACCGAGCCGCTCGACCGCCCCGCGGCGCTCGAGGGCGCGACCTACAAGCTGAAATGGCCGGCGAGCGAGCACGCGATCTACATCACGGTGAACGATATCGTGCAGGGCGGCCACCGGCGCCCCTTCGAGGTGTTCATCAACTCGAAGAACATGGAGCATTACGCCTGGACCGTGGCGCTGACGCGGATGATCTCGGCGGTGTTCCGGCGCGGCGGCGACGTGAGCTTTGTCGTCGAGGAACTGAAGGCGGTGTTCGACCCGCGCGGCGGCGCCTGGATGGCGGGGCAATACATCCCCTCGATTCTTGCGGCGATCGGTGGGGTGATAGAGCGCCACCTGATCGCGATCGGTTTCATCGCGGGCGAGGGGATGGGGCTGAAGTCCGATCCGAAGGCCGAGGTGATGGTGGTGGGCGAGGCCCCGCGCGGCGCGGCCTGCCCGGCCTGCGGCAGCTATGCGATGCGCAAGGTCGAGGGCTGCATGACCTGCGCCGACTGCGGCCATTCGAAATGCGGCTGAGGAGCTGGCAACTGTAAGATGAGTCAGAGAAAGCAGATGAATGCGCAAACGGAAGCATAAGTCTGCGCAAGGGGTGCCGAGGGCGAAACGTATTGCCTGATGCCTCTGGGCTGCTCTCTGACAAACGGTGATAGAGGCGCCGGGGCGGATGCTCCGGCGCCTTTTGCGTATGGAAGGGGGCGTGGTCGGCTTGGGGCTGAGCAGACCTTTAAGCTTGGTGCAGCATGGTGGCCAGCGCGGGCATGAAGGACCGGAAGCGGACGGTCAGCTTCCCTGTGCGGGGCCTCTCTGTGCCGGGGCGACCTCCGCGCGGCGGGCGGGGCCCTGCGCGGAGGTCGGAAGGGCATGCGCTGAAAAGGAACGGGGCCGCGTGGGCCCCGTTCCGGTCGTGCGGGCTGCGCTTACTTGCTGGCGCAGGCGCGGATCTTCTCGATGTCCGGGCCGTTCGGGTCGCGGCCCAGGTTGAACGGCGCCGAAGCCTTGCGCCAGTTCGAGTAGTCCTGCAGGTATTCCAGCTGGCTCAGGTAGACCTTGGCCGAGCTCGGGTTCTCGCAGGCGACCTGTTCGATCACGGCGTTGGCCATGGTCTGGATCTGGGCCAGCGCGGCGTCGTCCATGCGGGTGATCTCGTTCACTTCCTTGAACTGCTTGTAGGCGTCATTGGCGCGCCGTTCGGTGAAGGAGAGCGACCACATCAGGTTGGCTTCCGCCGCGATTTCCAGCTTTTCGCGGGTCTCGGGGCTGAGCGCGTCCCAGGCCTGCTTGTTGATCATCACGCCGAAGACCGAGGCCGACTGGTGCCAACCCGGCGTCGCCCAGTATTTCGTGACCTGCTGGAAGCCGCCCGACCAGTCGACGTTCGGGGTCGAGAATTCGGCCCCGTCGATCACGCCGCGCTCGAGCGACTGATAGATCTCGCCGCCGGCCATCGACACCTGCGAGCCGCCCAGCTGGTTGAGCAGACGGCCCTGCTCGAGCCCCGACAGACGCAGGCGCTTGCCCTGCAGATCGGCGATCGAGCGGATCGGTTCCTTGGTGTGGAAGCCCGACTCGTTGTTGGTCACGGCATAGGGCAGATAGACCATGCCGAACTTGCCGTAGACCTCGTTATAGAGCTCCTTGCCGCCCCATTGCTGGATCCAGTTCACATAGTCGACCGCGTTGAACAGGCTGGCGGTGGTGGCGAGCGGCGAGAAGGCCGCATCGCGCCCGGCCCAATAGCCCGGCCAGTCGCCGCCCGCCTGGATCGTGCCGCTCTCGACCGCGCCGAACACCTCGCCCGACGGGACCAGGCTGCCGCCTTCGAAGAACTCGATCTTCAGATCGCCCGTGGTCAGCTTGTTCGCCAGCTCGACGAAGTGCTTGTCCATCTCGATCAGTTCGAGCGAGTTCGGCCAGGTGGTGGTCATCTGCCAGCTGGTTTCGGCCTGTGCCGCAACGCCCGCGCCGATCAGCGCCAGGGTGAACACACCGGTTTTCAGGGACTTGGTTCGCATCGACTTCTCCTCCTCAGTCAGTGCAGATTGGTCATTTCGTGTTGTAGAGCGTGTCGGGCAGCCAGGTGATCAGCTGCGGGAACATCGCCAGCGCCAGCGCCATCGCCACGATCAGGGCGATGAAGGGCATCACGCCGAGGATGATGTCCGATGTCTTGATGCTGCGCGGCGCGAGCGCCCGCATGTAGAACAGCGCATAGCCGAAGGGCGGGGTCAGGAACGAGGTCTGCAGCACGACCGCGGTCAGCACCACGAACCACAGCTCGCTCACGCCCATCTCGCGCACCACCGGCAGGAAGATCGGGAAGGACAGCAGCACGATCCCGGTCCAGTCGAGGAACATCCCCATCACGAAGATCACGAACATCATCATCGTGATCAGCATCCAGGGCTCCATGTCCAGCCCGCGCATCATGTTCTGCGCCGCATGCAGACCGCCGGTGATGTTGAACACGCCGGTGAAGGCGGTCGCGCCGACCACGATGAACAGGATCATCGCCGAGGTCCGCCCGGTTTCCCACAGCGCCGAGGCGAAGGTCGCCCATTCGAACTTGCCGCGGAAGATCACGATCAGCAGGGCCAGGAAGGCGCCGATCGCCGAGGCTTCGGTGGCGGTGGCGATACCGGCCAGCATGGTGCCCAGGATCCCGAAGATCAGCACCAGCGGCGGCAGCGCCTCGAGCAGCAGCATCGGCAGCAGCTGCGAGACCGGCACGCGTTCCTCCATCGAGACCGGCGGCGCCAGATCGGGACGGAACAGCGCGACCAGCGCGACATAGCCCGCATAGAGCAGCCCGAGCACCACGCCCGGCACCATCGCGCCGGCGAAGAGCTCGCCCACCGAGAGCGAGGAGTTCGACGACATCAGGATCAGCATGATCGAGGGCGGGATCAGGATGCCCAGGCATCCCGAGGCCCCGATCAGCCCGGTCGTCAGCCGTTTCGAATAGCCGTATTGCAGCATCGGCTTCAGCGCCATCACGCCCATCACTGTGATCGAGGCGCCGATGATGCCGGTGGTGGCCGCCAGCAGGATCGAGATGAACACGACCGCAAGCCCGAGCCCGCCGGTCACGCGCCCCATCAGCAGGCGCAGCGTCTCGAACATCCGGTCGGTCACACCACTGTCGGACAGGAAACGCGCCATCAGCACGAACAGCGGAATCGCGATCAGGATGTAATTGTCCAGAACCTCGCCGAAGATCCGGTTGATGACGATGCCAAGCACCATCGGCTTGCCCGCGATCAGCGCGCCCAGCACTGCGGTGCCACCCAGGACGAAGGCCAGCGGATGGCCCATGAACAGACCGAGCAGCAACAGCCCGGCCATGATCAGGCCGATGAGTTCACCCGACATGAGACGGCTCCTGCTTGTTCAGCACCAGCTTGAGCACCTCGGAGACGCCCTGCAGCAGCAGCAGCCCGGCCGCGACCGCCATCGCGATCTTGACCGGATAGACCGGCAGCTGGATCGCGCCATAGGTGGTTTCATTCTGGGCCAGCGAGCGCATGGCGAAATCCCAGCTGCGGGTGGCGAACACCCAGGCAAACGGGAAGAAGAAGATCAGGTAGCCGAGAATCTCGACCACCCGGCGCGGCCCCGGCCGCAGCGTCTCGGTCACCAGATCGACACGCACATGGGCCTGATGGCGCAGCGCATATCCGCCGAGCAGGATGAAGTAAAAACCGTAGAGTTGTTTCGTCAGATCGAACGCCCAGAGCGTCGGCGCGTTGAAGCCATAGCGCATGATCACATCGTAGATGATCATGAGCGCGAAGATGACCGCAACGAAGGCCACGACACGGCCCACGATCTCGTTCAACCCGTCGAGCAGACGGATCAGCACCATTAGATTTCCTCCCAAAACTCAGGCGACCGGCGCGAGCCGCACCAGTCTCCTCCCCTCGCCGCGATTAAAGGGCGGTCGGGAGCCGTTTGACATGGGTAAATGTGCAGAGGTATTTTGCAAAAATGCAGACAGTTTTTGACTGGAATGATCTGAAGTTTTTCCTGGCGCTGTCGCGCCTGAAGCGGATGACGGCGGCGGGCCGTGCACTGGGGATCGACCAGACCACGGTGGCGCGCCGGATCCGGGCGCTCGAGAAGTCGGTCAGCGCGCAATTGTTCATCCGCGACGAGGCGGGATACGCGCTGACCCCGGCGGGCGAACGGCTGCTGCCGATCGCGATGGAGGTCGAGCGGTCCAGCACCCGCGTGCACGAGCAGATCGTGGGGGAGGCCGGGCGGCTGGCGGGCACGGTGCGGATCGGGGCGCCCGACGGTCTGGGCACCTATGTCGTGACCCCGCTGCTGGCGCGGTTCCAGCGCGACAACCCCGATGTCGATGTGGCGCTGGTGGTGCGCTCGCGGCAGTTCCAGATGTCGCATCAGGAAGTGCATCTGTCGCTGGATTTGACCTTGCCCACAAGCGGTCGGCTGCTGGCGCGGCGGATGACTGATTACCATCTGCATTTCTTTGCTGCGCCCGACTATCTGCGCCGCTATGGCCGCCCCGAACGGCTGCGCGATCTGCGCCATCACCGGCTCGTCGGCTATATCCCCGAGATGCTGTTTTCCGACGAATTGCGCTACCTCGAGGATCTGGGGATCACCGCGCCGGTGGGCTTCGCCTCGACCTCGATGATCGCGCAGCGCGAGGCCGTGCGAGAGGGGGCGGGGCTGGCGATTCTACCCCGCTTCATGGCGCTCGATGACCCCGATCTGGAGCCGGTTCTGGTGGAGGATTACGTGCTGACCCGCACTGTCTGGCTGCTCAGCCACCAGAGCACCGAAGACCTCGCGCGGGTGCGCGCCGTGTCGGAATATCTGCAGCAGGTCGCCCGCAAGGAACGCCACCGTTTTTTGATCCCCTAGGCGCCTCGACCGCGATTTGCCTTCCCTGGCGTCAACTTTTCCGACGATAGACAACCCGGCGGCGAATGCGCTCCCTTTTGCGCGGAGGAGCGCGCCCCCGGCGGGGCGTCGAAAGGGGAGGAGAGAGCATGCTGTCTCGCAAGGAGAGCTATGCCGCGACCATGTCGGCATTTCAGTGGGATATTCCCGAACAGTTCAATATCGGTGTCGATGTCTGCGACCGCTGGGCCGAGGCGGACCCGGCGCGCGTCGCGCTGATCGAGGTCGGCGAGGATGGCTATGGCCCGGCGCGCGAGACCAGCTTTGCCGAGCTGCGCGCGGCCTCGAACCGCTTTGCCAATGTGCTGAGCGGGCTCGGGCTGGGCGGCGACGGGGTCAGCGCGGGCGACCGCGTCGCGATCTTGCTGCCGCAGCGTCGCGAGACGGCAATTGCCCATATCGCGGCCTTCAAGGCGGGCTGCGTCTCGCTGCCGCTGTTCACGCTCTTCGGCCCCGAGGCGCTGCTGCACCGGCTGCGCGACAGTGGCGCGCGGGTGCTCGTGACCGATCACGCCAGCCTGCCGATGATTGCCGAGATCCGCGCCGAGCTCCCCGATCTCGAGGTGATCTTCACCGTCGACGGGCCGGCCGCGGGCGCGCAGGACTTCGACGCGGCGCTGGCCGCGGCCCCGGAGGCCTTCTCGCCTATCGACAGCCGCGCGAGCGCGCCCGCGCTGCTGATCTACACCTCGGGCACCACTGGCAACCCGAAAGGTGCGCTGCATGCGCATCGGGTGCTGCTCGGCCATCTGCCCGGCGTCGAGATGAGCCATGATTTCCTGCCGCAGCCCGGCGACTGCATCTGGACGCCGGCCGACTGGGCCTGGATCGGTGGTCTGCTCGATGTGCTTTTGCCCGCGCTGCATCACGGGGTGCCGGTGGTGGCTTGCCGCTTCCGCAAGTTCTCGGCGCGGGCGGCGGCCGATCTGATCCGCCGTTTCGGCGTGCGCAACGCCTTCCTGCCGCCGACCGCGCTGAAGATGATGAAGGCCGATCCCGACAGTGCCGACTGGGCGCTGAACATGCGCTCGGTCGCCTCGGGCGGCGAGCCTCTGGGCGCGCAGCTGCTGGAGTGGGGGCGGCAGGCGCTTGGCGTGACGATCAACGAATTCTACGGCCAGACCGAATGCAACATGGTGGTGTCGAGCTGCGGCGTGCTGGAGGCGCCGGAAACCGGGGTGATGGGCTGGCCGGTGCCGGGCCACCGTGTCGACGTGATCGACGAGAGCACCGCCGAACGGCTGCCCGACGGGGCGGAGGGGGCGATCGCGATCCTGTCGCCCGATCCGGTGATGTTCCTGGGCTATTGGCAGCAGCCGGTGGCGACGGCCGAGAAATTCGTGACGGGGCCCGAGGGGCGCTGGCTGGTGACCGGTGACCGGGGGCTGCGCCGGCCCGATGGGCGGCTGGTGTTCAAGGGGCGCAACGACGACATCATCTCGACCGGGGGCTACCGGGTCGGGCCCGCCGAGATCGAGGATTGCCTGATCTCGCATCCCGCCGTGGCAATGGCGGGGGTGGTGGGGCAGCCCGATCCGCTGCGCGGCGAGATCGTGGCGGCCTTCGTCAAGCTGCGCGCCGGGCATGACGATTGCGCCAGCCTGCGCGACGAGATCGCATCCCATGTCCGCACCCGTCTGGCGGCCTATGAATACCCCCGCGCGCTCTATGTCGTCGAGGAGCTGCCGGTGACCACCACCGGCAAGATCATCCGCGGCGAGCTGCGCAAACGTCTGATCGCGGAGGCTCTGCAATGACCGAAGCCAGTGTCCTGTTCGAGGCCGAGGGGCCGGTGGCACGGATCACGCTCAACCGGCCGGCGCGGCGCAATGCGATCGACGCTGCTGCTGCGGCGGGGCTGGCCGAGGCGCTGGCCCGGTTCGAGGCGGACCCCGCCTTGCGGGTGGCGGTGCTGGGCGGCGCCGGGCCGGCGTTCTGTGCGGGCATGGATCTGGCGGCCTTCGGCGCGGGGCAGGTCGAGGCGGTGCTGTTCGGTCCGGGCGGCTTTGCCGGGCTGACCGAGGCGCGACGGACCAAGCCGCTGATCGCGGCGGTGCATGGGGCGGCGCTGGCGGGCGGGTGTGAGCTGGCGCTCGCCTGCGACCTGATCGTCGCCGAGGAAGGCAGCCGCTTCGGTCTGCCCGAGGTGATCCGCGGCCTGGTCGCGGGGGCGGGGGGCGCGCTGCGGCTGGCCACGGTGATCGCGCCGGCGCGGGCGCGCGAGATCCTCTTGACCGGGCGGATGGTCGACACGGCCGAGGCCTGGGAGCTGGGGCTGATCGCGCGCCGAGCCGAGCCGGGCGCGGGGCTCGCCGTCGCGCTGGCGCTTGCGCGCGAGATCGCTGCCAATGCGCCGCTGGCGGTGGCCGAGACCCTGCGGTTGAGCCGCGCCGCCGAGGCCGCGCAGCTGGCCGCCCTGTGGCCCGAGAATGCCCGCACCCTGCGCGCGATCATGGAGAGCGAGGATGCGCAGGAGGGGGCGCGGGCCTTCCTCGAGCGGCGCGCGCCGGTCTGGCAGGGGCGCTGAGGCCGGGGCGCCGGAACGGCGCGGGTGCGGGGGCCGCATCCGCGTCACTCCGGTCGCGTCGTCTTCCTGTGGCGGGCCGCCCGGAAGCGGACTTGCGGCTCACTCGCTCAGGTTCCAGATCTTCCGGATCAGATCGAAGGCAAGGTCGATGGCGGGCTCGGCCTTGCGACGCGCAAGGGTCAGAAAGCCAAGTTTCACGTCAATCTCGGCGTGATCCACCACGACCAGCCCGTGAACTTGCTTCTCGTTCAGCGCGATCGACTCGCGACACAGGCTCAGCCCGCCACCCGAGCGCACCATCGCCAGCATCGAGGGTTCCTGATCGACGACGGCGACCTGGTTCTGTGTCACGCCCAGATCGGAAAACAACCGGCTGAGCAAACGGTGGTGCACCGAGGCCGGCGGCGTTCCGATCCAGGGCAGTTCCGCGAGCGCCTTCCAGTCCCGGCCCGCGGTGCGCTGTTCCCAGCCCGCCGGGGCGACGACCCGGTACTTGAACCGGGTCAGCGCCCGGTAATGGAAGGGGCTTTCGCTGCGTGCGGTCTCGGGCCCGGGGGCAGGGGGTCCGTCTTCCGGATCCCCCAGAAAATACCCGACGTCGATCTCGCCACGCAACAGGCGCACCGGCACATCGCCGCTCATCCCATGCGCCAGCTGTGTCTGCAGATCCGGCGCGGTCTGTGCCACCGCCCGCAGGAATTGTCCCAGCCGGATGAAATCCGGGTCGATGACGGTGCCGACGTGCAAGGTGCCGCGCACGGTGCCGGTCATCCGGTTGGCAGTTTGCCGGAAATCCTCGAGCGCCGCCAGGACCTGCTCTGCCTTGACAAGCAGGGCCGCGCCGTCGCGCGTCAGCTCGACCCCCCTCGAGGTGCGGGTGAACAGCTTGAGCCCGGTCTCGGCGGCGAGACGCTTCAGTTGCAGGCTGATCGCGGGCTGCGTCAGATGCAGCCGTTCCGCCGCACGAGAGACATTGCTTTCGCGCGCGACGGTGACGAAGGACTGCAAGCTGCGAAGGTCTGCGAGGTTTTTCATATTAATTCAGCTTATAATGCGCCGTCTCATTAGTCATTGGAAATCTCGCCTCGCCTGCCGCTATCCCATGTCTTGGGAGAGACAGGGAGGAGTGACATGACCGTTGCCGACATCGGGTGTTTCATCAGGAATGCGCGGTTTTCAAGCGCAGAAACCGAGGCGGCGGTGCGCTCCGTCGCCGATCGAGAGGCGGTCGAGCAGGTTCGGCTGCGCCGTCGCCGCCCGGCTGCGGGCCTGTGCCCCTTCGCCGTCTGAGAGGAGCTGCCGAGATGTCACGCGACAGGTTTGATTATATCATCATCGGCGCCGGTTCGGCCGGCTGCCTGCTTGCCAATCGTCTCAGCAAGGATCCGTCGAAACGGGTCTTGCTGCTCGAGGCCGGAAAATCCGACGCCTATCCGTGGATTCATATTCCCGTCGGCTATCTCTATTGCATCGGCAATCCGCGCACCGACTGGCTTTATCAGACGGCGCCGGATGCGGGGCTGAACGGCCGCTCGCTGCGCTATCCGCGCGGCAAGACCCTGGGCGGCTGTTCCTCGATCAACGGCATGATCTACATGCGCGGCCAGGCACGCGACTATGACGGCTGGGCGCAGGCCGTGGGCGACGATGCCTGGACGTGGCAGAATTCGCTGCCCGATTTCATGGCGCATGAAGATCACTACCGGCTCGATGATGGCGCCGATCCCGTCGCCGGGACCCGGCACCGCTTTTCCGAACTGCATGGCCATGGCGGCGAATGGCGCGTCGAAAAGCAGCGGCTCCGCTGGGACATCCTGGACGATGTCGCGCGGGCGATGACCGAGGCGGGGTTCGAGCCGACCGACGACTTCAACTCGGGCGACAATACCGGGGTCGGATATTTCGAGGTGAACCAGAAATCCGGCTGGCGCTGGAACACCGCGAAGGCGTTCCTCCGCCCGGCGAAGGGGCGTGCGAACCTGACGGTCTGGACCCGGTCGCAGGTCGAGCGTCTGCTGATCGAGACCGCGCCGGACGGGGCGCAACGTTGTGCCGGTGCGATCGTGCGCCGGGGCGGTGCCGCGATCAGTGTGCGCGCGACGGGCGAGGTGATCCTGTCCGCGGGCGCGATCGGGTCGCCGCAGATCCTGCAACTGTCGGGGATCGGCCCGGCGGAGCACCTGAGATCGCTGGGCATCGAGGTGCGTCTGGATGCCCCCGGTGTCGGCGGCAATCTGCAAGATCACCTGCAGATCCGGGCGATCTACAAGGTGCAGGGGGCCCAGACCCTGAACACGCTGGCGGGCAGCCTGTTCGGCAAGGCGCGGATCGGTCTGCAATACGCGCTGACGCGCAGCGGGCCGATGAGCATGGCGCCGAGCCAGCTTGGCGCCTTCACCCGGTCCTCGCCGGACCGGGCCCATGCCAATCTGGAATATCACGTCCAACCCCTGAGCCTCGATGCCTTCGGCGAGGGGTTGCACCCGTTCCCCGCGGTCACGGCCAGCGTGTGCAACCTGAACCCGACCAGCCGCGGCAGCGTGATGATCCGCTCCGATCGTTTCGACGAGGCGCCGGTCATTGCGCCGAACTACCTGTCCACCGAGGAGGACCGGACGATTGCGGCGCAAAGCCTGCGGCAGGTGCGCGCGATCCTCGCCCAGCCGGCGCTGGCGAAATACCGGCCCGAGGAGTGGAAGCCCGGCGCGCAGTTCGAAAGCGACGAGGAGCTGACCAAGCTGGCGGGCGACATCGCCACCACGATCTTCCATCCGGTCGGCACCGCGAAGATGGGGCGGCGGGACGATCCGCAGGCCGTCGTGGACAGTCATCTGCGCGTGCGCGGCATCACGGGGCTGCGCGTCGTCGACGCCAGCATCATGCCCGACATCACCAGTGGCAATACCAACGCCCCGACGCTGATGATCGCCGAGAAGGCGGCGCGCTGGATCGGCGCCGGCACCTGACCCCCGCGCAATGCGCAATCTCGGCATCATCGATCCGGAACGCTCCGCGATCCCCCCGGGACCACCCGTCCCCGGGGACATGCCCTGGTGTCATGCAGCTGTGACACATGCGGCTTAGTGAAACGCCCGGATACTGAAATCCCGCTTTCACGAGGCAAGAATGCACAAACTCCTCCTCTCCCTCGCCGCGACGACGATGCTGACCGGCATCGCGCAGGCTGCGCCGGTGATCATGCCGCTCGATCGCGCGACGATCCTTGCCGGCTCGCCTTTCGACTTCAAGATCGAACTCGATCAGGTCCATGCCGAAGCCGATGTGGCGGTCACCGTCAACGGCAAGCCCTATGCGGAAGTCTTTGGCAAGCCTGCCGAATTCGTTGCCGAAGAAAAGGGCAAGGAAGACAAGGTCCTTGGCTCGGCGCTGATCCTGCGGGATCTGACCATCGCCCAGCCGGGTGACTACACCGTTGCCGTCAAGGCCGGCGACGAGACCAAATCGGTGACCTGGACGGTCTTTGGCACGCCGGACGTGCCGAAGGCGAAAAATGTCATCTTCTTCCTGGGCGACGGGCTTTCGGTGGCGCATCGCACCGCCGCGCGGATCATGTCGCACGGCATGCACGACGGCAAGGCGGATGGTCGCCTCGCGATGGACGACCTCGACCACATGGCCTTCATCGGCACCTCCTCGACCCATTCGATCGCCACCGACTCGGCGAACACGATGTCGGCCTACATGACCGGCCACAAGGCGCGGGTGAATGCGCTCGGCGTCTATGCCGACCGCACCCCGGCGACCCTCGACGACCCGAAGGTCGAAACCATCGCCGAGGCGCTGCGCCGCACCACGAAGAAATCGGTGGGCGTCGTTTCCACCGCCGAGATCGAGGATGCCACCCCGGCCGCCGTCGTCGCGCATACCCGCAAGCGCGCCGACAAGGCCGAGATCGTGGGCATGTTCTATGACGTTCAGCCCGAGGTCATCCTTGGCGGCGGGTCGGCCTATTTCCTGAAATCCGATGTGCCCGGCTCGAAGCGCAAGGACGACAAGGATTATATCTCGCTGTTCAAGGATGCGGGCTATACCATTGCCACCACCGCGACCGAACTGAAGGCCGCCGACGGCACCAATTCGGGCAAGATCCTCGGCCTGTTCCACACCGGCAACATGGACACGAAGCTCGATCGCTCCTTCCTGAAGATGGGCACCGTCGAGAAGTTCCCCGATCAGCCCGGCCTGGTCGAGATGACGCAGACCGCGCTTGACCAGCTTTCGAAGAACCCCGACGGCTTCTTCCTGATGGTCGAGGGTGCCTCGATCGACAAGATGTCCCACCCGATGGACTGGGATCGCGCCGTGGTCGACACCATCGAGTTCGACAAGGCGGTTGCCGCCGGGATGGAATTCGCCAAGACCCATCCCGACACCCTGGTGGTCGTCACCGGCGACCATACCCATGGCGTCTCGGTGATCGGCACGATCGACGACGAAAAGCCCGGCACCGAGATGCGCGACAAGGTCGGCATCTATGACGAGGCGGGCTATCCGAACTACACCGACGCCGATCATGACGGCTATCCGGACAAGATCGACGTGTCGCGCCGTCTGGCGATCTTCTCGTCGAACTTCCCCGACTATTACGAAACCTTCCGGCCGAAGCTGGATGGTCCGTTCGAGCCGGCGGTGAAGACGGAATCGGGCGATTACGTCGCGAACGAGGCCTACAAGGACATCCCCGGCGCGGTTCTGCGCACCGGCAACCTGCCCAAGAATGCCGACACCGCCGTTCACGCGGTCGACGATGTGGTGCTGCAGGCGACCGGCCCGGGCGCCGAGGAGTTCAAGGGCTACATGGAGCAATCCGACGTCTACAAGGTGCTCGCGGATACCTTCGCGCTCGGCACCGTGCAGAAGTAAGCCCGACGGCTGTGTTCCGAAGGGGGCCGTGCGCACGGCCCCCTTTCCCATTCGCGACAGGGGTCCCCATGCCTATTCATCCGAGCCGCCGCCAGCTTCTGGCCGCCCTGCCGGCCCTGGCGTTCTTGCCGCGCGCCGCGCAGGCCGAAGCGCCCGAGCTGACCTTCGATCAACTCTATGGCGCCTATAGTGCCCTTGGTCTGACCTTCTCGGACAAGGTCAAGCTTCTGGACGGCAAGACGGTGCGCATACGCGGTTTCATGGCGCCGCCGCTCAAGGCCGAGGCGCAGTTCTTCGTGCTGACGAAGATCCCGATGGCGCTTTGTCCCTTCTGTTCGTCCGATTCCGACTGGCCCGACAACATCGTCGTCGTCTATCTCGGGCGGCGCCAGACCTTCGTGCAGCCCAATCGCACGATCGAGGTGACCGGGCGGCTCGAGAGCGGATCCTGGGTCGACCCCGAGACCGGCTTCGTCAGCCAGCTGCGGCTGCGCGACGCCCATTACGATACCGTCTGACGCCGCAGGAGAACGCCCGATGCCATCGCTGTCCCTGACCGGGATTCAGGTCCGCTTTCCCGGGCTGGAAACCCCGGGCCTGAGCGTCGACACCCTCGAGATTCCGGCCGGGGCGCATGTGGCGCTGACCGGCCCCTCGGGGTCAGGCAAATCGACGCTGGTCAATGTGATCACCGGGCTGATCCGCCCCACCACCGGCCGGGTGTCCTGGGATGGCACCGATATCGCGGCGCTGTCCGAGGGCGCGCGCGACCGCTGGCGCGGCGCCAATATCGGCCTGGTGATGCAGGATTTCCATCTGTTCCCCGGCCTCTCGGCACAGGAAAACGTGCTGCTGCCGGCACGGCTGGCGCGCGCGGCCGGGGCACAGACCGTTCGCCGGGCCGTCGATCTGCTGGCGCAGGTCGGTCTGTCGCGCCCCGATCAGCCGGTCCAGACCATGTCGCGCGGCGAGATGCAGCGGGTTGCCGTCGCCCGGGCGCTGTTGCGCGCCCCCGGGGTGATCGTTGCCGACGAACCGACCGCCAGCCTCGATCCGGTCAATGGCACGGCGATCGGTGCGCTGCTGCAGGATCTCGCCGCGGCCTCCGGTGCGACTCTGATCGTCGTCACCCATGACCTGCGCCTGATCGCGCCCTTCGCGCGCCGGATCCGGCTGGCCGATGGTGCGATCCGCGTCGACGAGCTCTGCCCCCCCGACCCCCCGATGGCCGAAGCCCTGCAGGAGATCTCGTGATGCTGCGTTTCATTCTGGCCGACCTGCGCCGGCTCTGGCCCGGGGCCCTCGTGGTGGTGGCGCTGACTGCGCTTGCCGTGGCGCTCGGCGCCGCCGTCACCTTGCAGGAGCGCGCGCTGCGGCTCGGCTCGGCCCGGGCCTCGGAGAAATTCGATCTGGTGATCGGCGCGCCGGGCAGCGAAACGCAGCTGGTGCTCTCGAGCGTGTTCCTGCAGCCGGCCGCGCTGCCGCTGATGCCGGGCGACGTGCTGCGGGCGCTTGCGCGGGACCCGCGGGTGGCCTGGGCCGCGCCGGTGGGCTTTGGCGATTTCTTCCAGGGCTACCCGATCGTCGGCACCTCGCGCGCGGTGATCGAGGATGCCGCGGAGGGGCTTGCCGAGGGGCGGATCTTCGCGGCCGAGGGCGAGGCGGTGATCGGCTCGGCGG
The DNA here is from genome assembly GCF_056590935.1 of Paenirhodobacter sp. YD-8. Lineage (NCBI taxonomy): Bacteria > Pseudomonadati > Pseudomonadota > Alphaproteobacteria > Rhodobacterales > Paenirhodobacter > Paenirhodobacter sp. YD-8. Next base: position 3,318,377 of record NZ_CM152649.1, on the reverse strand, counting down.
TGCAGCTGCCCGTGGGCGCGACGATCGCCCCGATGCATGGCGAGGCCGAGGCGGGCGGTCATGCCCATGCCGACATCGGCTATCGTGTCGCCGGCCGGATGCGCCCCACCGGCACGCCCTGGGACCGTGCCATCCTGGTGCCGATCCAGGCGGTCTGGCACGTCCACGCGCTCGAGGCCGGCGAGACCCCGGCGCAGGGCCATGAGCCGGCGCCGTCGAATGCCCCCGACCACGATGCCGCGGGCGAGGCCGGGCACGGCCACGGGCTCTTCGACGCCGACGCCGCGCTTGATGAGGACTGGGATGGCGCGCTTCCCGGCCTTCCGGCGATCCTCGTCAAGCCCCGGAGCATTTCCGATGCCTACCGGCTGCGGCAGGAGTATCGTGCGCGCCCCGACACCGTGGCGGTGTTCCCTGCCGAGGTGCTGACCGGGCTCTACGCGATGATGGGCGATGCCCGGCTGGTGCTGTCGGCGATCGCCTTTGGCACGCAGTCGCTGGTTGCCGCCTCGCTCCTGTTGGTCGCGGTCATCCATGTCGGGCAGCGCCGCTATCAGATCGGCGCGCTGCGCGCACTCGGTGCTCCGCGCGGGGCAGTTTTCGGCATCGTCTGGGGCGAGCTGTGCGCGCTGCTGCTGATCGGGATGGCGCTTGGGCTGGGTCTTGGCTATCTGGCCGCCAGCCTGATCTCGCACGGCTTCTCGGCACGTCAGGGGTTCGCGCTGCCGGTCGGCTTCAGCCGTGACGATCTGGGCGGGCTCGGGCTTCTGGTGCTGGCGGGGCTGCTGGTGCCGCTGCTCCCGGCCATGCTGGCCTGGCGACAACCGCCGCTGACCGCTCTGCGGGGCTGAGGGGGGAGCATTCTTGCGGGCGGCGCGCGTATCGTGACAAGGCCCGGCAGGCGCTGACGCAGATTGACGGGACGATCGGCGGAATCCTCTCGGCGGTCGAGGCCCGTCTGAGCTACCCCCGATGACCGGACCGTTTGAAGCCGGGGGGGCGCGACATTTTCCTGGCTGGAAAAGGGCGGGTTCGCCTGAAGGCATCGACGTTCACGGTGTGAAGAGGGGGGCGTGGCCCCAGTGCGGCCGCATGAGCCCGATGAGCCGGAAGCCGTTCATCCTGAAGCGGGGCGAGGACGGCGCGCCGGTCGCGGAGATTTGCCGCGCGACGGGGCGCCTGCCCTCCTTGGAGTCCGCGGTTAGTGGCCGGCTCTGTTCAGGGGGGAGGGGGCACTGGCGGTTCGCTGTGCGGCCCTTCAGCGCTTCGGGTGCCTTCTCCAGTGCGCCAAGGCCTGGGCCCGTCACGATCGGAGACAAGCTCCGACGAAGTTGGCTCGTCGCGGTGTGTGGCTGTATGGAAGTTCCGTGATCTCGTATCCGAACGCGGCGTAGGTTTCACGCATGACGGCACAGGTCGCTTCGGCCTCGGCGCGGGTCTGCTTGCGCTCCCTGTCCTCGGTGAAGATCTCATCCCAGTACGGCCCAGGAAGATGCGGGCGTTGTAGCGGGCTGCCTTGGCTGCTGCGGCGACGTGGGGCGGCACGGGGAGACCCCGGAGGGTCAGGTAGCCCAGAATGTCGGGAATGCCGCGGGCGAAGATTGCGGGGCCTGAGAGTGCCTGTGCGGCGCTGTAGGCGCGCAGGTCCCTCTCCAGCATCGTTCGGCATAGGCCATGCGATCCGCCCAGGGGAGGGCGTCTCCGCCGCTCGCCATCTCTTCGCGGATGATCGCGCGGCCGGATTCGGGGATTGTGTGAAAGCCGCGGTGGGCAAGCTCGGTAATGAGGCTGGTCTTGCCCGCACCGGGGCCGCCCGTCACGACGAAGAAATGGTCGCTCATGGGCCATCCTCGGGTTTGACATGGGGAAGGGCCGCAACGCGATCGACACGCTATGGGCGCGGATCAAGGCAGCATGGATTTTCGAAGGGAAAACGGCACAAGTCTGCGCGGCAGAGGCAAATCCTCTGACAAGAAAGGCAGAACTATCTGCTACTTTTCAGGGGAATTTTGGTGGAGCCAAGGGGAGTCGAACCCCTGACCTCTTGAATGCCATTCAAGCGCTCTCCCAACTGAGCTATGGCCCCACCGTGAGGTCCGCAGTGCGCTGGTTCAGCGCCTTGCGTAGGGCGTCGTATATGGGGGGGCGCGGGTGGGCGCAAGAGGAATTTTGCGTTTCCCTGCAAAATTTTCCGCACCCCTCCGCGCCCCCCTCGAAAGGGCTCAGACACTCACCCCGAAGATCCGCCCGACGCCCGCAGTGATCGCCATCGCGGCCGCGCCCCAGAACAGCACGCGCAGCGTCGCGGGCAGCTTCGGGGCACCGCCGGCCTGGGCGCCAAGCGCGCCCAGAAGCGCAAGGCAGACGAGCGTTGCGCCGACCACCACCGGAATCACCTGGCCCGCGGGCGCCAGCACCGCGGCGATCAGCGGCATCGCCGCCGCGACCGAGAAGGTCAGGCCGGACGCCAGCGCCGCCTGCAGCGGGTTCGCGGCATGCACCTCGGACAGGCCCAGTTCCTCGCGCACATGGGCGCCGAGCGCGTCCTTCTCGGTCAGCTCGCGCGCCACCAGCGCGGCGGTGGCCTGGCTCAGCCCGCGGCTTTCGAAGATCGAGGCGAGCTCGCGCTCCTCTTCCTCGGGGGTGTCGCGCAGCGCCGCGGTTTCGCGCGCGATATCGGCGCGTTCGATGTCGGATTGCGAGGAGACCGAGACATATTCGCCCGCCGCCATCGACATCGCGCCCGCGGCAAGGCCGGCGCCGCCGGCGATCAGCACCGCCGTGGGCGAGGGATCGGCCGCGGCCACGCCGACGATCAGAGAGGCGACGGAGACGATGCCGTCATTGGCGCCAAGCACGGCGGCGCGCAGCCAGCCGGAGCGGTTGATGAAATGCAGCTCCTCGTGGGCCGACTGGTAGGGAAGGGGGGACATGGGTGCCTCGCGGTGTCGCTGGGTTGAAAAGGGGAATGGGTCAGCCGGGCTGGGAGGGCGGCAGGGTGACGGTCACCGAAAAGCCGCGGTCGCGGCCCGGAAGGGGAGAGGCGAGATCCAGTCGCCCGCCGGAGCGGGTGACGATCGCGCGCACGATGGCAAGGCCGAGCCCGCTGCCCTTGCCGGCGCCGGGGGCACGCTCGAATCGCGTGCCGAGCCGGGCGAGGGTCTCGGCGGGCACCGGGGCGCAGTCGTTCTCGACCGAGATCGTCGCATCGGGCGCAAGCCTTGCGGTCACCGGCGCGCCGGGCGTGCCGTGGCGCAGCGCGTTCTCGACGAGGTTGCGCACGAGGATGCCGAAGATGTCGGGGTCGAGGTCGGAGAGCACCGGCGCCGCAGGCAGATCGAGCGTCACCGGGGCCGCGCCGGCAAGCCGTGCCGTGTCCTCGGCCATCAGCCGGGCGACCAGGCGCAGGTCGCGCGGCGTGCCGGTGCGCAGCTTGCCGCCCTCGGCGCGGGCAAGCTGCATCAGCCCCTCGGAGAGCCGCGTCAGCCGCTTCAGCCCGGCCTCGATCTCGGCGGCGCGGGCGGTGGGGGCGGGGTCGGTGCTTTCGGCGCGCAGCCGCTGCACCTGGGCGATGGCGCCGGCAAGCGGCGTGCGCAACTCATGGGCGGCATTGGCGGTGAAGCTGCGCTCGGCCTGGAAGGCGGCATCGAGCCTGGCGAGCAGCGCGTTCAGGGTTTCCGCGAGCGGTTGCACCTCGGCCGGAAGGTCGCGCGTTTCCACCGCCGAAAGGTCGGCCGCGCCGCGCCGCGCCAGCCGCAGCCGGAACCGGCGCAGCGGCGCAAAGCCGAGCCGCAGCACCAGCGCGATCGCGCCCAGAGACAGCGGCACCATCAGCGCGAGCGGGGCGAGCAGCCCCATCTGCACCTTGCCCGCAAGGCGGGCCCGACGCGCGACCGGCTCACCCACCGAGATCGTCACGCTGCCGCGCAGCGCCTCGTCCGAATAGATCCGCAGCTGCGGCGTGTCGGAGAAACCCGGCCCGGCATAGGGCGGGAAAGCGGCGGGGTCTGCCACGTGCGATTGCAGCAAGACCGCGCCCGAAGCATCGCGCACGACATAGGTGAACTGCTCTTCATGGGCGCGGATCACCGGTACGGTCTGGGGCCCCGTCGCCCCCTCGCGGCCGAGGATCTCGGTCACGGCAAGCGGCAGCACGCGTTGCGCCGTCTCCTCGAGCATCGAATCGAAGACCTCGTTCATCTCGCGGCGCAGAAGCTGCGCGGTGGTGAGCGCCCCCGCGGCCCAGAGCGCCGTGACCACCGCGCCCACGGCAAGGCCAAGGCGCAGCTGCAGGGAATGTGGCGCCCTCATCCCCGGCCCAGCCGATAGCCGAGGCCACGCTCGGTCTCGATCACGCCCGCGCCCAGTTTCTTGCGCAGCCGGCTGACATGGACCTCGACGGTGTTGCTTTCGACCTCGTCGTCGAAGGAATAGAGCCGCTCTTCCAGCGCGGGTTTCGACAGCAGCTGGCCGGGGCGGGCGAGGAAGGCCTCGAAGAGGGCCCATTCGCGCGCGGTGAGCGACACCGGCTTGCCGTCGCGGCGCACGGCGCGGGCGGCAAGGTCGATCTCGAGCGGGCCGAGGGTGATGATCGGGTTCGGGTTGCCGGCATAGCGGCGCGCGACCGAGCCGATGCGGGCGGACAGCTCGGCGAGGTCGAAGGGTTTCACCAGATAGTCGTCGGCGCCGGCATTCAGCCCGTCGATGCGGTCCGACACCTGATCGAGCGCGGTCAGGATGATGGCGGGGGTGGCATCGCCGCGCCCGCGCAGCGCGCGCAGGAAGCCAAGGCCCAGCCCGTCGGGCAGCATCAGGTCGAGCAGGATCAGGTCATAGACCGCCACCGCCATCGCGTCGCGCGCCGCATCGAGCCGCGTCACCCAGTCGACGGGATGGCCGTCGGCCGCGATCTGGTCGCGCACCGCGGCGCCCAGCACCTCGTCGTCCTCGATCAGCAGAATGCGCATGGGCTCCTCCGGCAGCGTGGCCAGCTTATTCCGTGCGAAGCTGACGGCAAGCTGAACCTCGATGGCGGGCAGGTTCAGGCTCGCGTCAGATTCGCGCGGCAAAGAAGGGGCAACCGAAACCGGAGGAGCCGATGTCGTCATTCTCTCGCCCGCTGTCCCGTCTGGCGCTGCCTGCGCTCTTGCTTGTCGCTGCGCCGGGAGGGGCCTTTGCCGGCGAGCTCCATTGCCGCGTGCCGATGGCCGACTGGCAGCCGCGCGCCGCGGTGCAGGCACTGGCCGAGGCGCAGGGGCTGACGGTGCGGCGGATCAAGATCGACGACGGCTGCTACGAGCTCGATGCGCGCGATGCCCAGGGCCGCGCGGTCGAGATGAAGCTCGATCCGGCGACGCTCGAGGTGCTGAAGGGCGAGGTCGATGAGGATGACGATCATCACGGCCACGGCCACGGCGACTGACCCCGATTTCCGGGCCGGTTTTCCGGTCCGGCTCCCGGGAATCGTCCCCCCGGGAGCGGGCGCGCCGGGCTTGTCCCTTGTTCGACCGGCGCGCCCGACCTGACAGCCCGCTGAAGCGGAAAGTCCCGCCGCTTCAGCCCGCGCTCAGCTTCGGGCGCGACACCTTGCGACAGATACCAGACACGAAGGACCCCAGATGAAATCCGTTCTTGCCCTGCTTGCCCTGACCACCGCGATCACCACGAGCGTCGTCGGCGCGCTTTCCGCGGCGCCCGTGCCCGAGGTGACGCCCGCCGCCCCCGCTGCGGCGTCGCCGCTTGGCCCGCTTGTGCGCTCGGCCGTGGTCGTCTCCGGCGGTGCGACCGATGCCGCCGCCGCCCCGGCCGCCGCCAGCCCGGCTGCCCCGGCACCGATGCGCCTTGCCGAGGATGACGATGATGACGAGGGCGAGGGCTGGATCTTCGGCCGTCGCGGTCACGATGACGATGACGACGACGATGATGATGACGATGACGAGGGCCGCGGCTGTGCGCCGGGGACCCCGGGCTGCACCAGCCGTGGTCCGGCGCCTGCCGGCACCTCCGCGCCGCCCGCGAACGGGCTTTTCGCCCCGGGCGCGAAGCCCGCGGTGCAGACGAACTGATCCGAGGAGAGAGAGAATGAAACACCTGCTCACCGCACTCGCCCTGACCACCGCGCTGACCGCCGTTCCGGCGCTCGCGCAGGCCAAGCCCGTCACCTTCACCACGCAGATGCGCAATTACGGCGGCGACGGCGCCTATCTGGCCTTCTATGTCACCGATGCGAAGGGCGGCTATGTCGGCAGCCTGTGGATGGCGGGCGGCAAGGCCAAGTATTATCGCCACCTCACCGGCTGGCAGGCCGCGACCGGCGGCGACACCGCACAGGTCGACGGCATCACCGGCGCCTCGGTCGGTGCCGGCCGCTCGCTGAAGATCACGCTCGACCTTCAGGACGCGTTGTTCGATGCTGGCTATGTGCTCCACGTCGATGCCGCGGTCGAGGACATGCGCGAAAGCCCGAACGAGGTGGTGCTGCCGCTGACCTCGGACATCGTCGGCAAGCCGGCGCAGGGGCGCAGCTACATCGACACGCTGACCGTCAGCTTCTGATCCGGAGGGCCCGCCCGTGCTGCGCTCGATCCACCGTTGGCCCGGCCTGATTGCCGCGCTGCTCGTCCTTGTCCTCGCCCTCAGCGGCGCGGCGCTTTCGGTCTTTCCCGCGCTCGAGCGGGTGGGGGCGCCGCAGGCGCCGGCGGGGCTGAGCGTCGCCGAACTGGCGGCACAGGTCGAGGCGGCCCATCCCGGGCTCGAGCAGATCCGCCGCGCGCCCTCGGGTCGGATCACCGCCTGGTGGTTCGATGCGGGCACGCCCGGCAGTGCGGTGATCGACCCGGTGACGGGGGCGGATGCGGTCAGCGCCGACCCCTCGTCGGTCGAGCTGTGGCTCACCAACCTGCACCGCTCGCTGTTCCTTGGCGACACCGGGCGGCTGGTGATGGCGGCGGGCGCGGCGGCGATGGCGGTGCTGACGCTGTCGGGCGCGGCGCTGGTGGCGCGGCGCATGGGCGGGTGGCGGCGCTGGTTCGGCCGCACCCGTGGGCCCTGGCCCGGGCGCGTGCATGTCGAGCTGGCCCGTTTTGCCGTGGGCGGGCTGCTGCTGTCCTCGCTCACCGCGCTGTGGATGACCGCCTCGACCTTCTCGCTTCTGCCTGACGAGGCGGTCGATCCGGCCCCTGCGGTGGCGACGGCGGGGCTGCCCCGGCTGGCCCCCGCGCAGATCCCGCTGCTGGCCGAAACCCCGGTCGCCGATCTGCGCGACCTCTCCTTCCCCTCGTCGCAGGACCCGACCGACGTCTTCACCCTGAGTGCCGCGGGCGGCACCGCGCTGATCGACCCGGGCACCGGCGCCGTGCTGTCCTCGGCCCTGCCGAGCGCGTGGGAACGCGCGAGCGCGATTGTCGAGATGCTGCACACCGGCCGCGGCGCGGCAACGCTCGGCCTGATCCTTGGCCTGATGGCGCTGAGCGTGCCGACGCTTGCCGTCACCGGGGCGGTGCAATGGCTGCGCACCCGCCGCTCGGGCGTGCGTCTGCCGGGCAATGTCGCCTCGGGCAGTGCCGAGACCATCCTGCTCGTCGCCTCGGAAGGCGGCACGACCTGGGGCTTTGCCCGCACCCTGCGCGACGCGCTGGCGCAGGCCGGCCACAGCGTGCACGCCGCGCCCCTCAGCGCCTTCGATCCGGCGCGCTATGGCAAGGCGAAGCGCTTCCTCATCCTTGCCGCGACCTATGGCGAGGGCGAGGCGCCCGCCGCCGCCCGCGGCGTTCTGGCCTGCATCCGCGCGCTGAAGACGCCACCCGCCGCGCCGCTTGCCGTGCTCGGCTTCGGCGACCGCAGCTTCCCCGAGTTCTGCGGCTATGCGCAGGACCTGACCGAGGCCGCCCGCGCCATCGGCTGGGCCGAGCTGATGCCCCTTGGCACCGTCAACCGCCAGTCGCCGCAGGACTTCGCCCGCTGGGGCCGCGATCTGGGCGACGTGCTGGGGCATCCGCTTGACCTCGCGCATCTGCCGCAGGTGCCGCAGGGCGAGGCGCTGCGCCTGATCTCGCGTCGCGACTATGGCGCCGAGGTCCAGGCCCCGGCGGCGATCCTGCGCTTCGCTCTGCCGAAGCCTGGTCTGTGGCAGCGGCTGACCGGGCAGGGCTTTGCCCGCTTCGAGGCGGGCGACCTGCTCGGCGTGCTGCCCGAGGGCTCGGACCTGCCGCGCTTCTATTCGCTGGCCTCGGGCGCGCGCGACGGCTTCGTCGAGATCTGCGTGCGCCGGCAGCCGGGCGGGCTCTGCTCGGGTCAGCTGACCGCGCTGGCCCCCGGGGCGACGGTCACCGCCTTCCTGCGCCGCAATCCGGCCTTCCACCCGGCGAAGGGGCGCAAGCCGCTGATCCTGGTGGGGGCGGGGGCGGGCATCGCGCCGCTTGCGGGCTTTGTCCGCGCGAACCGCCGCCACCGCCCGGTGCATCTGTGGTTCGGCGCCCGCACCCCCGAGAGCGATTTCCTCTACGAGGAAGACCTGACCGCCTGGCGCGCCGATGGCCGCCTGTCGGGGCTGAGCGCCGCCTTCTCCCGCGCGGGCCGGCGCGAGCATGTGCAGGACCGCATCGGTGCCGAGGCGGCGCAGGTCGGTGCGCTTCTGGCCGCGGGCGCGCAGGTGCTGGTTTGTGGCGGACGCGAGATGGCCGCAGGGGTGCGCGACGCGCTCTCCGCGATCCTGGAAGGGCAGGGCAAGAGCCTTGCACTGTTGAAGGAAGAGGGACGCTATGCCGAAGACGTCTTCTGATCTGACCCGCCGCGCGCTGAGCGGCTCGACGATGGGCACGCGCTGGTCGGTGGTGCTCTATGCGCCCGAGGGGGCAGACCTCGCCCCTCTCGCGGCCGCGCTGCAACAGGCGGTGGACGAGGTCGACGCGCAGATGTCGACCTGGCGGCCCGAGAGCGACCTGATGCGGCTCAACGCGGCGCCGCTTGATGTCGCGGTGCCGCTGCCCGCGCGGCTGATGACGGTGCTGGCCGAGGCGCTGGAAATCGGCCGGCTGTCGGGCGGCGCCTTCGAGATCGCCATGGGCGATGCGGTCGCGGCCTGGGGCTTTGGCCCGGCGCCGGCCGACCCGGCCGCGATCCGCGCCGCGATGGCCCGCCCGCGGCGGCCGAGCTTCGAGGGGCTCGAGCTTGACCGCGCCGCCGGCACCGCCTGCAAGCGCGCCGAGATGACGCTGGACCTCAGCGGCATCGCCAAGGGCTATGGCGTCGATGCGCTGGTCGAGGTGCTGGGCGCGCATGGCATCACCCGCGCGCTCGCCGCGATCGATGGCGAGCTGCGCGGCATCGGCACCCAGCCCGACGGCCGGGGCTGGGCGGTGGCGGTCGAACGCCCCGACCCCGCGCTCCGCGCCGTGCATTCGGTGTTCGAGCTGCATGACATCGCCATCGCCACCTCGGGCGACTATCGCCACCGGGTCGAGGTCGGCGGCCGGCAGCTCTCGCATACCATGGACCCGCGCCGCGGCGCGCCGGTGCTGGGCGGCCCGGCCTCGGTCACCGTGCTGGCCGAGACCTGCATGCGCGCCGATGCCGTCGCCAGCGCCCTGATGGTGCTCGGCGAGGCGGCGGGGCGGGCGCTGGCCGGTCGCCTGGGGGTCGAGGTTCTGTTCCTGACCGAGGCCGACCGCCTCCCCGCCTGAGCTCAGATCTGCGGCGTGTTGAAGGCCTGTCGGAAGTAGGTGTAGAGCACCTGCGTCGCGGGCGTCATCTCGGTGCCGCGGCGCCAGGCAAGCCCCACGTCCATCGAGGGCACGACCGGGTCGGTCTCGACCGTCACGATCCGCCGCCCCTCGAGCGACCAGGGGCGATAGACCATGTCGGAGAGCACCGTCACCCCCTGGCCGTTCGCCACCATCGAGCGCACCGCCTCGATCGACGAGGTGCGCATCTTCACCCGCGGCGGGGTCGAGCCGAAGGTCCAGTATTTCATCGTAGTGTTCGCCGCCTCGTCCACCGTCAGCATGATGTAATCCTCTTCCGAGATCTCGCTGAACTGCACCTTGCGGCGGTCGGCGAGGCGGTGGCCCTGCGGCACCCACAGCCGCCGGGTCGAGCGCAACAGGGTGTCGGTCTCGAGCTCGGGGTTCGAGATGTTCGAGGTCAGCACGATCGCGATGTCGAAGCGGTTCGCAAGCAGCCCTTCCTCGACGCTTTCGCGGTTCAGCTCGTGCACCTGGATGTCGAGATTGGGGTGCATCCGTGCGATGCGGTCGAGGTGATAGGGCAGGAAATAGCCGATCACGGTATAGGTCGTGGCGACGAGGATCCGCCCGGTGGTGCCGCTTGCCCGTTCGCGGATGTTCACCGCCTCGTCGATCTTGGTCAGGATCTCGTAGCTCAGCGCCAGAAGCTCGCGCCCCGATTGCGTCATCTCCATCCCGTGCGCGGTGCGGGTGAACAGCTCGGTGCCGATCTCGGTCTCGAGTTCGCGGATCGCCGTGGTCACCGCCGATTGCGAGATCGACAGCGCGTTCGCGGCGCGGCTGACCTGACCGGTCTCGGCGGTGGCGACGAAATACTTGATCTGCCGGAAGTTCATGATGACCTGTTCTGATATTCAGATGCTGCTCATCACATCTTCCGAAGATCCGTGTTAACGAATTGCTCAAATGCCAAGCAATCCAAGGAATATTGGAAGTTTGCGGTGGGCTCCCGATCACCTGTTTATCTGAAAAACAGAAATGAAAAAGACATATCTTTGAATTTTACATGATGCGATTCTTCGGGAAACCTGTTCATGCAAATGTTACGTGGACCTGGACATGCCGAAGATCGTCGACCTCAACTGTGACCTTGGAGAAGGCTTCGGCCACTGGACGATGGGCGCGCCCGACGAGGAGCTGATGGAAGTCATCTCCTCGGCGAATGTGGCGACGGGCTTTCACGCCGGTGACCCGACGCTGATGAACCGGGTGGTGAAGCTGTGTCAGCAACACTCGGTCGGGCTGGGCGCGCACCCGGGCTATCGCGACCTCGTGGGCTTCGGCCGACGCTACATCCGCGCCACCTCCGAGGAGCTGGTGAACGACATCCTCTACCAGATCGGCGCCTTGCGCGAGTTCGGCCGGCGCTATGGCATCGCGCTTCAGCATGTGAAGCCGCATGGCGCGCTCTACATGGAGGCCGCGGCGAACGAGGACCTGTCGCGCCATCTGGTCGAGACGCTGCAGCGCACGGCGCCCGAGCTGGCCCTGTTCTGCATGGACATCTCGCACACCTGCGAGGTCGCGCAGCGGCTCGGCCAGCCGGTGGTGCGCGAGTTCTACGCCGACCGCGACTATGATGCGAGCGGCTCGATCGTGTTCCAGCGCCGCGTCGCGCCCCCCGATCCGGCGAAACTCGCCGAGAAATGCCTGCGCGCCTGTCTCGACAACACCGTCGAGACGGTGGACGGCAAGGAGATCCGGGTCGAGTTCGAATCGATCTGCTTCCATTCCGACACCCCCGGCGCGGTCGAGATCGGCCGCGCGATCAAGACCACGCTGCTCGAAAACGGCATCACCATCGCCCCCGCGGCGCTGGTGCTCAAACAAGACTGATCTGACAGGAGAGAGCCATGACCGATATTCTTTCGCCCCTTCCCGGCACCTTCTACCACAAGCCCTCGCCGGACGCGGCGCCGTTCAAGGCGGCGGGCGAGGCGGTCGCGGCCGAGGATACCATCGGCCTGATCGAGGTGATGAAGACCTTCATCGAGGTGAAGGCCGAGGCGGCAGGCACCTTCGCGGGCTATGTTGCGGCCGATGCGACGCCGGTCAGCGCGGGCGAAACCCTGGCGAAGCTGGACTGATCCGATGGCGATCCGCAAACTCTTCATCGCGAACCGGGGCGAGATCGCCGTGCGCATCATCCGCGCCGCGAAATCGCTGGGCATCGAGACGGTGCAGGCCCATTCCGAGGCCGATGCCGGGATGCTGGCCGTGCAGCTGGCCGATGGCGCGGTCTGCGTCGGCCCGGCGCAGGCGGCGAAATCCTATCTGAACATCGCGGCGGTGGTCGCCGCGGCGAAGGATGCGGGCTGTGACGCCGTGCATCCGGGCTATGGCTTCCTCGCCGAGAACGCCGAGTTCGCCCGCGCGGTCGAGGCGGCGGGCATGGTCTTTGTCGGCCCGACGGCCGAGACGATCGACCGGATGGGCGACAAGGTCGCGGCGAAGATCGCGGCGAAGGCTGCCGGCGTGCCGACGGTGCCGGGTTCGGACGGGCGGATCGAGGCGGCCGAGGCCGTGGCGATCGCCGAGAGCATCGGCTATCCGGTGATGATCAAGGCCGCGGCGGGCGGTGGCGGGCGCGGCATCCGCATCGCCACCTCGGCCGAGGAACTCGCCCGTCTCGCGCCGCAGGCGCGCGCCGAGGCCGAGGCCGCCTTCGGCGATGGCGGGCTCTACCTCGAGAAGGTGATCCTCAATCCGCGCCACATCGAGGTGCAGATCCTCGGCGACGGCACCGGCGCGGCCGTGCACTGCTACGAGCGCGAATGCTCGCTGCAGCGCCGCCGGCAGAAGGTCTGGGAAGAGGCGCCGGCCTTCGGTCTGCCCGAGGCCACCCGCAAGGCGCTGTGCGACAGTGCCGTGGCACTGGCGCAGGCGGTGAACTACCGCGGCGCGGGCACCATCGAATATCTCTATGACGGCGCGGCGGACCGGTTCTACTTCATCGAGATGAACACCCGCATCCAGGTGGAACATCCGGTGACCGAGATGGTGACGGGGCTCGACCTCGTGGCGCTGATGCTGCGCATCGCGGGCGGCGAGCCGCTGCCGCTGACGCAGGAGCAGATCACCTGCACCGGCCACGCGATCGAGGTCCGGCTGAACGCCGAGGACCCGTTCCTGCAGTTCCTGCCGTTCCCGGGCAAGGTCACCGCGCTGACCATCCCGGTGGGCGAGGGCGTGCGCTTCGACCACTTCCTCTACGAGGGCTATCAGATCCCGCCCTTCTACGATTCGCTTCTGGGCAAGCTGATCGTCTGGGCCGAGGACCGCGCCGCGGCGATCGACCTGATGGCCGACACCCTCATCGGCATCGAGATCGGCGGGCTGAAGACGACGATCCCGCTGCACCTGGCGCTGGCCGCCGATGCGGGCGTGCGCGCGGGCGACTTCCACACCCAATGGCTGGAACCCTGGCTTGCCGCCGGGAACCTGACCGCCCCCACCGCAGCATAGGAGAGAGACCGTGAAGACAAGGTATTCCTTCGGCGGCGACGAGCACGTCTATGTCGAGATCGACGAGGAGATGTCGCTCGAGGCCTTCTTCATCGCACTCTCGCTGCGCAATGCGGTGGCCGAGGCCGAGATCCCCGGCGTGACCGAGATCTGCCCGGCGAACGCCTCCTTCGAGGTGCGCTTCGACCCCGACGTGATCGCCCCCGAGGAGATCATGGCGCGGATCAAGGAGCTCGAGCACAAGGCCGAGGTCTCGGACAAGCGGCTCGAGACGCGGATCATCGAGATCCCGGTCTATTTCCAGGACCCCTGGACGCACGAGACGCTGATGCGCTTCCGCGAGCGGCACCAGGACCCGACCGGATCGGATCTCGACTATGCGGCGCGGATCAACGGCTATGACAGCGTCGAGGCCTTCCTCGAGGCCTTCCACTCGCAGCCCTGGTTCGTGTCGATGGTCGGCTTCGTCGCGGGCCTGCCCTTCCTCTATCAGCTCGTCGAGCGCGAGAAGCAGATCCAGGTGCCGAAATACCTGCGCCCGCGCACCGACACGCCGAAGCTCTCGGTCGGCATCGGCGGCTGCTTTGCCTGCATCTATTCGGTGCGCGGCGCGGGCGGCTATCAGCTCTTCGGCATCACCCCGATGCCGATCTACGACCCGACGCAGACGGTGTCCTACCTGAAGGATTTCATGGTCTTCTTCCGTCCGGGCGACATCGTGAAATGGAAGCCCGTCGACCGCGCCGAATACGAGCGGATCGAGGCCGCGGTGGCCGCCGGCACCTACACGCCGCGCATCGCCCCCGTCACCTTCGATCTCGACGCCTTCAACGCCGACATCGCCGGCACCAACGCGAACCTGATGGAGGCCCTCAATGGCATTTAAGGTCGTCAAACCCGGGCTCTCGACGACGGTGCAGGACCTTGGCCGTCCGGGTTATTTCCACCTCGGCATTCCCGAGGGCGGCGCGATGGACCGCTTTGCGCTGCGCGTGGCGAACATGCTGGTCGGCAATGACGAGGGCGCGGCCGGGCTCGAGGCGGTGTTCATGGGGCCGGAGCTGACCTTCGACGCCGACACGCTGGTGGCCGTCACCGGCGCCGAGATGCCGATCTTCGTCGATGGCGAACCGCGCGAGGGCTGGAGCGCCTTCGTGGTGAAGGCCGGTCAGACCCTGCGCTTCGGTTTCCTCAAGGCCGGCGCGCGGATCTACATCGCCTTCGGCGGCGGCATCGCGACGCCGCTCGCGCTTGGCAGCCGCTCGACCTATCCGATCGGTGCGCTTGGCGGCATCGACGGCCGCGCCATCGCGGCGGGCGACGTGGTGCCGGTGGGCGAGGCCACGACGATGACCGAGCGCAGCCTTGATCGCGGCCTTCTGGCCCCGGTCTCGGCGCCGGTCTCGCTGCGGGTGCTGACCGGGCTCTACTGGCACCGGCTGACCCCTGCCTGCCAGGCGCGCTTCTTCGCCGACGAATGGGTCGTGGCGCCCGAGGCCGACCGCATGGGCTATCGCTTCCGCGGCGGTGCGCCGATGGAATTCGTCGACCGCGAACAGCCCTTCGGCGCGGGCTCGGACCCGTCGAACATCGTCGACGGCTGCTATTCCTACGGCTCGATCCAGGTGCCGGGCGGACAGGAGCCGATCGTTCTGCACCGCGACGCGGTCTCGGGCGGCGGCTACTTCACCCTTGGCGCGGTGATCTCGGCCGACATGGACCTGATCGGTCAGCTGCAGCCGAACACCAAGGTGCGCTTCACCGAGGTGACGATGGAAGAGGCGCTCGCGGCCCGCGCCGCCCGCCGCGACCGTCTTGCAAAGCTGCGTGCCGCGCTGGCCTGAGGGCCCGCGGCGCGCCGCCACCACCACGACCACCACTCACCCACACCACCCGAAGAAACGCGGATCAACCGCGACCGATCCCACAAAAACAGAGAGGTCTCTGAACGATGAAACATGCCCGTCTTGCGCTTGCGCTGCTTGGCGCGACGACCCTTGCGGTGCCGGCCTTCGCCGGTGACTGGTTCCCCTATCCGGCCGAGGAGGTGACCCCCGCCTTCTCGACCGACGGCACCTCCGCGCCGATCAGCTACGAGGCGCTGCCGAAGGCCGACAAGCCCTGGAACATCTGCGTCGCCTTCCCGCACATGAAGGACGCCTACTGGCTCGGCGTCGACTATGGCGTCACCGAAGAGGCGAAGCGCCAGGGCGTGAAGCTGAACGTGGTCGAGGCCGGCGGCTATACCGAGCTTGCCAAGCAGATCAGCCAGATCGAGGATTGCGTCGCCGGCGGCGCGCAGGCGGTGATCATCGGCGCAATCTCCTATGACGGGCTGAACTCGGTGGTGAAGGAAGCCGCCGCCAAGGGCGTGCCGGTGATCGACGTGGTGAACGGCATGTCCTCGCCCGACATCTCGGCGAAGTCGCTGGTCTCGTTCTGGACCATGGGCCACGAGACCGGCAAGTATCTGGCCGAGAAGCACCCGGCGGGCAGCCCCGAGGTCACCGTGGGCTGGTTCCCGGGCCCGGCCGGCGCCGGCTGGGTCGAGGCGGCGAACACCGGCTTCATGGAAGCGGTCAAGGGCTCGGCGGTGAAGGTGCTCGAGCCGCGCTATGGCGACACCGGCAAGGAAGCGCAGCTGAAGCTGGTCGAGGACGTGCTGCAGGCGAACCCCGATGTGAACTACATCGCCGGCACCGCGGTCACCGCCGAGGCGGCGCAGGGCCTGCTGCGCGAGCGCGGGCTGACCGACAAGGTCGGGCTGCTGGCCTTCTACCTGACGCCGGGCGTCTATTCGGGCATCCAGCGCGGCTTCATCGAGGCGGCGCCGGCGGATTCGATGGTCATCCAGGGCCGCATCGCGGTCGACCAGGCGGTGCGCATCCTCGAGGGCAAGCCCTACGTCAAGCACGTCGGCCCGAAGATCTTCGTCATCACCAAGGACAACCTGGCCAACACCCCGCGCGAGGCGGTGCTGCCGCCCGAGGGCTTCCAGCCCGTGTTCTCGGTCAACTGATCTCCCACGGCGTCCCGGCCCGTGCCGGGGCGCCTTTCCAACCGGAGCGTTGCCGATGACTTCTCCCCTTCTCGAGACCCGGGGCCTGACCAAGGCCTATCCCGGCGTTCTCGCCCTCAACGCGGTCGATTTCACCCTGCTGCCCGGCGAGGTGCACGTGCTCTTCGGCGAGAACGGCGCGGGCAAGTCGACGATGATCTCCCTGCTCGCCGGTGCGAACACGCCGACCGAGGGCGAGATCCGCGTGCGCGGCGTGCCGGTGCGCTTCGCCTCGGTCGCCGATGCGCAGGCGCAGGGCATCTACACCGTGTTTCAGGAATTCTCGCTGATCCCGACGATGACCGTGGCGCAGAACATGTTCCTGGGCCACGAACCGGGGCCCGGCCCCTTCCTGGCGCCCGGCGAGATGCGCCGCCGCGCCGCCGCCACGCTGGCCGAACTCGGCTTCGCGATCGACCCGGGCGCCACCGTCGCGCGGCTGTCGCGCGCGCAACAGCAGATGGTCGAGATCGCCAAGGCGATGCAGGGCGCGCTGTCGGTGCTGATCCTCGACGAACCCACCGCCTCGCTGACCGATCGCGAGGTCGACCAGCTTTTCGACGTGGTGAAACGGCTGAAGGCCGAGGGCGTGGGCATCGTCTACATCTCGCACCGCGTCCACGAGTTCGAACGCATCGCCGAGCGCGTCACCGTGCTGCGTGACGGCGCCAAGATCGGCACCGCGCCGATGGCCGAGATGAGCGAAGAGGCGCTGGTAGACATGATGGCCGGGCGCGAGATCCGCGACATCTATCCCGAGATCGCCCGCACTCCCGGCGCGGTGGTGCTGGAGGTCGAGGGGCTTGCAGCCCCGGGCGTCTTCGACGCCTCCTTCACCCTGCGCCGTGGCGAGGTGCTGGGCGTGGCGGGGCTCGTCGGCTCCGGCAAGTCGCGTCTTTTCCGTGCGGTGATGGGGCTTGCGCCGACGCTTGCGGGCAAGGTGCGCTTCAAGGGGCTGGACATCACCCGTGCCCCCACCCGGCGGGTGGTGAAGGCGGGCGCGTGGTATCTGTCGCCCGACCGCAAGCACGAGGGGCTGATCCTGGCGGAAACCCCCTTCGGCAACCTGCGCATGGACCTGATGCTGGACGGCGGCCCGGTGCTGAGCCTTGCCGCCCTGCGTCGCCGCGCCGCGCAGATCTTCGGCCATGTCGAGCTGCCCGAAGCCTATCGCCCCCGCACCGTCGCCAAGCTTTCGGGCGGGAACCAGCAGAAGGTGCTGTTCGGCAAGGCCTTCGGCCATGACGCCGATCTGTACATCTTCGACGAGCCCACCGTCGGCGTCGACATGGGCACCCGCGCCGCGCTCTATCGGCTGATTGCGGAACTCGCCGAGGCCGGCAAGGCGGTGGTGGTGATCTCCTCCGACCTGCCCGAGGTGATGAACCTCGCGCATCGCGCGCTCGTTCTGGCGAATGGCCGCATCACCGCCCGGCTCGAACGTGAAGAGCTGAGCGAGGACGCGATCTTGCGCCATTTCTTCGACGGTGCCGATCCCGGCGCCGCAACCGTTGCCCCCGAACTGCAAGGAGACCTCGCATGACGCAGGCCCATCCCGCGCGCGGACTGCTGGCCCTGCCGCTGCGCATCTTCGTCAAACTCGGCGTGCTGCCGTTCTTCCTGATCGCGGCGATGGTGATCTTCGCCGTGCTGTCGCCGAACTTCCTGACGCCGCAGAACCTGATGAACGTGGCGCGGCAGTCGGTCTATCTGGTGCTCGTCTCGCTCGGGCAGATGCTGGTGCTGATCTCGGGCGGCTTCGACCTGTCGGTGGGCACGGTGATCGCGCTCTCCTCGGTCGTTTCGGCACTGGTGATGACGGCGCTGGCGCCGGTCTTCCCCGATGCGGTCTGGCTGGTGATCGCGCTTGGCGCGCTCGCTGGCTTTGCCGTGGCGCTGGTCGTCGGCGCGATCAACGGCATCGGCGTTGCCCTTTTCGACGTCTCGCCCTTCATCATGACGCTCGGCGTGTCCTCGGTCGGCACCGGTTTTGCGCTGTTCCTGACCGGCGGCGTGCCGGTCTCGGGCCTGCCCTTCGCCTTCGGCGACACCTTCGGCTTCGGCAAGGTGCTGGGGCTGCCGGTGCCGGTGGCGATCGCGCTCGTCGCGATTGCCGCGATGTGGCTCTTCATGGCGCGCACCCGGGCCGGCGCCCGCGTCTATGCGGTCGGCGGCAACATCAAGGCGGCGCATCTGTCGGCGATCAACACCCGCGGCGTGCTGATCCTCGTCTATGGCCTGTGCGCGCTGATCGCGGCGCTGACCGGGCTGCTGCTCACCGCCCGCGTCGAAAGCGGCGAGGCGAACCTCGGCGGCACCATCGCGATGGAATCGATCGCCGCCTGCGTCATCGCCGGCGTGTCGCTGCGCGGGGGCATCGGCCGGGTCGAGAACGTCGTCCTCGGCGCCTTCTTCATCATCCTGGTGCAGAACGGCATGAACCTCGCGCAGATCAGCTCCTACATGCAGATGGTGCTGATCGGGCTCTTGCTGATCCTCGCGGTGATCTTCGACCAGCTGCGCTATCGGCTGATCGTGAAGGGCTGAGCCCGCCCCCTCTTCCCCCGACTGCCCCGGTCGCGCCCCGCGCCCGGGGCTTTTTCATGCCCGGCGGAGGAGCGGCGCGCAAAGCAAAAGGGCGCGGGATGCCCGCGCCCTGCCTCCGCTCCACAAGGGGAGGGATCAGTTCTCTTCGTCGCTGCTGCCGACGTCGGCGATATCGTCGAGCGAGACGTTGTCGTCCTCGTCGTCCTCGAGCAGATCGTCGTCGAGATCGACGTCGCTCGCGTCTTCGTCCAGATCCTCGTCGGGCAGATCGTCGACCTCGAGATCATGTTCGCGCGGCGAGGCCTTGTCGGCGACCAGAACGCGGCCGCGGCCGCTCGAGGTCAGGCTTTCGCTCGAGAAGCTGTTTCCGCAGACCGGGCAGGTCATCGGATCTTTTTGCAGGTCGTAAAAGCGGCTCGCGCAATGCGGGCAGAGGCGCTTGACGCCCCATTCCTCTTTCGGCATGGAAGTCTCCTGGCAAGCTCTTTCGCACAGAGTCGCAGCCAACTGCCATACATGCGGGGGGGTGTCAAAGCCTTTTCCGCGCTTTCTGCGCCGCGGGGGCGATCGCTCGCCGTGAACTGCCCCGAAGCCCCGGATGACCGATGGATTCAAGCCGATTCACCCTGCCTGACCTGCCCGGCGTCGCCGTCACGCTGCGTCGCTCGGCCCGGGCGCGGCGGTTCAGCCTGCGGGTGTCGCGACTCGATGGGCAGGTGGTGCTGACCCTGCCGACCCGCGCGCCGCTCGCCGAGGCGCTCGCCTTCGCGCAGGGCCATGGCGAGTGGCTGCGCCGCACACTGGCCGCGATGCCGGCGCTGCGCCGCCCGGCCTTTGGTGCCACCGTGCCGGTCGAGGGCGAGGAGCGGCGGATCGAGGCGGGGACGGTGCGCGCGCCGCGGCTCGAACCCGGTCGGCTGATCGTGCCACCGGGCGAGGACCGGCTGGCGACTCGGCTCGAGACCTTCCTGCGCCATTGCGCCCGGCTGCGCCTGCAGGCCGCGACCGAGCGCCATGCCGAGGTGCTGGGCCGTCCCTTCCGCCGCATCACCCTGCGCGACACACGCTCGCGCTGGGGCTCCTGCGCGGCGGATGGGTCGCTCTCCTATTCCTGGCGGCTGATCATGGCGCCGCCGGCGGTGCTCGACTATGTCGCGGCGCATGAGGTCGCGCATCTGGCGCAGATGAACCACTCTCCCGCCTTCTGGGCCGAGGTGGCGCGGCTGATGCCAGATTACGCCCCGCACCGCGCCTGGCTGAAGCGCGAGGGCGGCGCGTTGCAGTCGATCCGCTTCCGCGACTGACGGCGCGGCATTGACGCCGGGCGGATTCGTGATCACATACGCCCCATGACCACGATCACCACCCGCCCGATCGAGACCGCCGCGCATGACCGGATCTATCGCACGCTGCGGCTGCAGATCATGCATGGCGAACTGGCCCCCGGCCAGGCATTGACCCTGCGCGGGCTGGCCAAGCAATTCGACGTCTCGATGACCCCGGTGCGCGAAGCGCTGCGCCGGCTGATTGCCGAAGGCGCGCTGATGCTGTCCTCGTCGGGCCGGGTGACGACGCCCGAGCTCTCGAACGAGCGGATCGAGGAGCTTGCCGCGCTGCGCGCCCTGATCGAGCCGGAACTCGCCTCGCGCGCCCTGCCGCGGGCCCACCTTGCGCTGATCGACCGGCTTGGCGCGATCAACACCGCGAATGCCGAGGCGGTGGCCAAGCATGATGCCGTGGGCTACATCCGCACCAATCTCGAGTTTCACCGCACCCTTTACCTGCGCGCGCAGGCGCCGGCGATGCTGGCGGTGATCGAGACCGTCTGGCTGCAGCTCGGCCCGACCATGCGCGCGCTCTATGGCCGGATGCAGCGCAACGAGCCGCCGCGCCATCACCGGCTGATCCTCGCCGCGCTGCGGGCGGGCGACGAGCCGGGGCTGCGCCTTGCGGTGCGCACCGACGTGACCCAGGGGCTGCGCCACCTCGCGCAATGAGCCACAGGCAGGGCAGGGGGATTGACCTTTCCGCGCCTGGGGGCATGCTGGCCCGAAAACGGGGGCACGGATGAACCAGACTCTGACCGACGACGAGCGCAAGGTGCTCGAGATGACGGTGCTGATGACGCCGGACATGGCGAATTTCTCGGGCAAGGTGCACGGCGGGGCGTTGTTGAACTGGCTTGACCGCGTCGCCTTCTCGCTCGCCTCGCGCTATTCGGGGCGCTATGCGGTGACGCTCTCGGTCGATCAGGTGACCTTCAAGCAGCCGATCCATGTGGGCGAGCTGGTTCGGTTCTCGGCCGCCGTCAACCACACCGGGCGCAGCTCGATGGAGATTGGCATCCGGGTCGAGGCGGAGAACATCACCTCGGGCACGCGGCGCCACACCAACAGCTGTTACTTCACCATGGTCGCGGTCGATGACGATGGCCGGCCCGCCGAGGTGCCGGCGCTGGTGCCGCAGGGGGCGCTGGAAAAGCACCGCTGGCGCGCGGCCGAGGTGCGCAAGTCGCTGCGCCGCGAATTCGCCGAGCGGCTCGAGCGGGCGGCGCGCGAGGGCGAGTGAGCCGCGCAATCCTCCGGCGCGGGGGCGGACGATGCGACGGAAGCGGCGGTCGGGGCCGTAACGTCTCTGTTCGTGCGGCGTTCACGGAACCGAAGCCGCCGCCGCGCGGACCGGCGCCCCGGTCCGGTATCCCCCGTTGACCGGGGCGTTCGCATGAAGAAGGGCGGCCCGAGGGCCGCCCTTTTCCGTATCCGTGCCGGAAGGGCTCAGGCGTGGATCGCGCCGTCGCCACAGGCGAGCGCGGCCTCGCGCACCGCTTCCGAGAAGGTCGGGTGGGCGTGGCAGGTCAGCGCGACATCCTGCGCCGAGGCGCCGAATTCCATCGCGACGCAGATCTCGTGGATCAGCTCGCCCGCCGACGGCCCGATGATGTGGCAGCCGAGGATGCGGTCGGTGCCCGCATCGACGATCAGCTTCACGAAGCCTTCCGACTGGAACACCGCCTTGGCGCGGCCGTTGCCCATGAAGGAGAACTTGCCGACCTTGTAGGCGCGGCCTTCCTGCTTCAGCACCTCTTCGGTCTTGCCGACCGAGGCCACCTCGGGGGTGGTGTAGATCACGCCGGGGATCACGTCATAGTTCACGTGGCCATGCTTGCCGGCGATCACCTCGGCCACCGCCATGCCCTCGTCCTCGGCCTTGTGGGCGAGCATCGGGCCGACGATCGCGTCGCCGATCGCATAGATGCCCTTCACCGAGGTCGCCCAATGCGCGTCGGTCTTCACCTGACCGCGCGGCAGCATCTCGACGCCGATCGCCTCGAGGCCGAGACCCGCGGTGTAGGGCTTGCGGCCGGTCGCCACGAGCACCACCTCGGCCTCGATCGCGGCTTCGCTCTCGTCCTTGCGCAGCTTGTAGGTGACGGTGTTCTTGCCCTTGCCCTTCTCGACGCCCTGCACCGCGGCGCCGAGGACGAACTTCAGCCCCTGCTTGGTGAGGATCTTCTGGAAGTTCTTGGCAACCTCGCCGTCCATGCCGGGGGTGATCGCGTCGAGATATTCGACGACGGTCACTTCGGTGCCGAGGCGGGCATAGACCGAGCCCATCTCGAGCCCGATGACGCCGGCGCCGATGACGACCATCGACTTCGGGATCTTCGGCAGCGAGAGCGCGCCGGTCGAGGTGACGACGGTGTCCTCGTCGATCTCGATGCCCGGCAGCGAGGCCGGTTCCGAGCCGGTGGCGATCACGATCGCCTTGGCCGAGTGCACCTCGTCGCCGACCTTCACCTGACCCGCGGCCGGGATCGAGCCCCAGCCCTGCAGGTAGGTCACCTTGTTCTTCTTGAACAGGAACTCGATGCCCTTGGTGTTGCCGTCGATGACGTCCTGCTTGTAGGACTGCATCTTCGCCCAGTCGACCTTCACCTTGGCGCCGGTGAGGCCCATCTTCTCGAAGTTCTCGTGCACCTCGTGCAGGTGGTGCGTGGCGTTCAGCAGCGCCTTCGAGGGGATGCAGCCGACGTTCAGGCAGGTGCCGCCAAGGGCGCCACGGCCCTCGACACAGGCGGTCTTGAGGCCCAGCTGGGCACAGCGGATCGCGCAGACATAGCCACCCGGGCCGCCGCCGATCACGATCACATCAAATTCAGCCATGGTTTTGATCCTTTGGCAGTGTCGGGGGGCGCCGCCCCCCGTGCCCCCCGGAGTATTTCCGCCAAGAAAAAGGGGCCGGAATGGAAAAAGGGGCGGCGCGCGCGCCGCCCCGGTGTCGGATCACAGATCCAGCAGCAGGCGGCGCGGGTCTTCCAGCGCTTCCTTGACGCGGACGAGGAAGGTCACCGCGCCCTTGCCGTCGACGATGCGGTGATCGTAGCTCAGCGCCAGATACATCATCGGGCGGATCACGATCTGGCCGTTCACCACGACCGGGCGATCCTGGATCTTGTGCATGCCGAGGATGCCCGACTGCGGCGGGTTCAGGATCGGCGAGGACATCAGCGAGCCGTAGACGCCGCCGTTCGAGATGGTGAAGGTGCCGCCCTGCATTTCCGCCATGGTCAGCTTGCCGTCACGGGCGCGCTTGCCCTTCTCGGCGATCGCCTTCTCGATGTCGGCGAACGACATCTGGTCGGCGTCGCGGATCACCGGAACGACGAGGCCCGTGGGCGTGCCCGCAGCCACGCCCATGTGGACGTAGTGCTTGTAGACGACGTCGCCGCCGTCGATCTCGGCGTTGACTTCCGGCACTTCCTTCAGCGCGTGGCAGCAGGCCTTGGTGAAGAAGGACATGAAGCCCATGCGGACGCCGTGCTTCTTCTCGAACGCGTCCTTGTACTCGTTGCGCAGCGCCATGATGCCCGACATGTCGACCTCGTTGTAGGTCGTCAGCATCGCGGCGGTGTTCTGCGCATCCTTCAGGCGACGCGCGATGGTGGCGCGCAGGCGCGTCATCTTCACGCGTTCCTCGCGGGCGGCGTCGTCCGACGAGACCGGGGCGCGCGGGGCCGAGGCCGGGGCGGGCGCGATCGAGACGGCCGGAGCGGCGGCAGCCTTGGCGGCGGCCGCGGCGACGTCTTCCTTCATGATCCGGCCGTCACGGCCGGTGCCGGTGACCTGCGAGGGGGTGAGGCCGGCCTCGGCCATCGCCTTCTTCGCGGCGGGCGCGTCCTCGACATCCTTGCCGGCGGTCGCAGCGGCCGGGGCGGGGGCGGCGGCCGGAGCGGCGGCGGCAGGCGCGGCGACCGCACCGGCGGCGCCTTCGGCCACGACGGCAAGCTTCGCCGAGGCGGCGACGGTCGCGCCCTCGGGGGCGACGATCTCGGTCAGCACGCCGGCGACGGGCGAGGGAACCTCGACCGAGACCTTGTCGGTTTCAAGCTCGCACAGCATCTCGTCCTGCGCGACCGTGTCGCCCACTTTCTTGAACCAGGTGGAAACCGTGGCTTCCGACACGCTCTCGCCCAGGGCGGGCACCATCACGTCCGTCATCTTGACCTCTTTGGACTGTTGCGCGGCCGGCTGAGGGGCTGCCGCGCCTTCGGATTTGGGTTGCGGGGCGGGCGCCGCGGCGCCCGCTTCGTTGATCGTGGCGAGAAGGGCGTTCACGCCCACCGTCTCGCCCTCGGCAGCGACGATCTCGGCCAGCACACCCGCGGCGGGGGCCGGAACCTCGACGGTCACCTTGTCGGTCTCGAGCTCGCACAGCATCTCGTCGGCGGCGACCGTGTCACCCGGTTTCTTGAACCAGGTGGCGACGGTGGCTTCCGAGACGCTCTCGCCAAGCGTGGGGACGCGGACTTCGGTCATCGATCAGCCCTCCAGCGCGTCGTTGACGAGCGCGTCCTGCTCCGCCTTGTGGCTCTTGGCAAGACCGGTCGCCGGCGAGGCCGAGGCGTTGCGGCCGGCATAGCGCGGACGCGAGTGCTTGGCGTCGATCTTCGACAGCACCCACTCGATGTTCGGCTCGACGAAGGTCCAGGCGCCCTGGTTCTTCGGCTCTTCCTGGCACCAGATCACCTCGGCGTCCTTGAAGCGGCTGAGCTCGGTCACCATCGAATGCGCCGGGAACGGGTAGAACTGTTCGAGACGCAGGATGTAGACATCCTCGAGGCCGCGCTTGTCGCGCTCGGCCAGCAGGTCGTAGTAGACCTTGCCCGAGCAGATCACGACGCGCTTGATCTCGCTGTCCGGCTTCACCCGGAACTCCGAGTTGCCGTGCTTCTGCTGCACGTCGGCATCGTCCCACATCACGCGGCGGAAGAAGGAGCCGGTGGTGAATTCCTCGGCCTTCGAGGTGCACAGCGGATGGCGCAGAAGCGACTTCGGCGTCATCAGGATCAGCGGCTTGCGGAAGTTGCGGTGGATCTGCCGGCGCAGGATGTGGAAGTAGTTCGCCGGGGTCGAGCAGTTCGCCACGATCCAGTTGTCTTCCGCCGAGAGCTGCAGGAAGCGTTCGAGACGGGCCGAGCTGTGCTCGGGGCCCTGGCCCTCGAAGCCGTGCGGCAGCAGGCAGACGAGACCCGACATGCGCAGCCACTTGCGTTCGCCCGAGTTGATGAACTGGTCGAACATGATCTGCGCGCCGTTGGCGAAATCGCCGAACTGGGCTTCCCACAGCGTCAGCGCGTTCGGTTCGGCCAGCGAATAGCCGTACTCGAAGCCGAGCACCGCATATTCCGACAGCATCGAGTCGATCACCTCGTAGCGCGCCTGACCCGGCTTGATGTGGTTCAGCGGGTAGTAGCGTTCCTCGGTGGTCTGGTCGATGAAGGCCGAATGGCGCTGCGAGAAGGTGCCGCGGGTGCAGTCCTGCCCCGACAGACGCACCGCAAAGCCCTCGGTGAGCAGCGAGCCGAAGGCCAGCGCCTCGGCCGTCGCCCAGTCGAAGCCGGCGCCGGTCTCGAACATCTTCTTCTTCGACTCGAGCAGACGCCCCACGGTCTTGTGGATGTCGAAGCTGTCCGGGTGCGAGGTCAGCGCCTTGCCGAGCTCGGCCAGCTGCTCGGGCGAGATAGGGGTGACGCCCGCGTCATAATCCGAGCTCTGCCGGTCGAGATGCTTCCAGCGGCCGTCGAGCCAGTCGGCCTTGTTCGGCTTGAATGCCTTGCCGATCTCGAATTCCTCGTTCAGCTTGGCCTGGAAGGCGGCCTTCATGTCCTCGATCTCGCCTTCCGGGATCAGCCCGTCGGCAACGAGACGCTCGGTGTAGAGCTGCAGCGTGGTCTTGTGGCCCTTGATGTTCTTGTACATCGCCGGGTTGGTGAACATCGGCTCGTCGCCTTCGTTGTGACCGAAGCGGCGATAGCAGAAGATGTCGATGACCACGTCCTTGTGGAACTTCTGGCGGAACTCGGTCGCCACCTTGGCGGCGTGCACCACCGCTTCCGGATCGTCGCCGTTGACGTGGAAGATCGGGGCTTCCACCATCAGCGCGATGTCGGTCGGGTAGGGCGAGGAGCGCGAGAAATGCGGCGCCGTGGTGAAGCCGATCTGGTTGTTCACCACGATGTGGATGGTGCCGCCGGTGCGGTGGCCGCGGATGCCGGAAAGCTGGAAGCATTCCGCCACCACGCCCTGGCCGGCGAAGGCCGCGTCGCCATGCAGCAGCACCGCCATCACCTGGGTGCGGTCGGCGTCGTTCAGCTGGTCCTGCTTCGCGCGCACCTTGCCAAGCGCGACCGGGTTCACCGCCTCGAGGTGCGAGGGGTTGGCGGTCAGCGACAGGTGGACGGTGTGCTCGTCGAAGGTGCGGTCGGCCGAGGCGCCGAGGTGATACTTCACGTCGCCCGAACCGTCGACGTCGTCGGGCTTGTAGGAGCCGCCCTGGAATTCGTGGAAGATCGCCCGGTAGGGCTTCATCATCACGTTGGCCAGCACCGACAGACGGCCGCGGTGCGGCATGCCGAAGACGACCTCTTTCAGGCCGAGGTTGCCGCCGCGCTTGATGATCTGTTCCATCGCCGGGATCAGCGCTTCACCGCCGTCGAGGCCGAAGCGCTTGGTGCCCATGTACTTGACGTGCAGGAACTTCTCGAAGCCCTCGGCCTCGACCAGCTTGTTCAGGATGGCGCGGCGGCCTTCCCGGGTGAACTGGATCTCCTTGCCGTAGCCCTCGATCCGCTCCTTCAGCCAGCCGGCTTCCTCGGGGTTCGAGATGTGCATGTACTGCAGCGCGAAGGTGCCGCAATAGGTGCGCTTGAGCACGTCGATGATCTGCCGCATCGACGCGACCTGCAGGCCGAGCACGTTGTCGATGAAGATCGGCCGGTCCATGTCGGCGTCGGTGAAGCCGTAGGACTTCGGGTCGAGCTCGGGGTGCGCGGTCTCGTCGCGCATGTGCAGCGGGTCGAGATCGGCGATCAGGTGGCCGCGGATACGATAGGCGCGGATGATCATGATCGCGCGCACCGAGTCGAGCACGGCGCGCTTCACCGCGTCTTCGGAGACCTGCACGCCGGCCTCGGCGGCCTTCGCCTTGATCTTGTCGCCGGCGGCCTTGGCTTCCTTCGCCGGCACCATCGGCCATTCGCCGGTCAGCGCGCCGGTCAGGTCGTCATTCGGGCTCGGCGGCCAGTCGGAGCGCGCCCAGGACGGGCCCTGCGCCGATTTCTTCACGTCGAGCTCGTTGTCGCCGAGCGAGGCGAAGAAGGCGGCCCAGGCGGTATCGACCGAGCTCGGGTCGGCGGCGAAACGGGCATAGAGCTGTTCGACGTAATCCGCGTTCGCGCCTTGCAGGAAGCTCGAGGCTTCGAACTGTTCGTTGGGGGATTGGTCATTCATGACGGTTGTCCTTGGAAACGGCTGAGGGGCCGGTGAGGGGCGGGGGTGGCGGATCAGCCTGCGCAGTCCACCACGAAAACTTTGATGCCGGGTTCGCGGTCGCCCGGCTCGGTGACGAAGGACGATTTCAGGCCCTTGCCGTAATGGGCACAGAGCTTCGCCGGCGCGGCTTTCACCGCGGTTTTGTCGGCGGCGAAGAAATCGAAATAGATATAGGCGCGCTTGGTATCGCCCGAGATCGCCGAGACGGCATCGCCATTGATGCCGGTCATCTGCTCGAAGGTGCCGTGCGAGCGCTCGTCCTTCGGCACCGGCGGTGCCAGCGCGGCCGTCTCGGTGCCGCTGCCGGGGGCTGCAGTCATGCAGCCCGCGAGCATCAGCGCCGCCAGCGCGGCCGAGACAGCCGGAAGTCCACGTTTCATTGTCTTCACTCTCCTGCGGAACGCTGCGTCACTTGTAGGGGGAGGCAGCGCCCGGTTGACCGGCTGCCTGGGCACAGGCAAGCTCGTACTCACCGCCTGCATTCGCGGCCCCGCAGGTCGCGGCGGTGCCGGCGACGATGGAGCCGTTGGAACGGGCGGAATTGGCCACCGCGTAACCGGTCGAGCCGGTCGGCGTGGTTCCCTGCGGGACCTTGGACGTGCCGATGATCGGATAGGTGGTGATCGGGCCGGATGCCGAAAGCGGGATCGGGTCCTTGCCGGGGCCGCCGCTGCAGGCTGCCAGCATCATGAGGGCAATGGCCGAGGCCAGGGCACCAGACGTCACTTTTCTCATCTCAACCTCCGAATTCAGGCCGCGTCCGACCTTTGGGGACACTCAGAAGGGCGAAACGGGCCTGCCGGGCCCGCTCGGCACTGCGGAGTGGGAATGGAGGCCGCGGTCTCCCGCGGCCTCCCGGAACTCATTCGCCCTTGATCGCCTTCATCACGGCTTCGCCGAGATGGGCGGGGCTTTCGGCCACCACGATACCGGCCGAGCGCATCGCTTCGATCTTCGAACCGGCATCGCCCTTGCCGCCCGAGACGATGGCGCCCGCGTGGCCCATGCGGCGGCCGGGAGGAGCGGTGCGGCCCGCGATGAAACCGGCGGTCGGCTTCCAGCGGCCCTTCTTCTTCTGCTCCTTCAGGAATTCCGCGGCTTCCTCTTCGGCCGAGCCACCGATTTCGCCGATCATGATGATCGAGGTGGTTTCCGGATCGTCGAGGAACATGTCGAGCACGTCGATGTGCTCGGTGCCCTTGATCGGGTCGCCGCCGATGCCCACGGCCGAGGACTGGCCCAGACCGATGTCGGTGGTCTGCTTCACGGCTTCATAGGTCAGGGTGCCCGAACGCGACACGACGCCGACCGAACCGCGCTTGAAGATCGAGCCGGGCATGATGCCGATCTTGCATTCGTCGGGGGTCATGACGCCCGGGCAGTTCGGCCCGATCAGGCGCGACTTGCTGTCGATCAGCGCGCGCTTCACCTTCATCATGTCGAGCACCGGGATGCCCTCGGTGATGCAGACGATCAGCTCGATCTCGGCGTCGATCGCCTCGAGGATCGAGTCGGCGGCGAAGGGCGGCGGCACGTAGATCGCGGTCGCGTTGGCGCCGGTCTTGGCCACGGCCTCGTGGACCGAGTTGAACACCGGCAGGCCGAGGTGCTCGGAGCCGCCCTTGCCGGGGGTCACGCCGCCGACCATCTTGGTGCCGTAGGCGATCGCCTGCTCGGTGTGGAAGGTGCCCTGCGAGCCGGTGATGCCCTGGCAGATGACTTTGGTTTCTTTGTTGACGAGGACTGCCATGTTCTTAGCCCTTCACAGCTTTCACGATTTTCTGGGCGCCGTCGGCGAGGTTGTCCGCCGCGATCACGTTCAGGCCGGATTTCGAGATGATCTCCTTGCCCAGTTCGACGTTGGTGCCTTCGAGACGCACCACCAGCGGAACCTTGAGGCCGACTTCCTTCACCGCGGCGATGACGCCCTCGGCGATGATGTCGCAGCGCATGATGCCGCCGAAGATGTTGACCAGGATGCCCTTCACGTTCGGGTCCGAGGTGATGATCTTGAACGCCTCGGTGACCTTTTCCTTGGTCGCGCCGCCGCCCACGTCGAGGAAGTTCGCCGGCTCCGCGCCGTAGAGCTTGATGATGTCCATCGTCGCCATGGCCAGGCCCGCGCCGTTCACCATGCAGCCGATCTCGCCGTCGAGCGCGATGTAGTTCAGGTCATATTTCGAGGCTTCGAGTTCCTTCGGGTCCTCTTCGGTCTCGTCGCGCAGCGCCATGATGTCGGAGTGACGGTAGAGCGCGTTGTTGTCGAAGCCGAGCTTGGCGTCGAGCAGCTTGAGATTGCCGTCGGTCATCACGATCAGCGGGTTGATTTCGAGCATCTCCATGTCCTTCTCGATGAAGGCACGGTAGAGGTTCTTGACCAGCGCGACGCACTGCTTGACCTGCGCGCCTTCGAGCCCGAGGGCGAAGGCCACGCGGCGGCCGTGGAAGTCGCTCAGCCCCGTCGCCGGGTCGACCGAGAAGGACATGATCTTCTCGGGGGTGTGGGCGGCCACTTCCTCGATGTCCATGCCGCCTTCGGTCGAGACGACGAAGGAGACGCGCGAGGTCTGGCGGTCAACCAGCAGCGCGAGGTAGAGTTCGCGCGAGATGTCCGAACCGTCCTCGATGTAGATCCGGTTCACCTGCTTGCCGGCCGGGCCGGTCTGGTGCGTGACCAGGGTGCGGCCGAGCATCTGCTTGGCGAGTTCGGCAGCCTCCTCCACCGACTTCGCGAGGCGGACGCCGCCCTTTTCGCCGGCTTCCGGCTCCTTGAACTTGCCCTTGCCGCGGCCGCCGGCATGGATCTGGGCCTTGACCACCCAGAGCGGGCCGTCGAGCTCGGAGGCGGCGGTCTTGGCTTCGTCGGCCTTCAGGACCGGACGGCCCTCGGAGACCGGGCAGCCGTAGCTCTTGAGGAGCTGCTTCGCCTGATATTCATGAATGTTCATGGCAGAGTTCCCATGCTGGTGCGATTTGCATGGTGGTTTGGCACATTCGGGGCGTGTAACAAACCGATAAATGCGTGACGACTGCCCGGATCGGCAGAAAAGCGCGCTTTGTGATCACACCCCTCAAATGCGTGATCACAAATGCTGCGGAGCAGCATGAGGCTTGTCCGGGGCGAAGGAATCGGAAAAGCTTCGGGCGGCAGAACAGGGAGCGGGCGGGGCATGGACAGATGGGGCGTGGTGGCACTGGCGGACGAGCCAGCGGCCCTGATTGCGGCCTTCGTGGCGCATCATCTCGATCTTGGCGCCGACGAGGTGCACATCTGCCTCGACCGCCCGAACCCCGAGGCGCGCGACCTGCTGGCGGGGGTGCCGGGCGCGGTGCTGCATGACGCGGGCGAGGACGGCTGGGCCTTCTCGAACGGGTTTCGCCCGGTCAAGCATCTTGGCCGGCAGAAGTATCACGCCAGCCGGATGCTGGCCGAGACAAAGCTTGACTGGCTGGTGCATTGCGACGCCGACGAATTCGTCCTGCCCACGACGGGCGAAAGCGTCGCCGAGGTGCTGAGTGCCGTCCGTCCGGGCGCGAGCTGGGTGAAGATCGGCGTGGCCGAGCGCACCCACCTCGACGATCTGCCGGCGGCCGACATCTTCACCGGCGTCTATCGCCTGCCTTGGTGGGGGTTCGAGGCGCGCGGCGGGACGATCTATGACGACGCGGCGCTGGCGCTCTTGAACAAGGGGCTGTGCGGGCACAACCTCGGCAAATGTGCGGTGCGCTCGGGGCGGGAGCTGTTCGTCGGCGTGCACCGGCCGATGCGCGAGTGGAACGGCGGCGGGCGCGATGTGCCCTATGACGGCACGGCCAAGCTCGCGCTGCTGCATTACGACGGGCTGACCGAGCTGCATTACGCGCTGAAGATGATGCGCCGCGCGCTGAACGCGATGGCGAAGAACCCGCCCTCGCACGCGCCGCAGCGGCAGTTGCAGTTCGAGGCGATGGCGGGAGCGGCGCACAACGCGCGCGCTCTGCATGCGCAATGGCTGGCGGCGAAGGTGATCTCTGCCGGGCAGGCCCGGGCGCTCGAGCGCGAGGGGGTGCTCGCCCGCTTCGATCCGCAGATCGCGGCGCGGACGGCGCGGGTGGTCGGCGCGGTCGACCTGAGCCCCGCGGGCTTCGACCGGGCGCTGCTGGCGCATGAGGCGGTGCTGTTCGCGCGGGCGGCGCAAAGCTTCGGCTTCGACCCCACGCCTCTCGTCGCCGCCTGAGCGCAACGAAAAAGGCGCGGCCGAAGCCGCGCCTTTCCCGAGAGACAATCCTTGCCGGATCAGGCGAGGGTCGGGTCGATGCCCTTGCAGGCCGCGACGAGGCCCTTCACGGCGTCGACCGACTTGTCGAACATCACCTGCTCGTCCTTGTTCAGCTTGATGTCGACGACCTTCTCGATGCCGCCGGCACCGATGATCGTCGGCACGCCGACATACATGCCGTCGAGGCCGAAGGCGCCCTTGACGTAGGCGGCGCAGGGCAGCAGGCGCTTCTGGTCCTTGAGATAGGCTTCCGCCATCTCGATCGCCGAGGTGGCCGGCGCGTAGAAGGCCGAGCCGGTCTTCAGCAGGCCGACGATCTCGGCGCCGCCGTCACGGGTGCGCTGGATGATCGCGTCGAGCTTTTCCTGGGTGGTCCAGCCCATCTCGATCAGGTCCGGCAGCGGGATGCCGGCAACGGTCGAGTAGCGGGCGAGCGGCACCATGGTGTCGCCGTGGCCGCCCAGAACGAAGGCGGTGACGTCCTTCATCGAGACGTTGAACTCGACCGAGAGGAAGTGACGGAAGCGCGCCGAGTCGAGCACGCCGGCCATGCCGACGACCTTCTCCGCCGGCAGGCCCGAGAACTGCTGCAGCGCCCAGACCATCGCGTCGAGCGGGTTGGTGATGCAGATCACGAACGCGTTCGGAGCGTATTTGCCGATGCCTTCGCCGACCGACTTCATCACCTTGAGGTTGATGCCGAGCAGGTCGTCACGCGACATGCCGGGCTTGCGCGGCACGCCGGCGGTCACGATGCAGACGTCGGCGCCGGCGATGTCGGCGTAGTCGTTGGTGCCCTTCAGCGTGGCGTCGAAGCCTTCGGAGGGGCCGGATTCGGCGATGTCGAGCGCCTTGCCCTGGGGCGTGCCTTCGGCGATGTCGAACAGGACGACGTCACCGAGTTCTTTGATCGCGGCGAGATGGGCGAGCGTGCCGCCGATCTGGCCGGCGCCGATGAGGGCGATCTTGGGTCGGGCCATGGGATTCCTCCAAAGGTCAGGATGGATGATTTGAAACTGACGCGGCAGGGTTAGCCCTTCGCGTCCCGTCTGGCAAGGGCCCGGCGCGGCCCGAACCGGTTCGGCATGCCGTTGTATGCAGAAAATTTCCCGCTGTCCGGGGCGCGGACGGGCGCGCTGCGCGCGGTCACCGGCAGGGCAGGGGGCGAGTCGCCCGATGCGCGCTCGCCGAATGGTTCTGCGTTGCGGCAATTCTTCTCTTGCTGAAAGTGTCGGATGTGTGGTCTTTGGCGAAAGATTGTTGCGAGGAGAGAATCATGACCGCTCACGGCACGTCCCGTCCCTATCGCTCGGTGCTCTATATCCCCGGCTCGAAGGAGCGCGCGCTCGAAAAGGCCACGCGCCTCGCCTGCGACGCGATCATCTTCGACCTCGAGGATGCGGTCGCCGTCGACGAGAAGGTGAACGCCCGCGCGATCCTGGCGAAGGCGCTGAAAGAGGCGGATTACGGTGCGCGGGCGCGCATCGTGCGGGTCAACGGGCTCGATACCGAGTGGGGCCGTGACGACCTGCGCGCCTTTGCCGCCGCGATCCGCGAGGGCGCGAAGGTGGACGCGATCCTGATCCCGAAGGTGTCGCGCAAGTCCGACCTCGACGCGGTGGCCGACCTGATCCCGGGCGTGCCGCTCTGGGCGATGATGGAGACCGCGCTCGGCATGCTGAACGCGGCCGAGATCGCCTCACACCCCCGTCTCGAGGGCATGGTGATGGGCACCAACGACCTCGCGAAGGAGCTGCAGAGCCGCTTCCGCGCCGACCGTCTGCCGATGATGGCCGGGCTCGGCACCTGCCTGCTGGCCGCCAAGGCCTTCGGCAAGATCATCGTCGACGGCGTCTACAACGCCTTCAAGGACGAGGAGGGGCTGAAAGTCGAATGCGACCAGGGTCGCGACATGGGCTTTGACGGCAAGACCCTGATCCACCCCGCCCAGCTCGAGATCGCGAATGCGGCCTTCGCCCCCTCGGCGGCCGAGATCGACCTGGCGCAGCGCCAGATCGCCGCTTTCGACGAGGCCGAGAAAGCCGGGCTCGGTGTCGCGGTCGTGGATGGAAAGATCGTCGAAAACCTGCATATCGTGACGGCGCGGCAGATCCTCGCCAAGGCGGAGGCGATTGCCGCTCTGGGCAACTGAAAGGCACTCTCATGGCGCTTCTGATCCTCGGTCTCCTGCTGTGGAGTTTTGCGCATCTGGCGAAACGGATCTTCCCGGGGTTCTCCCGCGCCCTCGGCGCGGCGGAGCGGCCGGCGGTGACCGCGGCGATCGTCGTCGGCGTGGTGCTGATGGTGATCGGCTACCGCTCGTGGTTCGGCACCACCTACTGGGTGCGCACCCCGGCGCTGGCGGGCATCAACAACCTGCTGATGCTGGTCGCGGTCTATCTTTTCGCCGCGGCCGGGATGAAGACCTGGGTCGCACGGCACTACCGGAACCCGATGCTGACCGGGATGCTGGTCTGGTCGGTCGCGCATCTGCTGGTGAATGGCGACACGCCGAGCTTCGTGCTCTTTGGCGGGCTCGGGCTCTGGGCGCTGGTCGAGATCGTGCTGACCAACCGCACGAAATGGGTGCCGCCCGCCGCCACCGGCGGGGCGCGCAAGGAAGCGATGGCGGTGCTTGGCACGGTCATCGTCTATGGGGCGATCGCCGGGCTGCATTACGCGGCCGGCTATCCGACATTCGGGTGATGCGATGAAACTCTATCGTCTGCTGACCGAGGACGACACCTCGGCCTTCTGCCACAAGGTCTCGCTGGCGCTGTCGAAAGGCTGGGAGCTGCACGGCTCGCCCGCCTATGCCTTCGACGCCGCGAAGGGCGTGATGCGCTGTGCGCAGGCCGTCACCAAGGACGTGCCGGGCAAGGACTATCACCCCGACATCAAGCTGGGAGAGCAATGATGGCGAAGACCAATCCGGGCCGTTTCTTCGAGGATTACAAGGTGGGGCAGGTGATCCGCCACGCCGTGCCGCGCACCGTGGCCGAGGGCGAGCGCGCGCTTTATCACGCGCTCTATCCGGCGCGCCACGCGCTTTATTCCTCGGACGAGTTCGCCGCCGCCTCCGGCCTCGACGGCAGCCCGCTTGACGACCTGATCGCCTTCCACGTCGTCTTCGGCAAGACCGTGCCCGACGTGTCGCTGAACGCCGTCGCGAACCTCGGCTATGCCGAGGGGCGCTGGCTGAAGCCGGTCTGGCCGGGCGACACGCTGCGCTCGGAAAGCGAGGTGATCGGCGTCAAGGAGAACTCGAACGGCAAGTCCGGCGTCGTCTATGTCCGCACCCGCGGGCTGAACCAGATGGACGAGGTCGTGCTCGAATATGTCCGCTGGGTGATGGTGCGAAAGGGCGACCTGTCGGCGCCGGCGCCGGAAACCGTGCTGCCCGCGCTGCAAAAGGCGGTGCCGGCCGAGGATCTGGTGGTGCCCGAGGGGCTCGATTTCAGCGACTATGACTTCGGTCTGGCCGGCGAGCCGCACCGCTGGGGCGATTACGAGATCGGCGAGAAGATCGACCACGTCGACGGCGTGACGATCGAAGAGGCCGAGCACATGATCGCCACGCGGCTGTGGCAGAACACCGCCAAGGTGCATTTCGACGCCACCTTCCGCGAGGACGGCAAGCGGCTGATCTATGGCGGCCATGTGATCTCGATGGCGCGGGCGCTGTCGTTCAACGGCCTTGCCAATGCGCAGATGATCGTGGCGCTGAACGGCGGCGCGCATGCGAACCCCTGCTTTGCCGGCGACACCGTCAAGGCCTGGTCCGAGGTGCTCGACAAGGCCGAGACCGACGCCCCGGGCGTCGGCGCGATCCGGCTGCGGCTGGTCGCGGTCAAGCAGGGCGCGGCCGAGTTCGCGCTGAAGGGCGAAGACGGCAAATACGCGCCCGAGGTGCTGCTCGATCTCGACTACTGGGCGCTGATGCCGATGTGATCCCGCGCCGGAAAGAGCCCGGGTGCCTGAACTGGGCCCCGGACTTTTCCTTGGCCAGGATACTCGAATTCTGCCCGCGACGCGGGCGCGACGGCGGGGCTTCGGCGCCGCCGTTTCCGTTGGCGGGCGCGCCACCCGAGGTCTTGCCCTGTCGGGCCTGCGGCCGTCCACGGTGGGTCTCACCCGTTCCCGTCGCGGTGAGTCGTGTGAGCGCAATCACGTGATCACGCGCCGAAAATTTGTGATCACGAAGCACTTTTTTTGCGCGTTTACCGGCCCGAAAGCGCCAATTCGCGATTCAGGGCTCGTGACTTGGGCGAAATATGCGCTATTCAGGGGGCGCAAATCCGGCCAGCCCCGCCCGCGCCAGCCGCCCTCGACCGGCGCGCCAACGGGGCCCAGCGACAGAGGGACCCAAAATGGCTGAAACGAAACGGGTTGAACGGCCCCTTTCCCCCTTCATGATCGGCCCGTATTACCGCCCGCAGATGACCTCGATGTCGTCGATCCTCACCCGGATCACCGGCAACGCCCTCATCGCAAGCGCGCTTCTCGCGGTCTGGTGGCTGCTCGCGGCGACCACGAGCCCCGGCTATTTCGACTTCGTGAACGCGATCGTCACCTCCTGGTTCGGCGATCTGGTGTTCACGCTCTCGGCCTGGGCGGTGTGGTATCACTATCTCGCCGGCCTGCGTCACCTCTACTTCGACGCCGGCAAGGGCCTCGAGATCGAGACCGCCGAGAAGCTCGGCTGGGGCATCATCATCGGGTCGGTGGTTCTCACCATCATCACCGTCATCATCGTCATGGTCTGAGGAGGCATTCATGCGTTACCTGACCGATCGCAAACGCGCCGTGGGCAAGGGGGCCGCCCATACCGGCACCGAGCACCACTGGTACATGACGGTTTCCGCCGTCGCGCTGGCCTTCCTCGTGCCTGTCTTCCTGATCGTCTTCGGCCGTGCCCTCGGCCAGAGCCAGGAAGGCGTGATCGCGACCTTCTCGCGCCCCTTCCCGGCGATCGTGACCGCGCTGCTCGTGGTCGTGGGCATGCGCCACTTCGCCAAGGGCGCGCAGATGATGCTCGAGGATTACACCGCGGGCACGACGCGCAAGGTTCTGGTCATCGCCGCCTATTCGGTGGCCTATCTGGTGATCGCCGTGGCGCTCTACGCGCTGGCGAAGATGACCTTCCTCGGCATCGTGCTCGGCGCGATGAACTGAATACGGGACGACACAAATGGCAGCTTATCCTTACGAGACGCATCACTATGACGTCGTGGTGGTCGGTGCCGGCGGCGCGGGCCTGCGCGCGACGCTGGGCATGGCCGAACAGGGCCTGCGCACCGCTTGCGTGACCAAGGTCTTCCCGACCCGTTCGCACACCGTGGCGGCGCAGGGCGGCATCGCCGCCTCGCTTTCGAACATGGGCCCGGACAACTGGCAGTGGCACCTCTACGACACCGTGAAGGGCTCCGACTGGCTCGGCGACACCGACGCGCAGGAATACATGGTGCGCGCCGCCCCGGCCGCGGTCTATGAACTTGAACACTACGGCGTGCCGTTCTCGCGCACCGAAGAGGGCAAGATCTATCAGCGCCCGTTCGGCGGCCACACCACCGAATTCGGTGAAGGCCCGCCGGTGCAGCGCACCTGCGCCGCGGCCGACCGCACCGGTCACGCGATCCTGCACACGCTCTACGGCCAGTCGCTGAAGAACAACGCGGAATTCTACATCGAGTATTTCGCGCTCGACCTGCTGATGAGCGAAGACGGCAAGACCTGCGAAGGCGTGCTGTGCTGGAAGCTCGACGACGGCACCTTCCACGTCTTCGCGGCCAAGATGGTTGTGCTGGCGACGGGCGGCTATGGCCGTGCCTATTTCTCGGCGACCTCGGCCCACACCTGCACCGGCGACGGTGGCGGCATGGTGGCGCGCGCAGGCCTCGCGCTGCAGGACATGGAATTCGTGCAGTTCCACCCGACCGGCATCTATGGCTCGGGCTGCCTGATCACCGAAGGCGCGCGCGGCGAGGGCGGGTATCTGACCAACTCCGAGGGCGAGCGTTTCATGGAGCGCTATGCGCCCCATTACAAGGATCTGGCCTCGCGTGACGTCGTCTCGCGCTGCATGACGATCGAGATCCGCGAAGGCCGCGGCGTGGGCGAGCACAAGGATCACATCTTCCTGAACCTCTCGCACCTGCCGCCGGAAGCGCTGGCCGAACGTCTGCCGGGGATCTCGGAATCGGCGAAGATCTTCGCCGGCGTCGATGTGACCAAGGAGCCGATCCCGGTGCTGCCGACCGTGCACTACAACATGGGCGGCATCCCGACGAACTACTGGGGCGAGGTGATCAACCCGACCGCCGAAGACCAGGACGCCGTCGTTCCGGGCCTGATGGCCGTGGGCGAGGCGGGCTGTGCCTCGGTGCACGGGGCGAACCGTCTCGGTTCGAACTCGCTCATCGACCTCGTGGTCTTTGGCCGCGCCGCCGCGATCCGCGCCGGCCAGGTCATCGACCGGGCGAAGGCGATCCCGACGCCGGCGAAATCGGCGATCGACAAGGCCTTCGACCGTTTCGACGGGCTGCGCAATGCCAAGGGCTCGGTGCCCACGGCCGCGCTGCGTCTCGAGATGCAGAAGACCATGCAGTCGGACGCCGCGGTGTTCCGCACCGACAAGTCGCTGGCCGAAGGCGTGGTCAAGATGACCGCCGTCGCCGAGAAGATGAACGACCTGCACGTCACCGACCGGTCGCTGATCTGGAACTCGGACCTGATGGAAACGCTCGAGCTGACGAACCTGATGCCGAACGCTCTGGCGACGATCGTCGGCGCCGAGGCGCGCAAGGAAAGCCGCGGCGCGCATGCGCACGAGGATTATCCGAACCGCGACGACGTGAACTGGCGCAAGCACTCGATCATGCGCGTGAACGGCTCGACGGTGGACCTGAGCTTCCGCGCGGTCCACGTCGATCCGCTGACGCCGCAGGACGAGGGCGGGATCGACCTCAAGAAGATCGCGCCGAAAGCGCGCGTCTACTGATGGGGCGTGCCTCGGCATATGGGACGCTTGCGGTGGCGGGGCTCTGCCTTGCCGCCTGCGCCCCGGTGCCGGTGGATGTTGCCGAGCGGCAGTGCCTCGCGCAGGTGCAGTCCGAAAGGCCGATCTCCGGCGAGATCGGGATGGGGGCCACCTCGGGTGGCTTCCGCACCCGGACCAAGGTTGATGTGAACATCGGCCTTGGCGGCAACTACGACCCCTCCGCACGCTTCGACCGCTGCGTCTATCAGAAATCCGGCCGCATGCCGACGCGGCCGCTTTACGCCCGAACCGACTGGAAGGGATAAGAAATGGTTCAGTTCACGCTTCCCAAGAACTCGAAAATCCGCGTCGGCAAGACCTGGCCGAAGCCGGAAGGCGCCAAGAATGTGCGCAAGTTCCAGATCTATCGCTGGGATCCGGACACCGGGGAAAACCCGCGTGTCGACAGCTACTTCCTGGACATGGACAAATGCGGTCCGATGGTCCTCGACGCGCTGATCAAGATCAAGAACGAGATCGACCCGACGCTGACCTTCCGCCGCTCCTGCCGCGAAGGCATCTGCGGCTCCTGCGCGATGAACATCGACGGGATCAACACGCTCGCCTGCATCTACGGTCTCGACGAGATCAAGGGTGACACCGTCAAGATCAACCCGCTGCCGCACATGCCGGTGGTGAAGGACCTGATCCCGGACCTGACGCATTTCTATGCGCAGCACGCCTCGATCATGCCCTTCCTGCAGACCAAGACGAACGAGCCCGAGAAGGAATGGCGCCAGTCGATCGAGGACCGCCGCAAGCTCGACGGTCTCTACGAATGCGTCATGTGCGCCAGCTGCTCGACCTCCTGCCCGAGCTACTGGTGGAACTCGGACCGCTACCTCGGCCCGGCGGCGCTGCTCCATGCCTATCGCTGGATCATCGACAGCCGCGACGAGGCGACCGCCGAACGTCTCGATGCGCTCGAAGACCCGTTCAAGCTCTACCGCTGCCATACCATCATGAACTGCACCAAGACCTGCCCGAAGGGTCTGAACCCGGCGAAGGCGATCGCCGAGATCAAGAAGATGATGGTCAACCGCCAGGTCTGAGCCTGACACCACAAGATCTGGGCCCCGGAGCGATCCGGGGCCCTTGCCTTTGAGGGTGCGACAAATTTGCTGCGCTGCAGCATTTGCATGGCACCCTTGCGCCCGCGCCCCTTCCCAGACGCGCCCCGATCCCCTACATGGACCGGCAGGGAGGAACTCAATCCGACCACAGGAGAGTTCCATGTCGAAAGTCGTCAAATTCGTGAAGGCGTCCGAACGCGAACAGGCCGAAGAGGCGCTGCGGGTTCTGGAACAGGCCTATGCCTATTACATCCCCGAAGACGAGGTCTCGGCCACCGCGGCGATCGCCGCTGTCGAAACCCCGATCGAGCAGATGTTCGGGTATTACTCGGCCGCCTGAGCGCACCGACCGACGTCGAAACGAAGCCCCGGGCGTTGCGCCGGGGCTTTTGTTTTGCCGCGGCCATGGCAGGATGGCGCACCAGCCAAGGAGCCGCGATGAAACTCTCCCGTCCCGAACATGCCGTCCCCGCCGATGCCGCCGCGCTGAAGGCGATCCCCCCGGTGATCTGCTACCCCGTCGAAACCCTGCCGCGCCCGGACGTGGCGGGCTATCGCGCCGTGCGCCCCGGCTGGGATCTGCTCGAGGAGGTGATCGTGCCGCCGCGCGAGGCGCGCTTCTTCGAGGTTCAGGCCGGGCACTTCTTCCGCATCGTCTCGATCGAGGGGCCGCAGGTCGGTGATCTGAACCTGTGGAACCTCGAGGATCTGACCGAACGCTTCTATTCCGGCAAGACCCGGGCCCTGCACGGCACCCACCTGTCGACCGGCGATCAGCTCTGGTCCTCGCTGCCCTATCTGCGGCCGATGGCGACGATCACCGAGGATACGCTCGACTGGTACGGGTTCGACGAGCATGGCGGTTCGGTGCATGACGTGATCGGCACCCGTTGCGACCCCTACACGCATTACCTGCTGTCGGGAGGTGAGAATTACCACCATTGCTGCCATTCGAACCTGACCCGCGCGCTCGCCGAGGAAACGGGGCTGATGAAGCACGCCTGCGAATTCCATGTGCATGACGTGCTGAACGTCTTCATGTGCACCGGGTTCACCCGGGACACCGGGCTGTATTTCATGAAGGCCTCGCCGGTGCGCCCGGGCGATTTTCTCGAATTCTTCGCCGAGATCGACCTCGGCGGCGCGCTGTCGGCCTGCCCGGGCGGCGACTGTTCGTCCGAGCACAGCTCGGACACGGCGGCCTGTCACCCGCTGAAGATCGAGATCTACCGGCCGCAGCAGGCGCCCGCCGGCTGGGAGCCGTCCGCGCCGAACGGCTATGACCGCAGCCATGGCACAGCGCTCGACTGAGCGCGGGGCAGGGGGGCTGTCTGCCCCCCTCCCGGCCTGCGGCCGGTTCACCCCCCGAGGATATTTGGGGCAATTGGAAGAGGGGGAAGAGGGGGGGAAGGGCTTTGGGCGCCGCGGCCCTCCCTTCCAATTGCCTCAAATATCCCGGGGGTGAGGCCCGTCAGGGCCGAGGGGGCAGCGCCCCCTCCGCGCCCTCCACGTCGCGCAATTCCGTCTCGAGGAAGCGCTCGAAGGCGTCGAGGTCGATCGGCTCGAGCTGACCGAAGCTCTGGATCCAGGTGATCGCGCCGGCCATCGCCGCGGGTTCGAGCTTGCACCATTTCACCCGCCCGCGCTTTTCCTGGGAGATCAGACCGGCCTCGGCGAGGATCGCAAGGTGTTTCGAGATCGCGGCGAGCGACATCTCGAAGGGCTCGGCGACATCGGTGACCGCCATGTCATCCTCGAGCAGCATGGTCAGGATCGCGCGGCGCGTGGGGTCGGCCAGCGCGGCGAAGACGGCGTCGAGGGGGGCGGTGGCCGGGGTGCTCATGGGCCAGTGATGCGGCGGGGGGGCAAAAACGTCAACCGGAAGGTTGAATATGCGATTTCCGCACTGCGGCGGGCGGGGCCGGCGCCAGGGTGGAAATTGATTCTGGAAATGCTTTCGGAACAAGGGGTTACGGGGCGTCCTGACAGGCGCTAACGGCGTTGACTCACAGGGCGGTGAAGTCTATCAAGGCCCGGAGTTGTTGCGGGGGAAGCCTATGACCGACCGTCCCTCGGACGAGCACGATCCCGAGCGCCTGGTGGCGCTGGAACGTCGCTTGGCCGAGTTGCGCAAGGAAAAGGCGCCGAAACCCGCGGCGGATGACAAGTTCCGTCAGGCCGACATGGCGTGGCGCATGGTCATCGAGATGGTTGCGGGGCTGGGGATCGGCTTCG
Source organism: Paenirhodobacter sp. YD-8 (assembly GCF_056590935.1). Classification (NCBI taxonomy): domain Bacteria; kingdom Pseudomonadati; phylum Pseudomonadota; class Alphaproteobacteria; order Rhodobacterales; genus Paenirhodobacter; species Paenirhodobacter sp. YD-8. Next base: position 3,276,127 of record NZ_CM152649.1, on the reverse strand, counting down.
GCATCGGATTTGGGCTCGACGCGCTCGCGGGAACGAAGCCTTGGCTGATGCTGGTGTTCACGCTCCTTGGTCTTGTGGCGGGGATCCGGGTCGTGATCCGCTCCGCCGAAGAGATGAACAAGAAGGCACATGCGGCGGCCCCGGCCTCCGATGCAGAGGGAAAATAGACGTGGCGGAAGAAGCGAGCGAAGGTCTGGCGTTCCATCCGATGGAACCTTTCAAGATCCATCCCCTGTTTGGTGATGGCGCGATCCACTGGTACACGCCGACCAACGTCACCCTGTGGATGGCGATCGGCCTGATCTGCATGGCGCTGCTGCTCGTCGTCGGCACCCGTGGCCGTGCGATCATCCCGTCGCGGATGCAGTCGCTCGCCGAACTCGTCTATGGCTTCATCCACAAGATGGTCGAGGACGTGACCGGCAAGGAAGGGCTGAAGTTCTTCCCCTACATCTTCACGCTGTTCCTGTTCATCGTCTTCTCGAACTTCCTCGGCCTGATCCCGCTTTCCTTCACCCCGACCGCCCATATCGCCGTCACCGGCGTGCTGGCGATCCTGGTCTTCGTCACCGTGACCGTCGTCGGTTTCGTCAAGAACGGCACCCACTTCCTCGGCCTGTTCTGGGTCAGCTCGGCGCCGCTCGCGCTGCGCCCGATCCTCGCGGTGATCGAGGTGATCTCCTACTTCGTGCGTCCGGTCAGCCACTCGATCCGACTTGCGGGCAACATGATGGCCGGCCACGCCGTGATCGAGGTCTTCGCGGGCTTCGCGCCGGTGATCCTGATGTCGGCCGCAGTCGGCGTGCTGGTCACCCCGCTGTCGGTTCTCGCGGTCACCGCGATGTACGGGCTCGAAGTGATCGTGGCCCTCGTGCAGGCCTACGTCTTCACCATCCTCACCTGCGTCTACCTGAAGGACGCGCTGCATCCGGGCCACTGAGGCCCGGACCGCAGAGAGACCCTTTTCAACCTTTCAATCCCTAAGGAGCATCCCAATGGAAGGCAGCATCTCGGAATTCGGTCAATACCTCGGCGCGGGCCTGGCCTGCATCGGCCTGGCGGGCGCCGCCATGGGTGTTGGCAACGTCGCCGGTAACTTCCTGAACGGCGCGCTGCGCAACCCGTCGGCCGCCGCCGGCCAGACCGCCACGCTGTTCATCGGCATGGCCTTCGCCGAAGCTCTGGGCATCTTCGCGTTCCTCGTCGCCCTGCTGCTGCTGTTCGCGGTCTGATCCCTGATCCAATCCTTTCGGTCGGATGGGTCCGCACGCGGGCCCATCCGGTTATCTGAGGGTCCAGGGGGACGACATGGAAACTGAACAGCAAGTGGCCGAGATGGCGACCGATGTGGCGCATGGTGCCGCGGCCGCCGTGCCGATGCCGCAGCTTGATCTTTCGACCTTCCCGAACCAGATCTTCTGGCTCTGCGTCGCGCTGGTCGTGATCTACTGGATGCTTTCGCGCATTGCCCTGCCGCGGATCTCCGCGGTGCTGGCCGATCGCCAGAGCACCATCGCCGGCGACATTGCCGCCGCCGAGGACTACAAGCTGAAGGCGAAGGACGCCGAGGCCGCCTATGAAAAGGCGCTCGCGGATGCCCGGGCCCAGGCTCAGAAGATCATCGCGGAAACCAAGGCCGAGATCCAGAAGGACCTCGATGCGGCGACCGCCAAGGCCGATACCGAGATCGCCAAGCGCGCCACGGAATCGGAAGCCCGGATCAACGAGATCCGCGCCGGGGCGCTCGAGGCGGTGGAAGCCGTCGCGCGCGATGCCGCGGCCGAGATCGTCGTCGCTCTTGGCGGGCAGGCTGACACCGCGGCTCTGGCCACGGCCGTTGGCGCACGCGTGAAAGGCTGAGATTATGAAGAAACTTACGCTTCTCTTCATCCTCGCGGCCTCGCCGGCGCTCGCTTCCGAGGAAGGGCCGTTCTTCTCGCTGCGCAACCCGAACTTCGTGGTGCTCATCGCCTTCCTTCTGTTCGTGGCGATCATCGTCAAGTTCAAGGTTCCGGCGCTGCTCGGCTCCCTGCTCGACAAGCGCGCGGACACGATCAAGTCGGAACTCGACGAGGCCCGTGCGCTGCGTGAAGAAGCGCAGTCGATCCTTGCCTCCTACGAGCGCAAGGCGCGTGAAGTCCAGGCGCAGGCCGAGGGCATCGTGGTGGCCGCGAAGCGCGACGCGCAGGCGGCGGCCGACGTGGCCAAGGCCGAGCTGCAGGCTTCGATCGCGCGGCGTCTGAAGGCGGCGGAGGAGCAGATCGCTTCGGCCGAGGCTTCGGCGCTGAAGGACGTCAAGGACCGTGCCGTTCAGGTGGCGATCGCCGCCGCGGCCGAAGTGCTTGCCGGCCAGATGACGCCTGACCGCAAGGCCGGGCTGATCGACACTGCGATCTCCGAGGTGAAGGCGCGTCTCAACTGAGACCTGCCTTGGGAAAATTGAAAACCCGGCCGTAAGGCCGGGTTTTTTCATGTCTGCAGCCGGGGCAGGGGCTCAGCCCGCCTTCTCGGCCTCGTGGCGCAGCCGCATCTGGGCCAGGGTCTCGTGGCGCTCGGCCTTGCGTTGTTCGGTCAGCGCCTTCTCGACGAATTCCATGTGATCGGCCACGGCGGCGCGGGCCGCCGCCCCGTCGCGCGCCTGAATGGCCGCATTGATCGCGCGGTGCTGTTCCAGCAGCGCGTCGCGGGTCGGGCGATTGCGGAACATGACCTGGCGGTTGTAGAACACGCCCTCCTGCAGCAGGTCGAACATCGCGCGCATCATGTGCAGCGTGATGACATTGTGCCCCGCCTCGATGATCGCCATGTGGAACTGCGCATCAAGCGCCGCCTCGTCGGCCGGGTTGCGCTTGGCATGCGCCGCTTCCATGCGCTGGAAGAGCGTGTCGATCACCCGCAGGTCAGTGTCCGAGGCGAGCCGAGCAGCGCGTTCGGCCGCGAGCCCCTCGAGGTCGCGCCGGAACGAGAGATAGTCGAAGACCGCCTGCTCGTCGCGTGCAAAGAGCCGGATCAGCGCCGGCGAGAAGGCCGAGCCGAGCACGTCGGCGACGAAGATGCCCGAGCCCGCGCGGGTGGTCAGAAGGCCCTCCTCCTGCAGCTCGGCCACCGCCTCGCGCAGCGAGGGGCGCGAGACCGCGAGGCGCTCGGACAGCTCGCGCTCGGACGGCAGACGTTCACCCGGGCGCAGGATGCCCTGCAGGATCAGGCCTTCGATCTGGCGAACGACGGCCGAGGCGAGCTTTTCGGATTCGATCTTCTGGAACGGCATTTCTTCCCCCCGTTGGTCAAGATGTATGACCACATCCGGGGCCCGGCAATGGGTATCGCAGCAAAAAGGCCGGGGAGGGCCCCGGCCTTGGGTCGCCGTGCGACGTTGATCAGTTGTTCGGCCGGATGATGAACTCGACCCGGCGGTTCTGTGCGCGGCCCTCGACGGTGAGGTTCGAGGCGATCGGCTGATCCTCGCCGCGGCCATAGGCGACGAGGCGCGAGCGCGGCACGCCGGCGCCGATCAGGACCTGTGCGACGGAATCGGCGCGCTGCTGCGACAGGCGCTGGTTGTAGCCGGCGTCGCCGGTGTTGTCGGTGTGGCCCACCACCTCGACCGTGGTGTTCGGATAGCGGTTCAGGCTGCCCGCGAGGGTATAGAGATCGCGCTGCAGGTCGGGGCGCACGGCCGAGCTGTCGGTGGCGAACAGCACGTCCTGCGGCATGGTGACGATCAGCTGCTTGCCGGTGTTGACCACCGAGACGCCGTTGGTGTCGAGATCGCGGCGCAGCTCCTGCGCCTGCTTGTCGAGCGAGCTGCCGATCGCGCCGCCGATCAGCCCGCCGACCATCGCGCCGGCCGCGGCCTTGGCCAGCTTGTCGTCGCCGCGGCGGGTCGCGCCGAAGACGCCGCCGATCAGGGCGCCGGTGATCGCGCCGGAGTTGCGGTTGGCGTTCGGGTCGGTCGAGGCGTCATAGCCCGGGCCGTAGGTGTCCGTGCAGGCGGTCAGGCCGATCAGGCCGGCGGCCGCGACGAGGAAGGGGATGTTCTTCTTCATGTCCGTGCTCTCGCGTGGGAATGCGCCCTTGAGGCGTCTCTGTCGTTCTACGCGATCCCCCGGGTTTTGTTCCATCCGATCTGCGCGGGTGGCGGTTCTTCGCCCATCACTTCTGGGCGAGGCGCGGAAGGGCGGGCGCAAGCCCTGCGTCGCGCCGTGCCGCCTCGCGCGCCAGCATCGCGCGCTTGACCGGCAGGCCCCAGTGATAGCCACCGAGCCCGCCCGACTTGCGCAGCGCGCGGTGGCAGGGAATCAGGTAGCTGATCGGGTTGCGCCCGACCGCGGTGCCGACAGCGCGCACCGCCGCGGGAGAGCCGATCTGCGCGGCGATCGCGGAATAGGTCGTCACCTCGCCCGAGGGGATGGCCAGAAGGGCCTCCCACACCTTGATCTGGAAGGGCGCGCCGATCAGGGTGAGCGACGCCTCACCCTCGCCACCAAGCGCCGCCTCGACCCAGAGGCGGATGGCTTCGGCCTCCTCGCGCAGCGTGGCGCCGGGCCAGCGCGCCGCCATGTCGGCGAATGCCGCGTCAAAGCCGGTCTCGGCGGTGAAGGCAAGGCCGCACAGCCCCCGCTCGGTGGCAAAGGCCAGCGCCTCGCCGAAGGGGGAGGGGAAGCGGCCCCAGCGGATCGTCAGCCCGGCGGCGCCGGCGGCGAATTCGCCGGGCGTCATCGCCTCCCAGCGAAGCAGCAGGTCATGCAGCCGCGACGGGCCGGACAGGCCCGCGCCCGCGGCGACCTCCTCGAGCGGCAGGCGTTCGGCCAGCAGCTCGCGCGCGAGATCGAGCGACAGATATTGCTGATAGCGCTTCGGCGAGACCCCGACCCAGGCCGAGAAGACGCGCTGGAAATGCGCCGGCGAAAAGCCGAGCCGGGCGGCCAGATCGGTCAACGGCACTTCGCGCCGCTGGCCGCCCGCCGCCGCCTCGGCTCGGGCGGCGTCGATCTCGCGCAGCGCGCGCGAGATGACGCGGTAGTGGTAATCCTGCCGCTGCGCCTCGGCATCGGCGTCGGTCAGGGAGGGGGAGAGGACGGTGTCGGGCATCGGCGGGCTCGCTCAGCGACGGGGCGGAATGCCCGATCCTAGCCCGGCAGCCGGTCCGGACGCGACCCGAAAGCTGCGCATTCGCGCCTCAGGCGGCGATCACCCGCCGCCGGGCGTTGCGGGCGCGGCAGAACATCTCCACCTCCCAGCGTTCGAGCCAGGACCGCGCCGGCTGCGCATGGGCGGCGGTCAGGTGTGGGCGCAGGTTGGCCCGCAGCTCGGCCGGCAGCAGCGCGGCATAGGCGGCGTCGAACTGCACGGACCCGACCCAGATCCCGTTCGCCAGAACGATTTCGGGTGCCTCGAACAGCAGGGTATAGAGCGACTGCCGCCCCTCGGCATGGGGTGCGGTGCAGATCTCGGCCAGGCGGCCGAACATCTCGCCCTCGGTGAACCAGAATTTCAGCTCGGCCCCGGCGAGCAGGATGCCAAGCCCGGGCGAGGCGATGGTCTCGTGCTCGGGGTGGGTCGGGCCGAAGGCCGCGGCGGCGATGCGCAGCGGGCGCGAGGTCGTGGGCGCGCGCAGCGGCATCACGTGATGGCCGAGCCAGACGAGCGGCTTCAGCCCGTTGTCGCGGGTCAGGATCATGTCCCCCGGGCGCAGCCAGTCGATCGGCTGCGGCCCGTCGGCGGTGGCGATCATCGTGCCGGGGCCAAGGGCGGGCAGGCGGGCGATCTCTTCCGGTCCGGCCGCGCGGCCGGCGGTGGTCGGTTGCGGCAGCACCGCATAATCTGCCCCCGGAACCAGCGGTTCGGAGGCGACGAACAGGCAGGGCAGCCCGTCGATGTCGATCCGCTCGAGCCGCAGCACCCGCCCGTCGAGCGAGCACAGCAGCTGCGGCAGGTCGGCCGCGGCCGTGCCCCGGGTGATGGTCCGGCCGAGGGCGTCGCGCAGCTCGGCCCCGTCCTCGCCCTGCACCAGATGCCACATCATGGTGCCGGGGTCGAAATCGGGAGACAAAGACCAGACCCCGCGTTGCGCGTCGAGGCTGAGCGCCGATACCGGGTAGCCAACCTGCATCCTCTTCTCCTGCCGCGTTGCGCTCTGATTCTCTGCCGATCTTCGCGCAACAGAGGAAATACCGGGTTAACGGCCCCCCTTTGGCGCGAAAATTCGGGGCCGGGACACAGTCCCCTTGCCGGCGCGGGGCGGGGCGGGCAGAAGGGGGCATGGCACGCCAGTTCGACTATCAGACCATGCAGCAGGTGTTCCGCCGGTTCCAGGCGGCCGAGCCCCACCCGAAGGGGGAGCTCGAGCACACCAACGCCTTCACCCTGCTTGTTGCCGTGGCGCTCTCGGCACAGGCGACGGATGTGGGCGTGAACAAGGCCACCCGCAGCCTGTTCCCGATCGCCGACACGCCTCAGAAGATGCTCGCCCTCGGCGAGGAGGGGCTGATCGAGCACGTCAAGACCATCGGCCTGTTCCGGCAGAAGGCGAAGAACGTGATGAAGCTCAGCGCGATCCTCGTCGAGCGTTTCGGCGGCGAGGTGCCGTCCTCGCGCGCCGCGCTGATGAGCCTGCCCGGGGTCGGGCGCAAGACCGCGAATGTGGTGCTGAACATGTGGTTCCACTATCCGGCGCAGGCGGTCGACACCCATATCTTCCGCATCGGCAACCGCACCGGCATCTGTCCGGGCAAGGATGTCGACGCCGTCGAGCGCGCGATCGAGGACAACGTGCCCGTCGAATTCCAGCAACACGCACATCACTGGCTGATCCTGCATGGCCGCTATATCTGCACCGCGCGCAAGCCGCGCTGCGCCGATTGCCTGATCCGCGACCTGTGCGCCTTCGAGGAGAAAACCGCGTGAAGAACTATCAGGTTGTCGGCATCGGCAACGCCATCGTCGACGTCATCGCGCAATGCGACGACAGCTTCCTCGAGCTGATGGGCATCGAGAAGGGCATCATGCAGCTGATCGAGCGCGAGCGCGCCGAGGTGCTCTATGCCGCGATGCGCGAGCGCACGCAGGCGCCGGGCGGCTCGGTCGGCAACACCATCGCCGGGCTTGGCAACCTCGGTTTGAACACCGCCTTCATCGGACGGGTGCGCGACGATGCGCTTGGCCGCTTCTACGAGGCGGCGCTGCAGGGTGAGGGCACGGGCTTTCCGAACCCGCCGGTCGCCGCGGCCGAGCTGCCGACCTCGCGCTCGATGATCTTCGTCACCCCGGATGGCGAGCGCTCGATGAACACCTATCTCGGCATCTCGGCCGAGGTCTCGACCGAGGACGTGCCGCTCGAGGTGGTGGAGAACACCGAGATCCTGTTCCTCGAGGGCTATCTCTTCGACAAGGACTATGGCAAGGCGGCGTTCCTGAAGGCGGCGCAAGGCTGCCACCGCGGCGGCGGCAAGGCGGGGATCGCGCTGTCCGACCCGTTCTGCGTCGACCGTCACCGCGCGAGCTTCCGCCGTCTGGTGGCCGAGGAGATGGATTACGTCATCGGCAACCAGCACGAGTGGGAGTCGCTTTACCAGACCGATCTCGAGACGGCGCTGGCGCTGGCCTCGGCGGAGTGCAGCCTGGTGGTGTGCACCCGCTCGGGCGCCGATGTGGTGCTGATCCGCGGCGAGGAGCGGGTCGAGGTGCCGGTGCATCGCGTCGTGCCGGTCGATGCGACCGGGGCGGGCGACCAGTTCGCGGCGGGCTTCCTCTATGGCTATGCCACCGGGCAGAGCCTGAAGGTGGCGGGCGCCATGGGCTGCATCGCCGCGGCCGAGGTCATCAGCCATTACGGCGCGCGCCCCGAAAGCGACATCAAGGCGCTGTTCCGGGCGAAGGGCCTGATCTGAGCGGGGCAGGGAGCATGGCCGCCTCGCCCTATGACGACGCCTTCTATGCGCGCGAGTTGGCGCGCGGGCGCCACCGCGAGATCGTCGGCGGCCGCTGGGACGAGACCGGCGAGGCGCAGATGATCGCGCTGCGGGCGGCGGGGCTCTTGCCCGGGCATACGCTTCTCGACATCGGGGCGGGCTCGCTGCGGCTTGGCTGCAAGGCGGTGCCCTATCTCGAGCCGGGCCATTACTGGGCGACGGATGCCTCGCGCGCGATCCTGCTGGCGGGGCATGCGGCGGAACTGGCCGATCCCGCCAGGCTCGATCCGGCGCAGCTGATCGAGGATGCGCGCTTCGACTTTCCGGGCGTGCCCGACACCATCACCCACGCCATCGCCTTCGCCGTCTTCCCGCATCTGCCGATGGCGATGTTGCGGCGCGCGATGACCGGGCTGCGGCGGTTTTCGCGGCTCGAACGGTTCCTGTTCACCGTCTTCCTCGCCCCCGATGCGGTGATCGCGGCGCGCCCCCACCGTCAGCCCGACGGCGTCGTCACCCACGATATCCGTCCGCCCTATCACCTGCTCGAGGCGGATGTGCACGGCTTTGCCGCGCAGACCGGCTGGATTGCCACGCGCGAGACGATGCGCCTGCCGCGGGGGCAGGTGCTGTTCACCGCCGTGCCCGATCCGTCGGTGCAGCCCTGAGGCCGCGCCGGCCCGGGCCGGCTCAGTCGCCGAGCTTGGCGTGGACTTCCTCGAGATCGACCTCGCCCAGCGGATACTTGTTGTCCGGGTCGTCGAAATCGTAGCGGAAGAGCTGGAAGTCCTTCTTGTAGATCTCCCAGATCAGATGGCGCGACAGGTCGTCGAAATACTCGCTGACCTTGTGCGCGCGCTTCGGCCCGTGGCCTTCCGATTCGTTGAACTTCGGTACTTTCGCCAGATCGACCGGCACCGGCGTGGTGATGTGGTCGAGCACCGACTGCATGCCTTCGTTGAACTTCTCGGTGAAGAAGATGTTGTCGTAGCGCCCGCCGTTCACGATGAAGGTCGAGATATGCCCCGACATCGCCGACCAGTGGATGTCGGGCTCCATCGGCCGGCGCCAGCGGATGGTGTCGCGCGCGAACAGCAGGAAGCGGCGGAACGACTTGATCTGGTCGAATTCGAAATTGTCCTCGGGCGTGCCGACCTCGATGCCGTATTTCTGGATCAGCTGCGGCACCAGATTGCCGCGATAGCGCTTGCCGTTGCGCTGGATGCCGGCGATCTTGTCGAAGAACGAGCTGAGCAGCCGGGCATAGGGGTTGCGCACGCAGGTGAAGGCATAGCTCTTGTGCCCCTTCACGTTCCGCTCGATCAGCTTCTGGCTTTCCTCCTGCGACCACTTGTGCAGTCCGGAGGTCGAATCATGGATGTCGCCATCGAAGAAGCGGCCGTGGTCGGAGTAGAACATGATCTGCCCGATCGACGAGCAGGCACATTTCGGAACCACCCGGTAGACGACGCTTTCGCTTTCCGTCATCCACGTCCCTGGAAAACCCATTCGATCTGCCTCCTTGAACGGCCGGGCGTCATCTTGACGTCATCGCCGAAATATTTAGTCACTAAAGATCAAAGAACCTCTGTCTTTTCAATGTTCTTTGACGGTATCAAGGCAGATAGCGCGTAATCGGCGAAAGAACTGTTTCTGTTATGGCTAAAATCGCCTTCATTCTGCTGACCCACAAGGACCCGGACGGGATCATCGGGCAGGCGCAGCGGCTGACAGCGACCGGCGATTACGTTTCGATCCATTTCGACGCTCGCGCCAAGCCCGCCGATTTCGAGAAGATCCGCACGGCGCTGGCCGACAACCCGTCCGTCACCTTCGCGGCGAAGCGGCTGAAATGCGGCTGGGGCGAGTGGAGCCTTGTCGCCGCCACGCTCGAGGCGGTGAAGGCCGCGGTCGAGGCCTTTCCCGAGGCCACGCATTTCTACATGCTCTCGGGCGACTGCATGCAGACGAAGACGGCCGAATTCGCCCATGCCTTCCTCGATGCGACCGATGTCGACTATATCGAGAGCTTCGACTTCTTCGCTTCGGACTGGATCAAGACCGGGATCAAGGAAGAGCGGCTGATCTATCGCCACTTCTTCAACGAACGCACGCAAAGCTGGCTGTTCTACCGCAGCTTCGAGCTGCAGAAGGCGCTTGGCCTGACCCGCGCGGTGCCCGAGGACATCCAGATGATGATCGGCTCGCAATGGTGGTGCCTGCGCCGCCACACGGTCGAGGCGGTTCTCGCCTTCTGCACCGAGCGACCCGACGTGATGCGTTTCTTCCGCACCACCTGGATCCCTGACGAGACCTTCTTCCAGACCATCGTGCGCCATGTCGTGCCCGAGAAGGAGATCCGCACCCGGACGCTCACCTTCCTGATGTTCACCGACTACGGCATGCCGGTGACCTTCTACAACGATCACTACGATCTGCTGCTGGCGCAGGACTTCCTGTTTGCCCGCAAGATCAGCGCCGATGCGCTCGAGCTCAAGCAGCGGCTTGGCGAGTTGTGGACGAAGACCGGCGTCACCTTCCCGATCTCGAACGAGGGGCGGTCGCTCTACAAGTTCCTGACCGGCCGCGGCCGCATCGGGCGCCGCTTTGCCCCCCGCTTCTGGGAGACGGAATCGAGCCTCGGGCGCGAGCGCACGCTGATGATGGTGGTGTGCAAGAAATGGCACGTGGCGAAGCGGCTGCTCGAGCAGATCCGCCTGCGCACCGGCATTCCCGCGGTCGAATACCTGTTCCACGAGGAGGGCGGGCTGCCCGACCTCGGCGGCATCGAGCGCACGGTGGAAAAGCGCAACCGGCACCGGCGGGCGCTGGTGCGGATGCTGTTCGACTATTTCCGCACCGACAAGCTGATCATCTGCGTCGACCCGGCAGATTTCGACATGATGCAGGATTTCGTCTCCGACAAGGCGACGGTGCGCATCCTCGAGATCGAATGCGACTTCACCGACGAGTACCTGATCGGCCACGCCCGCCGCATCGGCTTGGCCGGCGACAGCACGCCACAGGACGTGATCGACCGGCTCTTGCCGACGATCCGCTTCGATCTGAAATTCGAGAGCGACCGGATGCGCGACGCGCGCTTCCCGATGTTCGTGCGGATGCGCGAAAGCGTGCCGAGCGAGGAGAACGCGCCGCCGCTCGCGCGCTTCCTGAACATCGAGCCCGAGGTTGCGCAGGACATCGCGGCGACCCATTATCTGTTCGTCGACTGAGGAGAGACCCGTGGCTTACGTCTACGATACGAACAACATCTTCGCCCGCATCCTGCGCGGCGAGATCCCGAACAACACCGTGCTGGAGACCGAGCACACGCTCGTCTTCCGCGACATCGCGCCGAAGGCGCCGGTGCATGTGCTGGCGATCCCGAAAGGGCCCTATGTCACCTATGACCATTTCTGCGCCGAGGCCTCGGACGCCGAGATCATCGACTTCACCCGCGCCTGCGCCAAGGTCTGCGACATGCTCGGGATCGCGGTGAAGGACGGCGGCAAGGGCTTCCGTGCGATCACCAATGCGGGCGAGAACGGCGTGCAGGAAGTGCCGCATTTCCACCTGCACATCCTTGGCGGCCGCTCGCTCGGCCGGATGCTCGACCTCGACTGAGGGGCGGGGCGGGCGCGGGGCCCCTTGCCCCGTTCCCGGCAATCGCTAATATGCCGCCAAAGGCGCGCCACCGCGCCGCATTCCACGGAGCCGCAGATGACCGCAACCGCCCCCGACGCCCCCGAGACGCAAGTCGTGACCAGCTGGAAGGTCGCCTGTGACGGCGGCGAGGGTGCGCTTGGCCATCCGCGCGTCTGGCTGACGATCCCGCACGACACGGGCTGGGTCGAATGCCCCTATTGCGACAAGAAATACGTGATCGACCGCGAGCATGCGCAATCGGGCCACTGAGCCTGACGCATCTTCGCGCGCATGCGGGCGGCCCTCGGGCCGCCCGTTCGCATTTGCGGCCCCGTTTCGGGTTTCGGGGCGAGCGCGGCTGTGGCACAACGGGGGCCTGAACGGAGGGACCCCATGGCTTTCGGCAAAGGCTGCCACCTGCATCTGATCGACGGCTCTGCCTTCATCTTCCGCGCCTATCACGCGCTGCCGCCGCTGACCCGCAAGTCGGACGGGCTGCCGGTGGGCGCCGTCGCGGGCTTTTGCAACATGGTCTTCCGCTATATCGAGGATGCCAAGAACGGCGATGCGCCGACCCATGCGGCGGTGATCTTCGACTATTCCTCGAAGACCTTCCGGTCCGAGATCTTCCCCGAATACAAGGCGAACCGCCCGCCGCCGCCAGAGGATCTGCGCCCGCAGTTCCCGCTGACCCGCGAGGCGACGCGTGCCTTCAACATCGCCTGCAAGGAGATGGAGGGGTTCGAGGCCGACGACATCATCGCCACCCTTGCCCGCCAGGCGCGCGAGGCGGGCGGGCGCGTCACCATCATCTCTTCCGACAAGGATCTGATGCAGCTGGTGGGCGGCGGCGTCGAGATGCTCGACGCGATGAAGAACCTGACGATCGGACCCGAGGAGGTCGAGGCGAAATTCGGCGTGCCGCCCGAGAAGGTGGTCGACGTGCAGGCGCTCGCCGGCGATTCGGTCGACAACGTGCCGGGCGCGCCCGGCATCGGCATCAAGACCGCGGCGCAGCTGATCCAGGAATACGGCGATGTCGAGACGCTGCTCGCCCGCGCCGAAGAAGTGAAACAGCCCAAGCGGCGCCAGACCCTGATCGACTTCGCCGACCAGATCCGGATCTCGAAGCGGCTCGTCACCCTCGACGATGCCGCGCCGCTCGATTTCACCCTCGACGATCTCGAGGTGAAGGACCCCGAGCCCGCGGCGCTGATCGACTTCCTGAACCGGATGGAATTCCGCACCCTGACGAAGCGCGTGGCGGACAAGTTCGGGGTCGAGGCGCCGGTCGCGGCACCGGCCTCGTCCTCCGAGAAGGCGGCCGAGCGTTGGGGCAATGGCGCGGCCCCCGCTGCCGCCGTGGCCCCTGCCGCCGCGCCCGAGGCGCCCTTCGACGCCACGGCCTATGTCTGCATCCGCGATGGCGAAACGCTGGCAGCCTGGCTTGCCGAGGCGCGCGCCACGGGCGTTCTGGCCGTCGATACCGAGACCACCTCGCTTGACGAGATGCAGGCGGATCTGGTCGGCGTGTCGCTTGCCACCGCGGCGGGGCGGGCGGCCTATGTGCCGCTTGGCCACAGCAGCGGCGGCGACGACCTCTTCGGCGGGGTCGAACGGGCCGAGGGGCAGATGGACCCGGCCGCGGCGCTGGCGCTGCTCAAGCCCGTGCTCGAGGACGCGGCCATCCTGAAGATCGGCCAGAACATGAAATACGACTGGAAGATCTTTGCCCGGCAGGGCATCCGCGTCGCCCCGATCGCCGACACCATGCTGATGAGCTATGCGATGTTCGCCGGCCTGCACGGCCATGGCATGGATGCGCTGAGCGAGGAATACCTCGGCCACACCCCGATCCCGATCAAGGAGCTTCTGGGCTCGGGCAAGGCGCAGATCACCTTCGACAAGGTCGCGATCGAGAAGGCCGTGCCCTATTCGGCCGAGGATGCCGATATCACCTTCCGGCTCTGGCGCCGTTTCGCACCGATGCTGCACCGCGCCGAGGTGACCACCGTCTACGAGACGCTCGAGCGCCCGCTGGTGCCGGTGCTGGCCGAGATGGAGATGGCGGGGGTGAAGGTCGACACCGCGGTGCTTGCCCGCATGTCGAATGTCTTCGCGCAGCGCATGGCCGGGCTCGAGGCCGAGATCCAGGAGGTGGCGGGGCAGCCCTTCAACGTCGGCTCGCCGAAGCAGCTGGGCGAGATCCTCTTCGAGCAGATGGGGGTCGAGGGCGGCTCGCGCGGCAAGGCCGGTGCCTGGTCGACCGGCGCCGACGTGCTCGAGGACATCACCACGCTCGAGGACACCAACCCGCAGGCCGCACGGCTCGCCGCCAAGGTGCTCGACTGGCGGCAGATCTCGAAGCTGAAATCGACCTATACCGACGCGCTGCAGGGCCATGTGAACCCCGACACCGGGCGCGTGCATACTTCCTACAGCATCGCCGGTGCCAACACCGGCCGCCTCGCCTCGACCGATCCGAACCTGCAGAACATCCCGGTCCGCTCGGACGAGGGGCGGCGCATCCGCGAGGCCTTTGTCGCCCCCGCGGGCCGGCGGATCGTCTCGCTCGACTACAGCCAGATCGAGCTGCGAATCCTTGCCCATGTCGCCGACATTCCGGCGTTGCGCGATGCCTTCCATCACGGGCTCGACATCCACGCGATGACCGCCTCCGAGATGTTTGGCGTGCCGATCGAGGGCATGGACCCGATGGTGCGCCGGCAGGCGAAGGCGATCAACTTCGGGGTGATCTACGGCATCTCGGCCTTCGGCCTTGCGCGCAACCTGCGCATCCCGCGGGCCGAGGCGCAGGCCTTCATCGACCGCTATTTCGAGCGTTTCCCGGGCATCCGCGCCTACATGGACGACACCATCGCCTTCGCCAAGGAGAACGGCTTCGTGCGCACCCTGTTCGGGCGCAAGATCCACACCCCCGAGATCAACGACAAGGGGCCGCGGGCGGGCTTTGCCAAGCGCGCCGCGATCAACGCGCCCATTCAGGGCGCGGCCGCCGACATCATCCGTCGTGCGATGATCCGGATGCCGGCGGCGATCGCCGGGCTTGACGCGACGATGCTGTTGCAGGTGCACGACGAATTGATCTTCGAGGTGGCCGAGGCCGATGTCGAGCGGCTGATCCGCGCCGCGCGCGACATCATGGAGGGCGCGGCCGAGCCGGTGGTGAAGCTCTCGGTGCCGCTGGTGGTCGAGGCGGGGCAGGGGGCAAGCTGGGCCGAGGCGCATTGACCCCGGCCGCGCGCGGCGCAAGGATGGGCCGGCCGTCCGCCCCCGGGCGGCGCCAGCACCGGACCTCCCCATGCCGCATGACCACACCCACGACCACGGCCATTCCCACGACCACGGGCACCACCACCTGAGCGCCGAGATGGGCGACCGGCTGGTGGTCTGGGCGGTGGCGATCAACGTCCTGCTGACCGTCGCGCAGGTGCTTGGCGGCTGGCTTGCCGATTCCGTCGCGCTGATCGCCGACGGTGTGCACAACTTCTCGGATGCGGCGGCGCTGGTCCTTGCCTTCGGCGCGCGTCGCCTCGCGCGGCGGGGGCCAAGCCCCGAGATGAGCTTCGGCTGGGACCGGGCCGAGGTGGTGGCGGCGCTGGTGAACTATGTCGCGCTGATCCTCGTGGCGCTGTGGCTTCTGGCCGAGGCCGCGGGCCGTCTGGCGAACCCGCCCGAGGTCGCGGGCTGGCCGGTGGTCTGGCTGGCGCTTCTCGCCCTCGTCATCGACCTCGGCACCGCGGCGCTGACCTTCAGCCTGGCGAAGGACAGCGTGAACATCCGCGCCGCCTTCCTGCACAACCTCGCCGATGCCGGCGCCTCGGTCGCGGTGATCGTCGGCGGCGTGATGATCCTGCTGTGGGATTTCCGCCTCGTCGACCCGGTGCTGACCATCGCGATCTCGGCAATCATCCTGTGGCATGTCGCGGGCGAGATCCGGCCGGTGCTGCGCATCCTGATGCTGGGTGCCCCGCCCGAATGCGATTGCGGCGACGTCGCCACCCGCCTTGCCGCGATCGAGGGGGTCGAGGGCGTGCATCACCTGCACATCTGGGCGCTCGATGAAAAGCGCGACGCGCTCGAGGCGCATCTGGTGCTGGCCGAGGGGGCGGATTACGCCGCGACCATCGCCCGGGCCAAGGCGATGCTCGCCGCCGATTTCGACATCCGCCACGCCACGCTCGAACCCGAGACCCGTGCCGCCGGCTGCGCCGATCAGGCGGCGGCGGGCGGCTGCGCCTGACCCGTGCCCTTTTTCTTGGCCGAAATACTCCCGGGGGTGCGGTGGCAGGCAGCCCCCGCCGTGCCCTCCACCCGTGACCGGCCGGGCGCTCAGCCCTCGCTCAGCTCGGCCATCGGAATGATCGGGAAGAACTCCCCCCGCGAGGTCAGACCCAGCCAGTCCTCGCCCTCGAACGGGGCGGGGGTGGCGATCTCGACGAGGCGGTAGAAGGTCTTGCGGTCGATCAGCGCCTCGAGCCCGCGGCGGATGTGGATGTAGGGGCTGGGTTCGCCATCGGCCGCGCGGGCGACGCGGATCCTGTGCTCTGGCCCGGCAGTGACCACATCGCCGACATTCGTGGTGAAGCTCAGTGCCTGATCGGCGCCGGTGCCCGAGACCTCGCAATCGACGGCGACGAAAGGCGCGTCGACGACGCGGATGCCGACTTTCTCGACCGGGGTGACGAGGAAGTATTTCCCGTCTTCGAGCTTCAGGATCGAGGCGAAGAGCCTGACCAGCGGCGCCCGGCCGATCGGCGTGCCCAGATAGAACCAGGTGCCGTCGCGGCGGATTTCCATGTCGATATCGCCGCAAAAGGGCGGGTTCCACAGGTGCACGGGCGGCGGCCCCTTGCGATGCGCCTGCGTCGCGGCGGCGGCGATGCCCTCGGCGCTCGGGGCTTTCACGGTCTTTTGTGAGGCGTCGGTCTCGGTCATCGGCTCTTTGCGATTGGGTCGTGGGCGGATATCTGTTCAGATGACCATATCGCCGAAGGGAGCCACTGTCATGACCGAAGACCTCGTGAGCGAAATCGAGCGCCTGGGCGCCAGGCTCGGTGCGGCGCGGGCCTCGGTCAACCGCCGCTTCATCGGCCAGGAGCGGGTGGTCGAGCTGGTGCTTGCCGCGATGCTCTCGGGCGGGCACGCGCTGCTTGTCGGCCTGCCGGGGCTCGGCAAGACGATGCTCGTCGACACGCTTGCCACGGTGATGGGGCTGAACCCGGGCCGGATCCAGTTCACCCCCGACCTGATGCCCGCCGACATCCTCGGCTCCGAGGTGCTCGAGACCGCGCCCGACGGCAGCCGCGCCTTCCGCTTCCTCGAGGGCCCGGTCTTCTGCCAGCTCTTGATGGCCGACGAGATCAACCGCGCCTCGCCGCGCACACAATCCGCCCTGCTGCAGGCGATGCAGGAGCGTGAAGTGACGGTCGCCGGCGTGCATCGCCCGCTTGGCCCGCCCTTCCACGTGCTCGCGACGCAGAACCCGATCGAGCAGGAAGGCACCTATCCGCTGCCCGAGGCGCAGCTTGACCGGTTCCTCGTGCAGGTCGACGTCGAATACCCGACCCGCGACACCGAGCGCGAGATCCTGCTGGCCACCACCGGCGCGACCGAGGCCGAGGCGATCCGCGTCTTCTCGGCCGAGGAGCTGATCGCCGCACAGGCGCTGGTGCGGCGGATGCCGGTCGGCGAAAGCGTGGTCGAGGCGATCCTCGATCTTGTCCGCGCCTGCCGCCCGGGCGAGCCCGAGGCGCTGCCGGTGGTGCGCGAGGCCCTCGCCTGGGGTCCCGGTCCGCGCGCGGCGCAGGCGCTGATGCTGACGGTGCGTGCGCGCGCGCTGCTGAACGGTCGCCTCGCCCCCTCGGTCGAGGACGTCGTGGCGCTCGCCCGTCCGGTGCTCAGCCACCGCATGGCGCTCGGCTTTGCCGCCCGCGCCCGCGGCGAGACCCTGTCGCAGGTGATCGCCCGCGTCGCGGCCGAGGTGACCGGGATCGAGATCGAGGCGGCTGCGTGAGCCTTCCCGGCCCCGAGATCGCCGCGCTGTCGCTGCGCCGCGAGGCGGAGCGGACGGCGGGCGCGCTGCCTGCGCTTCTGGTCGCGGCCGAACGGCTGGCGGCCACGGTGCAGATGGGCGGCCACGGCCGGCGCCGCGCCGGCCCGGGCGAGGAGTTCTGGCAATACCGCCCGGCCCATTCGGGTGATGCCGCGCGCTTTGTCGACTGGCGCCGCTCGGCGCGGTCGGACACGCAATTCGTGCGCGACCGGGAATGGCAGCTGGCGCAGTCGCTGTCGCTCTGGGTCGACGGCTCGGCCTCGATGCGCTTCACCGGTGCCCCCTCGGGGCGGGGCGCGCGCCCGACGAAGGGCGCGCGCGCCCGGCTGCTTGCGCTGGCGCTTGCCGTGCTCGCGGTGCGGGGCGGCGAACGGGTGGGGCTGACCGGCCCGCTCGCCCCGCCGCGCCCGGGCCGGGCGCAGCTGATGACGCTTGCCACGCTCCTGGGCGACGACACCGCCCCCGGCCCCGATTACGGCACGCCCGAGGTCGCGGGGATCGCGGCGCAGGGGCGGGCGGTGTTTCTGTCCGATTTCTTCGGCGATATCGAGGCGATTGCGGCGGCGCTTGGCACGCTCGCCGATCGCGGCGTGACCGGGGTGATGCTGCAGATCCTCGACCCGGCCGAGGAGGATTTCCCCTTCGACGGTCGCACCATCTTCGAATCGATGGGCGGCGGGCTGCGCCACGAGACGCGCGAGGCCGCGGACCTGCGCGCCCGCTACCGCGCCCGGCTGGCCGAGCGGCGCGACCGTCTGGCCCGGATGGCGGCCGAGGCGGGCTGGCAATTCTCGACCCACCGCACCGCGACCCCGCCCGAGGCGGCGCTTCTGTGGCTGCATGCGGCGCTGGAGCGGGGGCGGGGATGACGATCTTCGGCCCCCTCGGCTTCACTGCGCCCTGGCTGCTGCTGGGCCTCGCGGCGCTGCCGATCCTGTGGTTCCTGCTGCGCGCGACACCGCCCGCGCCGGTGCGCCGCCGCTTCCCGGGGGTGGCGCTGCTTGCCGGCCTTGCCGACGAGGAGGTGCAGGCCGAGCGCACGCCCTGGTGGCTTCTGGCGCTGCGCATGGCGGCGCTTGCCGCGGCGATCCTCGGCTTTGCCGGGCCGGTGCTGCACCCGGTGCCGGTCGCGCCGGGGCAGGGGCCGCTGCTGATCGTCGAGGATGGCGGCTGGCCCTCGGCCCGCGACTGGCCGCGCCGGCTCGAGCGGATCTCGCGCGCGCTGACCGAGGCCGCGGCGGCGGGCCGCCCGGTGGCGCTGATCTCGCTCGCCGATCCGCCACCCGCGCCGCCCGCCTTCGTCAACGCCGCCGACCTCGAGGCCGGCCTGCCCGGCCTTGCCCCGCAGCCCTGGGAGCCCTCGCCCGATCTCGACCCGGCGAAGATCCTGCCTGCCGGGCGCTTCGACACGCTGTGGCTCTCGGACGGGCTTGACCGTGCCGGGCGCGCGGGGCTGGTCGCCGCCCTCACCGCGCGCGGCGCGTTGCGGGTCTGGCAGCCGGGCACGCCGGTGCTGGCGCTTGGCCCCGCGACGGTCGAGGGGCGGGTGGTCTCGCTGCCGCTTCTGTCCGCGACCCCGGTCTCGGGCGATTACGAGATCGCCGCGATCGGCCCCGACCCCTCGGGGATCGAGCGGGAACTGGCGCGCGAGACGGTGCACCCGCAAAACGCGACCAAGGCCGTGGCCCGCTTCGACCTGCCGCCCGAGCTGCGCAACCGCGTCGCCCGTTTCGAGATTGCCGGCATCCGCTCGGCCGGTGCCGTCAGCTTGACCGATGACGCGGTGAAGCGGCGCAAGGTGGCGCTGATTTCCGCCGCCGCACCGCGCGAGGGGCTCGAACTGCTGTCGCCGCTGCATTACCTGCATCAGGCGCTGGCGCCGACCGCCGACCTGATCGAGGGCACGCTGGAAGACGCGCTGGTGGCCAACCCCGACGTGGTGATCCTGGCCGATGTCGGCGAGGTGGCCGAGGCCGACGCGCTGGCCGACTGGGTCGAGAAGGGCGGGCTGCTGATCCGGTTCGCCGGCCCGCGCATGGCCGCGGCCGACACCGCGGGCGATGTCCTGCTGCCGGTGCGGCTGCGGCAGGGCGGGCGCTCGGTCGGCGGCACGATGAGCTGGGGCGAGCCGCGTCGTCTGGCACCTTTCCCCGAGGCCTCGCCCTTCGCGGGCCTTGCCGTGCCCGAGGATGTGACCGTGCGCGAGCAGGTGATGGCCGAGCCCGGCCCCGAACTTGCCGAGCGCAGCATCGCCGCGCTGGCCGATGGCACGCCGCTCGTCACCCGCGCGGCCTTTGGCGCGGGCGAGGTGGTGCTGTTCCACGTCACCGCGAATGCCGACTGGTCGAACCTGCCGCTCTCGGGCCTGTTCCCGCAGATGCTCGACCGCCTCGCCGTGTCAAGCCGCACCGCCGCCCCCACGGCCTCCGATCTTGCCGGCCGCACCTGGGTGCCGGTGAAGCGGCTCGATGGCTTCGGCCGGATCGAGACCGCCGAGGCCGCCGCGGGTGTGGCGGGCGAGGTGCTGGCCGAGGCGACGCCGGGCCCCGACCTGCCACCCGGGATCTATGCCGCCGATGACCGCAGTGTCGCGCTTGATGCGCTCGCCCGCGGGCGGGTGCTGGCGCCGGCCCACTGGCCGCTCGGCGTGACGCTCGAGGGGCTGGCCGCGCCGCGGCAGATGCCGCTCAAGGGCGCGCTGCTGGCGGCGGCGCTGCTCGCGCTGCTGATCGACATCCTCGCCTCGCTCGCCCTGGCCGGTCGGCTGCGCGGCCCGCGCGCGGGCACGGCGGTGCTGGTTCTGGCGGCCGGCCTCGGCCTTGCGCCGCAGGCCCGCGCCGAGGACACGATGCCGATCGCCCGGGCTGTCGAGGCCGCCTCGAACGTTGTCCTCGCCTATGTGCCGACCGGGGAGGCGGCGATCGACCGGGTGTCGATGGCGGGGCTGCGCGGGTTGACGCAGGTGCTGACCCGGCGCACCACGGTCGAACCCTCGGCGCCGATGGAGCTGAACCTCGAGACCGACGATCTGGCGCTCTTCACCCTGATCTACTGGCCGGTGACGGCGGACGCGCCCGCGCCCTCGGCCGCGGCCTATGCGAAACTCAACCGCTTCCTGCGCGGCGGCGGGATGATCCTGTTCGACACCCGCGACGCCGATCTGGCCGGCATCGGCACCGCGACCGACGCCGGGCGGCGGCTGCAGGCGCTGGCCGCGCCGCTCGAGATCCCGCCGCTCGAACCGATCCCGGCAGACCATGTGCTGACCCGCAGCTTCTACCTGCTGCAAAGCTTCCCCGGCCGCTATGACGGGCCGATCTGGGTCGAGGCCGCGGCCGAGGCCGAAACGACCGAGGGCATGCCCTTTCGCAACCTGAACGATGGCGTGACGCCGGTGGTGATCGGCGGCAATGACTGGGCCTCGGCCTGGGCCGTCGATGATGTGGGCGAGCCGATGTTCCCGCTCGGCCGCGGCTCGGCCGGCGAGCGTCAGCGCGAGATCGCCTGGCGTTTCGGCGTGAACCTGGTGATGCATGTGTTGACCGGCAATTACAAATCCGACCAGGTGCATGTGCCTGCGCTGCTGGAAAGGCTGGGGCAATGAGCGGGCTTTCGGTGATCTTCGCGCCGCTGCTGCCCTGGGCGGTGATTGCCGCGGGCGCGGGTCTGGCGGCGTTGCTGCTGGCGCTGGCGCTGTGGCGCGGGCTGCGGGGCTGGGCGCTGCGCGCGCTGGCGGCCCTCGCCCTTCTGGGCGCGCTCGCGCAGCCCTCGCTGCAGCGCGAGGAGCGCACGCCGCTGTCGGACATCGTGCTGCTGATTGACGACCGCACCGCCTCGCAGACGCTGTCCGACCGCGCGGCACAGACCGATGCGGCGGTGGCGCGCCTTGCGGCCGAGGTGCAGGCGCTTCCCAATACCGAGCTGCGCCGGATCACCGTGCCCGACGGGGCGAAGAACGCCGGCACCCAGATCGGCGCGGCGCTGGCCGAGGCGCTGGCGGCCGAGCCGCGCGCCCGCGTTGCCGGCGCCATCGTCGTCACCGACGGGCAGGTGCATGACGCAGACCTTGCCCCCGCGCTGCCCGCGCCGCTGCAGCTGGTGCTGACCGGCCATGCGAAGGACTGGGACCGCCGCCTGCTGATCGAGACCGCCCCCGCCTTCGGCATCATCGGCGAGGAGA
This sequence comes from Paenirhodobacter sp. YD-8, assembly GCF_056590935.1. NCBI lineage: Bacteria > Pseudomonadati > Pseudomonadota > Alphaproteobacteria > Rhodobacterales > Paenirhodobacter > Paenirhodobacter sp. YD-8. The sequence continues at coordinate 3,254,316 of NZ_CM152649.1, read as the reverse complement.
CGCGGATCCGGCTCAAGGTGCTCGACGAGGGCGCGGTGCCGAAAGCCGCGGGGACCGAGGCGGACCTCTCCATCGCCATCGACGGCGGCGAGGCGCGCAGCTATCGCGTCGAGGTCGGGCAGGATCTGGAACTGCCGCTGACGCTCGACCATGGCGGGCAGAACGTGGTGCAGTTCACCCTTGCCCCCGCACCCGGCGAGCTGACCGCGCGCAACAACGCTGCGGTGGTGCAGATCAACGGCGTGCGCGACCGGCTGCGGGTGCTGCTCGTTTCGGGCCAGCCGCATGCGGGCGAGCGCACCTGGCGCAACCTGCTGAAATCCGATGCGGGCGTCGACCTCGTGCATTTCACCATCCTGCGCCCGCCCGAGAAGCAGGACGGCGTGCCGGTGTCGGAACTGTCGCTGATCGCCTTCCCGACGCAGGAGCTGTTCATCGACAAGATCGACGAGTTCGATCTGATCATCTTCGACCGCTACGGCGAGCGTGGCATCCTGCCGCCCGCCTATTTCGCCAATATCCGCGATTACGTCGAACGCGGCGGCGCGGTGCTGATCTCGGCCGGGCCCGAGTTCGCCACCGTCGAGAGCCTGTGGCAGACGCCCTTGGGCGAGATCATGCCGGCGCGGCCCACCGGGCGGGTGCTGTCCGAGGCCTATCTGCCGCGTCCGACCGAGCTTGGCCTGCGCCATCCGGTGACCGCGGGGCTCGAGGGCGCACCGCCGCCCGAGGGCGAACCCGGGCCGAAGCACTGGGGCCGCTGGCTGCGCCAGATCGAGCTGACCGACGCCACCGGCGAGGTGGTGATGAAGGGCGCCGAGGACAAGCCGCTTCTGGTGCTGTCGCATGCCGGCAAGGGGCGGGTGGCGCTGCTCGCCTCGGATCACCCGTGGCTGTGGGATCGCGGCTTCGAGGGCGGCGGGCCGCAGCTCGAACTTCTGCGCCGGATCGCACACTGGGAGATGAAGGAACCCGAGCTCGAGGAAGAGGCGCTGATCGCCGAGGTCGAGCCGGGCAGCCTGTCGCTGACCGTGACGCGGCGCACGATGAAGGAGGCGCCTAGGCCGGTCACGGTGACGCTGCCCGATGGCAGCACGCAGGATCTGGCACTGACCGAGGCGGGGCCCGGCCGGTTCAGCGCGCGCTGGCAGGCGCCGGGGCCGGGGCTCTACCGGCTGAAGCAGGGCGATCTGGAGCGGGTGGTGGCGCTCGGCCCCGCCTCGCCCCGCGAGTTCGAGGGCACGATCGCGAGCGCCGGCCCGCTGGGCGCCGCCGTGCAGGCCTCGGGCGGCGGGGTGAGCCGGCTCGAGGACGGGATCCCTGCGCTGCGCACGGTGCGCGAGGGGCGGCCGTCCGCCGGGCGCGGCTGGATCGGCATCACGCCGCGCGGTGCGGCGGCGGTGGCCGACATCCGGGTGAGCCCGGTGCTGCCCGCCTGGGCCTGGCTCGCGCTTGCCGCACTTCTGAGCGTGGCGGCCTGGCTCTCCGAGGGCCGGGGGAAGCGCCGGGGCTGAGCGGGGTGAAGGGGCGCTGCCCCTCGGCCTGCGGCCTCACCCCGAGGTTTTTTCGGCAAGGAGAAAGCGGGGGGCGCGGTTCCGGTCCGGGGCCGCGGGGCTTTCGCAGGACGGAGCCCGGAAAAGAGAAGGCCCCCGCCCGCGGGAAACGGGCAGAGGCCGGGGCAGGGGAGTGCCGCGCCGGTGCGGCGCGGCCAGAGCTCAGCGGCTGAACTTCTTGTACTTCACGCGCTTCGGCTCGGCGGCGTCGGGGCCCATGCGGCGGATCTTGTCGTTCTCGTAATCCTCGAAGTTGCCCTCGAAGAACTCGACATGCGCCTCGCCCTCGAAGGCGAGGATGTGGGTGCACAGACGGTCGAGGAAGAAGCGGTCGTGCGAGATGATCACCGCGCAGCCGGCGAAATCCTCGATTGCCGCTTCGAGCGCCTGCAGCGTTTCCACGTCGAGGTCGTTCGTCGGTTCGTCGAGGAGCAGCACGTTGCCGCCCGATTTCAGCAGCTTGGCCATGTGCACGCGGTTGCGTTCACCGCCCGAAAGCAGGCCCACCTTCTTCTGCTGGTCCGAGCCCTTGAAGTTGAAGGCGCCCACGTAGCTGCGCGAGTTCACCGTGGCCTCGCCGAGCTGGATCAGCTCGGCCCCGCCGGAGATCTCTTCCCAAACGTTCTTCTCCGGGTCGAGCGCGTCGCGCGACTGGTCGACATAGGAAAGCTTCACCGTCTCGCCGATGGTGACGGTGCCGGCGTCGGGCGCCTCCTGGCCGGTGATCATCTTGAACAGCGTCGACTTGCCGGCGCCGTTCGGGCCGATCACCCCGACGATCGCCCCCGGCGGGATCGAGAACGACAGGTTCTCGATCAGCTGCTTGTCGCCGAAATGCTTCGAGATGCCGTCGAGCTCGATCACCTTGCCGCCAAGGCGCGGGCCGTTCGGGATGATGATCTGCGCGGTGCCGACCCGTTCCTTCTCGGAACGGTCCGCCATCTTCTCGTAAGCCGCGATACGGGCCTTCGACTTCGCCTGACGCGCCTTGGCGCCGGCGCGGATCCACTCGAGTTCCTTGGCCATGACCTTCTGCTTGGCCTTGTCCTCGCGCGCTTCCTGCTCGAGCCGCTTCGCCTTCTGCTCGAGCCAGGCGGAGTAGTTGCCCTCGTAGGGGATGCCGCGGCCGCGTTCGAGCTCGAGGATCCAGGAGGTGATGTCGTCGAGGAAGTAGCGGTCGTGGGTGACGATCAGGATCGTGCCCTTGTACTCGATCAGGTGCTTTTGCAGCCAGGCGATGGTCTCGGCGTCAAGGTGGTTGGTCGGTTCGTCGAGGAGCAGCATGTCGGGCGCCTCGAGCAGCAGCTTGCACAGCGCCACGCGGCGCCGCTCGCCGCCCGAGAGGGTGGCGACATTGGCGTCGTCGGGCGGGCAGCGCAGCGCCTCGAGCGCGATGTCGACCTGGCTGTCGAGATCCCACAGGTTCTCGGCGTCGATCTCGTCTTGCAGCCGCGCCATCTCCTCGGCGGTGTCGTCCGAGTAGTTCATCGCGAGCTCGTTGTAGCGTTCGAGCTTGGCGGTCTTTTCCGCGACGCCTTCCATGACGTTCTCGCGCACGGACTTGGCGTCATCGAGCTGCGGTTCCTGGGCAAGATAGCCGACCTTGGCGCCCTTGGCGGCCCAGGCCTCGCCCTGGAAGTCCTTGTCGATGCCCGCCATGATCTTCAAGAGCGTCGATTTACCGGCACCGTTGACGCCGACGACGCCGATCTTCACGCCGGGCAGGAAGTTCAGGCGGATGTTCTCGAAGCATTTCTTGCCGCCCGGATAGGTCTTCGAGACGCCGTCCATGTGATAGACGTATTGATACGAGGCCATTCAGCGCACCTTTCGGGGAAATTCGGGTTTTCCGCTAGATAGGCGAAACACCCCCCCGAGGGAAGGGCCTCTGCCCCGTCCCCTCATCTGCCCCGCCGAAATTTCAAGGGGTCATGTCTGTGCAAAAATGCGCATTGTCATGTTTAATCATCGCCATTTTCAATTAATTCGAACAGGCCTATCTCACTCTCACAGCGAAGGGGAAACCCGAAGCGGACAGATAACCGACTGAAAAGTCGAGGATACGGAGAGAAAAGATGAAACGGAACATGACTTACGCAGCGGTTGCGCTGGTGCTTTCGGCGGGTGTCGCTTCGGCGGCCGAAACGAACCCGGGCCTGCAGCAGATCGCCAACTATCTGGGCGTGGATGCCGGCGCCTACAGCGCGACGGAGCTGCATCAGCTGCTCGGCGCGCGCGATGCGGGCGACCAGAGCACCTACGACTACTTCCTGAACCGCGTGGGCGCGGCGCAGGGCGATGCGGTGACCGCCGGCAAGGCGCAGATCGCGGCGCAGGTCGGGCTGAACCCGGCCGAATACACCACGGCGGAACTGGTCCGCGTGCAGAAGGCGCAGCGCGAAGGCGATCTGCAGACGGTGGCCTTCGTCGTCTCGCACCAGAACCGCAACACCATCGTGAACCCGCAGGTCGCGATGGGGCGTGACAGCTGAGCCGGGCCGGCTCGGCCGACAGACTGACAAGACGGACGGAGCTGTGCGGATGCGGCGATGACCGCCCCGGCTCCAAGGAACGGAGAGAAAAGATGAAACGGAACATGACTTACGCGGCGGTTGCGCTGGTGCTTTCGGCGGGTGTGGCTTCGGCGGCCGAAACGAACCCGGGCCTGCAGCAGATCGCCAACTATCTGGGCGTGGATGCCGGCGCCTACAGCGCGACGGAGCTGCATCAGCTGCTCGGCGCGCGCGATGCGGGCGACCAGAGCACCTACGACTACTTCCTGAACCGCGTGGGCGCGGCGCAGGGCGATGCGGTGACCGCCGGCAAGGCGCAGATCGCGGCGCAGGTCGGGCTGAACCCGGCCGATTACACCACGGCCGAGCTGATCCGCGTGCAGAAGGCGCAGCGCGAAGGCGATCTGCAGACGGTGGCCTTCGTCGTCTCGCACCAGAACCGCAACACCATCGTGAACCCGCAGGTCGCGATGGGGCGTGACAGCTGAGCCGACCCGCAAGGGACCAGGCAACAGGGGCGGTCTTCGGGCCGCCCTTTTGCTGTGCCTTCAGCAGCCCTTCGCGAAGACCTGCACGAACCAGGGGCCGGCATTGCCCTGCCGCGGCACGTAACCGATGCCGAGCGAGGTCATCCCGCGGCGCAGGATGTTTGCGCGGTGCCCGGGCGAGACCATCAGCGCCTGCATCGCCCGTTCCGGGCTTTTCCAGTCGAGCGAGATGTTCTCGGCGGTCAGGCAGGTGCGGAAGCCGGCGCGCTTGACCCGGACCTTCGGCGTCGACCCATTCGGCTCGACATGGTCGAAATAGCCCTTCGACGCCATGTCGCAGGCATGGGCCTGGGCAGCGGTATTCAGCTTGGCATCGACCTTCAGCGGCGGCAGGCCGTGGGCCTGGCGCTCGGCATTCACCATCTGCGCCATCTGCGACACCACGGGCTGCGAGATGGTGCAGGCGCCCTGGCTGGTCACCGCGCCGGCGGTTTGCGGCAGGGCAAGGGACAGGAACAGCAGCAGGGCAGGGCGGGTCAGCGTCAGGGTCATTTCATCCTCCGGTTGCGGCGAACCTGCCGCAAACGGGGGCCACTGTCCGCCCCAAATCGGGCGCGATCATGGCAGGCGGCGAAAAACCGCCCGCCGCTCAGATCCGCCGGCCCCAGAGATCGTATTCCGAGGCGTCCTCGACCTCGACCATCAGCATGTCGCCGGGCTGCAACCCCTCGAAGTCCTCGTCGATGAACAGGTTGCCGTCGATCTCGGGGGCGTCGGCGCGGGTGCGGCAGGTGGCGCCCTCGGCATCGACCTCGTCGACGATCACCTGTTGCAGGCTGCCGACCTTCGCGGCGAGCTTCGCTTCCGAGATCGCCTGCGCCTTCTCCATGAACCGCTCCCAGCGGTCCTGCTTGACCTCTGCGGGCACATGGTCGGGCAGCGCGTTCGAGCGCGCGCCCTTGACGTTCTCGTATTGGAAGCAGCCGACGCGGTCGAGCTGCGCCTCGTCCATCCAGTCGAGCAGATACTGGAATTCCGCTTCCGTCTCGCCGGGATAGCCGACGATGAAGGTCGAGCGCAGGACGATCTCGGGGCAGGCGGCGCGCCAGGCGGCGATCTCGTCAAGCGTCTTCGCCGAGGCCGCGGGCCGCGCCATGCGTTTCAGCACGTCGGGGTGGGCGTGCTGGAACGGGATGTCGAGATAGGGCAGCACACCGCCGCCGGCGCCGGTCTCGGCCATCACCGGGATCAGGTCGCGCACATGCGGGTAGGGATAGACGTAATGCAGCCGCACCCAGGCCTCGGCCTCGCGCGCCATCTTGCCCATCTCGCGGGCGAGATCGGTGATATGGGCGCGCACCTCGCCGCCCTTCCAGGGGCTGAGGTCGTGCTTGCGGTCGAGGCCATAGGCCGAGGTGTCCTGCGAGATCACCAGAAGCTCGCGCACCCCGGCATCAAACAGCTTCTCGGCCTCGCGCAGCACCGCGTGCGCCGGGCGCGAGACCAGCTTGCCGCGCATGTCGGGGATGATGCAGAACTTGCAGGCGTGGTTGCAGCCCTCGGAGATCTTCAGATAGCTGTAATGGCGCGGCGTCAGCTTGACCCCGGTCGCCGGCAGCAGGTCGATGAACGGATCGGGCGCGGGCGGCACGGCACCATGCACGGCATCCAGAACCTGCTCGTATTGCTGCGGCCCGGTCACCGCCAGAACCTTGGGATGCACGCCGGTGATGAACTCGGGCTCGGCGCCCAGACAGCCGGTCACGATCACCTTGCCGTTCTCGGTCAGCGCCTCGCCGATCGCCTCGAGGCTTTCGGCCTTGGCGGTGTCGAGAAAGCCGCAGGTGTTGACGATCACCGCATCGGCGCCGGTGTAATCGGGCGAGATCGCATAGCCCTCGGCGCGCAGCCGGGTCAGGATCCGCTCGCTGTCGACCAGCGCCTTCGGACAGCCGAGCGAGACCATGCCGATCGTCGGCTGGCCCTCGCGGCGGGACTCGTCGAAACGGGGATGCGGCGCCAGGTCGGGGCGCAGGTTCGGGGGGTTCTGGCTCATCTCGCCCTCTCGACGGCGAAGGCGGGCCCTGTGACCCGCCCTTTCATCTTGCTGGAAATACCTCGGGGTGCGGGGCAGCGCCCCGCGTCCCGCTTACCGCCGCCGGTCGCGGCGGGTGCTCATCGGCTGGAACGCGACCGAGACATGCGCCTCGCAATAGGGTTTGCCGGGCTGGCTCGGCAGGCCGCAGAAATAGAAGTTGTCGGTCGCCGGGTCGCCGATCGGCCATTTGCAGGTGCGCTCGGTCAGCTCCATCAGCGAGATCTTGCGCGAGCGTTTCTCGACCTCGCGCACCGAGGCGAGGGTCTCGGGGCTGATCTCGTTCAGCGAGGGCTGCGGCGGCAGCGGCTGGCCGGCGGGCACCACGGGCTTGCGCATCGCGGGCGTGGCGACCGCGGCGACGGGCTCGGGGCGCGGCACGGGCGTGGGGCGCGCGGGCTGTGCCGGCGCGGCACGCACCGGCTCGGGCGCCGGTTCGGGCCGGGCGGCGACGGGTTCCGGCGCGGGTGCCGGTTCGACGACAGGCTTCGTCGCCGGCGCTTCGGCCTCGGGCGCGGCGCCTTCCGAGCCGGCGCGGTTCGACAGGCCCAGCCGGTGCACCTTGCCGATCACGGCGTTGCGGGTGACGCCGCCGAGCTCCTTGGCGATCTGGCTCGCGGACTGACCCTCGGACCACATCTTCTTCAGAAGTTCGACGCGTTCATCGGTCCAGGACATGGGCACCCTTTCATCGGTCCTGCCGGGGGAGTGGCCCCGGCTGTTCTTCCCATTCTACGGTGGGGACAGGGGGAGATACAAGCGCCGCCCCCGGAATTCAAGGCCGCGCAGCGTCACAGGAACGACTGCGGGTCGATGTCGATGGTAAGCCGCACCTGGGCGGGCAGCTTCACCTGCCGCAGCCAGGCGCGCAGCGCGTCCTGCAACGGTGCGCCCTTCTCGGCCTTCACCAGCATCCGCACCCGGTGCCGGCCGCGCACCCGCGCGATCGGCGCGGGCGCCGGGCCGAAGACCTGCGCGCCGATGCGGGCGAGCGGCGCCGGCGCGCGCGCCAGCGCATTGCCGATCTCGAAGAGCGGCGCCACCTCGGGCCCCGACAGGATGATCCCCGCCATCCGGCCGAAGGGCGGCACGCCCTGCGCGCGCCGCGCCGCGGCCTCGGCGCGCCAGAACGCTTCCTCGTCGCCGCCAAGGATCGCGCGGATCACCGGATGCTCGGGCTGGCAGGTCTGCAACAGCGCAAGGCCGGGCTTATCCGCCCGCCCTGCGCGCCCCGCCACCTGCCGCATCAGCTGGAACGTGTGCTCGGCCGCGCGCAGGTCCGAGCCCTGCAACCCAAGATCGGCGTCGATCACGCCCACCAGCGTCAGCCGCGGGAAGTTGTGCCCCTTCGCCACGATCTGCGTGCCGATGATGATATCGGCGCCGCCTGCCGCGATGTCGGCAATCGCCTCCTTCAGCGCGCGGGCCGAGCCGAAGAGATCCGAGCTCAGCACCGAGAGCCGCGCCGTCGGGAAGCGCTCGGCCACTTCCTCGGCCAGCCGCTCGACCCCCGGGCCGACCGGGGCGAGCTTGCCCTCGACGCCGCAGCTCGGGCAGGCGGTGGGGATCGGCTTCGTCTCGCCGCATTGATGGCAGACGAGGCGCTTCAGGAAACGGTGCTCGACCATCCGCGCGTCGCAATGGTCGCAGCCGATCTGATGGCCGCAGGCGCGGCAGATGGTGACGGGGGCATAGCCGCGCCGGTTCAGGAACAGCATCGACTGCTCGCCGCTGCCAAGCCGCTTCACCACCTCGCCGACGAGGGTGGGCGAGATCCAGTGCGCGCTTTCGATCCGCTCCTCGCGCAGGTCGATCGCCCGCATCTCCGGAAGCTCCGACACGCCGAACCGCGCGGCGAGGTCGATGCGCGCGTATTTGCCGCTTTCCGCGTTCACCCAGCTTTCGAGCGAGGGCGTGGCCGAGGCGAGCACCACCTGTGCCGTGGCGAAGGAGGCGCGCAGCACGGCCATGTCGCGGGCGTTGTACAGCACGCCCTCTTCCTGCTTGTACGATCCGTCATGCTCCTCGTCGACGACGATCAGGCCGAGGTCGCGGAACGGCAGGAACAGCGCCGAGCGTGCGCCCACCACCATCTGCACCCCGCCCTCGGCGCACATCCGCCACAGCCGCCGCCGCTCGCCCTGCGTCGCGCCCGAATGCCATTCGCCGGGCCGCGCGCCAAAGCGCGCCTCGACGCGGGCGATGAATTCGGTGGTCAGCGCGATCTCGGGCAGCAGCACCAGTGCCTGCCGCCCGGCGGCCAGACAGGCGGCGACCGCCTCGAGATAGACCTCGGTCTTGCCCGAGCCGGTGACGCCCTTGAGAAGCGTCACCCCGAACCCGCCCATGCCCGCGCGCAGCGCGGCGGCCGCGGCCGCCTGATCCTCGGACAGCACCTTGCCCGGCAAGGCGGGGTCGAGCCGCGCGAAGGGCAGGTCGCGCGGCTGCTCGAATTCGTCGACCGCGCCGGTCGCGACCAGCCCCTTCACCACCTGCGGCGTGACGCCCGCGAGCTGCGCAAGCTCGGTCAGGTAGAAGCCGCCGCCGTCATGGGCGTCGAGCACCTCGAGCACCCGCTCGCGCGCTTCGGTCAGCCGCCCGGGCTCGCCCGCGCCGCGGCGATAGACCTTGCGCGCGCCGGGCGCATCGAAGAGTCCCGGCGTGCGCGTCGCCAGCCGCAGCATCGCCGGCAGCGAGGTCATGGTATAGGCGCCCATCCGGATCAGGAAGGCCTGCAGCTCGGCGCGCATCGGCGGCACGTCGAGAACCCGCGCCACCGCGCGCAGCCGGGCCGCGTCGAAACGCCCGTCGCCCGGCCCCCAGACCACGCCCATCACCTTGCGCGGGCCAAGCGGCACCTCGACGAAGGCGCCGGGGAAACAGCCGCCCTCGGGCGCGAGATAGTCGAGCGGTCGCCCGATCGGCTCGGCCGTCAGCACCGCGACGCGGCTGCCTTCGGGATGGAACCCAACCTCAGTCATGCGACAGACTTTCGATGCCGCCGGCGGGCAGCGCCCCCCTTCGTCCGGTCGCGCCGGACCCGATCCCCTCTCGCCAAAGCGAGGCGTTTGCGCTATCTGGCCCGCAATTGCTGCTCTGGAGGCTTCCCATGAAATTCTTCGTCGATACCGCCGATGTGGCGGCGATCAAGGAACTGAACGATCTCGGCATGGTCGACGGTGTCACCACCAACCCCTCGCTGATCCTGAAATCGGGCCGCGACATCCTCGAGGTGACGAAGGAGATCTGCGACATGGTTTCGGGCCCGGTCTCGGCCGAGGTCGTGGCCACCGAGGCCAAGGACATGATCACCGAAGGTCTGAAGCTTGCCAAGATCGCCTCCAACATCGCGATCAAGGTGCCGCTCACCTGGGATGGCCTGACCGCCTGCAAGGCTTTCGCATCCGAAGGCCACATGGTCAACGTCACGCTGTGCTTCTCGGCCGCGCAGGCGATCCTCGCGGCGAAGGCCGGGGCGAGCTTCATCTCGCCCTTCATCGGCCGTCTCGACGACATCAACCTCGACGGTGTCGAGCTGATCGACGACATCCGCACGATCTATGACAACTACGATTACAAGACGGAAATCCTGGCCGCCTCGATCCGTAACGTGAACCACATCACCGAATGCGCGAAGATCGGCGCCGACGTGATCACTGCGCCGCCCGCTGTCATCAAGGCGATGGCGAACCACGTGCTGACCGACAAGGGGCTTGACCAGTTCCTCAAGGACTGGGCGAAGACCGGGCAGAAGATCGTCTGATCCGAGCTGCAGATCCCGTGCACCGGCCCGCCGTCTCGGCGGGCCGTTTTCGTTTCGGCGCCGTGGTCCGGGGACAGAATTCACCTGCAATTGACCACGATCGCGTGTAGGATCGCGCAAAAGACCGCGAACCACCGGGCACGAGACAGGCATGAGCGATACCGCATTCGCGCAGCAGCTGCGCGACAAGATCATTTCCGATCCCGACGTGATCCTCGAGGACCGCGACCTGATGCGCGCGCTTGTCGCCGCGAACGAGCGCGCGATGGGGGCGAACATCGTCGACCTGCGCGGCGTCGCCATGGCGCGGCTCGAGCGGCGGCTCGACCGGCTCGAGGATACGCATCGCTCGGTGATCGCGGCGGCCTACGAGAATCTGGCCGGCACCAATCAGATCCATCGCGCGGTGCTGGCGCTGCTCGATCCCGTCGATTTCGAGGCCTTCCTCAAGAACCTCACGACCGAGGTCGCCGAGGTGCTGCGCGTCGACACGGTGCGGCTGGTGCTCGAAAGCCAGCATGGCGGCGAGGATGCGGTCCTGCGCCGGCTGGGCGAAGTGCTGTGCGTGGCCGAGCCGGGCTTCGTCGCCGAATACATGCGCCCCGCCCGCGGCGGCCAGCCGCGGCAGGTCGTGCTGCGCCAGTGCCAGCCGCAATCCGAGGCGATCTATGGCGAGGCGGCGGCCTGGATCCGCTCGGAGGCGGCGCTGGCGCTCGATCTGGGCGCGGGGCGGCTTCCGGGCATGCTGGTCTTCGGCGCCGAGGATCCGCATCAGTTCAAGCCGACGCAGGGCACCGATCTTCTGGGCTTCTTCGGCGCGGTCTTCGAGCGTGCGATGCGCCGCTGGCTGGCATGACCCAGCCGGGCTTTTCGCCCGCCACAGGCGATGCGCTGGCGCGCTGGCTTGACCAGATGCGCGCGCTCGACGGCGCCTCCGAACACACGATTGCCGCCTATCGCACCGATGTCGCGGGGTTCCTGGGCTTTTTGCACGGCCATCACGGCGAAAGTCTCGGGCTGGCGCGGCTTGGCGCGCTCGGGCAAGCCGACATGCGCGCCTGGATGGCGCATGAGCGGGGCAGGGGGCTTTCGGCGCGCTCGCTCGCCCGGGCGCTGTCCTCGGTGAAAAGCTTCATCCGCTGGCTGTCCGACCGCGAGGGGTTCGACGCCACGCATGTGCTGTCGGCGCGCGCCCCGAAATACACCCGCAAGCTGCCGCGGCCACTCGCCGTCGATGCGGCGAAGGCGGTGATCGAGCAGGTCGAGCTGCAGGCGATGGAGCCCTGGGTTGCGGCGCGCGACGCGGCGGTGGTGACGCTGCTCTATGGCTGCGGGCTGCGCATCTCCGAGGCGCTGGGGCTGACCGGCGCCGCCCATCCGCTGCCCGAGGTGCTGCGCATCCGCGGCAAGGGCGACAAGGAGCGGCTGGTGCCGGTGCTGCCCGCCGCGCGCGACGCGGTGGCCGAGTATGTGCGGCTTTGCCCCTGGCCGGTCGAGGCGCAGGCGCCGCTTTTCCGCGGTGTGCGCGGCGGCGCGCTGAACCCGCGCCAGATCGAGAAGGCGATGGAGCTTGCGCGCAATGCGCTTGGCCTGCCGGCGACGGCGACACCACATGCGCTGCGCCACAGCTTTGCCACCCATCTGCTGGCCGCGGGTGGCGATCTGCGCGCGATCCAGGAACTTCTGGGCCATGCGAGCCTCGCCACGACCCAGGTCTATACCGCGGTCGACACGGCGCGGCTGATGCAGGTCTATCAGGCCGCCCATCCCCGCGCCTGAGGGCGCGCGGCAACGGTTCGGCCAATTGCTGACGCGAGGTGAGGCGAGGCTTGCACCCTTGGACCGATTGCGGCAGGAAGGCGCGCATGAACATCCGTCTCAAAGCCCTTTCCGTGCATCTGCTCACCGCCACCGGCGCCGTGCTGTCGATGCTTGCCATGCTGGCCGCCGTCGAGCAGAAGTGGTCGCTGATGTTCCTGTGGCTGGTCGTCGCGCTGGTCGTCGACGGCATCGACGGGCCGCTGGCCCGCCATTACGACGTCAAGCACAACTGCCCGACCTATGACGGCGTGCTGATGGACCTGATCGTCGACTATCTGACCTATGTCTTCGTGCCGGCCTATGCGCTGTTCAAATCGGGGCTGCTGCCGGGCTGGACCGGCTGGCTCGCGATCATCGCCATCACCTATGCGAGCGTCATCTATTTCGCCGATACCCGGATGAAGACGAAGGATAACTCCTTCTCTGGCTTTCCCGCGTGCTGGAACATGGTGGTGCTGGTGCTGTTCGCGCTGAAGCCCGATTACTATGTCATCCTCGGCGTGGTGCTGGTGCTGGCAGTGGGGATGTTCTTCCCGCTGAAATTCATCCACCCGACCCGCACGAAACGCTGGCGCACCCTGTCGCTGCCGATGTCGCTCGCCTGGACGGTGTTCGCCGCCTGGGCGGCGATGGTGCATTTCCATCCGCAAAGCTGGGCGCATTGGGGGCTGGTGGTGACCTCGGTCTATCTGCTCTTCGTCGGCATCGCGCAGCAGATCGTGCCCGAGCGGCGCGCCGCCTAAAGCCGGGTCAGCACCACGCCGGTCACGATCAGCGCCGCCGCCACCGCCTTCGTGCGCGTCATCCGCTCGTGGAAGACGAGCCAGCCGATCAGCACCGCGAACAGGATCGAGGTCTCGCGCAGCACCGCGACGAGGGCGATCGGGGCGCGGGTCATCGCCCAGATCGAGATCGCATAGGCGCCATAGGAGGCCGCGGCGCCAAGCCCGGCAAAGAACCAGTCGCGCGCCGAGCCCCGCAGCATCGCCGGGCCGCGCCAGGCGGGGGCCGCCAGGGCGAAGATGAGCCCGCTGCCCATCATCAGCCAGCCGACATAGCCCGCCGCATCGCCCGAGACCCGCGCGCCGATGCCGTCGACGAGGGTGTAGCTGGCCGTCGACAGCGCCGCGCCGAGGGCGAAGGGCAGAAGCCGGCGGCTCTCGCCATCGGTGAAGACGCCATGCGCCATGAACAGGATGCCCGAGGCCAGCACCGCGACGCCGAGGTAGCCCGCGGGCGCGATCGGGTCGATCGCGAAGAGCGCCGAGACGATCGCCACCAGCATCGGCGCCGTGCCGCGCGAGATCGGATAGACCCGGCTCAGATCGCCCGCCTCATAGGCATGGGCGAGGAAGGTCTTGTAGGCGACCTGCAACCCGCAAGAGGCGATCAGCCAGGGCCAGGCCGCGGCGGCGGGGAGCGGGCGGGCAAGCACGATCGCAAGCCCCACCCCCGCCTCGGCCAGCGACAGCATCGCCATCGCCCGGATCTTCGAGCCGCCAAGGCGGACGAGCGCGTTCCACAGCGCATGCAGCAGGGCCGCGGCCAGCACCGCGAAGAGGATCGGCAGGGACATCGTTGCACACCTTGGCGCGGGGGACGCTGACTGCCCCTAGCGCGGGGCCCTGCGCCTTGCAAGGTGGCGTGGGCGGCGGCGGGGAAGGGAGGGGGCGCTGCCCCCTCGGCCTTCGGCCTCACCCCCGGGATATTTGGGGCAATTGGAAGCGCAGGGGGCGTTTCAGCCCGGGCTGCGCTCGGCCCAGCCGGCGAAGATCTTCTCGAGCGCGACGACGGCGTAGTAGAGCACGATGCCGAGCACGGCGAGGGCGATCAGCACCGCGAACATCAGCGGATAGTCCGAGTTCGTCTGCCCCGAGAGGAAGAGCGCGCCGAGCCCCTTGCCATGCGGGCTGACGATCTCGACGAGGTTGGTGCCGATGAAGGCGAGCGTCACCGCGACCTTCAGCGCGCCGAAGAACTCGGGCAGGGTCTTCGGCAGGGCGATCTTGCGGAAGATCGTGAACTTCGAGGCGCCAAGCGCGGCAAGGATGTCGCGGTATTCGGGTTCGAGCGTGCTGAGCCCGATGCCGACCGAGACCGCGATCGGGAAGAAGGAGATCAGGAAGGCCATCAGCACGGTGTTGAAATCGTGCTGGCCGATGAAGATCAGCGCGATCACCGGCACCAGCGTCGCCTTCGGGATCGCGTTGAAGCCGACGAGCAGGGGATAGAGCCCGTCGCGCGCAATCTTCGAGAACCCCATCACCATGCCGAGGAAGGTGCCGAAGACGACGGCGAGGCCGAGCCCCAGCACGGTGCGCCACAGCGTCTGCCAGCCCATCGTCAGGAACAGGGTGTGGAACTTCCAGAACGCCGGCGGCAGGTCCGAAGGCGCGGCCATCTTGTAATCGGGCCAGCCGTTCACCCAGACGACGAACTCCCACAGCACGAGGAAGATCACGATCGCCGCGAGCGGCACGAGGATTTTCTGGGCGCGGTCCATCAGTGCAGGTCTCCGTCGCGGCCCTGGGCGATGCGGATCTGCTCGCGCAGAAGGTGCAGCATCGCGACCGCCTTCGGTTCATAGAGAATGTCGATCGTGCGGTCGGTCGGCAGGTCGACATCAAGCACGTATTGCGTCCTGGCCGGGCGGCCCGAGAGCACGATCACCTGATCGCCGAGGAACACGCTTTCGCGCAGGTCATGGGTGATGAGGATGCAGGTGAAGGGCTCGGCCGCGCGCAGGTCGCGCATCGTCTGCCACAGATCCTCGCGGGTGAAGTTGTCGAGCGCGCCGAAGGGTTCGTCCATGATCAGCACCTGCGGCTTGTGCACGATGGCGCGGCACAGCGAGGCGCGCTGGCGCATGCCGCCAGACAGCTCCGAGGGGCGCTTCTTCTCGAAGCCCTTCAGCCCGACCATCTCGAGCAGATGGGTGGCGCGCGCCTCCTTTTCGGCGCGCCCCATGCCCGGCGCGACGATCTCGAGCGGCAGCATCACGTTCTCGAGGATCGTGCGCCATTCGAGCATCACCGGGTTCTGGAACGCCATGCCCACGGTCTTGCGCGGGCTCGACACCTCTTGCCCGTCCAGCACGACCGCGCCCTCGTCGGGCCGCATCAGCCCCGAGACAAGGCGCGTCAGCGTGGATTTGCCGCAGCCCGAGGGGCCGACGACGGCGCAGAACTCGCCCACGCCCACGCCCACGTCGAGCCCGTCGAGAACCGGCAGCGGGCCGTTCTTCGTCTTGTAGGCGTGTTTCACGCCGCGGATGTCGATGAATTTCTGCATGGTCCCACCTTGAGCGAGGACGGGGGGCCCGAAGGCCCCCTGTCCGGTCACTGCAGCATCAGGCTGCCGTCAGTGGGCAGGTATTCCGGGTCGAAGAAGGTCTTCGCCTCGGGCGTGGTCTTGAACTCGTAGGTGGTGCCGAGCTGTTCGATCGACTTGGCAAAACGGGCCGCGTCGACGTTGCCCATGCCGTGTTCCTTGACGTAGTCGGTCAGCACGTTGCCGGCGATGGCGAGCTCGAGGCGCTTGGTCTCGAGCCCCGCATCGGCGGCCGGGTTGCGTTTCACCAGGGTCTCGACGGCGGCGGCGGGGGCGGCGATCGCCTCTTTCCAGCCCTTCGCGGTGGCGCGCAGGAAGCCCGTCACCATCTCGGGGTGGGCCTTCGCCCAGTCGGTGTTGACGATGATCGCGTTGCCGTAGAGCGCGACGCCGTAATCGGCCATCAGCAGCACGGTCAGATCGTCGGCCGGCACGCCGAGCCGTTCGGCGTTCAGCGTCGAGGTGAAGGAGAAGCCGGTGATCGCGGCGACCTTGCCCTCGGCCAGCATCGGCTCGCGCACCGGGAAGCCCACCGGCTCGACGGTGATCTTCGACATGTCGAGGCCCTGTTCCTTGGCGAAGATCGGGAACTGCGCCCAGGCCCCGTCCGGCGGCGGCGCGCCGAGCGCCTTGCCCTCGAGATCCTTCGGCGTCTCGATGCCGAGCGACTTGCGGCCGACGACGGCGAAGGCGGGCTTGTCATAGACCATCATCACCGCGGTGACCGGGGCGCCGGGGTTCTGGTCGAGGAATTTCATCAGCGAGTTGATGTCGGTGAAGCCGAGCGGGAAGGCACCGGTCGCCACTTTCGGGATCGCGTCGAGCGAGCCCGCGCCCTCCGTCACCTGCACATCGAGGCCCTCGGCCTTGTAGAACCCCTTGTCGACGGCCAGCGTGTAGGGCGCGGCGGGGCCCTCGAACTTCCAGTCGAGGGCGAAAGGCACGGTGGTTTCGGCGTGCAGCGCCGGGGCGGTGAAGCCCAGCACCGTTGCGGCGGCGGCCAATCCCGTCAGGGTGCGGTGAAACATCTTGGTCAAACTCCCGGTTCTGAGGTCGGGCCGATCCTGCGCCCATCCGTCGGGCAGGGGGAATGCAACATGCGCTGCACGTCGGGGCAGAGACCGGGAAGATATGGGTCATGTGGTCAAATTTTGACCAGACGTTTCCATTTGGCCTGAGTTTTGCGCATCTGATGAAACGCTTTGCGCAATCTGGTCAGAAATGCACCCGAATCTGAAGAAAGCCGGCAGCGGTCAGGCCGAGCTCCTCAAGGCGCGCGGCGGCGGGGCCGGCCTCGGCGAGGCGCCCGGCGGCACGCGGCGAGGTTTCGAGAAGCGCGCTGGCGCCCGCGATCGGGGCAAAGCGCCACACCGGATCGGCCGCGGGGGACGGCGGCGGGTCCTGCGCGAGGCTGTCGAACAGCACGACGCGCGAGCTGGTGGCGGGGCCGAGGTCGAGGACACCCTCGGCCGCTCCCGGAAAGCCGCCTGCGCCCGAGCTGCGATAGCTGTTCGTGGCGATCACGAACTCGGCCGCGGGGTCGATGGGGCGGCCGGCGTGGCGCAGGTTGCGGATGCGCCGGCTGTCACTGGCCGGGCTGCCGTCGGGGGCGAAGCGGGCCGGCTGGCTGAGGTCGATCTCGTAGCTCAGCCCGACGAGCACGTCGAAGTTGTAGCAGGGAAAGGCCGGGTCGAGCAGCGGTTGATCGGCCCGCCCCGGGGCGATGGTGGCAAAGACGCAGGCCGCCCGTTCGAGCCAGTCGGCCAGCCGCGCACCGCTCACCCGCACCGCGGTGACGGTGTTCGGGAACAGGCACATCTCGAGCACGTGGCGGCGCGAGAGCGGCCCGGCCGGGATGTCGGTGAAGAAGCCCGGGCCGCCGCGCCCGCCGCATTTCCCGGGCGCCACCGCGGCCAGAACCGGCAGCGCCGCCTCGGGTCGGCCGGCAAGGCGGGCGCGGACATGGGCGCTTTGCGCGGCGGCGACGAGGTCCAGCCCGGCGTCGGGCGCGACCATCGAGAAGAAGCTCTGGATCGGCCGGGTCAGTCTGCCGACCGGCCGGGCGAGGTCGCGCCGCACCTCTTCGTGCGCGGGGGCGATGCGGGCGACGAGGGCAGGGGCCTCGGGCGCGGGGATGCCGGTGCGGGCATTGCGCACCGGGCGCAGGGTGGCGCGGCCCGTCTCGACCCGCCAGCCCCCCGCGTCGGTGGGCGCCAGCACCAGATCCAGCACCCCCAGATGCGAGCCCCAGCGGCCCGGCATCACCGCCGGCTTGCCATGGATCAGGCCGCGCACGGGGTCGACGGCCGCGGTCGCGGCGGTGTCGGGGCCGGGGAAGGAGAGGTGGCTGTGGCCGCAGATCAGCGCGTCGATCCCGGGCACGGCGGCCAGCGGCACGGCGGCATGTTCCGTCGCGCGGTCGGGCAGATCGGGCGGCAGGTGCGGCTCGATCCCGGTGTGGGCCAGCGCGATCACGACATCCGCCCCCGCCGCGCGCAGGGCCGGCACATGGGCGCGGGCTGCCTCGGTGATGCCGCGCGCGGTCAGACGGTTCTCGAGCTGCAGCCGGTCCCACATCAGGATCTGCGGCGGCACGAAGCCGATCACCCCGATCTTCAGCCGCCGCACGCGCCCGGCCGCATCGGTGAGGTCACGCTCGAGGATCACCCAGGGCGGCAGCAGTGTCTCGTCCTCGAGCGGTGTCGCCCCGGCGCGTCGAACCGCATTGGCGCAGGTCAGCGGAAACCCCGCCCCCGCCAGCGCGCGGGCGAGATAGTCGAGGCCGAAGTTGAACTCGTGATTGCCGATCGTGCCGGCATCGTAGCCAAGCGCGTTCATCACCTCGAAAACCGGGTGCACCTCGCCTGCCGCCAGCCCCCGCCGCGCCCAGTGGTCGACGAGCGGCGTGCCCTGCAGGATGTCGCCATTGTCGAGCAGCAGGGTGTTCGGCACTTCGGCTCGGGCGGTCGCGACAAGGCTCGCGATCCGGGTCAGGCCGCAATCGTCCTCGGGCAGGTCCTGGCCGTAATCATGGGCGCGCAGGTGGCCATGCACGTCGGTCGTCGCCAGCACGCGCAGCCGCACCCGGTCCGCTCCTGCCTCGTCCGAAGCCGTCCCCTCTGCCGTCCGCGCCATGTCCGTTCCCTTCCGCCATCGGCCCGGGGCCCGCGAAAAAAGGCGCGGGCAGCCGGAACGACGCTGTGCCAGCCTAAGCTGAATTTACCAAGTTTCAACCACCGGTTGCGCCTTTTTCCGCGCTGCGGCTGATCGGGCGCAGTCCGGCGAGGGCGCAACGCCGCTGGCCTTTTGCCGCCGCAGCATGGCAAAAGGAAGGGGCAGGGCAGATCGCCCCGCGCCGTGCCGGAGCTCCCATGTCTGACGCCTGTTCCCCAGATCCCCGTTTCGATGCCGCGACGATGGCGGTCGATGCCCGGCCGGGCCTTGCCTTCGCGGGCTCGGGGCTTGATCGCGCAGCTTATCTGCGCGGGGATGCCGCGGCGCTGGCGCGGATGGCGGCCGATCCCGCGGCGCGGATCCTGCCGTTCTGGCGCGGCCGTCCGCTGCTGGCGGGCGAGGAGGCCGCGGCCGATCCGGTGCTGGGCGCCGGGCTGGCCGGTCTTGCGCCGGGGGCGGAGCTGCTGTCGCACATGACGGGCGGGCTGATCTTTCTGGGGCTGTCGGGCGGGGCGCCGGTCTTTGCCGCCGATCTCTCGCCCTGGGTGCCCGAGGGGCCCGAGCCCGATTTCGGCGCCTTCTTCGACGGCAGCGCGCAGCATCACCCGGACCTGCCGGCAGGCGCGGCCTTCGCCGATCTGCGCGGCGCGATGATGCGGCTTGATCCGCGCGCGGCGGAGCTTGCGGCGACGGCGCGGGCGCTGTTGAACTGGCACGGCACGCATGGTTTCTGCTCGGCCTGCGGCGCGGCCAGCGCACCCGTGCTCGGCGGCTGGCAGCGGGTCTGCCCGGCCTGCAACACGCAGCATTTCCCGCGCACCGACCCTTGCGTCATCATGTGCGTCACCCGCGGCAACTCGGTGCTGCTTGGCCGGTCGCCGGGCTGGCCCGAGGGGATGTATTCCTGCCTTGCGGGCTTCATGGAGCCGGGCGAGCCGGTCGAATCCGCCGTCCGCCGCGAGGTGTTCGAGGAAACCGCGGTGCGGGTCGGACCGGTGCGGCTGCTCGTCTCGCAGCCCTGGCCGTTCCCGGCCTCGCTGATGATCGGCTGCGCCGCCGAGGCCACAAGCACCGAGATCGCCTGCGATCCGGCCGAGATCGAGGACGCGCTGTGGATCAGCCGCGAGCGGCTGGCGGCGGTCTTTGCCGGCGCCGATCCCGTGATCCGGGCGCCACGTTCGGGCGCCATCGCGGGCTGGATGCTGCGCCAATGGCTTGCGGACCGGTTGCATTGACGGCACCTTGCCCCGATATCCCTTTCGCCCGGGCGCGCCGGGCCACGATCGTTCAAGGAGCCTCGGCATGAAGTTTTCCGGCCGCGCCGACATCGCCGCCCCGGCTGAATTCGTCTTCGACCAGCTTGCCGATTTCTCGACCTTCGAGCGTGCGGCGCGGCGCAAGGGCGTCAGCCTGCGGCGCACCGACACGCTTGCGGCGCCGGGGGCGGGGATGGCCTGGGACATCGGCTTTCGCTTCCGCGGCCGGCTGCGCCAGCTGAGCGCCGAGATCACCCGTTTCGAGCGTCCCGCCGCGCTCGACTATTTCGGCAAGTCGCACGGGTTCGAGCTGAGCCTGACGCTGCAGATCGTCGAACCGGCGACGGGGCGGGCGCGGCTGCATGTGACGCTCGAGGCAAAGCCGCGCACGCTGGGCGCACGGCTGCTGCTGCAATCGGCAAAGCTCGGTCGCGGCCGGCTCGAGCATCGTTTCGAGGAGCGCATCGCGGCCTTCGGTGCGGCGCTTGGCGCGCGCTTCGCCGCAACGCAGGGCGCGGCCTGAGCCGCGCCGCGCGCGCGAGGGCTCAGCCGTGCCGGCGCGGGTCGGCGGGATAGACGCCGAGCAGCGCCATGTTCGAGGTGAAATAGTCGAGTTCGTCGAGCGCCAGACGCAGGTTGCTGTCATCGGGGTGTCCCTCGACATCGGCATAGAACTGCGTCGCGGTGAAATTGCCGTCGACCATGTAGCTTTCGAGCTTGGTCATGTTCACGCCATTCGTCGCGAAGCCGCCAAGCGCCTTGTAGAGCGCGGCCGGGATGTTGCGCACGCGGAACACGAAGGTGGTCATCATCCGGCCGTGGCCGCGCCGCTTCAGGTCGGGCTCGCGCCCCATCACCAGGAAGCGGGTGGTGTTGTGGGCGTGGTCCTCGATGTCATGCGCGAGCACCTCGAGGCCATAGATGTCGGCGGCAAGGGCCGAGGCCAGCACGCCTTCGCCCGGGGCCTGGCTGCGCGCCAGATCCGCCGCGGCACCGGCGCTGTCGGCGGCGGCATGCCCGGTGATGCCATGCTCGCGCAGGAAGCGCGCCGATTGCGGCAACAGCACCAGATGCGCGCGCACGTCGGTGATCTCGTCGAGCTTGCGACCCGGCACGCTCATCAGGCAGATCCGCACCCGCACGAACAGCTCGTCAAGGATGTGCAGCCCGGATTCGGGCAGGAGACGGTGGATGTCGGCGACGCGGCCATAGGTCGAGTTCTCGACCGGCAGCATCGCGAGATCGGCGTCGCCGCGGCGCACCGCCTCGATCACCTCCTCGAAGGTGTTGCACGGAAGGGCCTCCATGTCCGGGCGCGCCTCGCGGCAGGCCTCGTGCGAATAGGCGCCAAGCTCGCCCTGGAATGCGATCACGCCCTTGCGCGGAATGCTCATCGGTCCCTCCGTCTCTCCTCGCGCCTCCCTATACCGCGCGCGCGGACAGGAAAAGCCGGATCGCGCGCGCCGGTGCCGGGAAAAGCCGTCCAGGCGCGACAAAAGGCGCAGAATTCGGAGCTTTCTTCAAAAAATCTTGAAAGCAAGGGGGCAAACCGGGTAAGTGCCGGCAACTGGACAGCGAAACTCAGGGGCGAGTCATGCTCAATTCGACCACCATCACCAAGGCTGCGGGCGGCGTGCTGGGCGCCTTCCTGTTCTTCCTCGTCGCCAATGGCGCCTCGGGCAAGCTGTTCTCGCTCGCCTCGGGCGAGCATGTCGCGGCCGACGGCACCGAGGTCGCGATGATGACCGCGGCCCCGGGTGGCGCGGGCGGCGGCGACGCGGCCGCTGCGGCACCGGCCGAAGAGGTCCAGATCGTGCTGGGCGAGGGCGATGCCGAGAAGGGCGCCAAGGTCTTCGGCAAGTGCAAGGCCTGCCACAAGGTCGATGGCACCAACGCCACCGGCCCGCATCTTGACGGCGTCGTCGGTCGTCCGGTCGCCTCGGTCGAGGGCTTCGGCTATTCCGACGCGCTCAAGGCGCATGGCGGCGAATGGACGCTCGAGGCGCTGAACCAGTGGCTGAGCGGCCCGAAGGACTACATCCCGGGCAACAAGATGTCCTTCGCCGGCCTGCCCAAGGCCGAGGACCGCAACAACGTCATCACCTATCTGAAAAGCCTGAGCAACTGATCGCCGAACGGCTGATCGGATCGCGTTCCGGAAGGGCCGTCCCGCGGGGGCGGCCCTTTTGCCATGCTCTCACGCAGTTGCAACTTGCACCCCGGCGCGATGCCCTTTTAGCTGGGCGGGCAAGATACGGGAGAGACGGATGACGGGTTCGATGGTCGCGGTGCGGCGGATGCAGGGCAATGGTGCGGGACGGATGGTCGGGGCACTGCTGCTGGGCGCGGCGCTCTGGGCGGGGCTCGCGGCCGGGGCCCGGGCCGAGGAGACGATCACCGCCACGGCGATCTCGACGCTGGGCAACCTGAAATATGGCCCCGATTTCGCCCATCTCGACTACGTCAACCCCGAGGCGCCGAAGGGCGGCGAGATCTCGGAATGGGCGCCGGGGGGCTTCGACAACTTCAACCCCTACACGCTCGAGGGGCGGGCGGCGGCGCTGTCCTCGATCTCGCAGGAATCGATGCTGACCGGCACCGACGACACCGTGGGCGAGGCCTATTGCCTGCTGTGCGAAAGCCTCGAATACCCGGCCTCGAAGGACTGGGTGATCTTCACCCTGCGCGACGGCATCACCTTCTCGGATGGCACGCCGCTGACCACCGAGGATGTGCTCTTTTCCTACGAGCAGCTGCGCGACAAGGGGCTGTCGAGCTTCCGCGCGGTGGTGGCGCAACAGATCGCCTCGGTCGAGGTGCTCGAT
Source organism: Paenirhodobacter sp. YD-8 (assembly GCF_056590935.1). Taxonomy (NCBI): domain Bacteria; kingdom Pseudomonadati; phylum Pseudomonadota; class Alphaproteobacteria; order Rhodobacterales; genus Paenirhodobacter; species Paenirhodobacter sp. YD-8. The sequence goes on along the minus strand of NZ_CM152649.1, from coordinate 3,231,498 downwards.
GCGAAACGGGTGAAATTCACCTTCGTGCCGGGCTCTCCGCGGCGCGACATCATCCAGTCGGCGGGCGGGCTGCCAGTGTTCTCGAAGGCGCAGTTCGCGCGCGACGGCATCGACCTGGCGAAATCCTCGCAGGTGGCGCTGATCGGCTCGGGCCCCTACACGTTCGACAGTGCCAAGAACGGCCGCACCGTGGTGTGGAAGCGCAACCCCGCCTATTGGGGCGCGAAGCTGCCGATCAACATCGGGCGCTACAACTTCGACAAGATCCGCGTCGAGTATTACGGCGATTATCAGGCTGCCTTCGAGGGCTTCAAGGCCGGCAGCTATACCTTCCGCAACGAGGCGAGCTCGCTTGCCTGGGCGACGGGCTATGACTTCCCGGCGCTGAAGAAGGGGCAGGTGGTGAAGGCGGAACTGCCGAACGGCAATGTGGCCTCGGGCCAGGCCTTTGCGATCAACCTGCGGCGCGAGCGGTTCCAGGATATCCGCGTGCGCGAGGCGCTCGGGCTGATGTTCAACTTCGAATGGTCGAACGAGACGCTGTTCTACGGGATCTACGCACGGGTGAACTCGATCTGGGAGAACTCGCCTCTGGCCGCGACCGGCACGCCCACGCCCGAGGAGGCCGAGATCCTGAAGCCCTTCGCCGCCGATCTGCCCGCGGGGGTGCTGACCGATCCGGTGGCGATGGCGCCGGTGTCCGGCAAGCGCCAGCTTGACCGCGGCAACCTGCGCAAGGCGGCGGCGCTTCTGGATGCCGCGGGCTGGCCGGTGGCCGATGACGGCATGCGGCGCAATGCGAAGGGCGAGACGCTGAAGGTCGAGATCCTGAACGACGACCAGAGCTTCGACCGCGTCGTCAATCCCTATGTCGAGAACCTGCGCGCCCTTGGCGTCGATGCCGCGATGGCGCGGGTGGATGACGCGCAATATGAAAACCGGCGCCGCTCGCATGACTATGACATGATCACCACCTCGCTCGGCCAGAACGAGATCCCGGGCGCCGATCTGCAGCAGTATTTCGGCTCGGGCGGGGCGGGGGACGTGTTCAACGCCATGGGGCTTGCGAACCCGGGCATCGACGGGCTGGTGCGGCTGGTCGAGGAGGCGCAGACGCAAGACGAGCTGACGCCGCGGGTGCATGCGCTTGACCGTGCGTTGCGCGCCTTCCACTTCTGGGTGCCGCAATGGTTCAAGGCAAGCTACACCGTCGCCTATTACGACATGTACGAGCACCCCGCTGCGCTGCCGCCGCATGCGCTCGGCGAACTGGACTTCTGGTGGTACAACGCCGAAAAGGGCGAAAAGCTGAAAGCCGCCGGGGCGTTCTGACCCAAGGCGCGGCACGAAAGGGCGGACAGGCATGGGGGCCTATATTCTGCGGCGGTTGCTTCTGGTGATTCCGACGCTGTTCGGGATCATGCTGATCAACTTCACGCTGACGCAATTCGTTCCCGGCGGGCCGATCGAGCAGATCATCGCCCGCGTGCAGGGCGAGGCGGACACGATGCGCAACCTCTCGGGCGGCGGCGATGCCGGCACGCAGGGGCAGGGCGGCGTCGAGGACGGCGGCTATCAGGGCGCGCGCGGGATCTCGCCCGAGCTGCTGGCGCAGCTCGAGGTGCAGATGGGCTTTGCGCGCATCACCTGCCCCGAGGGGGTGACGCCCGATCTGAAGAACCCCGATTGCCGCAAGGAAAAGATCCCGGCCTGGAAGCGCTTCGTCACGATGATGGGCGATTATCTGACCTTCGACTTCGGCAAGAGCTTCTTCCACAACAAGACGGTGGTCGAGCTGGTGCTCGAGAAGATGCCGGTGTCGATCTCGCTCGGCCTGTGGTCGACGCTGCTCGCCTATCTGATCTCGATCCCGCTTGGCATCCGCAAGGCGGTGAAGGACGGCTCGCCCTTCGACACCTGGACCTCGGGGGCGATCGTCGTCGCCTATGCGATCCCGTCGTTCCTGTTCGCGGTGATGCTGATGGTTCTGTTCGCCGGCGGCAGCTTCTGGAAGATCTTCCCGCTGCGCGGCCTGACCTCGGACAATTTCGACAGCCTCAGCATGGCGGGCAAGGCGTTCGACTACCTGTGGCACATCACCCTGCCGACGGTGGCGATGACGATCTCGGGCTTTGCCACGATGACGCTGCTGACGAAGAACTCCTTCCTTGACGAGATCAACAAGCAATATGTGATGACCGCGCGGGCGAAGGGGCTGAGCGAGCGCAAGGTCCTTTACGGCCACGTCTTCCGCAACGCCATGCTGATCGTGATCGCGGGCTTCCCGGCCACCTTCCTCGGCGTCTTCTTCGGCTCCTCGATCATCGTCGAGACGATCTTCTCGCTCGACGGGCTGGGGCTTCTGGGCTTCCAGGCGGCGGTCGAGCGCAATTACCCGGTGATCTTCGGCACGCTCTACGTCTTCGGGCTGATCTCTCTGGTCGTCGGCATCCTCAGCGACCTGACCTATGTCTTCGTCGATCCGCGCATCGACTTCGAGCGGAGGGCCGGCTGATGATCCTGTCGCCGCTGAACGCCCGGCGCTGGCGCAACTTCCGCGCCAACCGCCGCGCCTTCTGGTCGCTGGTGCTGTTCGCCACGCTGTTCGTGCTGTCGCTCTTTGCCGAGGTGATCGCGAACGACAAGCCGATCCTCGTGCGCTATCGCGGCGAGTTCTTCGTGCCGGCCTATCGCTTCTACCCGGAAACCGCCTTCGGTGGCGACTTCCGCACCGAGGCGATCTATCGCGACCCCTCGGTGCAATGCCTGATCGTCACCGGCGGGCGCGAGGAATGCTGGGACACGCCCGAGGAGACGATGGCCGAGGCGAAGACCACCGGCACCGTCGGCGGCGAAAAGATCGAGCGCGGCTGGATGATCTGGCCGCCGATCCCCTATCATTACCGCACCATCAACAATGTCGGCGCCGCCCCCTCGGCGCCGGATCACGCGCATTGGCTGGGCACCGACGACACCGCGCGCGACGTGCTCGCCCGGGTGATCTACGGCTTCCGCACCTCGGTTCTGTTCGCGCTGATCGTCACCTCGATCTCCTCGGTGGTGGGGATCGCGGCGGGCGCGGTGCAGGGCTATTTCGGCGGCCGCACCGACCTGATCTTGCAGCGTCTGCTCGAGATCTGGTCCTCGACCCCCTCGCTTTACGTCATCATCATCCTCTTCGCGATCCTCGGGCGCGGCTTCTGGCTGCTGGTCTTCATCGTCATCCTGTTCGGCTGGCCGGCGCTGACCGGCGTGGTGCGGGCCGAGTTCCTGCGCGCGCGCAACTTCGAATACGTGCGTGCCGCCCGCGCGCTTGGCGTTGCCGACCGGGTCATCATGTTCCGCCACATCCTGCCCAATGCGATGGTGGCGACCCTGACGATGCTGCCCTTCGTCATCACCGGCGCGATCTCGACCCTCGCCTCGCTCGACTACCTCGGCTATGGACTGCCGAGTTCCGCGCCGTCGCTTGGCGAACTGGCGCTGCAGGGCAAGCAGAACCTGCAGGCGCCCTGGCTTGCCTTCACCGCCTTCTTCACCTTCTCGATCATGCTTTCGCTGCTCGTCTTCGTGTTCGAGGGCGTGCGGGACGCCTTCGACCCCAGAAAGGTGTTCAAATGAACCCCGTCCTCCAGGTCGAGAACCTGCGCATCTCCTTCCGCGCCGACGGCCGGCTTGTGCCCGCGGTGAAGGGGGTCAGCTTTGCCGTGAACAAGGGCGAGACCGTGGCGCTGGTGGGCGAGTCCGGGTCCGGCAAGTCGGTGACGGCGCTGTCGACGGTGGCGCTTTTGGGCCCGAATGCGGTGCTCGAGGGCTCGGTGCGCTATGCCGGCGCCGAGATGATCGGCGCGCCCGAGGCCGAGCTGCGCCGGGTGCGCGGCAATGACATCAGCTTCATCTTTCAGGAGCCGATGACCTCGCTCAACCCGCTGCACACGATCGAGAAGCAGATCGGCGAGAGCCTTGCGCTGCATCAGGGGCTGTCCGGCCCCGCGGCGCGCGCCCGCATCCTCGAACTGCTGACCCGCGTCGGCATCCCCGAGCCCGAGACCCGGCTTGCCGATTACCCGCACCAGCTCTCGGGCGGGCAGCGCCAGCGCGTGATGATCGCGATGGCGCTGGCGAACGGGCCGGACCTGCTGATCGCCGACGAGCCCACGACCGCCCTCGACGTCACCATCCAGGCGCAGATCCTCGAGCTGCTGGCCGAGCTGAAGGCCGAGGAGGGGATGTCGCTGCTGTTCATCTCGCATGATCTGGGGGTGGTGCGGCGCATCGCCGACCGGGTCTGCGTGATGAGCCAGGGCGAGATCGTCGAGCAGGGCCCGGCGGCCGAGATCTTTGCGAACCCGCAGCACCCCTACACCCGCAAGCTGCTTGCGGCCGAGCCAAAAGGCCGGGCCGAGCCGGTGCCGGCGGACGCGGCCGAGCTGTTGAAGGCCGATCATCTCAAGGTCTGGTTCCCGGTCAAGCGCGGGCTCCTGCGCCGCACCGTGGGCCATGTGAAGGCGGTGAATGACGCGACGCTGAGCGTGCGTGCCGGCGAGACGCTGGGCATCGTCGGCGAGTCGGGGTCGGGCAAGACGACGCTCGCCCTCGCGCTGATGCGCCTGATCGAGAGCGAGGGGCCGATCACCTTCGCCGGGCAGGAGATCTCGCACTGGCAGGCGCGGGCGCTGCGGCCCTTGCGCCGCGACATGCAGATCGTCTTTCAGGACCCGTTCGGCGCGCTCTCGCCACGGATGACGGTCGAGCAGATCATCGCCGAGGGGCTGACCGTGCATGGCGTCGAGCCCGGCCGCAACCGCCGCGAGATGGTGGCCGAGATCATGACCGAGACTGGGCTCGACCCGGCGATGATGGAGCGCTATCCGCATGAATTCTCGGGCGGGCAGCGGCAACGCATCGCCATCGCCCGGGCGATGATCCTGCGGCCGCGGCTCGTGGTGCTGGACGAGCCGACCTCGGCGCTCGACATGACGGTGCAAGTGCAGATCGTCGATCTCCTGCGCGAGCTGCAGCGCCGCCATGGCCTTGCCTACCTCTTCATCAGCCACGATCTGCGCGTGGTGCGCGCGCTCGCGCACAAGGTGCTGGTGATGCGCCGCGGCGACGTGGTCGAGGCCGGCCCCGCGGCCGAGCTCTTTGCCGCGCCGAAGACCGGGTACACCCGTGCGCTGATGGCGGCCGCGCTTGGAGAGACCGTTTGAAGATCCTGTTCGTCCACCAGAATTTCCCGGGGCAGTTTCCCCGCCTTGCCCCGGCCCTTCAGGCGCGCGGCCACGAGGTTCTGGCGCTGACCGCCGAGACGAACGGCCGCCCCTCGCCGGTGCGGGTGGTGAAATACCGCAAGCCCTCCGAGGTGACGATCGAACCGCGGCTGACGAAGATGTATGCCGAGGTCAGCGAACGCGGCCTGCGCGCGGCGCTTGCCGCCCGCACCCTGCGCGAGCACCACGGCTATGTGCCCGACGTGATCTTCGGCCATTCCGGCTGGGGCGAGACGCTCTATCTGAAAGAGGTCTGGCCCGAGGCGAAGCTGCTCGTCTATGCCGAGCTGATGTATCGCACCACCGGGCTCGACACCGATTTCGACCCCGAGTTCGCCCGCCCCGGGCTGGAAAGCCGGATCTCGACCACCGCGCGCTCGGCGCATCTGATCCAGGCGATGGTGCAGGCCGATGCGGCACTGAGCCCGACCGAGTTCCAGGCCGACACCTTCCCGCCCGAGCTGCGCGCGAAGATTACCGTATGCCATGACGGCATCGACACCGAGCGGGTGAAGCCCGACCCGGCGGCGCGCTTCACCGTGCCGGGCACGACGCTGACCTTCCGCCCGGGCGACGAGGTGCTGACCTTCGTCAGCCGCTCGCTCGAACCCTATCGCGGCTTTCACACCTTCATGCGGGCGCTGCCCGCGGTGATGGCCGCGCGCCCGGCGGCACAGGTGCTGATCGTCGGCGAGGAGGGGCAGAGCTATGGCGGCGCCCCGAAGGACGCGGGCAGCTGGAAGCAAAAGATGCTGGCCGAGGTCGGCGACCGGCTCGATCTGAGCCGGGTGCATTTCCTCGGCCGCGTCAGCTATGGCGATTTCGTCTCGATCCTGCAGATCGGGCGGGTGCATGCCTATCTGACCTATCCCTTCGTGCTGAGCTGGTCGCTGATGGAATCGATGGCGGCGCAGGCGCTGGTGATCGCGTCAGACACCGCCCCCCTGCGCGAGGTGATCACCGACGGGGTGAACGGCCGGCTCGTCGATTTCTTCGATGTCGCGGGCTGGTCGGCCGCGCTGACCGAGGCGCTGGCCGATCCCGCGCGCTACGATCCGCTGCGCGTGGCCGCGCGCGCAACGATCCTCGAGAAATACGACCTGCAGACGATCTGCCTGCCGCGGCTGGTGGCGTTCGTCGAGGCCGCCGGGCGCGCCGGCTGAGGCCGCGGCGGGGGCTGCCTGCCCCCGCGCCCCCGGGAGTATTTCCTCCGGGGAAAAAGGTATCGGCTTTTTCTTGGACGAAATACTCCCGCCGGAGGCACCCGCGGCCGGGGCAGGGGAGGGGCGAAACCAGAAAAGGGGCGCCCCGCTGGCGCGCCCCTCGGCCGTGTATCAGATCGCCGAGCTGTGGCCCGCCTTCGACAGGTCATAGGCGTCGAAGTGGCGCGCGATCATCCGGGTGAGGGGGCGGCCCTTTTCCGGGATCTCGAGCCCCTCGGCGGTCACTTTCACCATGTCCTCGAACTTCGCGGCACAGCTGCGGAACATCGCGGCCAGCTCGGCCGGATCGGCGGCGTAATCGGCGATCAGCTCGGCCGCCGAGACGCGGAAGTCGCACATCAGCGCCTCGATCAGCCGCGCGCGCATCTTGTCCTCGGCGGTGAAGACATGGCCGCGGGCGGTGGAGAAATGCCCGTCGCGGATCGCGCCGGTATGGGCGCCGGTGGCCGGGGCGTTCTGCGCATAGCCCTGCGGGAAGCGCGAGATCGAGGAGGCGCCCATGCCCACCAAGGCCTCGGCGAGGTCATCGGTATAGCCCTGGAAATTGCGCCGCAGCTTGCCCGCCTTCTGCGCGACCGACAGCCCGTCGGTCGGCAGGGCGAAATGGTCGATGCCGATCTCGTCATAGCCGTCGGCGACGAAGAGCTTGCGCGCGACCTCGAAGAGTTCCAGCCGTTCCTGTGGCGTCGGCAGGTGGTCCGAGGGGATCATCGTCTGCCGCCGCGCCATCCACGGCACATGGGCATAGCCGTAAAGCGCCACCCGGTCGGGGCCGAGCGACAGCAGCTTCTGCACCGATTCCGCGATCTTCGTCGGCGTCTGGTGCGGCAGGCCGTAGAGGATGTCGGCGTTCAGGCTGGCGACGCCGCGGTCGCGGATCATGTCCACGGCGGCCTTCGTCACCTCATAGCTCTGCTCGCGGCCGATCACCTGCTGGATCTGCGGGTCGAAATCCTGCACCCCGATCGAGGCGCGGTTGAGCCCGCTTTCCGCGAGCGCATCCATCCGCGCGGCGTCGATTTCGTTCGGGTCGATCTCGACCGAGAACTCGGCGCCCTCGCCCATCGGCACGGCGTCGAAGACCGCGGCGGCGATGCGGCGCATCATGTCGGCGGGCATCAGCGTCGGCGTGCCGCCGCCCCAGTGCAGCCGCGACAGGGTGACGCCCGGCGCCAGCCGTTCCTTCAGCATCTTCAGTTCGCTCAGCAGCGTCTCGGCATAGACGCGCACCGGCTCGTCGCTTTGCGTGCCCTGGGTGCGGCAGGCGCAGAACCAGCACAGCCGGCGGCAGAAGGGCACGTGCATGTAGAGCGAGATCCGCGACCCGGCGGGGATCGCCTCGATCCACTGGGCGAAAAGCGACGGCCCCACTTCGGTCGAGAAATGGGGCGCGGTCGGGTAGCTCGTATAGCGGGGCACCCGTGCGTCGAAGAGCCCGAGCCGGGTGAGTTGCGATTCCTGTTCCATGCGCATATCTTTAGGGGGAGATAACGAAACGCGAATTGACCCAAATCAAGTGGCAACGATGGCTCACGATGACGTGCATCCGGTCTCCCTCGCCTGTGGGGACTGTCCGATTCGGCACCGCGCCGTCTGCGCCCGTTGCGAGACGGACGAGCTCGAAGAGCTCGAATCGATCAAGTATTACCGCAGCTTCGAGGCCGGTCAGACGGTGATCTGGTCGGGCGACAAGATGGATTTCGTGGCCTCGGTGGTCTCGGGCATCGCGACGCTGACGCAGACGCTCGAGGACGGGCGCACGCAGATGGTGGGGCTGTTGCTGCCCTCCGACTTCGTCGGCCGCCCGGGCCGCGAGAGCGCCGCCTACAACGTCACCGCGACGACCGACATCCTGATGTGCTGCTTCCGCCGCAAGCCCTTCGAGGAAATGATGGAGCGCACGCCCCACATCGCGCAGCGGCTGCTGCAGATGACCCTCGACGAACTGGATGCGGCGCGCGAATGGATGCTGCTTCTGGGCCGCAAGACGGCGCGCGAGAAGATCGCCTCGCTCCTGTCGATCGTGGCGCGGCGCGATGCCTCGATCAAGCTGCGCACGGCGACCGGGCGGATGACCTTCGACCTGCCGCTGACCCGCGAGGCGATGGCCGATTACCTTGGCCTGACGCTGGAAACGGTGAGCCGGCAGATCTCGGCGCTGAAGCGCGACGGGGTGATCGAGCTCGAGGGCAAGCGCCACGTCACGGTGCCGGACATGGACCGGCTGCTGATCGAGGCGGGCGACGACAGCGACGGCGGTTTCCTGGCCTGAGCGCGCGACGCGAAACGCGGAAGGGCAGGGGATGGCGGCCTTCGCACTCTATCTTGCCGCGGCGCTGTGCGAGATCTTCGGCTGTTTCGCCGTCTGGATCTGGATGCGGCAGGAGCGCAGCATCTGGTGGCTGTTGCCCGGGATGCTGTCGCTGGCGGCCTTCGCCTATCTGCTGACGCGCAGCCCGGCCGATGCGGCGGGGCGGGCCTTCGCGATCTATGGCGGGGTCTATATCGCGGCGTCGCTCGGCTGGCTGTGGCTTGTCGAGGGGCAGCGGCCGGATGGCTGGGACCTGCTCGGTGCGGCGCTCTGCCTGCTGGGAGCGGCGATCATCCTGTGGGCGCCTCGCTCCGCCTGACCCGGAAGGTGAAAACGGCGCCCCGAGGGGCGCCGCTTCCGTTCGCGGAGTGGATTTCGTCAATGCGCCATTAGCACCGGCACTTCGGCCAGTTCCAGCATGTGCCGGGTGGCGCCGCCGAGGATCGCCTCGCGGAAGCGCGAGTGGCCATAGGCGCCCATCACGATCATGTCGGCCTCGGTCTCGCGCACGTGGCGGATCAGCACGTCCGACACCCGCGGCATGGTCTTTGCCAGCACCGAGACCTCGGCGTGGACGCCGTGGCGGGCGAGCATCTGGCTCAGCTGGCCGCCGGGGTCCGAGCGTTCCGGGCCATGCGGCGGCGGGTCGATGACGGTGATGTCGACCAGCTCGGCCGCCTTCAGGAAGGGCAGGGCCTTGCGGATCGCGCTCATCGCCTCGTTCGACTGGTTCCAGGCGACGACCACGCGCCGCGCCCCGACCGCGCCGGAATAGCCGTCGGGAACGATCATCACCGGCACCTGGCCCTCGAAGAGCGCCGCCTCGACCGCGGCCTCGATCTCCTGACCGCGGCCCTTGCCATAGGGGCGGCCCATGATCACGAGGTCGGCGAAGCGGGCGCGCAGCCCGGCCACGGTGGCGATGGCGCCGATCTGCACGACGACGGCCTCCGCGCTCCAGCGGATGTCCTCGGCGCCGAGCCGGGTCTTCACCGCGGCCTCGATCTCGCGCGCATCCTCCTGCGCACGGTCGAGGGTCTCCTGCTGCACGAAGGCGGTGGCGCCTGCGTAGTAATATCCGGTCTGCGTGCGGTCGACGCCCATGCACAGGACATCGAGATGCGCATCCTGCTGCCGGGCGACGGCAACCGCCGTGTCCAGCTGTGCCTTGGCGGCCGCGACATCCGTCACGATCGTCAACAAGGTCTTGTAGGCCATTGTTTTTGTCCTCCGCGTCTGTTTCCTGCCGGCACCCTAGCTCGTGGAAGTTGGCAAAACCTTGATCCCGATCAAGTGGTGTGGCCCCGCGGGGACGATCCTGCGGCGAATGAGCTCACCCCCTCGTGATTGATTTGATACAGATCAATGCGTCAGGCATACCCTGAGACCACAAGAGCGATAGTCGAAACTCCCCGCCCCGGAACGACCGATTCTGGGAACGGGGGGAAGACAAGACGAAGGGACGCACAACATGTGGGATTACATCAAGCTGATCGCGCTTGGTCTGGTGGCGGTACTTGCCGCCATCGCGGCCAACTACGCGCGCGATCTTCCGTACATGGTGAACGCGATCGAGATCATGCTGGCAGCAGCGATCGCGTTCATCTGGGTGCTGCGCACCATGGGAGGGCCGAAACCCTCCGAAAGCGAATATTTTGACGGCGTTATCCGCGCAGGCGTGATCGCGACGGTGTTCTGGGGAATCGTGGGCTTCCTCGTCGCCGTCATCATCGCCTTCCAGCTCGCCTTCCCGGCGCTCAACTTCGAGTGGGCCCAGGGCTACCTGAACTTCGGCAAGCTGCGGCCGCTGCACACCTCGGCAGTGATCTTCGCCTTCGGTGGCAACGCGCTGATCGCCACGTCGTTCTACGTGGTGCAGCGCACCTCGGCGGCGCGTCTCTTCGGTGGCACGGCCTTCGGCTGGTTCGTGTTCTGGGGCTGGCAGCTGATCATCGTGACCGCGGCCTCGGGCTACATCCTCGGTGCGACGCAGTCGCAGGAATACGCCGAGATGGAATGGCACATCGACTGGCTGATCACGATCGTCTGGGTCGCCTACCTGATCACCTTCCTCGGCACCATCTTCAAGCGCAAGGAACCCCACATCTACGTGGCGAACTGGTTCTACCTGTCCTTCATCGTGACCATCGCGATGCTGCACGTGGTGAACAACCTCGCGATCCCGGTGTCGATCTTCGGCTCGAAGTCGGTGCAGGTGTTCTCGGGCGTGCAGAACGCGATGACGCAGTGGTGGTACGGCCACAACGCGGTGGGCTTCTTCCTGACCGCGGGCTTCCTCGGCATGATGTACTACTTCGTGCCGAAGCAGGCCGAACGTCCGGTCTATTCCTACAAGCTCTCGATCGTGCACTTCTGGGCGCTGATCTTCCTCTACATCTGGGCCGGTCCGCACCACCTGCACTACACCGCTCTGCCGGACTGGGCCTCGACCCTCGGCATGGTGATGTCGGTGATCCTGTGGATGCCCTCGTGGGGTGGCATGATCAACGGCCTGATGACGCTCTCGGGCGCCTGGGACAAGCTGCGCACGGACCCGGTCATCCGGATGATGGTGGTCTCGGTCGGCTTCTACGGCATGTCGACCTTCGAAGGCCCGATGATGTCGATCAAGGCGGTGAACTCGCTGTCGCACTACACCGACTGGACGATCGGTCACGTGCACTCGGGCGCGCTCGGCTGGAACGGCATGATCACCTTCGGCGCGCTCTACTTCCTGGTGCCGAAACTGTGGTCGCGTGAACGGCTCTACTCGGCCAAGCTCGTGAGCTGGCACTTCTGGCTCGCCACCATCGGCATCGTGCTCTATGCCGCGTCGATGTGGGTGACGGGCATCATGGAAGGGCTGATGTGGCGTGAAGTCGACAGCCAGGGCTTCCTCGTGAACGCCTTCGCCGACACCGTCGCCGCGAAGCATCCGATGTATGTGGTGCGTGGTCTGGGTGGTGTGATGTATCTCACTGGCGCCTGCATCATGGCCTACAACCTGTGGGCCACCGTCGCCAAGCAGCCGCGCGCTGCCGCCGCCTCGGTTGCCGCAGTTCCGGCCGAATAAGGAGATCCGCAGATGGCACTTCTGGACAAACATGGCGTCATCGAAAAGAACGCCACGCTGCTGCTGATCTTCTCCTTCCTCGTTGTCACCATCGGCGGCATCGTGGAGATCGCGCCCCTGTTCTATCTCGAGAACACCATCGAGAAGGTGGAAGGCGTGCGTCCCTACACCCCGCTCGAGCTGACGGGCCGCGACATCTACGTGCGGGAGGGCTGCTATGTCTGCCACTCGCAGATGATCCGTCCGATGCGCGACGAGGTGGAACGTTACGGTCACTACTCGCTCGCCGCCGAGTCGATGTATGACCACCCGTTCCAGTGGGGCTCGAAGCGGACGGGGCCCGACCTCGCCCGCGTCGGCAACCGCTACTCGGATGCGTGGCATGTGGACCACCTGACGAACCCGCAATCGGTCGTGCCGGAATCGGTGATGCCGAAATACGGGTTCCTCAAGCACCGCATGATCGAACCCACCTATATCGAGGACCGTCTCAAGACCGATCAGCTCGTGGGTGTGCCCTACACCTCCGAGATGATCGCCAACGCGAAGGCCGACTTCGCCGCGCAGGTCAATCCTGACGGCGATACCGACGGCCTGACCGAACGGTATGGCGCAAAGGTCAACATCCGCAACTTCGATGGCCAGCCCGGCATTTCGGAGATGGATGCGCTGATCGCCTATCTGCAGGTTCTCGGCACGATGGTCGACTTCTCGACCTTCGAACCCGTGGCAAGTCGCTGAGGGGGCAGGGGATGGACTACCATATCTTCCGTGAATTCGCCGACAGCTGGGCTGCGCTGGCGATGCTCCTTGTCTTCGTGGGAGCCGTCGTCTTCGCGCTGCGCCCTGGCTCGCGCCGGGTCCATGACGATACGGCAAGCATCCCCTTCCGGCATGATGACAAACCCGCCTGTTCTGGCGGCGGCTGCAAGGACGGCTGCTGCAAGGACGACGGCGCCACGTTGTAAGGAGGCGTGGACATGAGCAAAAAACCGACCACCAAGAAGGAAGTCGAGACCACGGGCCATTCGTGGGACGGCATTTCCGAATACAACAACCCGCTGCCGCGCTGGTGGCTGTGGACCTTCTACGCCTGCATCGTCTGGGGCGTGGCCTACTCGATCGCGATGCCGGCCTGGCCGATCTTCGCCTCGGGGGCGACGCCGGGCCTTCTGCACAGCTCGACCCGCGCCGATGTCGCGGCCGACATCCAGAAGTATGCCGACGCGAACAAGCCGATCGAGGAAAAGCTGGTGGCGACCGACCTGAACCAGATCGCCAACGATCCGGAACTGGTCGACTTCACCCGCAACGCCGGCGGCGCGGTGTTCCGCACCTGGTGTGCGCAGTGCCACGGCGCGGGCGCGGGCGGCAACCCGGGCTTCCCGAACCTGCTCGACAGCGACTGGCTGCATGGCGGCACGATCGAACAGATCTACACCGACGTGCTGCACGGCATCCGTGACCCGCTGGATCCGGACACCAACCCGGCCGCGGCGATGCCGGCGCACCTGACCGACGGTCTGCTCGACCAGACCCAGATCGACGACGTCGTGCAATACGTGCTGCAGATCTCGGGCCAGCAGGCCGATGCCGCCAAGGCCACGGCCGGCGCGGAGGTCTTCGCCAACAACTGCACCGCCTGCCACGGCGAAGACGCCAAGGGCATGCAGGAGATGGGCGCACCGAACCTGACCGACGCGATCTGGCTCTATGGCGGCGATCAGGCCACCATCACGAAGACCGTCGAATTCGGCCGCGCGGGTGTCATGCCCTCGTGGAGCTATGCCCCCGAAGGCGGCACGGCGCGTCTGAGCGAAGCGCAGATCCGTTCGGTCGCGGCCTACGTCCACTCGCTGGGCGGCGGTCAGTAACACAAGAAATTCGGGGGACTGCGGAGCGATCCGAAGCCCCCCGGGTGGCACCGGCGCCCCGTCCTGTTCGCGCGTTTCCTGGGGGCGCCGGTGTTCTTTCCTGCCGGACGACGATGCAATCGCCCCGCCGCCTGCGCGTGCGGGGTTTCCTTTTCCCGGGCCGGCATATCCTGTATCAGAAATCTGCAATTTTGACGCATGTCAAAGCCTTTCCGGTCCTGCCATAGCAGAAGGGACCGGAATTGAGAGATCAGACAACGGAGAGAGACCTGTGAGCTCCACCGAACCGAGTGAACCCGGCCCGCTTTACGCCGCGCGCGAACCCGTCTTCCCGCGCCGTGTGAAGGGTCATTTCCGCACCCTGAAATGGGTGCTGATGACCCTGATGCTGGGCATCTACTACATCACCCCGTGGATCCGCTGGGATCGCGGTCCGGCGCTGCCCGATCAGGCGGTGCTCGTCGACCTGGCGAACCGGCGTTTCTTCTTCTTCATGATCGAGATCTGGCCGCACGAGTTCTATTTCGTCGCGGGTCTTCTCATCATGGCGGGGCTCGGGCTCTTCCTCTTCACCTCGGCGATGGGGCGCGTGTGGTGCGGCTATGCCTGCCCGCAGACGGTCTGGACCGACCTCTTCATCCTCGTCGAGCGCATCGTCGAGGGCGACCGCAACGCCCGCATCCGCCTGCTGCGGCAGAAGTGGAACTTCGAGAAGATCCGCAAGCGGATGACGAAATGGACGCTGTGGCTCCTGATCGGCGTTGCCACCGGCGGCGCCTGGGTCTTCTACTTCACCGACGCGCCGACGCTTCTGCATGACCTGCTGCACGGCTCGGCCTCGGCCGTGGCCTACACCACGATCGCCGTCGCCACCGCGACCACCTTCGCCTTCGGCGGCTTCGCGCGCGAGCAGATCTGCATCTATGCCTGCCCCTGGCCGCGGATCCAGGCCGCGATGATGGACGAGGACACGATCACCATCGCCTATCGCGAATGGCGCGGCGAGCCGCGCGGCAAGCCGGGCGTTGCCGGCAACGGCGACTGCATCGACTGTCAGGCCTGTTTCAACGTCTGTCCGATGGGCATCGACATCCGCAACGGCCAGCAGCTTGAATGCATCACCTGCGGGCTGTGCATCGACGCCTGCAACGAGATGATGGACAAGGTCGGCAAGCCGCACGGGCTGATCGGCTACATCGCGCTGAAGGACGAGGCGAAGGAACGCGCCGGCGAGCATCCGACGAATGTCTGGAAGCACATCTTCCGGCCGCGCACGATCCTCTATTTCACCCTCTGGGCCGGCATCGGCATCGGGCTGATCGTCGCGCTCTTCATGCGCTCGCCGATCGACTTCAACGTCACCCCGAACCGCGACCCGCTCTACGTCGTGCAGGGCGACGGCTCGATCCGCAACATCTACACGCTGCGTCTGCGCAACAAGCATGGCGAAGACACGACCTACCGGATCTCCGTCACTTCAGAAGATCGTGAAGGCCACGCGCCGCTGAAGCTCTCGCTCGAGGGGCAGCCGGGTGATACCGTCACCGCACCCGCCGACCAGCTTTATACCCAGCGGCTCTACATCGAGGCGCCGGCCGGGTCGAAGATGGCGCGCGAGGACCGGTCCGAGATCAGGATCTGGGTCGAAGACGTGAAGGGCACCGACCGCGCCGCGGCCGAAGCGGTGTTCAACGGCCGTGAACAGCACCACTGAGGAGCACAGAATGGGAAAACCCCTGACCGGCCGGAAGGTCCTGCTGATCGCGCTCGCCTTCTTCGGCATCGTCATCGCCGTCAACGTCACCATGGCGGTGAAGGCGGTGAAGACCTTCCCCGGCCTCGAGGTGTCGAACTCCTATGTCGCGTCGCAGACCTTCGACGCCGACCGTGCCGCGCAGGAAAAGCTCGGCTGGGTGGTCGAGCCGACCTATGACCGCGGCGTCCTTTCGCTGGTGATCCGCGACAAGGGGGGGCTGCCCGCGCGGGTGGCCACCCTGCACGCGCTCGTCGGCCGCACCACCATGGCCAGCGAAGACGTCGAGCCCGAGTTCTCGTTCTCGGGCGGGATCTTCTCGGCGCCGGTGCAGCTCGCGCCGGGCGCCTGGCTGATCCACCTCGACGCGGTCGCCCATGACGGCACCAAGTTCCGTCAGCGCATCGACCTGTTCGTGGACAAGTAAGCCGATGACGGTCGCCCCTGCCGCGAACGGTCTGACCCCTGCCGCCTCTCCCGCCCTGCCGGCGGGGGAGGCGGAGCACGTTTCCGCCTCGGCCTGCCCGGCCTGCCTAGCGGCCCCCTCGGCCGAGGCGCTGGCAAAGTCGGGTGACATCCATGGCGCGCGGATCATGCTGTCCCTGCCGACGGCGCATTGCGCGGTCTGCATCACCGATGTCGAACGCGAACTGTCGCGCCAGCCCGGCGTGCGCTCGGCGCGGGTGAACCTGACGCTCAAGCGCGTCTCGATCGACGCCGAGCCCGGGGTGGAGGCGGCCCCGCTCGTCGCCGCGCTCGACGGCATCGGCTATGAGGCCTACGAGCTTGACCCGGGCCTGCTGTCGGCGACCGAGACTGACAAGCGCGGCCGCGACCTGCTGATGCGCATCGGCGTCTCGGGCTTCGCGATGATGAACATCATGCTGCTCTCGATCTCGGTCTGGTCGGGGGCCGAGGACGCCACGCGCGACATGTTCCACTGGATCTCGGCGGCGATCGCGCTGCCGACGGTGGTCTTCGCCGGGCAGCCCTTCTTCGCCTCGGCCTGGGCCGGGCTGCGTCGCGGGCGCGTCAACATGGACGTGCCGATCTCGCTGGCGCTGATCTTGGCCTCGTCGATCTCTCTTTATGAAACCGCGCATCACGGCCATCAGGCCTATTTCGATGCGGCGGTGATGCTGTCCTTCTTCCTGCTCGTCGGGCGCTATCTCGATTACCGCACCCGCGCCGTGGCGCGCTCCGCGGCCGAGGAGCTTGCCGCGCTCGAGGTGCCGCGCGCGACGGTGCTGCGCGAGGGCGCCGAGGTCGTGGTGCCGGTGGGCGAGCTTGTGCCGGGCGACATCATCCGGGTGCGGCCGGGCGGCCGGATCCCGGCCGATGGCACGGTGACCGAGGGCACGTCCGAGACCGACCGCTCGCTTCTGACCGGCGAGTCGTTGCCGGTCTATGCCGGGCCGGGGGTCACGCTCTCGGCGGGCGAGGTGAACCTCACCGGCCCGCTCACCCTGCGCGTCACCGCGGCGGGCAAGGACAGCTCGCTGCACCGCATGGCCGATCTGGTCGCTACGGCGGAATCGGCGAAGACGAAATACACCTCGCTGGCCGAGCGTGCCGCGCGCGCCTATTCGCCGCTGGTGCATACGCTCGCCTTCTCGTCCTTCCTGACCTGGCTGTGGATCACCGGCGGCGACGTGCGCCACGCGATCAACATCGCCGCGGCGGTGCTCATCATCACCTGCCCCTGCGCGCTTGGCCTTGCGGTGCCGGCGGTGGTCACCGCGGCCTCGGGCAAGCTCTTCCGCAAGGGGCTGCTGATCAAGGATGGCACCGCGCTCGAGCGGCTGGCCGAGGTCGACACCGTCGTCTTCGACAAGACCGGCACGCTGACCATGGGCGCGCCGACGCCCGAGAACCTCTTCGACCTGACGCCCGCGCAATTCGCCATTGCCGCGGCGCTTGGCGGGGCCTCGTCGCATCCGCTGGCGACGGCGCTGGCCGCGGCCGCGCAGGTGCGCGGCATCGTGCCCGCCGCCCTCGACGATCTGCGCGAGGTGCCGGGCTATGGCGTCGAGGGGCGACTTGACGGTGCGATCCTGCGCCTTGGCCGGGCAGACTGGGTCGGGGCCGAGGCAGGCAGCGTGACCGCGACCCATCTGCGCATCGGCGCTGAGGCACCGGTGACGCTGCGTTTTGCCGACAGCCTGCGCCCGGGCGCCGAGGCGGCCGTCTCGGCGCTTCTGGCGCAGAAGAAACGCGTGCTGCTGGTCTCGGGCGATGTCGAGGGCGCGGTTGCGGCCCTTGCCCGCCGGCTTGGGATTGCCGAGTGGCACGCGGGGGCCCGGCCCGAGGAAAAGGCGGCGCTCGTCGCCGAGATGACCGGCCAGGGCGCGCGGGTGCTGATGGTGGGCGACGGGCTGAACGACACCGCGGCGCTCGCCTCGGCGCATGTCTCGATCTCGCCCGCCTCGGCACTCGATGCGGCGCGCACCGCCTCGGATATCGTGCTGCTCGGCCAGGATCTGGCCCCGGTGGCGGATGCCGTGCGGATCTCGGTGCAGGCGCGGCGGCGGATCAAGCAGAACTTCGCGCTTTCGGGGCTTTACAACGTCGTTGCGGTGCCGATCGCGCTGGTCGGTCTGGCGACGCCGCTCGCCGCGGCCTTGGCGATGTCGCTGTCCTCGATTACGGTGTCGCTGAACTCCCTGCGGCTGAAGTGAGCGGAGGCGCCGATGTCCGTCCTGACCTATCTGATCCCGATCTCGCTGTTCCTGGGCGGCTTCGGCCTCGTGGCCTTCTTCTGGACGCTGCGCACGCGGCAGTATGAAGACCCGAAGGGCGACAGCGAGCGCATCCTGTCGGACGAATACGACGATCACCCGAAGGGCTGATCCGCGCGATCCCCAGGCATGAAAAAGCCGGCCCTCGGGCCGGCTTTCGTCTGTCTGGCGGTGGGGCGGGGGGCTCAGGGCCCGATCACCGTGCAGTCCGAGGCGCGGGCGGTCAGCCGCGCGCAGGCGAGCTCGGCGCCGGCCTTGGTCATGCCGACGAAATTCGCCTCGAAGCCGGTCTTGCCGCGGGCGACCTTGCGCAGCGCATCGCCGAGCGTGTCGCTTTCCATCAGCGCCGTCTTCAGCAGCGAGCGTTCGGCGGCGTATTGCGAGGGGAACTTGCCGACGTTGACGCCCCAGTTGCGCCCGCCCGAGCTCGAGGCGCGGGCCACCACCTCGCGCTCCTGCTGCGGGGCAGGGGCGGGGGGCGTCAGGGCGGCCAGGATCACCGTGTTGTCGGTCGGGTTCTTGTGGCCGGCCATCTCCAGCGTCTCGGGCTGCGGCGTCGAGGTCTGCACGAACATCGGTTCGCGCGGATCGGGGGCGTCGCCCTCGGCCGGCGTGTCCTCGGAAAAGTCGTTCATCGCCAGCGTCTCGGGCTGCGGCGCGGCGGCCTGCACGAAGCCCGCGGCGGCGACCGGGGCGGTGGTGCGCGCCGGGGCGGCAGGGGGCGCCGCCTGAGCGACGACATCGGTGACCTCGGCCAGGGCGGCGACAGGCGCCGCGGCCGGGGCTGCGGGCTCGATCGCCTTGGCAAGCGCGAGGGCGACCGCCTCGGTGTCATGCGCGGCCGTGCCCGGGCGCGCCATCGGGCGCGGGCTCGCCGGCGGGGCCGCCGCAAGGCGCAGCGTCTTCGCCGCGGCGACCGGGGTATCGCCCTCGTCCGCGTCAGCCTCGGCGCCACTGACCTCGGGGCCGGCAACGCCGGTCGCGTCCGCCATCAGCGCGGGCGGCGTCGGCTTGTCGACGGTGGTGCTGCCCGGCGCGCGCGCGAAGCCGAGGTCGAGCAGCTCGGCCACCTTGGCGTTGCGCTGCGCGGTCGAGGTGCCGCCGAAGACGGTGGCGATGATGCGCTTGTTGCCGCGCTGCGCCGAGGCGACGAGGTTGAAGCCCGCGGGCACGGTGTAGCCGGTCTTGATCCCGTCGGCGCCGTCATAGGCATCGAGGAAGCGGCGGTTCGTGCTCGATACCTTGGCGATGCCGGCGTCGGCCGTGCGGCGCGAGAACAGGTTGTAATACTGCGGGAAGTCGTAGATCAGGTGGCGCCCGAGGATCGTCATGTCATGCGCGGTCGACATGTGGCCCTCGCGGGTCAGGCCGTTGGCGTTCCTGAAGGTGGTGTTCTTCATGCCAAGCGCCTTGGCCATGCGGTTCATCTTGCTGGCAAAGCCCGCCTCGTCGCCGCCGAGGTAATCGCCGATCGCCGCCGCCGCATCGTTTGCCGATTTCACCGCCGCGGCGCGGATCAGATAGCGCAGCTGGATCTTCTGCCCGGGCCGCAGGCCAAGCCGCGAGGGCGGCTGGCTTGCCGCATGGGCGGTGACGGTGACCACGGAATCAAGGCTGACCTGGCCGCGCTCGATCGCGTCGAAGGTCAGGTACAGCGTCATCATCTTGGTCAGCGAGGCAGGGTGCAACCGGGTATCGGCGTTCTGGGAATAGAGCACCTCGCCGGTTCGCGCATCCATCACCATCGCGGCAAAGGGCGCAGCCAGCGCAGCCAGCGGCAGGAAGATCAGGGAGAGTGCAAATAGCCCGTAACGGACCCATCGCGCGAGCGTGGTCACGGTTTCTGTCCTTGTGCTGCCTCGTGCCCCGTTGTTTGCCGGAGCTTTGAAGGCCAGCCTAACACGGCTTTTCCCCCCTGAAAACCGCCTATTTTCAAGCGCTTTCGCTACGACACTCAGGCAGTGCCCCCAGATCTCGTGGATCCGCCCGGCGCGGCGGCGAGGGGTGGTGAGGGCGGCGGCGGCAACGCCCCGGCGGCATGGTGTCGCAGCCGTGAAACCGCACAAATTCAAGGCGTTGATGGGCATTTTCCGGGCGCTCACCCGATCCGCTCGAGCAGTTCGTGCAGCCCCGACAGCGAGGGCAGGGCGGCAAAGCGCGGGTGTCCGTGCGGCGCCTCGGCCTCCTCGAGCGCCCAGGTCATCTCATGCGGCACATGCACCCCCCAGCCGCCGGCCTCGATCATCGGAAGAACGTCGGATTTCAACGAGTTGCCGATCATCATCGCGGCCCCCGCCCCGGTGCCGTGGCGGGCGAAGACCTCGGTATAGGTGGCCTTGCGCTTGTCCGACACGATCTCGACCGCGTCGAACAGATCGCCCAGCCCCGACTGGGCAAGTTTCCGCTCCTGGTCGATCAGGTCGCCCTTGGTCACGAGGACGAGGCGATAGCGGCCGGCGAGCGCCTCGACCGCCGCGCGCGCCTCGGGCAGAAGCTCGATCGGATGGGCGAGCATCTCGCGCCCGGCGGCCAGGATCTCGGCGATCACCGCGCCCGGTACCGCGCCGCCGCTGACCTCGACCGCGGTCTCGATCATCGAGAGGGTGAAGCCCTTCACCCCGAAGCCATAGATCCCGACGTTGCGCCGCTCGGCCGCGAGCAGCCGCTCGCCCAGCCGGGCGCTGTCGGCGTGATCGGCCAGAAGCTCGGTGAAACGGGCCTGGGTCAGGCGGAAGAAGCGCTCGTTGTGCCACAGCGTGTCATCGGCGTCGAAGCCGATCGTCGTCAGTTTCATCCGATCCTCCGCGCCGAGCGACCCGCGGCGGGCAGATTCCTCGCCCGCAAAGTCTTTCCTTGTGCCATGATCTGCCTATATTCCCCCGATAC
This sequence comes from Paenirhodobacter sp. YD-8, assembly GCF_056590935.1. NCBI lineage: Bacteria > Pseudomonadati > Pseudomonadota > Alphaproteobacteria > Rhodobacterales > Paenirhodobacter > Paenirhodobacter sp. YD-8. Next base: position 3,210,370 of record NZ_CM152649.1, on the reverse strand, counting down.
CGTGAGCGATTCCCGAAGACCGAGGCGCAATGTTCCACCCGCTTGAGATGATGGCCGACCGCAAGGACGATGCCGAAGGCGAGGCCGGCGTTGCCCTCAAGACGAAACCCAAGACGCAGCGCCCGCCGATGTACAAGGTGCTGCTCCTGAACGACGATTACACCCCGATGGAGTTCGTCGTCCATATCCTCGAACGCTTCTTCGGCCTGAGCCACGCGCAAGCTTTCGAGATCATGCTGACCGTGCACAAGAAGGGGCTCGCCGTGGTCGGCGTGTTCAGCTTCGAGGTGGCCGAGACCAAGGTCGCGCAGGTGATGGATTTCGCCCGCCGCCATCAGCACCCGCTGCAATGCACGATGGAAAAGGAGTGAGGCGCGCGCGCCTCTGCCAGCCATGAGCCACCCCCGCCTCTCCCTTGCGCTTGACGCGCCCGATGCCCTGCCCGCCGCGGGGCGCATCGCGCTGTTCCGCCCGACCTCCGCCACCGATCTGAGCGATCTGCCCAGCGAGCGGCTGCATGCCGTGCAGGGCTTCCGCCCGGACTGGGAGGCGCTGCGCGCCCGCGGCATCGCGGCCGATCCCGCCCCCGAGGGGCCCTATGCCGCCGCAGTGGTGTTCCTGCCGCGCGCCAAGGCCGAGGCGCGGGCGATCCTGGCGCTCGCCTGCGAGGTGGTGGTGCCGGGCGGCCCGATCTGGGTCGACGGGCTGAAGACCGACGGCATCGATTCCATGCTGCGCGATCTGCGCGCGCGGCTGCCGGTGGGCGAGCCGATCGCCAAGGCGCATGGCAAGATCTTCCGGCTCGAGGCGGCGCATGGCGCGCTCGACGACTGGAAGGGGCACCGCAGCGAGGTGGCGCCGGGCTTCGTCACCCAGCCCGGCGTGTTCTCGGCCGATGGCATCGACCGCGGCTCGGCGCTGCTGGCGGCGGCGCTGCCCGACACGCTGCCCGCCCGCATGGCCGATATCGGTGCCGGCTGGGGCTGGCTTGCGGCGCAGGTTCTGGCGCGCAAGGGCGTCGAGAGCCTCGATCTGATCGAGGCGGAACATGCCGCGCTTGACTGCGCGCGGCTCAACATCCCCGATCCGCGGGCGCATTTCGTCTGGGCCGACGCCACCGTCTTCAAGCCCGAGGCGCGCTATACCGCGGCGGTGATGAACCCGCCCTTCCACAGCACGCGCGCCGCCGACCCGGCGCTCGGGCAGGCCTTCATCCGCGCCGCCGCCTCGATGCTGTCGCTGTCGGGCACGCTGTGGATGGTGGCGAACCGCCATCTGCCCTACGAGGAGGCGCTGCGTGCCGCCTTCCACGAGGTGACCGAGATCGTGCCGCCCGGCGGCCCGGACGGCGCCTTCCGTCTGATCCGTGCCGAGCGGCCGATCGTGCAGGGCGCCGCCCGTCCTGCCCCCGCCGTCGCGTCACAGCGTCGCCGTGTCTCTCGCCCCCGGCGCTGAAATGCGCTAACAGGGGCGGAAACCACTCCGAAGGGAGCCGCCATGTCTCTGGCCATCACCGGAAAGACCGCGATCATCACCGGCGCCGCCAACGGCATCGGCCTTGCCATCGCGCGTCACTTCCTGGATCGCGGCGCGCAGGTGATGTGCGCCGACATCGACGAGGCGAAGCTGATGGCCGAGTTCGGCGAAAGCGCCAAGGCCGAGGGCCCGGCGCGCGTCTTCTCGGGCGATCTGTGCGAGAAGCTGACCATCGCCAACCTGCTGTCGGCCACCATCGACGCCTTCGAACGCATCGACATCCTGGTCAACGCCGCGCGCAGCTTCACCCCCTGCGATCCGCTCGAACCCGATGCCGATGTGCTGGAATCGATGCTGCGCCACAACATGAAGGCCGGGCTGCGGCTGTCGCAGCTGACGGCGAAGCGGATGATCGCGCTGGCCGAGAAGGACGGGCGCCGGACCGGCGAGGTCGGCTGCATCGTCAACGTCTCGACCCTTGCCGCACAGCGCACCCAGCCCGAGCTTCTGGCCTATTCCATCGCCTGCGCGGCGCAGGATCAGGCGACGCGCGGGCTTGCGCTCGCGCTCGCGCCGCACCGGATCCGGGTGAACGGCGTCGCCTTCGCCTCGATGATGAGCGCCTCGCTGCACGCGGCGCTGCGCGAGAATGCCGACTGGCGCGAGGCGATCACCGCGGGCACGCCGCTTGGCCGCATCGCGCCGCCGACCGAGCTTGCCGAGACGGTGCAATACCTTGCCTCGTCGGGGGCGGGCTTCGTCACCGGCCAGATCGTCACCGTCGACGGCGGCCGCGGCATCGCCGACACGGTGCGCGTGCCGGTCTACTGATCGACACGCCCCGGCGCGTTTACTTCGGCTCTTCCGGATAGGCGGCCCGGCAGGCCGCGATCTCGGCATTCATCTGCGGCGCAAGGGCGCGGATCTTGGCGCGCAGGTTGTCGCGCTTGCGGGTTTCCGAGGCCGGGTCGATCACCACCTGCCGGCGGCGGGTGATCGTGTCATCCTCGAGACACATCCGCGGCTTCTGGATCACCTGGCCGTTCGGCTTGGTGTAGGTGTCATAGCCGCACACTTCCCACCGCGTCGTCGGCACCTCGTATTCCTCCCAGGCATAGCCGCGGGCGAGGTTCGCCTCGGTCTCGGCCAGCAGCGACTGCAGGTTGCGGGTCTCGCGCGTGGCGCGGTTGATGCACTGCTCCTGCGGCGTGCCGCAGGCGGCAAGGACGAGCAGGGCGAGAAGGGCGGCGGTCTTGCGCATGGCGGGTCTCCGGCTGATGCCGCATTCTTCTCCGGCCGGGCGGAAAACGCAATTCCCCCCTCGCGCCTTGCCTGCTAGGACGGCGCAAAAAGGGAGATCGCCATGACCGACACATTCGAGCCCCGCAAGGCCGCCGCCAGTGCCTGGTTCTCGACCCTGCGCGACCGCATCGTCGCGGCCTTCGAGGCGCTCGAGGACGGGTTCGAGGGGCCGGGCGACCTGCCCGCGGGCCGTTTCGAGGTCACGCCCACCACCCGCACCGGCGCCGATGGCGAGGATCAGGGCGGCGGCAAGATGTCGGTGATGCGCGGCGGGCGCGTCTTCGAGAAGGTCGGCGTCAATATCTCGACGGTCTGGGGCCGGCTCGCGCCGCGGGCGCAAAAGGCGATGGCGGCGCGCGGCGTGCCGGGGATGGAGGCCGACCCGCGGTTCTGGGCCTCGGGGATCTCGCTTGTCGCCCACATGCGCAACCCGCACACGCCGGCCGTGCACATGAACACCCGGATGTTCTGGACCCCCGGCGCGTGGTGGTTCGGCGGCGGCGCCGACCTCAATCCCTGCATCGAATATGCCGAGGACACGGCGCATTTCCATGCCGCGCTGCAGGCCGCCTGCGATGCGCATGACCCGGCCTATTACCCGCGCTTCAAGGCCTGGGCGGACGAGTATTTCTTCATCCCGCACCGGCACCGGGCGCGCGGCGTCGGCGGCATCTTCTATGACGATCTGAACAGCGGCGACTGGGACGCGGATTTCGCCTTCACCCGGGACGTGGGCGCGGCCTTCCTGCCCGCCTTCCTGCCGGTGACCGAGCGCCGCCTCGGCACTCCCGCCTCCGAGGCCGACCGTGACGCGCAGCTGATCCACCGCGGGCTTTATGCGGAATACAACCTCGTCTACGACCGCGGCACGAAATTCGGGCTCGAGACCGGGCACAATGCCGATGCGGTGCTGATGAGCCTGCCGCCGCTGGCGAAATGGGTCTGAGGCGGGCAGACGGGGCGCGCCGCTGCCCCTTGCGTCGCGCGGCGCATTGCCGCCGTAGCCAGCGGGCGGGATGAAAGGGCTTTCCTTCCTGGGCGAAAGCCGCTAGAACCCGCGCTTTCCGCCGTTGCGAAAGCCCCTGACATGACCCAGTTCGATCACCTTCCCGCCACGCTGCAAGAGGCGTTGGCCGAGAAGGGCTATGCCGCCCTCACCCCCGTGCAGGAGGCGGTTTCCGATCCGGGCCTGTCCGGGCGCGATCTTCTGGTCTCGGCGCAGACGGGCTCGGGCAAGACCGTGGCCTTCGGCCTTGCCATGGCCTCCGAGCTGGTCGGCGACGAGGGCATCCCGCCCTATGCCGATCTGCCGCGGGCCCTGGTCGTGGCGCCGACGCGCGAGCTTGCGCAGCAGGTCAGCCGCGAACTGAGCTGGCTCTACGCCCGGGCGGGGGCGGTGATCGCCGGCGCCGTCGGCGGCATGGATGCGCGGGCCGAGCGTCGCGCGCTCGAACGCGGCGCGCATATCGTCGTCGGCACCCCGGGCCGGATCTGCGATCACATCCGTCGCGGCGCGCTCGATCTGAGCGAACTGAAGGTCGTCACCCTCGACGAGGCCGACGAGATGCTCGACCTCGGCTTCCGCGAGGATCTCGAGTTCATCCTCGAGACCGCGCCCGAGACCCGCCGCACGCTGATGTTCTCGGCCACCGTGCCGCCCGAGATCGCCCGCCTTGCCGCCACCTTCCAGCGCGACGCCGAGCGGATCTCGACCATCGCCGCGCGCAGCCAGCATGCCGACATCGACTATCGTGCCCTCGTCGTCGACAAGACTGACCGCGAGAACGCCATCGTCAACCTGCTGCGCTTCCATGAACCTGAACGCGCGATCGTGTTCTGCTCGACCCGCGCCGCGGTCACGCACCTGACCGGCAAGCTGCTCAACCGCGGCTTCTCGGTGGTGGCGCTCTCGGGCGAGCTGACGCAGGACGAACGCTCGCGCGCGCTGCAGATGCTGCGCGACGGTCGGGCCCGGGTCTGCATCGCGACCGACGTCGCGGCGCGCGGCATCGACCTGCCGGGGCTGGAACTTGTCGTCCACGCCGACCTGCCGCAGAACAAGGAGGCGCTGCTGCACCGTTCGGGCCGCACCGGCCGCGCCGGCGCGAAGGGGATCTCGGCGCTGGTGGTGCCGCTGAACCTGCGTTCGAAGGGCGAGCGGCTGCTGCGCGAGGCGGGCGTGAGCGCCACCTGGGAAAGCGCGCCGGGCCCCGAAGAGATCTTCGCCCGCGACGAGGAACGCATGCTGCAGCAGGCAGTGCTGACCGAGGCGCCGACCGCCGATGAGCTCGACGGCATCGAGCGCCTGCTTGAGGCGTTCGAGCCGCGCGCGCTGGCCGCTGCCGTGCTGCGCAACTTCCGCGCCGCGCGCTCGGCGCCCGAGGATCTGGTGCCGGTCACGCTCGACGGGCCGAAGCCGCGCGCGCGCGAGGAATTCGGCAATTCGCGCTGGTTCCGGCTGACCATGGGGCATGACCAGTGGGTCGACCCGAAATGGCTGTTGCCGATGCTGTGCCGCGCGGGCGATCTGACCCGGCGCGACATCGGCATGATCCGGGTGATGCAGGACCACACCTTCGTTCAGATCCACGCCGAGGCCGCGGACCGGTTCGAGGGCTCGCTCGCTCCCTCGATGGTGATGGAAGACAAGTGCACCGTCACGCCGCTGGCCGATGCCCCCGAAGGGCTCGACCGCCCGGCGCCGCGCCCCTCGCGCTGGTCGAAGAGCGACGACGACCGCGGCCCGCGCAAGCCGCACCGCAAGGGCCAGGGCTGGGGCGAGGGTGCCCCGAAGCCCGCACGCAAATATGACCGCGTCGAGGGCGAGGGCGCGCCGCGCCCGCCCCGCAAGTTCGAGCGGGCCGAGGGCACCGATGGCCCGCGCCCGGCGCGCAAGTTCGACCGCCCCGAAGGCGAGGGCGGCGCGCCGAAGGCCCGCAAGGCCGCCCCTTGGGCACGCGAGGGCGGCCATGGCGCCGCCGCGAAGGATGCTGCCCCGAAGGCGAAATACGCCAAGGGCGGCAAGCCCGCCGAAAAATACGCGGGAAAGCCCGCGGGCAAGTTTGCCGGCAAGCCGGGTGGCAAGCCCGGGCCGAAGACCTTCCGCGGCAAATGATCCGCGAATGACAAAAAGGGGCCTCGCGGCCCCTTTTTTCTTCGCATGAATACGCATCTTCGCCGGCCCCGGCGGTCGCGGACCCTATCCCTTGCGGATCGTCTCGACCATCAGCGCGACATTCTCGGGATCGGCGTCGGGGGTGATGCCATGGCCGAGGTTGAAGATATGCGGCCCCTTCGAGAAGGCGCGCACCACCTCGCGCGTCGCCTCGACCAGTGCCGCGCCGCCGGTCACCATGTGACGGGGATCAAGGTTGCCCTGCACGCAGCCGTCCTTCTGCACGTTTGCCGCCGCCCAGTCGGCCGAGACCGAATTGTCGATCGCGACACAATCGGCGCCGGTCTTCTTCGCAAAGCCGACATAGCCCTCGCCCGCCTCGCGCGGGAAGGCGATGACCGGCAGGCCTGGGAAGCGCGCTTTCAGTTCGGCGATGATCCGCGCCGTGGGGGCGACGGCGAAATCCTCGAAATCCTGGCCCTTCAGGCTGCCCGCCCAGCTGTCGAAGAGCTTGACGACCTCGGCCCCGGCCTCGACCTGCTTCGCCAGATACTCGACCGTCGCCTCGGTCAGCCGGTCGATGATGCCGGCGAAGGTGGCGCGATCGGTGGCCTTCAGCGCATGCGCCGGGCCTTGGTCGCGGGTGCCGCGGCCGGCGATCATGTAGGTCGCGACGGTCCAGGGCGCGCCGGCAAAACCGATCAGCGTGGTCTCCGACGGCAGTTCGCGGCGCAGGATCCGCACCGTCTCGTAGATCGGGGCGAGCGTGTCGTGGATGTCGTCGCAGCCCTTCAGCGCGGCCAACTCGGCCGGCGTCGTGGTGGTCGACATCCGCGGGCCTTCGCCGGTCTCGAACCACAGATCGACGCCAAGCGCCTGCGGCAAGAGCAGGATGTCGGCGAACAGGATCGCCGCGTCGAAGCCATAGCGGCGGATCGGCTGCAGCGTGACCTCGGCCGCAAGCTCGGAATTGTAGCACAGCGAGAGGAAATCCCCCGCCTGCGCCCGGGTCGCGCGATATTCGGGCAGGTAGCGGCCCGCCTGCCGCATCATCCAGACCGGAGGGGTGGGCAGCACCTCGCCACGCAGCGCGCGCAGGATCGTCTTGTCGCTCATCGGGATCTCCTTTGTCCCTCTTCATCGCGGGCTGCGGCCGATTGTCAAGCATTGCGCGCGTTCGCCCCGCTTGCGCGGGCAATCGGTCGCGGCTATGCCGTGGGCCATGAAACAGATGCCCTCCGCAACGGACCCGCTGAAGATCGGCACCCGCGGCTCGCCGCTCGCGCTCGCGCAGGCTCATGAGACCCGCGCGCGGCTTAGTGCGGCGCATGACCTGCCGCCGGAGGCCTTCGAGATCGTGGTGATCCGCACCACCGGCGACAATGCCGCGCTGATCGCGGCCGACCAGCCGCTGAAGGCGCTTGGCGGCAAGGGCCTGTTCACCAAGGAGATCGAGGAGGCGCTCGTCTCGGGTGCGATCGACATCGCGGTGCATTCGATGAAGGACATGCCGACGGCCCAGCCCGAGGGGCTGCTGCTCGACTGCTTCCTGCCGCGCGAGGACACCCGTGACGCCTTCGTCTCGATGCGCTACGCAAGCCTCGCCGACCTGCCCGAGGGCGCGGTCGTCGGCTCGTCGAGCCTGCGCCGGCGGGCGCAGCTGGCAAACCGCCGGCCCGATCTGAAGCTGGTCGAGTTCCGTGGCAATGTGCAGACCCGGCTGAAGAAGCTCGAGGACGGTGTGGCGGATGCCACCTTCCTTGCCATGGCCGGGCTGAACCGGCTGGGCAAGGCCGAGGTCGCGCGCTCTGCCATCGGCCCCGACGAGATGCTGCCCGCCGTCGCGCAGGGCGCCATCGGGATCGAGCGGCGCACGGCCGATACGCGCTGCGCCGATCTGCTCGCCGCGATCCACGACCGGCCCACGGGGGTGCGTCTGGCGGCCGAGCGCAGCTTCCTCGCCACGCTCGACGGCTCGTGCGAGACGCCGATTGCGGGGCTTGCCGAGATCCTTGACGACCGGCTCTGGCTGCGCGGCGAGATCCTGCGCCCGGATGGCTCAGAGTCGATCTCGGGCGAGGCGCATGGCGCGCTGACCGAAGGCGCCGCGCTTGGTGCCGATCTGGCGCGCCGGCTGCTCGCGCAGGCGCCGAAAGGCTTTTTCGACTGGCGCTGAGCCGGCCGCGATGACGGTCGCCTCCGGGGGGCACTGGCGCGGACAGCGCCCGAACGCCCAGGGGTGGCGGCCGCCGCATCCACGGGAGACCCGCATGACCCTTCTCGACCGCCTGCGTGACCTGATCGGCCCCGCCAACGTGCTGACCGGCGACGATACCGCGGGCTACCGCGACGACTGGACCGGGCACTATCACTGGACCCCGCTTGCGGTGCTGCGCCCGGGCTCGACCGAGGAAGTTTCCGCGGTGCTGCGGCTTGCAAGCGAGACCGGCACGCCGGTGGTGCCGGTGGGCGGCAACACCGGGATGAACGGCGGCGCCGCGGCCGAGGGGGCGCTGATGCTGTCGCTCGCACGGATGAACCGGCTGCGCGAGGTGAACCCCGCCGCGCGCACGATCACCGCCGAGGCGGGGGTGATCCTTGAAACGTTGCACGACGAGGCGGCGCGCCACGGGCTTGTCTTCCCGCTGACCTTCGGGGCGAAGGGCTCGGCGATGGTGGGCGGGTTCCTCTCGACCAATGCCGGTGGCTCGAACGTGCTGCGCTATGGCAATGCGCGGGCGCTGTGCCTGGGCATCGAGGTGGTTCTGGCCGACGGACGGGTGATGAACCTGCTGACCGGGCTGCACAAGGACAACAGCGGCTATGACCTGCGCGATCTGATGATCGGCGCCGAGGGCACGCTCGGCGTCATCACCGCGGCGGTGCTGAAGCTGGCGCCGGCGCCGGTTGCCCATGCGACCGCGCTTCTGGGCATGGACACGCTCGAGGGGGCGCTCGCGCTCTTGCACCGGCTGCAGGCCGGCAGCGGCGGCGCCGTCGAGGCTTTCGAGTTCATGCCCGCCCATTACATGGAGCGTCTTGGCCGGCTGAAACCCGAGCTTGCCTGCCCGTTCGAACCCTGTGCGGTGAACGTGATGGTCGAGATCGCGACCACCATCGCCGGCGAGGACCCGGTCGAGCGGCTGGAGACCCTGCTCGAGGCGGCGCTCGAGGACGGCTCGCTCACCGAGGCGGTGGTCGCGACCTCGGAGGCACAGCGCCGCCGGCTCTGGACGATGCGCGAATCCGCGGCCGAGATCACCTTCGTGCAGCCGGTGATGGTCGACACCGACGTGGCGCTGCCGCTCGACCGGCTGCAGGAGTTCCTGACCCGGATGGAGCTGCGGCTCGCCACGCTCGACCCCGAGGCCGAGGTCTTCCTCGTGGCGCATCTGGGCGACGGCAACATCCATTACACGGTCTATCCGGGCCGCGATGAGGCGAGCCATCTGGCCGCGATCCGCGCCGCGATCGCCGGCGAGGCGGTGGCGCTTGGCGGCAGCTTCTCGGCCGAGCACGGGGTGGGGCTGTCGAAGCGCGCCACGCTTGCCGCGCACAAGGACCCGGTGGCGCTGAGTGTGATGGCGGCGATCAAGGCGGCGCTTGATCCGAAGGGGATCCTGAACCCCGGCAAGATGCTGCCCTGAGCCGCAGGGCGCCCCCGGCGCCCCCTTGCATCGCGCTGCGCCCCGGCGCATGAGGCGGCATTGCCCGAGGTGACAATGCCGTTTCTTGCCCCGTTCCGACCGATCCTGCGTGACCCCGCGCTGCTGCTCGCCGCCGCGCTTCTGGTGCTCTATGGCGCCCATGCGGCGACCATGGCCCCCTATGTCTCGGCGCTGGCGGTCACCGTCTTTCACCTGAGCGACAGTGCCTTTTCGGTGCTGCTGGTGGTGGCCTCGGCGATCGCCGTCTCGTCCTCGGTGGTGTTCGGCATCCTCGCCGATCAGCGCGCGAACCGGCGCGGCATTGCGCTCGTCACCGGGGCGTTCCTGACGCTGGGCACCGGGATGGTGATCCTTGCGCCGAACGCGCCGGGCTTCGCGTTTGCCCATGCGCTGCTCCTGCCGCTGTCGGGCTCGTTCTTCGGCCAGCTTTTCGCGCTGGCCCGTCTTGCCGCGACCACCCACCCCGAGGAGGACCGCCGCGCCGTGCAAAGCACGCTGCGCGCGCTTTTCGCGGTGCCGTGGGTGGTGGTTCTGCCGGTCTGGGCGGTGGCCTTCCGCGCCGGCACGCCGCTGACCGCGGTCTATCCCGTGTGCCTTATGCTCTCGGTCGCGATCCTCGCCCTCACCGCGCTGTTCTGGCCGCGCGATGGCGCGACGCGCTGGAGCGACACCCGCTCGGGGCTCACCTTCCGCCAGTCGCTGGGCGAGATCGCCGGCGGGCGGGTGCTGGCGCGGGTGCTGGCGCTTGGCACGATCCATGGCGCGGTGACGCTTTACCTCGTCGTCATCGGCCTTGTCTTCGCGGCAGTGCCGGGGCGGGGCGCCGGGGCGACGGCGCTTTACGCGGGGATCATGGCCGGGCTCGAGGTGCCCTTCATGCTGGCGCTGCCGCGCATTCTGGGCCGGGTCGAGGCGCGCAGCCTGATCTGGGTGGGCATGGCGCTTTACGCCGTCCACCTCGCCGGCATCCCGCTTCTGGCCGGCACCCCCTTCGTCTGGTTGCTGATGCTGCCGGGCGCCGCGGGGGGCGCGATCGTGCTGACCCAGCCGATGGCCTATCTGCAGGAACTGCTCAGCGACCGCCCCGGTGCCGGTGCCTCGCTGATGGCGCTGCAAAAGCTTGCGGGCGACGGCATCTGCGCCGCCACCTTCGCGATCGGCACCACGCTTGGCGGCTATGGGCTTGTGGCCGGGCTGGGCGCGGGGCTGGGCGTGCTGGGCGCCGGCATGCTGTGGTGGATGGACCGCCGCCCGGTCTGAGCTCAGGGCGCGGGCTGCGCCTGTGCCAGCAGTTCGAGCACCCTCGGGCCAAGTTCCGCCACCACCAGCTTCACCCCCGCGGCCGAGGGGTGGATGTTGTCGCCCTGCATCAGCCCGCGCGCGGCGCGCTCCTCGGGCGGCAGCGCGGCAATCGGCGCGAGCAGGTCGGGCAGCAGCAGCGCGTGATACTTCGCCGCAAGCGCCGGCCAGATCGCGTCGAACTCGGCCTTGTAGGCGGGGCCGTAATTGCCGGGCGCCGGCAGCCCCACCAAGAGCACCGGCAGCCCGCGCGCCGTCACGGCAGACAGGATCGCATCGAGGTTCGCGCGCGCCGCGGCGGGCGGCAGGCCGCGCAGCAGGTCGTTGCCGCCAAGCTCGACGATCACCGCATCAATGCCGGGGGTCAGCGACCAGTCGATCCGCGCCCGCCCGCCGGCCGTGGTGTCGCCCGAGACGCCGGCGTTCACCACCTGCACCGCGGTCCCCTGCGCGGCGAGCCACCCCTGCAGCTGCGGCACCAGACCCTCGCCCGGCATCAGCCCGTAGCCCTGGGTCAGGCTGTCGCCGAAGGCCAGAACCTCGGGCACTTCCGCCGCGGCAGGCAGGGCGAGGGCGAGGAAAGCCGCCGCCGCCAGCTTGCACAGCCGCGCGCGGGGCCCATATCCGAAGACAGGCACGGAAAAATGGTTTCTCATGACGGACACGGTCCTTTCGCTCGACGACGCCCGGCTCACCCTTGACGGCAATGCCGGCCCGGTCGAGATCCTGCGCGGCATTTCGCTGAACATCAACCGGGGCGAGAGCGTCGGGCTGACCGGCCCCTCGGGGTCGGGCAAGTCCTCGCTGCTGATGCTGATGGGCGGGTTGGAGCGGGCGAGCGGCGGCCGGGTCACGGCGCTGGGGCAGGACCTGACGGCGATGGACGAGGACGCGCTGGCCCGTTTCCGCCGCGGCACGATGGGGATCGTGTTCCAGTCCTTCCACCTGGTGCCGACGATGACGGCGCTCGAAAACGTCGCGCTGCCGCTCGAGATCGCGGGAGTGGGCGATGCCCGGGCGCGGGCCGAGGCCGAACTTGCCGCCGTGGGTCTTGCGCATCGGCGCGGCCATTATCCGTCCGAGATGTCGGGCGGCGAGCAACAGCGCGTGGCGCTGGCCCGGGCCGTGGCGCCGCGCCCGGCGATTCTGCTTGCGGACGAGCCCACCGGCAACCTCGATGCGGCGAATGGCGCGGCGATCATGGACCTGCTTTTCGGTCTGCGCGACCGGCACGGGGCGACGCTCGTCCTTGTCACCCATGCGCCCGAGCTTGCGACGCGCTGCGACCGGGTGGTGCAGATCGCCGACGGGCGGGTGCGGGCATGAGCCTTGCCTGGCGCATCGCCCGGCGCGAGCTGCGTGGCGGGCTTCGGGGCTTCCGGGTCTTCCTGCTGTGCCTGATGCTCGGCGTCGCGGCGATTGCCGCGGTGGGGCTGGTGCGCGGCGCGATCCGGGCGGGGCTGGCCGATCAGGGCGCGGTGCTGCTGGGCGGTGACGCGCAATACGACTTCACCTATCGCCGCGCCACGGCGGAGGAACGTGACTGGATCGCCGCCCATGCCGCGCAGGTGTCGGAACTGGTCGCCTTCCGCTCGATGCTGAACGCGGGCGACGACTTCGCGCTCACCCAGGTGAAGGCGGTCGATGGCGCCTATCCCTTGACCGGGACGCTGGCGCTCGACCCGCCGCTATCGCCTGCGGCGCTGGCCGGGCAGGGCGGCGTGCCGGGCGCCTTCCTCGACCCGGTGCTGGCCGACCGGCTCGGGCTGAAACCGGGCGACCGCTTCGCCCTGGGCGGACAGGATTTCGTGATGATGGCGCGGATCCTGCGCGAGCCTGACAGCACCGGCGCGGGCATCGCCTTCGGGCCGCGCAGCATCGTCTCGCTTGCCGCGATCGAGGCCGGGCCGCTGCTCGCCCCGGGCTCGCTTTACGAAACCCAATACCGCGTCACCCTGCCTGCGGGCGCGACGCTTGCCACACTGAAGACCGCGGCGCTGGCCCGGTTCGAGGGGGCGGGGATGCGCTGGAGCGACAGCCGCCGCGCCGCGCCGGGGGCCGAGCGCTTCACCGACCGGCTGGCGACCTTCCTGGTCCTTGTGGGGCTTGCGGGGCTTGCGGTGGGCGGCGTCGGGATCTCGGCCACCGTCTCGGCCTGGATCGAGCGCAAGGCCGAGACCATCGCCACGCTGCGCGCGCTGGGCGCGACCTCGGGCACGATCCGCGCGGCCTTCCTGATCCAGCTTGCGGTGCTGGGCGCGGCGGGGATCGCGGCCGGGCTGATCCTGGGGGCGGGGGCGGTGCTCGCCGCCGCGGGGGCCATCGCGCGGGCAATGCCGGTGCCGGTCGAGGTCGGGCTGTCGGCCCGCCCGCTCTTCGAGGCGGCGCTTTACGGCGCGCTGACCGCCGCGATCTTCGCGCTCTGGCCGCTGGGCCGGATGTCGGCGCTGCGCGCGGCGACGCTGTATCGCAGCACCGGGCGCAGGCGCAGTCTGCCGCCCGCGGGGTCGCTGGTGCTGATCGGCGCGCTGGTGGTGGCGCTGGTCGGGGCGGGGGCCACGCTTTCGGGCGAGGTCGGGCTGACGCTGGCGGCCTTTGCCGGCGTCGCGGGCGCGCTTGGCCTGCTGGCTCTGGCGGCGCTTGGCCTGCGCGGGCTTGCCCGCGCGGCGATCCCGCTGGCACAGGGCCGGCCCGCGCTGCATGCGGCGCTGGCCGCGATCGGCGGGCCGCGCTCCGAGGTGCTGCCGGTGGTGCTGTCGCTTGGTCTCGGGCTGTCGGTGCTCTCGGCCGTGGGCCAGATAGACGCCGGGCTGCGCGGCGCCATCGCGCGCGACCTGCCGCAGGTGGCGCCGGCCTATTTCATCATCGACATCCAGCCCGACCAGCTGGATCCGCTGCTCGCCCGGCTGCGGGCCTTCCCCGAGGTGAGCCGCGTCGACACCGCGCCGATGCTGCGCGGCGTCATCACCCAGATCAACGGCCGTCCGGCGCGCGAGGTGGCGGGCGATCACTGGGTGCTGCGCGGCGACCGCGGTGTGACCTTCGCCGCCACCCCGCGCGAGCGGCTGACGGCGGGCACCTGGTGGCCCGAGGGCTATGACGGCCCGCCGCAGGCAAGCTTTGCCGCGAAGGAGGCGGCGGAACTCGGCCTGAAACTGGGCGACCGGATCACCGTGAACATCCTTGGCCGCGACATCGAGGCGGCGATCACCTCGTTGCGCGATGTCGATTTCTCGACCGCCGGCATCGGCTTCGTGCTGACGCTGAACCCCGCGGCGCTGGCGGGCGCGCCGCACACCGACATCGCCACGATCTACGCCCCGGAGGCGAGCGAGGCGGCGATCCTGCGCGATCTGGCGCGCGCCTTCCCGAACATCACCGCGATCCGGGTGCGCGACGCCATTGCGCGGGTGAGCGAGGCGCTTGGCACCATCGCGCGGGCGGTGGCGCTCGCGGCCTCGGTCACGCTGGCGACCGGCTTCACCGTGCTGATCGGCGCGGCGGCGGCGGGCGAGGGGGCACGGGCGCGCGAGGCGGCGCTTCTGAAGACGCTGGGCGCCACGCGCGGGATGATCCTGCGCTCCTTTGCGCTGCGCGCGGCGTTCGCCGGCGCCGCGGCCGGGATCATCGCCGTCGCGGTCGGCGCGCTCGCCGGCTGGGCGGTGCTGCATTTCGTGATGGAGGCAAGCTATCGCTTTGCGCCCGGCCCGGCCGTGGCGATCGCCCTGGGTGGCATCGGCGCGGTTCTGCTCGCGGGGCTGGTCTTCGCGTTGCGCCCGCTGGTGGCCCGCCCGGCCCGGGTGCTGCGCGAAAACGAATGAGGCCGCCCGGGGGCGGCCATCCCGCCCCGGAGCAGGGGCGTCGTCATGCGAGAGGGGTCAGCCGCGCAGGCCGGCATCTTTCAGGATGCCGCGGCGCTTCGCCTCGTAATAGTAGCCGCGCGCATACCAGCCCACGGCCTCGTTCTCGTTGCCATCGGCACAGAGCCACGCACCGCGCAGGTATTTCACCGCGTATTTCAGGTTCGTCTCGGCATCGAGCAGCTCGCGCGACGAGCCCGAGAAGCCCATGGTCGAGGCGGTGCGCGGGTCGATCTGCATCAGCCCCATGTAGGAGCCGTTGCGCGCCGTCGGGTTGTAACCGCTTTCGCGCTGCACGATGCGGTGCACCAGCGTGCGCGGCACCTCGTAGTGATCGGCGTATTTGTTGATGAGGCCCCGCATTTCGGTGCTTTCGCCGGGCTGGAGCGGCAGTTGATCCGGGGACATGCCCTTCGAAGACGCGCGGGGATCTGCGCCGCAGGCGGCGAGGGCGATAACCAGGGGCAACGTCAGCAGCAGGCTGCGGCGGATCATCATCGGGAACTGCTCCATTCCTCATTTGATTACAACATTGATACAATCACGTGAGAAAGCCGCCTAGCGCGCAGCGGGGCCCCTGTGCGCCGATGAGCGGGATCTCGCCGAAAGGCTTTGACATCTGCCACGACCTCGGGCCCACTCTGACCATCCCAGGAGGTGTCATGTCCTTAGCAACGCAGGAAAATCCCGTCGATCTGTGCATCATCGGCGGTGGCGTGAACGGCTGCGGCATTGCCCGCGATGCGGCCGGTCGTGGCCTCTCGGTGCTGCTTTTCGAGCAGGCAGACCTTGCTCAGGCCACGTCTTCGGCCTCGACCAAGCTGTTTCACGGCGGGTTGCGCTATCTCGAATATCTCGAGATTCGCCTCGTGCACGAGGCGCTCGCCGAGCGCGAGGTGTTGCTCGCGGCGAGCCCGCACATCAGTCATCCGATGCGCTTCGTGCTGCCGATCGACCCGGCGATGCGCTTTCCGACCGACACCCCGGTCGGCCGGCTGGTGGGGCTGTTCCTGCCCTGGCTGAAGGGTAAGCGGCCAGCGGCGATGATCCGGGCGGGGCTGTTCCTCTATGACCACCTCGGCGGCCGGCGCTCGCTGCCCGGCACCCGCGCGCTCGACCTGCGCCGCGATCCGGCCGGCGCGCCGCTGCGGCCGGGCTTTGCCAAGGCCTATGAATATTCCGACGGCTGGGTCGACGATGCGCGGCTTGTCGTGCTGAATGCGCGCGATGCGGCCGCGCGCGGCGCCGAGATCCGCACCCGCACCCGGGTGACCGAGGCGCATCGCGAGGGCGATCTGTGGCGCGTGGTCACCCCGGCGGGCAGCGTCTGGGCGCGGGCGCTGGTGAATGCCGCCGGCCCCTGGGTCGGCGAGGTGATCCGCACCACCATCCATGTGCCCTCGACCGAGGGGGTGCGGCTGGTGCGCGGCTCGCATATCGTGACGCGGCGGCTCTTCGATCACGACCGGGCCTATTTCTTCCAGGGGCGCGACGGGCGGATCTGCTTCGCCATCCCCTACGAGGACAATTTCACCCTGATCGGCACCACCGATCAGGACCACCGCGGCGCCCCGGGCGCGGCGCAGTGCAGCGAGGACGAGGTCGCCTATCTGTGCGCCTTCGTGTCGGAGTATTTCGCCAAACCCGTGACCCCCGCCGATGTGGTCTGGACCTATTCCGGCGTGCGGCCGCTTTATGACGACGGGGCCAGCTCGGCCACCGCGGCGACGCGTGACTATGTGCTGCGCCTCGATGCCGAGGGGGCGCCGCTGCTGAACATCTTCGGCGGCAAGATCACCACCTATCGGCGGCTGGCAGAGGCGGCGCTGGCGAAGCTTGCGCCCTTCTTCCCGGCGGCGACGGGGCCATGGACCGCCGGCGCGGCGCTGCCCGGCGGCGATTTCCCGGTGGATGGCCGGCCTGCACTCGCCGACGATCTGATCCGCGACTATCCGTTCCTGTGCGCGCCCTGGGCCGCGCGGCTGGTGCGCAGCTATGGCACCGAGGCGCGCGCCTGGCTGGGCGCGGCACGCACGGCCGGGGATCTGGGCGCCGATCTGGGCGCCACCCTGACCGAGGCCGAACTGCGCTGGCTTGTCACCCGCGAATGGGCGGTGACGGCCGAGGACGTGCTGTGGCGGCGCAGCAAGCTTGGCCTGCGGCTGAGCCCGGCGCAGGTGCAGGCGGTGGCGGGGATGCTGGCGCAGATCCGTGCGGAAGCCGGGATAACGGAGGCCTGAGGAGAGGCCGGGAGGAGAGGATGAGCGAGATTCTGGCCCTCGATCAGGGCACCACCTCGTCACGCGCGATCCGTTTCGCGGTGACGGGCACGGGCGGGCTGACCCCGGTGGCGACGGTGCAGCGCGAATTCGCGCAGATCTACCCGCGCCCGGGCGAGGTCGAGCACGACCCCGAGGAGATCTGGGCGACGACGCTGTCTTGCGCGCGCGCCGCGATGAGCGACGCGGTGGTTGCGATCGGCATCACCAATCAGCGCGAGACGACGGTGATCTGGGACCGCGCCAGCGGCGCGCCGATCGCCAATGCGCTTGTCTGGCAGGACCGCCGCACCGCCCCCGCCTGCACTGCCCTGCGCGATGCGGGCGCCGAGGCCGAGGTGACGGCGAAGACCGGGCTGCTGCTCGACCCCTATTTCTCGGCCACGAAGATCGGCTGGTTGCTCGATGCAGTGCCGGGCGCGCGGGCGCGGGCCGAGGCGGGGGCGCTGGCCTTCGGCACCGTCGACGCCTTCCTGATCTGGCGGCTGACCGGCGGGCGGGTGCATGCGACCGACGCCACCAATGCCGCGCGCACGATGCTCTATGACATCGAGCGCGGCGAGTGGGACGCGGATCTGTGCCGGATGTTCGGCGTGCCGATGGCGCTCTTGCCCGAGGTGCGCGATTGCGCGGCCGACTTCGGCACCACCGATCCCGCGCTGTTCGGCCGGGCGCTGCCGATCCGCGGCGTGGCGGGCGATCAGCAGGCGGCGGCGATGGGGCAGGGCTGTTTCGCGCCGGGGATGATGAAATCGACCTATGGCACCGGCTGCTTTGCGCTGCTGACCACCGGCGCGGCGCGCATTGCCTCGGGGCACCGGCTGCTGACCACGGTGGCGAGCCGCTTTGCCGGGCGCACGCATTTCGCGCTCGAGGGCTCGATCTTCGTCGCCGGGGCGGTGGTGCAATGGCTGCGCGACGGGCTGAAGCTCATTGACAGCGCAGCCGAGACGCAGGCGCTGGCCGAGACCGCGGATCCCGCGCAACAGGTGCTGATGGTGCCCGCCTTCACCGGCCTCGGCGCGCCCTGGTGGCGGCCCGAGGCGCAGGGCGCGATCTTCGGCCTGACCCGCGGCACCGGCCGGGCCGAGATCGCCCGCGCCGCGCTGCAATCGGTGGGCTATCAGACCCGCGACCTGTGGGAGGCAATGCGGGCGGATGCCGGTACGCTCGATCTGGGCGTGTTGCGCGTCGATGGCGGCATGGCGCGCTCGGACTGGACGATGCAGTTCCTGGCCGACATCCTCGGCGCCCCGGTCGACCGGCCGGTGGTGACCGAGACCACGGCGCTTGGCGCGGCCTGGCTTGCGGGCTGGCAGTCGGGGCTGTGCCCGGGGCCCGAGGAGGTCGGGCGGCACTGGGCGCTCGAGCGCCGGTTCGAGCCCGCGATGGCCGAGGCGCCGCGCGCGGCGGCCTATGCGCGCTGGCGCCGTGCCGTCACGGCAACGATTTCGGTCTGATCGGCGCGGCCGGCTCGACAGCGCCGGGGCAGGGGCGTAGCCCGGGCACGGGTGCGCCCGCCGGGCGGGCCTGCCATGGCGGGGAGGCATGGGTTCCGCAACGGGGGGAAAGAACGACCCAACAGGAGCAAGACCGAATGCCTCTCATGCAATACCACGTCATCAAGGGCCGCACGCCGGAAGAGATCGAGCTGCTGCTCGACACCGCCCACGAGGCGATGGTGCGCACCTTCAAGGTGCCGCAGGGCGACCGCTATCAGATCCTGACCGAGCACGCGCCGAGCCACCTGAAGGCGCTCGACACCGGGCTGGGCATTCCGCGCACCGAGAAATTCGTGATGCTGCACGTGGTGTCGCGGCCGCGCGGGCGCGAGGCGAAGGTGGCCTTCTATGAAAACCTCTGCGCCGATCTGCAGGCGAAATGCGGCATCGCGCCGAGTGACGTGATGATCTCCTTCACCGAGAACGGCGACGAGGACTGGTCCTTCGGCCATGGCCGGGCACAGTTCCTGACCGGCGAGCTGTGAGCGCAGGCGGGGGGCGGTGACCGCCCCCCTTCCGGTCAGAACCGGGCGCGGCGCAGGCGCAGCGCGTTCGTCACCACGAAGACCGAGGAAAAGGCCATCGCGCCCGCGGCGAGCATCGGCGACAGGCCGGGCCCGCCGAAGGGGCGCAGCACGCCCATGGCCACCGGGATCAGCGCGACGTTATAGGCGAAGGCCCAGAACAGGTTCTCGCGGATGTTGCGCATCACCGCGCGCGAGAGCTTGAGCGCGCGGGCCGCGCCGCGCGGGTCGTCGCCCATCAGCACCACCTCGGCCGCCTCGATCGCGACGTCGGTGCCGGTGCCGATCGCAAGCCCCACATCCGCCGCCGCAAGCGCCGGCGCGTCGTTGATGCCGTCGCCGACGAAGGCCACGGCGCCTTTGCCGCCAAGCGCGTTCACCGCAGCGACCTTGCCCTCGGGCAGGACCTCGGCCTCCACCCGGGTGATGCCGAGCCGCCGCGCCACCGCTTCGGCCGTGGGTTTCGCGTCGCCGGTGACGAGGGCCACCTCGATGCCGGCCGCCTGCAACGCCGAGACCGCCTCGGCCGCGTGTTCCTTGATCGGGTCGGCAACCGCCAGAAGCGCCACTGCCGCACCGTCGCGGGCAAGGTAGATGGGCGTCTTGCCCTCACCCGCCAGCGCCAGCGCCTGTGCCGCGAGCGGGCCGATGTCGACGCCCGCCTCGGTCATCGCGCGGGCATTGCCCAGAAGCACGGTCTTGCCATCGACCTCGGCCGAAAGGCCGCGGCCGGGCAGGGCCTCGACCTTGCGGGCGCGGGGCAGGGGCAGGCCGCGCGCCGCGGCCGCCGCCACGATCGCGCGGGCCAGCGGATGTTCCGAACGCGCCTCGGGCGCCGCGGCGGTGGCAAGTGCGTCTTCCGCAGTGATGCCCGCGACCGGGATCAGATCGGTCAGCTCGGGGTGGCCAAGGGTCAGCGTGCCGGTCTTGTCGAAGGCGAGGGTCCTGACCTCGGACAGGCGCTGCAGCGCGTCGCCGCGGCGGAACAGCAGGCCGAGTTCCGCGCCCCGCCCGGTGCCGACAAGGATCGAGACCGGCGTTGCCAGCCCCATCGCGCAGGGGCAGGCGATGATCATCACCGAGATTGCCGCGACGAGGGCATGGGTGAAGCCCTGCCCCGCCAGCATCCAGATCGCGAAGGTCAGCAGCGACAGCCCCATCACCGCCGGCACGAAGACACGGGTGATCTTGTCGACCAGCGCCTGCACCGGCAGCTTCTGGCCCTGCGCCTCCTCGACCAGCGCGATGATGCGCGCGAGCACCGTGTCGGTGCCGGTCGCGGTGACGCGGAAAGCGAGCGCCGTCTGCCCGTTCACCGTGCCGCCGGTGATCTCAGCGCCCGGCGTCTTCTCGACCGGGGCGGGCTCGCCCGTCAGCATCGATTCGTCGATCCAGCCATGCCCCTCGGTCACCAGCCCGTCGACCGCGACGCGTTCGCCCGGGGCCAGAAGCACGATGTCACCCGGGGCGAGTTCCTCGACCGGCAGCTCGACGGTGCCGCTTTCGCGCGCGACGCGGGCCGTTGCCGGGCGCAGCGCGACGAGGCGCGAGATCGCCTCGCCCGCGCGTCCCTTCGCCCGCGCCTCGAGCCAGCGGCCGACAAGGATCAGCGTGACGATCACCGCCGCTGCCTCGAAATAGACGGAGCGGGCCGAGACGGGCAGAAGGCCCGGGGCGATGGTCACCACCGCGGAATAGAGGAACGCTGCCAGCGCCCCCATGGCGACGAGCGAGTTCATCTCGGGCGCGCCGCGCAGCAGGGCCGGGATGCCGATGCGCAGGAACACCCGGCCGGGGAAGGCCAGCACCAGCGCGGTGAGGACCAGCTGGATCCACCAGCTCGCGCGCTCGCCGATCGTGTGCATCACCGCCATGTGGAAGCCGGGGATCAGATGCGTGCCCATGGCCAGCACGAAGACCGGCAGGGTGAGCGCGGCCGAGATCAACACCTGTCGCTTCAGCTTTGCCGCCTCGGCCGCCTGCCGTTCGGCGACCGGCGCGGCGGGGGCATCGGCGGTGGCGACGCGCGCACCATAGCCCGCGCCCTCGACCGCCTTCACCATCTCGGAGGGCGCGACGGCGCCCTGGGCATAGCCCACCTGCGCGGTCTCGGTGGCCAGGTTGACCGAGGCTTCGATCACCCCGGGCAGCGCGGTCAGCGCGTGCTCGACATGACTGACGCAGCTCGCGCAGGTCATGCCGGTGATGTCGAGCGTCGCCTCGGCGCGGTTGACCGGATAGC
The DNA here is from genome assembly GCF_056590935.1 of Paenirhodobacter sp. YD-8. Classification (NCBI taxonomy): domain Bacteria; kingdom Pseudomonadati; phylum Pseudomonadota; class Alphaproteobacteria; order Rhodobacterales; genus Paenirhodobacter; species Paenirhodobacter sp. YD-8. The sequence goes on along the minus strand of NZ_CM152649.1, from coordinate 3,189,103 downwards.
CCGCCTTCGCGAGCGCCGCGGCCAGCGAGGCGGGGGTGGCCGGTGCCTCGAACTCGACCCGGGCCGAGCGCGCCATCAGGTTCGCCGTGGCGCTGGTCACGCCCGGCTCGGCGCTCAGTGCCCGCTCGACGCGGCCGGTGCAGGCGCCGCAATGCATTCCGTCGATGGTGAACGTGGTCTTGGACATCGGGCACCTCCAATGCTTCACTTGGAGCGCGCCCCCGCCCGGGTCAACTCTCCGGAAAACATTCCTGAACTTGAATTTGTGTTGCGGCAATGCTAGCTGGGGCGAAAGCGCCTTCCAACCGATCCACCCCCGTCACGGAGTCCCCCCATGAACCTCGACCGCACGATCTTCGCCTTTGCCGGCGTGATGGTCCTGATCAGCGTGTTGCTGACCTGGTATGTCTCGCATTACTTCCTGTGGTTCACCGTCTTCATCGGCCTGAACCTGCTGCAGTCGGCCTTCACCGGTTTCTGCCCGGCGGCGATGATCTTCTCGAAGCTCGGCTTCAAGACCGGCTGCGCCTTCCAGGGCAAGTGAGCCCCGCGCCGGACAGATTTCGGGACAGGGCGGGGGAACCCGCCCTTTTCCTTTTCCGTTGAGGGGGGCAAGGCGCCCTGATAGCCTTGCCGCAACGATAACCGGAGACCGCGATGCTTCGCCGCACCCTTCTGACCACCCTCGCCGTGCTGTCCTTCGCGGGCACTGCCCTGGCCGCACAGACCACCGCCACCGGCTCTTCCGCCTCGAACCCGGTCGAGGTGCTGCCGCCGGAGAAACCGGCGCCGCAATGGCCGATCGCGAAGCGCTATTACCCGACCGAGGTGAACGTCCGGCCGGAGCTGGCCGTGGGCTCGATCATCATCGTCTCGGACAAGTTCTTCCTCTACCACGTCATCGCGCCGGGCAAGGCGATGCGCTATGGCGTGGCGGTGGGCAAGGACGAGCTGAAATTCCGCGGCACCGCCTATGTCGGGCGCAAGGTCGAATGGCCGAGCTGGAAGCCGACGCCCGAGATGGTCAAGCGCTCGCCCGACCATTACGCGAAATATGCCGAGACCGGCATGCCCGGCGGCCCGAACAATCCGCTCGGCGCGCGGGCGATGTATCTCTATCAGGACGGCCGCGACACCGCGATCCGCATCCACGGCACCACCGAGCCGAGCTCGATCGGTCATGCGGTGTCGAACGGCTGCCTGCGGATGGTCAACGACCACGTCATCGAGCTGTTCCAGTCGGTGCCGGTCGGCACGCCGGTGACGGTCTACTGAGACGGGCCCCGGGCCGGGGTCAGAAGGTCCCGGCCGTTGCCGCGTGAAACTCGAAGGCGCCGATCATCCGCGCGAAGAGATCGTCGTCGACCCGGCCCCAGAACTGCTCGGGATCGGTGCCGCACCATTTGTGCCGGGTGTGCAGGATCGCCACGGGGATGCCGTCGGGCCGCAGGAACTCCACCCGGCGCTGGTCGTCGCTGCCGACGAGGCGCTGGGTGAACATCGTGACCGAGATCGGCCGGCCGGAGCGGGCACGGCACAGCTCCTGAAACCGGCGCAGCTTGGCCGCCACCCGCGCGATGTCCTGAGTGCGGTGCAGCCGGTAGTGATAGAGGAAACACGCCGGGCCGGTGCCGCTCAGCCCGTCGAGAAACCGCTGCGCCTTGCGCAGGTAGCTTGCGCGGTTCTCGGCATCGTCGATCACGTCATGATGCGAGAATTCGAAGCCGTTGCAGACGGATTTCTCATAGAGTCCGGCCTCGCAGGTATAGAGCGAATGGACCGGCATCCGCGTCTTGTTGCGCTGCTCGTGGTGCAGGAACCGCGGCGTCAGCATGTCGACGAAATCGGTTTCGACGAGCTGCGTCGCATAGTCGATGTTCGACCGCGCGTGGCTGAACGGCGTGGAAAGCAGCGGCGCGACGCCGTGGCGCTGCAAGACGCCGTGGCCAAGACAGTTCTCTCCGATCGAATAGAAGGCGACGCCGGGGCTGGCTGTGGTCACTGCGGGTCTCGTGCTCGGGGGGCGGGGGTCTGCCCGCCGAGGCTAGGGGGTTTCCGGGCCGAAATCCACCGCCGAAGGCCTGTCGGCGGTGCCGGGGGCGGGGCAGGGGCCTGCCGATGCCCGCCGTGCGGGGCGGGCGCAGATTTTTCGCGCAAGCCTATTGACGCCCCGCGCGCCATCGCATAGCTACGCGCCACAGCGTGGCTAGGTAGCTCAGCAGGTTAGAGCACGTGACTCATAATCACGGGGTCGGGGGTTCGAGTCCCCCCCTCGCCACCAAAACTTCCCCCAGCTTCTGAAGAGAAATCGCCGGATCACCCGGACGGACCGTCAGGGCGGCTTGCGGTTTGCGTTCTCGCCCGGCGCTTCCCCGGCGAAATCGCCGCTGCCGAGTCGCGGCTCGGATAGGGCTTCGCCGGCTATCCCTCCCCGGCCGGCATCGGAACCTCGCCGCCGTCAAGAAAGGTCGTGGTGAGCGCCCAGCGGCATCGAGCGCTGCAGTGCGGATGCCGATGCAAGTCTCGAGGCATCTGCCGGGCCGATCGCCTGCCACTTCGCCTCGTTCTCCGACGCGGTGGCGTGACTGGCGCCGGGTGAAATCCTCGGGTGGGCCCCTCGCCTGGCCGGATCGGAGCCGGCGCTCCGATGCGCTGCTGATGCGCGTCCATTTCCTGTCCGCTGTCCTTTCGCCTGCGGGTGTCGTATGGATGGCGAAACGATTCAGGACAGATCATGCGACCTCATTTTGCTGCGCTCCTCGCCCTCGTGATCGCAACCGGATGTGCGCTCGGTTCCGGTGCCGTCGTCAAAGGCGCCGGGCCGGATGACCTTCTGAAGCTTCGCGAGGGTCCGGGCCTTGACCGCAAGATCATCATCGGCCTGCCGGACGGAACGCGTCTTACCCGTCAGAACTGTGTGACGAACAACGGCAAGGTCTGGTGCAAGGTCTATCTGACCGACAAGCCCAGTGTCTCGGGATATGTTTCGGCGGAGTATCTCGCGCATCGCTGACGGCGATCTGCTTGCCCCCTGTCGCGTGTGCCCGTCCGTGCCGGGCGCGCTGATCCGTCCGGGCGTCCGCCCGCGTGGCGGACGGTGACCGAAAGCCGGATGGTCGCGGCCCCCGGCCCGGCCCTCCCGCTCTGCATGATTTTATAAAATCTTTCGAAAACAGAAGGTTGTGCGATTTTCGCGGCAACCGGCCCGATCTGGCATCAACCCTGCTTCCTTCGCTGACAGGTTCGTCGGCGCGTGGAGGGGGAGGAGCCTTTCCCGCATCTGCCGAGGCCCCGGCGCGCAGGAGGCGCCGTCGCAACAGGTATGGGAGGAGAAATGCGCAATGGCATTTCAGATTAACATTGATAACGGCGGGACTCTCACCGACGTCTGCATCATGTCGGATGACGGCGTGACCAAGACCAAGGTCCTGACCACGCCCTACGATCTGTCGAAATGCTTCTTCGAGGGGCTGCAGAAGGCCTCGGAGGTCGTCTATGGCGCGACCGACGTGAAGCGGCTGCTCGAGGAAGTCGACCTGATCCGCTACTCGACGACGCAGGGCACCAACGCGATCTGCGAGCGCAAGGGGCCGAAGCTCGGCCTGATTCTCGCGACGGGCGCCGAGGATCTGCCCGCGCAGCTGGCCACCCATGATGCCGAGGTCTGGGCCGCGCTCGTCGGTGACCGGGTGGGCTTTGTCGAGACCGACGCGCTCGAGACGCCCGAGGCCGAGGTCGCGATCGTGCGCACGATCAACCAGCTCACCGCCGCCGGCGCGAACCGTCTGGTGATCTGCTTCACCGGCGAGGGCTTCCACAAGGCCGAGGAACGGGTGAAGCAGATCGTGCTGCGCAAGTATCCGCGCCACCTGCTGGGGGCGGTGCCGGTGCTCTATGCCTCGGACCTCACCGTCGACCGCAACCCCGACCGCCGCGCCTGGTCGGCGCTGATCAACTCCTTCCTGCACCCGTCGATGGAGGCCTTCCTGTTCCAGGCCGAGAACCGGCTGCGCGAATACCGCACGAAGAACCCGCTCCTGATCTTCCGCAACGACGGCGACGCCTCGCGCGTGGCGAAGACGGTGGCGATCAAGACCTATTCCTCGGGCCCGCGCGGCGGCATGGAGGGGGTGAAGGCCTTCTCCGCGCTCTATGGTTTCCGCGATGCGGTCTCGATCGACGTCGGCGGCACCACCACCGACATCGGCCAGTGCACCGAGGGCAAGGTCGCCGAGATCCGTCGCGGACATGTCGAGGGGATCTCGGTCTCCTTCCCGCTGTGCGAGATCATCTCGGCCGGCGCCGGCGGCAGCTCGGTGTTCAAGGTGAAGGACGGCAAGATCGTGATCGGTCCGGACAGCGTGGGCGCCCTCCCCGGCCCCGCATGCTTCGGCCGCGGCGGGAAGGAGGCGACGATCACCGACGCCAGCCTTCTCGCCGGCCTGTTCGACCCCGCCTCCTATTTCGGCGGTGGCATGGGGCTTGATGCGGGCCGCGCCGAGGCGGCGATCCGCACCAACATCGCCGAGCCGCTGGGCGTCGATCTCGAGACCGCGGTGACGATGATGGCCGACGCCTTCGAGGCGAAGGTCGCGGACGAGCTGCACCGCTTCACCACGATCTCGCCCGACACGGTGATGATGGCCTTCGGTGGCGCCGGTCCGCTGCTGGCCTGTGGTGTCGCCGAGAAGGCGGGGATCACGCGGGTGGCGATGCCGGCGATGGCGGCGGTGTTCTCGGCCTATGGCATCGGCGCCTGCGATGTCTCGCAGCGCTATGCGGTGACGCTGCCCGAAAACACCAGCGCGGCGCTTGCCACGGCGCGCGAGGCGCTGGCGCAGAAGGCCGCGCGCGACATGTTCGCCGAAGGCTTCGAGGCGGGCAGCTATACCGTTGCGGCGCGTCTGGTGACCGAGACCACCGAGGGCGAGGTCGTGCACGAGCTGGCCGAGGGCGAGGGCTTCCCCGCCGATCTGGCGAAGGCGGGCGCGGTCGAGCTTGAATTCGTCGCGACGAAGAGCCTGCGCCGGGGCGAGACCCGCACCGTCGCGGTCAACCGCCGGACCCGCGCCGAGGCGGCAGCCACGCGCGAGGTGCTTGTTGCCGGGCAGGGCCGCACCGATCTGCCGGTCTACCGGCTGAACGGCATGGCGGCGGGCGACTGGGCCAAGGGGCCCGCGATCCTCGAGGAGGATTACTTCACGGCGCTCATTCCGGCGGGGTGGACCCTCACCGTGTCCGAAGCGGGCGACGTCATTCTGGACCGGGAGGAATAAGCCATGACGATGAAAGTGCCGATGACCGAATACCTGCGCATCGACCTCGAGACCGAGAAATGGGAGTGCCGCGTCTGCGATCACGTGATCGCGCCGGCCGCGGGCAACTACAAGGAAGGGCTGCTGGTGCACAACCGCGACCCGCGCGAGATCCATCCGCCGGTGATCGACCCGGCGAAGTATCGCTACACCTTCTGCCCCGATCCGGAATGGGTGCGCATCCTCGAATTCTGCTGCCCGAAATGCGGCACCCAGATCGAGACGGAATACGCGACCCCGGGCCACCCGCCGCTGTGGGACATGCAGGTCGACGTGCCCGCGCTGAAGGCGCAATGGGCGAGCCGCGGCCCGGCGATGCTGCCCGATGCCGGCCCCGCCGTGGTGCCCGGGCGCGGCCACGCGCACTGACCGACGCCGCCCTCCGCGGCGCGCGCGGGGGGCACAACCATTGCCGGGACCGGCTGCCGGAGGAGGGCAGCCCCCGGACCCAATGCACAGGGAGAGAGCATGAAACGCGTTTCCGTTGATATCGGCGGCACCTTCACCGACTGCTTCGTCGTCTGGGGTGGGCGCTATATCGAGACCAAGGCACTGACCACGCACCACAACCTTGCGATGGGCTTCAACGAGGCCCTGGGCAAGGCCTGCAAGGTCCTCGATCTGGAACTCGAGGACATCCTGCAGCAGGTGGACTCGGTGCGCTACGCCACCACGCTCGGCACCAATGCGCTGATCGAGCATAAGGGCCCGAAGATCGGCATGCTGGTCACCGCGGGCTATGAGGCCACCGTGCCGCTCAGCCGCGCGCGCGGCTATGGCGAGGGGCTTGACGACATGGGCAAGCAGGATCTGCCCAATGCCCAGCGTCCCGACCCGCTGGTCGAGGCGCACATGATCCGCGGCATCCGCGAGCGGCTCGATTTCGAGGGCAAGCTGGTGATGGGCCTCGACGAGGAAGACGTCCGCCGCCAGCTGCGCGAACTCGTCGACCGCGGCGCCCAGATCATCGTCGTGGCGCTGGTGAACTCGGTGGTGAACCCCGCCCACGAGCAGCGCATCGAGGAGATCGTGCTCGAGGAATACCCCTCGCATCTCCTGGGCGCGATCCCGGTGATCCTGTCGCACCAGGTCGCGGGCCGGAAGGGCGAATACGTCCGCGCCACCTCGGCGATCGTCGACGGCTATCTGCATTCGACGATGTATCACGCGCTGTCCGCGCTCGAGCAGAACCTGCGCGTGCACAATTACGAAAAGCCGATGCTGGTGATCCACAACTCGGGCGGCATGGCGCAGCTGAACTCGACCGACGCGCTGCAGACCATCCACTCGGGCCCGGTCTCGGGCATCGGCGCCTCCGAGCACCTGTCGCTGCAGGCCGAGCTTGGCAACGTCGTGGCGACCGACATGGGCGGCACCTCCTATGACATCGGCATCGTCGTCGAGGGCGGCATCAAGCACTATGACTTCAACCCGGTCATCGACCGCTGGCTGGTCTCGGTGCCGATGGTGCATCTGGTGACGCTGGGCGCGGGCGGTGGCTCGGTTGCCGCCTATGACCGGATGTACAAGACGGTGAAATGCGGACCGGAAAGCGCGGGCTCGGACCCGGGGCCGGCGTGCTACGACCGCGGCGGGATGAAGCCCACCGTGACCGACGCCGACCTCCTGCTCGGCTATCTCGACGCCGAGAACTATGCCGGCGGCTCGATCCCGCTCAACCCGCGCCGGGCGAAGGCGGCGGTCGAGGATGCGCTGTGCGACGATCTCGATGTCTCGGTGATCGAGGCGGCCAAGCTCATTCGCGAGAAGGTCGACGCCAACATGGCGAACGGGCTTTTCACCGAACTGCGTGCCCGCGGCTATGATCCGAAGGACTTCACCATGCTCGCCTATGGCGGCAACGGGCCGCTGCATTGCTGCGGCATCGCGCAGAACCTGGCGATCGACAAGATCCTGGCGCCGCCGCTCAGCTCGGTGTTCTCGGCGGTGGGGGCGGGCAACATGCACCAGCTCCACATCCACGAGAAGTCGCTCTACATGGTGCTTTACGACAGCAACACCCGGCGGATCTTCAGCGATTACGAGCGGTTCAACGGCATCGTGGCCGAGCTGAAGGAACGCGGCCGTCAGGACCTGCTGCGCCAGGGCGTGCCGGCCGAGCAGATCCAGCACAACCTGGAACTGGACATGCGCTATGGCAACCAGCTGGTGCAGACCACGGCGGTGATCCCGATCCACGAGCTGAACAGCCCGAGCGACGTGCTGCAGGTCATCAACCAGTTCTCGACCGACTATGGCAAGCGCTTCGGCGAGGGCAGCCAGGCGCCCGAGGCGGGGATCCGGATCAACACCATCCGCGTGTCGAGCTATCGCCAGCACGAGACGGTGCAGTTCCAGAACATCAAGCCGCTGCCGAAGCCCGAACGTTCGGCCCCCCCGGCCCCGAGCGGGCACCGCACCTGCCACTTCGTCGGCCATGACGAGGCCTTCGAGACCCCGGTCTGGGCCCGCAAGGACCTCGACCCCGGCGTCGAGATCGCAGGTCCGGCGATCGTCGCCTCGGAAGTGACGACCTTCCTCGTCAATCCGGGCTGGACGCTGGTCGCGGCAAAGCAGGGCGCGACCTGGTTCCTGCGCAACGAGGCCCCGGTCACCAAGCACTGACACGCGTGCCCCGGCGAGAGGAGCGCCGGGGCCCATTCCAACAGGAGGAGTTCCCATGAAAGACATGACCACCGGGGGGCCGGCGCCCTCTGCCGAAGACATGAAGCTGATCAAGAAGTTCCTCGAGGACACCACGCTGTTCCTCGGTCCTGATCCCGAGATCATGCAAAACCACGACCTGATGCCGCGCTCGGTCGACGAGGAGCACGCCATCGCCAATGTCCCCGACACCCATACCATCGCCAAGATCCGTGACCGGCTGCAGGCCGGCTGCGACGAGGGCTATGAGATGGTCGAGCAGATGGGCGCGGCGCCCGGCGCGAAATGGGGCGATGTCATCACCGGCATCTATTCGGCCTCGGGCGACCTCGCCATCGCCTCGGCGGGCGGCGTGCTGCTGTTCTCGTCGGTCGTGCACCACCCGATCAAGTTCATCGTCAAGAACTGGATGAACGAGCCCACCGTGGGCGTGCGCGACGGCGACGGCTTCATTCACAACGACAGCCGCTATGGCAACGTGCACAACACCGACCAGTCGATGATCCTGCCGATCTTCCACGAGGGCCGGCTGGTGTGCTGGGTCGCCTCGACCGTGCACGAGGGCGAGAACGGCGCGATCGAGCCGGGCGGCATGCCGTCGATGGCGGAAAGCCCCTCGGACGAGGGGCTGAAGATGTCGCCCTTCAAGGTGGTCGAGAACTATCAGATCAAGCGCGACCTGTTGACCTTCCTGCAGAACTCGGTGCGCGAGCCGAAGCTGCAGCTCGAAGACATGAAGGTGAAGCTCTTCGCCTGCCTGCGCATCAAGCAGCGCATCGAGGAGACGCTGAAGACCGACGGCGCCGACGCGCTGATCTCGACGCTGCGGCTGACCATGGAGGACGTGCGCGCCGAGGTGAAGCGCCGGGTCTCGGAATGGCCGGACATGTCGGTGCGCACCTACATCATCCAGGACTCGACCCTGCGCGAGAACTGCGTGGTCAAGGTGAACTGCACGCTGACGAAGAAGGGCGACCAGCTGACCTTCGACTTCCGCGGCTCGAGCCCCGAGTTCACCAACCGGGCGACGAACACCATCCTCGGCGGGCTCAAGGGGATGCTGTCGCAGCTCTTCCTGTGCTACATCTGGCCCGACCTGCCGCGCGGTCAGGCGGCGATGGCGCCGATCGAGGTGATCACCGATCCGCACTCGATCCTGAACTGTTCCTATGACGCGCCGAACTCGCAGTCGCTGATGTCGATCTTCACCGGCTTCACCGCGGGCCAGCACGCGGTGGCGAAGTTCCTCTACTCCTGCCCGGAGAAGTTCACCAAGGTCCACGCGCCGGCCTTCAACATGATCAACACCTTCATCTGGGGTGGGGTCAGCCAGCATGGCGAGACGCTCGGCAACCTCTGCGCCGACCTGAACGGCATGGGGGCGGGGGCGACCTCGAACCGCGATGGCGAACATGCGCTGGCGCCGATCTTCGCCACCATGGCCGATATCGGCGAGCAGGAGGTGAACGAGGAAGACGTGCCGTTCCTGCAGCTCGTCTCGAAGAAGATGACGCGCGACGCCATCGCGCCGGGCAAGTATCGCGGCGGCCAGGGCTACACGATGATGGTGGCGACGAAGGACAGCGAGCAGTGGGGCTTCATGACCACGGCTCAGGGGGCGAAGATCCCGCCGATCCAGGGTCTCTTCGGCGGCTATGCCTGCGGCACCTATCCGCTGTCGAAGGTGCAGGGCGTCGACGTCTATGACGTGATGCTGAACGAGCCGGAGAAATTCCGCCACTCGATCGAGGAGATCATGAACGAGCAGCCCTTCGAGGGCGCGCGCTACACCACCCATCACATGGGCATGGGCTTCGACATCTCGAAGCGGGGCGAGCTCTACATGATCAGCCAGGGCGCCGGTGCGGGCTATGGCGACCTGCTCGAACGCGACCCGGTGGGCGTGGTCAAGGACATCGAGGAGGGGCTGATGTCGGCCGAGGTGGCGGCGCGGCTCTACAAGGTGGTGTTCGACCCGGCGACGCTGGCGATCGACTTCGAGGCGACCGAGAAGGCGCGCGCCGACGAGCGCAAGGCGCGCATCGCCCGCTCGGTGCCCTATGCCGAGTTCGTCAAGGGCTGGAACCAGCCCAGGCCCCCGGCGCATCTGCCCTATTTCGGCTGCTGGGGGGACGATGTCGAGACGCTCTACATGGGCTCGCCCGACAAGACCCGCCGCGGCGACGAGCCGAAGCCGAACTACATGGTCCACCCGAAGGACGTGCGCATCGCCGAGCTCGAGGCGCGTCTGGCGGCGGCGGGTGTGCCGGGAGACGAAAAGCAATGAGCCAGTCTCTCGCAGAGGATCTGCCCAAGGGTTCGGGCACGAAGGCGCTGCGGGTCTGGCTGGAGTCGTCGGGCTATGCCCGGCGGCTTCTGCTGGGCGAGGCGGGCGACCCCTGGGCCGAGGGCGCGGCGAAATACCTGTCGTGGTTCACTCAGGCCCGGGGCCTGCTGCGCGGCGATGTGGCGGTGGTCGACGTGGGCGACATGTTCCGTTCCTGGCGGGCGCGTCACCCGGGGCTTGCGGCCGAGATGGGGGCGAAGAAGCGCGTCCCCTATCCCCTGCGCCGGATGCTCGAGGAGGAGGGCCCGCGGGCGCTGCTCGACGAGGTGACGGTGGCGGTCGGCGCCCATCTGCAGGGCCAGGTGCCCTTGGTGCTGGCGATGCCGGCGCCGGGGGCGTGGCTTGCCGAGGCGCAGATCGCGGCCGGACGTGAGGCCGAGGTCGATGCCGACGCGGTCGAGGATGCGGCGATGTACATGGCCGATTTCATCCGCTGTGTGGCAGGCCGGCCGGTGGGCGGGCTGCTGCTCGAGGAAGGGGCCGAGCCGGGGCCGGCCGACCGCTACGCGCCGATCCTGAATGCCGCACGGCATTACCGCTGGGCGGTGGTCGGACGCGGTGCGGCGCCGGGGCAGCGCGGCTTCGATGCGGTGATCGGCGCCGATCCGGCGGCGACCGGGTGCGACGTGACGGCGACACTCTTCGCCGGCGAACCGCTGCCCGAAACCGGCGCGGGGCAGTTCCTGTTCGCCGAGGTGCCGGTCGCCCATGCGCCCGAGGCGGTGCTCGAGGCCGTCGCCCGCCTGCGCGGCACCGTTCCGGCCTGAGGGCCCCACGCGCTTTGCGGCGCCTGCCATTCCTCCTCCAGGGGGCGCGCTGCAGGGACGGCACCCGGGACCCCGGGTGCCGTTTCCCGTTTCAGCCCTCGCGCAGCTGCGCGATGTGGTCCTTCAGTCCGAGCTTGTCGAGCCGGACGTAGAGCGTGCTCTTGGCGATGCCGAGATCGCGCGCGGCCGAGGTCATGTTGCCCTGATGGCGCCGGATCGCGGCGGCGATCGCGTCGCGCTCGGCCCGGTCGAGCGGCGACAGCGCCTCGGCCAGGCCGATCAGCCGGGGCGTGATCTGCAGCTCGGGCGGCAGCGCCTCGGGCCGCAGGATCGCGCCCTCGCTTTCAAGGAACATCCCCTCGAGCACATTGCGCAGCTCGCGGATGTTGCCGGGCCAGTCGTGGCCCGCCAGCGCCTCGAGGACCGCGGGCGCGATCGCCGGCACCGGGCTTTCGTAGCGCGCGGCGATCTGGGCCACCAGATGCGCGGCAAGCGCCGGCAGGTCCGACATCCGCTCGCGCAGTGCCGGCAGCTTCAGCGAGGTCACGGCGATGCGGTAGAACAGATCGAGCCGGAACCGGCCCTCGCCCGCCTCGGTCTTCAGGTCGCGGTTGGTCGCCGCGATCAGCCGCAGCTTCACCTTGCGCGGCCGGTTCTCGCCGATGCGGTAGACCTCGCCCGATTCCAGCACGCGCAGCAGATGCGGTTGCAGATCGAGCGGCATCTCCCCGATCTCGTCGAGGAACAGCGTGCCGCCGTCGGCCGCCTCGATCTTGCCGGTCATGCCGCCGCGGCGCGCGCCGGTGAAGGCGCCGTCGGCATAGCCGAACAGCTCCGAGGTCAGCAGCTCGCGCGAGAAGCCGCCGCAATTGATCGCGACGAAGGGGCCCTTGGCCTGCGCCCCCGCCTCGTGCAGGGCCTGGGCGAAGGCGTCCTTGCCGACCCCGGTCTCGCCCAGCAACAGCACGGGCGCGGGGCTTTTTGCCAAGAGCCGGGCGCGGCGGATCGCCTCGAGATAGGCCGGCGCCGTTCCGGACAGCCGGTCGAAGGGATCGACGCCCGGACGGGGCGCGACGGTGCGCAGCCCGGCGCGCCGCACCGTTGCCGCGCGGTCGGGCAGCACCAGCACCGCCCCGAGCCGCTCGCCCTCCTGATGCACCGGTTCGATCCAGTCGTGGTCGATCCAGCCCGGCATGTTCTCGGGGGCGACGCGGCCCTTCTTCCAGGGCAGCAGCAGGTTGCGGATCGACTGCGCATCCTCCGCCCCGGTCTTCGCCAGTTCCGCCATCAGCGCCGCTGCCCGCTCGTTCGTCTTGATCGGCCGGCCCGAGCGGTCGAAGACGATCAGCCCGTCCCGCCCCGGGCCGCGCAGCCGCTCGAGGCACTGGTCGAGCAGCTGATAGCGCAGCTTCAGCTCGCGCTGCACCAGGCGGTTCTCGATCCGCCCCGCCGCGGCGATGGCGAGCGCGAGGCTGTGCCGGCTGTAGCTTTCGTTCAGCCCCGAGATGTCGATCGCGCCGAGCGTGGCGCCGCTCACCGGCTCGCGGATCACCGCGGCCGAGCACGACCAGTGCTTGATCCCCGAGCAGTAATGCTCGGCGGCGTGGATCTGGATCGGCTGGCCGATCTGCAGCGTGGTGCCGATCGCGTTGGTGCCGCAGGTGGCCTCGCTCCAGTCAGCGCCGGGCATCAGGTGAATCGCCTCGCTCGGGTCGCGCAGGGCATTGTCCCCCTCGACGCTCAGCACCTTGCCGGCGCAGTCGGTCAGCACCATCACCGTGCCGGTCTCGAACAGGAAGTCGCGGGCCGAGGCGATCACCGGCGCGCCGGCCTGCATCAGGTCCTCGCTGTCGGCGAGCAGGTCGTGCAGCGCGTCGCCCATGGCGGGCAGGGGCGCGCTCTGGCGTCCCGGGTCGACCGCGCCGTGACAGCGCCGCCATGAATCGTCGATCAGCCGGCGCAGCGCGTCCGATCCCGGTTCCTGCCCCTCCATGAACCGTTCCCACGAGGTCATGATCTGGGTGTCGTTCTCGGGGCGCGACAACCGCTGACGCAGCATCGTCTGTGGCATGTGACTTCTCCTCCCTGGAGACAGGGGCCGGTCGCCCCCTGCTGCGCCCGTCTCCTCCCCGAGACGTCTGCGGCAGGTGCCCGGTCGTGCCGGGTCTGTCTCCTCTCCTCGCGCGCAGCTTAGCATTCCCCTTTGCGAAAAGGGAAATTCTCTTGCGCGAAGGGGGCGGGGCGCCGTCCCCGGGCGGGTCCGCAGCCCGGGTCCGCGACGCTGCGGCGCGGCAATTCCGGCATGGCCGGTCCGGTTCCCGGCATGCGCCGGGCCGATCGCCGCGTCCGGAAACCGGACGCCCGGCCGCGTCTCCCGTCCGGTCCTCGTCCGGTGCCGGGTGGGCGGCCTGCCTCCGCCCCGCAGTAAGTCCCGGTCTTCATTGCCGCTTGGTCAACTGGCAAGAAACCTGCTTCCTGTTCCTTCGGGAGAGGGAGGAATGACGATGGACAAGAACGGCTCTGCACCCTTTGCGGTTGCGGCAAAAGCGGTGGGGCGGGTGCCGGTGACGGTGCTCACGGGCTTTCTCGGCGCCGGCAAGACGACGCTTCTGAACGCGCTGACGGCCCGGCCCGAGATGGCCGGCGCGGCGGTTTTCATCAACGAGCTGGGCGAGATCGGCATCGACCACCACCTCGTCGAGCGAATCGACGACAGCCTCGTCATCCTTGATTCGGGCTGTCTGTGCTGCACCGTGCAGGGCGATCTGATGCGCGCGCTGATGCGCCTGCACGAACGCGTCTCGCGGCGCGAGATTGCGCCGGTGACGCGGGTGCTCATCGAGACGACGGGGCTCGCCGATCCGGCGCCGGTCCTGCGCGCGCTGATGGAGGACCGGCTGGTCTCGGCGCGGTTCCGCTGTGACGGGGTGCTGACCGTGGTCGATTGCGAGCGCGCGCGGATGCAGCTGCCGCGCCACCGCGAGGCGCGGGTGCAGGTCAGCCTCGCAGACCGGCTGCTGCTGTCGAAATCGGCGCTGGCGGGGCAGGTCGAGACCGCCGCGGTGCGCCGCGAACTTGCGGCGCTGAACCCCGGCGCCGCGCAGATCCTGCTGACCGAGGGCGAGGCCGATCCCGCCGCGATCTTCGGCGCGGGGCTCTATGCCGCCGAGGCGGTGCCTGCCGACGCGACCGACTGGCTTGGCGCGGTGACCGCGCTGCGCGCGCCGCAGCCCGTGCCGTTCCCCATTCCGGGGCAGGGCCATGCTCCGTCGCATTCGGGACGGGTGCGCAGCTTCGTCGTCGAGTTTGCCGAGGCGCCGGGCTGGCGCGGCTTTGCCCTCGCGCTCGGCCAGATCCTCGAGGCCTGGAGCGGCCGGCTGCTGCGGGTGAAGGGGCTGATGGCGTTGCCCGGGCTCGAGGTGCCGGTGGTGGTGCAATGCGTCGACGGCACCGCCTGCCTGCCGGTGCGCCTGCCGGCCTGGCCGCGCGGCGGGGCGCTCTCCGACCGGCGCGGCCGCCTCGTCTTCATCGGCGAGGATCTCGCCCCCGCCGACGAGGCCGCGATCCGCACCCGCCTGGCCGCGACGCCCGGCGACCGCGAGGCGCTGCGCCGCGCCGCAACCACCCCGGGCCTGCCCACCCGCAGCTGGCTGGCCGAGCGCGTCCCGCTCACCCCGCGGCAGGAGTTCGCCTCCGAGGCGTTCATCGTCCAGCCGCGGTTCCTGGGCGAGATCCGCCGCCATGGCTGAGACCGGAGCTTGCCCGGCCGGCGTCGGGCGCTACTGTGGCCCGCGGTGGCGGAGGGGCAGATGCGTGCAGTGACGGGCCTCGGGCTCGGGCAGAAGATGTCGGTGCAGATGTCGCAGGCGATGCGGCAGGCGCTCGAGTATCTGCAGATGGACAGCGCCGGGCTGTGCGGGGCCTTGGTCGCGGCGGCGGCCGACAACCCCTGCCTGCAGGTCACGCTGCCCGATCCCGAGCCTGACGCGCCGCGCCCGGGCCGCGCGCCGCCGCGCTGGCGGCCGCAGGCGGGCGGCGATGGCGGCGAAGCCGAGCGGATGGCCGATGCCGCGCCCGGGCTGCATGCCCATGTCGCGCGCCAGATCGGCCTTCTGGTCCGCTCCCCGCGCGAGGCGGCGATTGCCGCCGTGATGGCCGAGGCGCTGGAGCCGAGCGGCTGGCTCGGCGCGCCGCTTGCGGGGCTGGCGGCGCGGGCGGGCTGCACGCTGGCCGAGGCCGAGGCGGTGCTCGCCCGGCTGCAGCAGATGGAGCCCGCCGGGCTTTTCGCCCGCACGCTCGCCGAATGCCTGGCGCTGCAGCTCGCCGACCGCGAGGCGCTGAGCGCGCCGATGCAGCGCCTGCTCGAGAACCTGCCGCTGCTCGCGCGCGGCGAGGCGGCCAGCTTGCAGGCGCGCTGCGGTGTCGGCGCCGAGGACCTCGCCGCGCTCGTCGCGCAACTGCGCCGGCTCGATCCGAAGCCCGGCGCGCATTTCGGCGATGCCCCCGAGCTGCGCCGCGCCCCCGACCTGATCGTCACGCGCGCGGCCGGCGGCTGGCAGGTCGCGCTGAACCGCGAGGCCCTGCCGGCGATTTCGGTCACGGAACAGGGGGCGGGGCCCGGCGCGCTTGCCACCGCGAAATGGATCGCGCGCACGCTGTCGCGCCGCAACCGCATGGTGCTCGAGGTGGCGGCCCATGTCGTCGCGCGCCAGCAGGCGTTTCTGGAAACCGGGCCGGCGGCGCTGGTGCCGCTGACCTGCGCCGAGGTGGCGCGCGCGCTCGGCTATCATGACAGCACGATCAGCCGGGTGCGCAGCGGGCTCTTGCTGCAGACGCCGCGCGGCATGCTGCCGATGGAGGCCTTCTTCGCGCGCACCGGCTCGCGCGGGCAGGGCCGGGTGCCGGCGCCGGCGCTGCGCGCCCTGCTGGCCGAGATCATCGCCGCCGAACCGGCGGTGGCGCCACTCGGCGACGACGCGCTCGTCGCGGTTCTGGCCGGGCGCGGCATCGCGCTCTCGCGCCGCGCGGTCGCCAATCATCGGGCCCGGGCGGGCATTCCGCCGGCCCGCGACAGAGGAAAGGGAGGACGGACCTCATGAGAAAGATCTACGGCTCGGCGTCGGAGGCCCTGGACGGGCTTCTGGTCGACGGGATGACGATTGCGGCGGGCGGGTTCGGCCTGTGCGGCATTCCGGAACTTCTGATCGACGCGCTGGTCGCAAGCGGGGTCAAGGACCTCACCATCGCCTCGAACAATTGCGGCGTCGACGGCTTCGGCCTCGGCAAGCTGCTCGACACCCGCCAGATCCGCAAGATGATCTCGTCCTATGTCGGCGAGAACGCGGAATTCATGCGCCAATACCTGTCGGGCGAGCTCGAGCTCGAATTCACCCCGCAAGGAACCCTGGCCGAGCGCATGCGCGCCGGCGGCGCCGGCATCCCGGGCTTCTACACCAAGACCGGCGTCGGCACCGTGGTCGCCGAGGGCAAGGAGCACAAGGACTTCGACGGCGTGACCTATATCCTCGAGCGCGGCATCGTCGCCGATGTCTCGATCGTCAAGGCCTGGAAGGCGGACGAGAGCGGCAACGCGATCTTCCGCAAGACCGCGCGCAACTTCAACCCGCCGGCGGCGATGTGCGGGCGCGTCTGCGTGATGGAGGTCGAGGAGATCGTGCCGACCGGCTCGATCGACCCCGACCTGATCCATCTGCCCGGGATCTACGTGCACCGGCTGATCCAGGGCACGCACGAGAAACGCATCGAACAGCGCACCGTGCGCAAGCGGGAGGCAGTATGATGGCCGAGTTCGTGAAGGGCTGGGACCGCAACCAGATGGCCGCGCGCGCGGCAAAAGAGCTGCACGACGGCACCTATGTGAACCTCGGCATCGGCATCCCGACGCTGGTGCCGAACTTCATCCCCGCGGGGGTGAACGTGACGCTGCAGTCGGAGAACGGCATGCTCGGCATGGGCCCCTTCCCCTATGAGGGCGACGAGGATCCCGACCTGATCAACGCCGGCAAGCAGACGATCACCGAACTGCCGCAGACCGCCTATTTCGACAGCGCCACCAGCTTCGGCATGATCCGCGGCGGCAAGATCGCGATGGCGATCCTCGGCGCGATGGAAGTGAGCGAAAAGGGCGATCTGGCGAACTGGATGATCCCGGGCAAGCTGGTCAAGGGCATGGGCGGGGCGATGGATCTGGTCGCCGGCGTCAAGCGCGTCGTGGTGGTGATGGACCACACCAACAAGCACGGCGAGTCGAAGGTGCTGAAGGCCTGCACCCTGCCGCTGACCGGCCAGGGCGTGGTCGACCGGATCATCACCAATCTCGGCGTGCTCGATGTGACGCACAAGGGGCTGCACATCGTCGAGCTCGCCGATGGCGTGACCGAGGAGCAGCTGCGCGCCGCGACCGAGGCGACGATCGTCGACTGATCCGACCGCCGCGAAGGCCCCGCGCCACCGCGGGGCCTTCGCATCCCATCCCGCCTGCGGCGCTTCCAATTGCCCCAAATATCCCGGGGGTGAGGCCGAAGGCCGAGGGGGCAGCGCCCCTCTCCCTCTCAGACCCGAAAGCCCCGATGCGGTCTTGGCCATCCGATGATCGCACGGGCCGGGGCACGGCAGCGGCGTGACATTCCCGCCGCGCTGCCCGAAGATGCGGCAACTCAGACGGTGCAGGAGGTTGCGGTGCCGATCCAGGACGAAGCGGGCGTGACGAATGGCCTGAACCTGCTGCTGGTCACCCTCGATCAGCTGCGCGCCGATGTGGTTTTCGGCGCGCTTGCGGGGATCGTGCCGACGCCGGCGCTCGACCGCCTGCGGGCCGAGGGGGTGAGCTTTGCAAATTGCTTCACCGCCGCGGTGCCCTGCGGGCCGTCGCGGGCCTCGCTGCTGACCGGGCTTTACGCCTTCAACCACCGCGGCATCCGCAACGGGGCGCCCGTCGCCCGCCATCACGCCACGCTCGCGACCGAGCTGCGCCGCCTCGGCCGCGAGCCGCTGCTGTTTGGCTATTGCGACATGGCCGCCGACCCGGCCGAGCGCGACCCGCGCGACCCGGATCTCGCCACCTACGAGCTGCCCGCCCGCGGCTTTCGCGAAATCGTGGAGATGCGCTTCGAGGCGCCGCTGGCCTGGATCGGGCATCTGCGCCGGCGCGGCTACGACCTGCCCGAGCCGCTGCCGGCGCGCTGGTTCGACCTCTATCGCCCGATGGGCGAGGGGCTGCGCGCGCCCGCCTTCTACCGCGCCGAGGACAGCGACACCGCCTTTCTCACCGACCGCACGCTCGAGGCGCTCGAGGCGCGGCGCGACGGGGTGTGGAGCGCGCATCTGACCTATATCCGCCCGCACCCGCCGCTGGTCGCACCGGCGCCGTGGAACCGGCTTGCCGAGACCGCGCGCATCCCGGCGCCGGTGCCGGCGGGTGCCGCGCATCCGTTCCGCGACGCCTGGTTCTCGGCGCCGTCGCAATTCGGGCTGCACTGGGGGGTCGACGGCCGCTGCGAGGCACTCCCCCCCGCCGCCACCGCCGATCTGCGGGCCGTCTATCTTGGCCTCGTGGCCGAGGTCGACGCGCATCTCGGCCGCATTCTCGACTGGCTCGACGCGACCGGGCAGGCCGGGCGCACCGTGCTGGTGCTGATGGCCGATCATGGCGAGATGCTGGGCGATCAGGGCTATTGGGGCAAGGACAACGTCCTGGCCGCGGCGCATCACGTGCCGCTGGTGATCCGTGCGCCGGGCGCGCAGGCGGGGCGGGTGGTCGCGGATGTGGTCTCGACCGTCGATGTCACGCCGACGCTGCTCGACCTTCTGGGCGGGGTGCCCCCCGCGGCGATGGACGGGGCGCCGCTGACGCCCTTCCTGCGCGGCGAACGGCCGGAGGACTGGCGCGGACTGGCGCTGACCGAGATCGACCTGGCCGAGCCCGGCGCCCCGACCCGCTTCCAGCGCGCCTTCACCCTGCCCGAGACCCGCTGCAACGCCGCGATCCTGCGCGACGCGACGCATACGCTCGTGCATTTCAACGGCGGGCTGCCGCCGCTTCTGTTCGACCGTCAGGCCGACCCCGCCGAGACACGCGACTTCGCCGAGACGCCGGAAGGGCGGGCGCATGTCGCGCGGCTGCGCGCGGCGATGCTCGACCTGCGGATGGAGCGCGCCGACCGGCGCCTGACCGGGATCAGCGCCTCCGGCTGAGCGGGCGGGAACCGCCGCCCCGCCCCGCGCGTTCCCCGCCCGGGAAAACCGGGGAAGGGTGCGATGAGCGGCAGCGACGGGATCAGTGAACAGGATCTGGCAGCGATCGAGGAGGCGACGCCGATCTCGGCGCCGGTGGTCTTCGAGCTCATCCGCCGCGAAGGCGTCGAGGAGCTGCAGCGCCCGGCCTCGGCGCTGATGATGTCGGCGCTGATCGCCGGGCTGGCGCTTGGCTTCTCGGTGCTGGGCAAGGCGCTCTTTCACGCACATCTGCCCGACGCGCCCTGGCGGCCGCTGGTCGAGAACCTCGGCTACAGCATCGGCTTCCTGCTGGTGATTCTCGGCCAGATGCAGCTGTTCACCGAGAACACGATCACCGCGGTCAGCCCCTGCCTCGTCGATCCGCGGCGGGCGGTGCTGTTGCGGCTCGCGCGGTTGTGGGGGCTGGTGCTGGTCTTCAACCTGATCGGGGCCGCGGCCTTCGGGGCGGCGCTGCTGGGCTTCGAGGCGCTGAACCCGCCGCTTTTCGCCGCGCTGCTCGAGATCTCGCGCCATGCGCTGGCGCCCGGGCCGCTCGAGACCCTGCTTCTGGGCGTCGGGGCGGGCTGGCTGATCGCGGCGCTGGTGTGGATGCTGCCCAATGCCGGGGGCACCGGGGCGTTCCTGATCGTGCTGGTGACCTGGCTGATCTCGCTGGCGGGCTTCTCGCATGTCA
This sequence comes from Paenirhodobacter sp. YD-8, assembly GCF_056590935.1. NCBI lineage: Bacteria > Pseudomonadati > Pseudomonadota > Alphaproteobacteria > Rhodobacterales > Paenirhodobacter > Paenirhodobacter sp. YD-8. Next base: position 3,169,081 of record NZ_CM152649.1, on the reverse strand, counting down.
TCGCCGGCACCTGCGAGGCGGTGCTTCTGCTGCTGGCGGGGGAGGTGAGCCTTGCCCGCGCGCTCTTCGGCTTCACCCTGCCGGCGCTGACGGGCAACATCCTCGGCGGCACCGTGATCTTCACGAGTCTGATCTGGGCGCAGATCCGAATCGAGCATGCCCGCCCGGAACCCGAGTTCAGCTATGAAAGATTCTGGCATCGGCGTGACAGCCGCCGGTAGGAATTCATGAAAAATTCGTTATCGGATTTTGCGTGAGCGGAAAGCCGCTCACGCGCTGAAACAGTTTCGGCCGTTTCTCGCCCGCTTTCCGGCCGGCGGGACATCTTGGCTTTGCTTGCGGAACCCGATCTGGAATTGCTGTGTGCACGGTTTCGCCGCGATGCGGCAGACCGCTCCTGTCGACCGATCCGCGAAGGCGAACTGATGACCTTGAAGACGCTTGTTGCGACCGCTGTTCTGGGCTGTGCGATGTTCCTGTCCGGCATGACGCCGGTTCATGCGGAAAACCGTCATCAGCAGCAGGACCAGGTCGTCCGGGTCGCCGCGGTCGCGCCCGAGGAGCTGAAGCAGGCCGTCGCGCAATCCTCGGCGATGCAGACCCGGCGCGGCCGGATCTGGTGCGTGCCCTTCGCGCGCGAGGTGAGCGGCATCAATCTGCAGGGCAATGCCAAGACCTGGTGGCAGAAGGCGACGAACCTCTATCCGAAGGGGCAGCGCCCGGTTGTCGGCGCGGTTCTGAACTTCCGCGCCACCCGCGGCATGCCGATGGGCCATGTCGCGGTCGTCTCGCGCATCGTCTCCGAGCGCCGGATCCTCGTCGATCACGCGAACTGGCACCGCAACAAGGTGTCGCTCGACATGGCGGTGGTCGATGTCTCGCCGGCGAATGACTGGTCGCGCGTGCGGGTGGAAACGCTGCCGAACACGCTGGGCAGCGTCTATCCGACCTACGGCTTCATCTACAAGGCCGCGGCGAACGGCTGAGTTCAGCCGATCCGGGTTCAAATCACGCGTATTTTTGCCGCGGATTGAACGACTCGGAACTTTTTTCCGGCAGATATGCTTATATTCCCGACAACCGGCGGCCCGTGGCCGTCGTGACGGGAGTTGAGTCATGAAGATCCTCAGGATGACCACGGCGCTGGTCGCCGGTCTTTCGATCCTGCAGCCGACGGTGATCGAGGCGCAGAGCAACATGGGGTCAGCCTGCATCGCGGCGCAGATCGCCGCCGGCAAGTCCGCAAAGCAGGCGCGGCAGATCTGTGGTGGCCAGGGGGGGGGTGGTGACACTGCCGTGAAACCGCCGAAGCAGCAGCAGCCGAAGCCGCCGAAACAGCAGCAGCCCCCGGCCCGCGCGATCCCGGCAATACCTGCCAATCCCGGGCTGAGCCCGGCGCAGCCGGCGAAACCGCCGAAGCTGCAGCAGCTGCAGCCGCAACTGGTGCAGCCGAAGCCGGCAAAGCCGCAGCAACCCAAGCCCGCGAAGCCGCAGGCATCGCAGGGCAACGGGGTGGGGCTGCAGAACCAGAACCGCCTGCCGGTGCCCGGCCAGCAGCCGCGCCCGCAGGGGCAGCAGGGCACGCCCGTGCCGACCGCCCCGACCTGGCAGACGCCGCCGCACAGCTCGCTGCAGGGTCTGCAGCAGTCGCCCGACAGCCGGAAGCCGAAACCCGCGAATCCGCAACCGGGGCTGCAGCCGCCGACCGGCCAGCTGCCGGGCAACCCGCCGCCGGTGCAGCCGAAACCCGGGAAACCTCAGCCGGGCAATCAGCTGCCGACCGGCCAGTTGCCGGGCAACCCGCCGCCGGTGCAGCCGAAACCCGGGAAACCTCAGCCGGGCAATCAGCTGCCGGGTGCGCCGCTGATCCCGGGTCAGCAGCAGGTCCGTCCCGGGCTGCAGCAGCCGCAGCCCGAGCGCCTGCCGCCGAACCTGCGCGATGCGCTTGATGCGCAGCAGGGCGGGCGCCGACAGCCCGGTCTCCAGGGGTTGGTGCCGGTGAAGCCGCCGCGCAACGAGGCGCTCTCGGCCGGGATCGACCCGAGGGCCCGGCCGCGCGATGGCGTGCGGGTCGAGCGTCAGGTCTTCACCCGCGACAACACCCGTCGCGCGGGGCAGGACTTCTACACCAACCTCTACGGCCAGCCGCGCGCCCGCAAGAAGGACCACGGCCTGTCCGACCTTGAAAAGCTCGCCATCCTCGGAATCGGCGCGATGGCGGTGGGGGCGTTGCTGAGCAATGGCAGCCGCGTTGCCGCGAACTCGGGCGACCGGGTCGTGGTGCGCAACCCCGACGGCACCTATTCGGTGATCAAGGACGATGACGTGCTGATGCGTCAGCCCGGCACGACGATGAGCTCGGAAAGCTATCCTGACGGCTCGCTGCGCACGGTCGCGACGAAGCCCGACGGCACGCAGATCGTGACCCTGTACGACCCGATGCGCCGGATCGTGAAACGGGTGCGGATCGACCCCGACGGGCGGCAATATGTGCTGATCGACGATTCGCGCGACCTGGAGCCGGTGGATTACGCCACGCTGCCCTCGCCCACGGGCTATTACTCGTCGAGCAACAACGAGGCGGCGCTGCGTGAGGCGCTGGCCGCGCAGAACCCGGCGAACCGGGCCTTCAGCCTAGCGCAGATCCGCCAGATCGAGCAGGTGCGCGCGCTGGCCCCGGCGGTGACGGTGCAGAACGTCACCTTCCCCTCGGGCTCGGCGGCGATCGGGCCCGACCAGGCGCCGGCGCTGGCCGAGCTGGGCCGCACGATGCAGGACATGATCGCCGCGAACCCCGAAGAGGTCTTCCTCGTCGAGGGGCACACCGATGCGGTGGGCGATCCGGCCTACAACCTGACGCTCTCGGACCGGCGCGCGGAATCGCTCGCCCTCGCGCTGACCGAATATTACGGCGTGCCGTCGGAAAACATGGTCGTGCAGGGCTATGGCGAGGAAGAGCTGCTGGTGCCGACCTATGGATCGGAGCCCGCGAACCGCCGCACCGTGGTGCGCCGCATCACCGGGCTGCTCGACGTGCCGCAGAACTGAGCGCACGGATGAAACCGAAAGGCGGGCCTTGTGGCCCGCCTTTCCTTTGCCCGCCGCGGCGGGCTCGCTCCGAACCGGGCCCGAGTGGTCGGCCCGTCTCCTCCGGAGCTTATCCCTTCTTCGTCGCCTTCAGCTTGTCGATGCCGAGCATCTTCATCGCGGCCTTCTCGTAGAAGGTTTCCGAGGTGCCCTTGCGCAGCTTGTGCATGAAGTAGCGCTCGAACCCTTCCTTCGCCCAGTGCACCCACTTGCCCTGCGCCGACCAGTTCACGTTGCGCGGCGGGATCTGCGGCTGCGCCACGAAGGCGATGCCCTGATCGCCGAAATCGGCCAGACAGACCGCGTTCCAGGTGCCGACCTCGTCGGGCTCGCTGCCGCGCACGAGGTTGCCGATGTTATGCGCGGTGGCGGTGACCATCGACTCGATCATGAAGCCGGTCTTCGGCACGCCGACCGGCACCGGGGTGGCGGCGACGGGCGGGATCGCGACGCAGACGCCGACGCCGAAGACGTTGCGGTATTTCGGGTTGCGCTGATACTTGTCGACGATCACGAAGCCGCGCGGATTCACCAGCCCCTCGAGCCCGATCAGCGCCGGGATACCGCGGAAGGCGGGCAGCATCATCGCATAGCCGAAGGGCATCTCCTTCACGCCCTTCGAGGAGCCGTCGTCGGCGATCTCCTCGACGGTCATCTTGCCGTCCTCGACCTTCTGCACCTTGCACGAGGTCATCCACTTGATGTGCTTGTCACGCAGGTTCGATTCCATCAGCCCCTTGGTGTCGCCCACCCCGTCGAGGCCGAGATGGCCGACATAGGGTTCCGAGGTGATGAAGGTCATCGGCACCTGATCGCGGATCTTCATCTTGCGCAACGCGGTGTCGAGGATGAAGCAGAACTCGTAGGCCGGGCCATAGCAGCTCGCCCCCTGCACCGCGCCGATGATGATCGGACCGGGATTTTCGCAAAAGCGCTCGAAGGCGGTGCGGGCCCTCTCGGCATGATCGACGTGGCAGATCGACTGGGTGAAGCCCTCGGGGCCGAAGCCCTCGATCTCGTCGAAGGCAAGTTCGGGGCCGGTGGCGATGACGATGTAATCGTAGGAGATCGACTGACCGTCGACCAGCTCGACACGGTTCTCGTCGGGGTGCAGGCGGGCCGCGGCGACGGGGACGAAATCGATGTCCTTGCGCGCCATCGTCGGCGCGAGGTCGACGGTGATGTCGGTGCGGTCGCGCCAGCCGACGGCGACCCAGGGGTTCGAGGGCACGAAATGGTATTTCGGGTCCTTGGTGATGACCGTGATCTTGTCTTCCTTGCGGACGTTGTCGCGCAGCTCGTAGGCCATGATGGCGCCGCCAAGCCCGGCCCCGAGAACCACGATATGTGCCATTCCTCTTCCCTCTCTCCCTGAATGCCGCGACGGTACACGGCAGTATACATGCGCATACCTGAATGTGATGAATTGTTCTGTCAAGCGCAATGATGCAGGTCAATTCGGGAAAGTCCCAATGAAAAAAGGCGGGCCAGAGGCCCGCCTTTCGGTGCGGCAAGGGCCGCGGATCACTTCGGCAGTTCGGCCTTGATGCCTTCGACGAAGAAGTTCATCCCGGCGAGGGTGCCGTCGTCCGGGGTCGCGCCCGCGGCGAGCCAGGCCGATCCGTCCTGCTTGTTCAGCGGGCCAGTGAAGGGGTGGTACTCGCCCGAGGCGATCTTGGCCTCGAGCGCCTCGACCTCGGCCTTCACCTCGGCGGGTACCGCCGAGCTGATCTCGCCGATCTTCACCATGCCGGTGCCGATCCCGCCCCAGGTCGATTCCGAGGTCCAGCTGCCGTCGAGCATCGCCGCGACGCGCTTCTTGTAATAGGGCTCCCAGTTGTCGATCGTCGAGGTGACGCGCGGCATCGGCGCGAAGGCCGCCATGTCCGAGGCCTGACCGAAGGTGATGACGTTGCCGGCTTCCTGGGCCTTGGCCTGCGGCGCGGTCGAGTCGGTGTGCTGCATGATGACGTCGCAGCCCTCGGCGATCAGCGCGGCAGCGGCGTCGGCCTCCTTCGCGGGGTCGAACCAGGTGTAGGCCCAGACCACCTTGATCTCGACATCCGGGTTCACCTTCTTGGCGTGGATGTAGGCCGAGTTGATGCCCTGCACCACTTCCGGGATCGGGAACGAGCCGATGTAGCCGATCTTGTTGCTCTTCGTCATCCGGCCGGCGATGGTGCCCTGAATCGCGCGGCCCTCGTAGAAGCGCGCGTCATAGGTGGCGAGGTTGTCGGCGCGCTTGTAGCCGGTGGCGTGCTCGAACTTCACGTTCGGGAACTTCTTCGCCACGTTCACGGTGGCGTCCATGAAACCGAAGGAGGTCGCGAAGATCAGCTGGTTGCCCTCGAGGGCGAGCTGGGTCAGGGCGCGCTCGGCGTCCGGGCCCTCGGGCACGTTCTCGACATAGGTGGTGACGATCTTGTCGCCGAATTCCTTCGCGATCGCCTGGCGGGCCTGATCGTGCTGATAGGACCAGCCCATGTCGCCGATCGGGCCGACATAGATGAAGCCCACTTTCAGCGGATCGGCGGCGCGGGCGGGCAGGCCCGCGGCAGCGGCGACGGCGGTCGCGGCGGTGGTCTGAAGGAAGGTTCTGCGGTTCATGGGAACTCCCCGTGGTTGAGGCCCGAAGGCCCGGATGGCTGCCTCAGGTCGAGGCATGGAACGACCGGCCGAGGGCGGCAGGCGCGGCCTGCACCCCGCGGCGGTGGATGGCGGACAGGACGACCAGCACGACGATGGTCAGCACATAGGGCGCCATCGACAGCAGGTGCACCGGGATCGCATAGCCCGCGGCCTGCAGCTGCAGCTGCAGCGCGGTGATGCCGCCGAAGAGATAGGCGCCGATCAGCACCCGCCCGGCACGCCAGGAGGCGAAGACGACGATGGCGAGCGCGATCCAGCCGGCGCCGGCGGTCATCCCCTCGGTCCATTGCGGCACGCGCACGAGGCTGAGATAGGCGCCGCCCATCCCGGCGAGCGCACCGCCGAAGGCGAGCGCCATCAACCGCACCGCGACGACCCGGTAGCCAAGCGCATGCGCCGCCTCGGCATTCTCGCCCACGGCGCGCAGGATCAGCCCGGCACGGGTGAACCTGAGAAAGGCCCAGACCGCGACGACAAGGGCAAGCGACAGATAGACCACCCAGTCATGCGAAAAGAGGATGCGGCCAAGCCCCGGGATCTCGCTCAGCGGGCCGAAGGGCACCTTGCCGGTGGCGGGCGGCCGCACCCCCTCGAAGCCCTTGCCGAACAGCGCCGACAGGCCGAGCCCGAAGAGCGTGAGGGCAAGGCCGGTTGCGGTCTGGTTCGACAGGAACACCTGGGTCAGCACGGCAAAGAGGGTGGCAAGCAGCGCGCCGGCAAGGGCGCCGCCCAGAAAGCCCAGCACCGGGCTGCCGGTGCCGACGGCCGCGGCAAAGCCCGCGACGGCGCCGATGATCATCATCCCCTCGACGCCGAGGTTCAGCACGCCCGATTTCTCGGCCACCAGCTCGCCCGTTGCCGCCAGCAGCACCGGGGTCGAGGCCGCCATCAGCGTGGCGATCAGCGTGACGATGTCGATGCCGCCGAGGATCATGCGCGGGCCCTCCCGATGCGGACACGGTAATTGGTGAGCAGGTCGAAGCCCAGCAGGAAGAACAGGAGCATCCCCTGGAACACCTGGATCGCCGCCGAGGGCAGCGACAGCATCAGCTGCGCCATGTCGCCGCCGATATAGGTGAGCGCCATCAGCAGACCGGCGAGAAGGATGCCGATCGGGTGCAGCCGGCCGAGGAAAGCGACGATGATCGCGGTGAAGCCATAGCCCGCGTTGAAGCTGTCGGTGATCTGCCCCGAGGGGCCCGAGACCTCGAAGAGCCCGGCAAGCCCCGCGAGCGCGCCCGAGAGCCCGAGGCAGAACACCACCAGCCGCGCCGGCACCACGCCGGCAAAACGCGCCGCCCGCGGCGCCTCGCCCGCGACGCGGATGCGGAAGCCCGCGATGTGGCGGTGCATCAGGATATAGGCGCCGATCACCGCGATCAGCGCCGCGACCACGCCCCAATGCGCGCCGGTGCCCATGATCAGCTCGGGGTTATGGGCCGAGGCATATTGCTGCAGGTTGCGCGAGCCCGGAAAGCCATAGCCCTCGGGGTTCTTCAGCGGCCCGAAGGCCATGTAGGCGAGCAGGTTCTGTGCGACATAGACCAGCATCAGCGAGACGAGGATCTCGTTCGTGCCGAAGATCACCTTCAGAAGGGCGGGGATCAGCCCCCAGAGGAACCCGCCAAGCGCGCCGAGGATCACCATCGCCGGGAACAGCCACGCACTTTCGGTGGGATAGACGGCGAGCGCCAGCGCCGCGCCGCAGATCGCGCCGATGATGTATTGGCCTTCCGCACCGATGTTCCAGATCCCGGCCCGGAAGCCCACGGCAAGCCCCGAGGCGATCAGGATCAGGGGCGCCGCCTTCACCAGGAGCTGGCCGCGGAAATAGCCCGCGTTCGGGCCGAAGAGCGGATCCCAGAAGATCACCCGGATAGCCTCGACCGGGTTCTTGCCAAGCGCCGCGAACAGGATGCCGCCGGCGATCATCGTCGCCAGAACGGCAATCAGGGGCGTCGCCCAGGACCATGCCTTCGAGGGCACGGGCCGTTTCACCAGCCGGATCATTGCGCCGCCTCCGCCATTCCATGGGCCCCGCCCAGCATCAGCCCGATCTCGTCGATCGTCAGCCCCTCGGTCGGGCGCGGATCGCTGAGCCGCCCCTCGTTCAGCGCGCAGAAGCGGTCGGCAATTTCCATCAGTTCGTCAAGGTCTTGCGAGATCACGATCACCGCCGCGCCCTTCGCGGCAAGGTCCAGAAGCGCCTGCCGGATCGCCGCGGCCGCGGCCGCATCGACGCCCCAGGTCGGTTGGTTCACGATCAGCACCTCGGGCGCTTGCAACACCTCGCGGCCGATCACGAATTTCTGCAGGTTCCCGCCCGAGAGCGCGCGCGCCGCCACATGCGGGCCGGGCGTACGCACGTCGAAGGCCTGGATGATCTCCTCGGCGAAAAGCCGCGCCGCGGTCATGTCGAGGAAGCCCTTGCGGGTCAGCGGCCGGCGCACCGTGCCGGTCAGCAACGCATTGTCGGTCAGGCTCATGTTCGGCACGGCGGCATGGCCGAGCCGCTCTTCCGGCGCCCCCTGCAGGCCCAGCCGGCGCCGGTCGTTCGGCCCGAGGTCGGAGATGTCCTGCCCGTGCAGTTTCACCGTGCCGGGGGCCGAGGGCACCTCGCCCGAGAGCGTGGCCAGAAGTTCCTCCTGGCCGTTGCCGGCGACGCCGCCGATGCCCAGCACCTCGCCCGCGCGCAGCGACAGCGACACCTCGCGCAGCGACGGGCCGAATTGCGACATCGAGGGCAGGGAGAGCGCCTTGACCTCGAAGATCGTCGCGCCAAGCGCGCGGCCGCTGCGGTCGGTGGTGGTGAACTCGCCGCCCACCATCATCTCGGCCAGCTCGCGCGCGGTCTTCTCGCGCGGCACGCAAGAGCCCACCACCTTGCCGCCGCGCAGGATCGTCGCGCCATCGCACAGGCTGCGGATCTCCTCGAGCTTGTGGCTGATGTAGAGGATCGCCGTGCCCTCGGACGACAGTTTGCGCAGGGTGTGAAAGAGGATGTCGACCTCCTGCGGCGTCAAGACCGAGGTCGGTTCGTCCATGATCAGCAGCTTCGGGTCCTGCAGCAGGCAGCGGATGATCTCGACGCGCTGGCGCTCGCCCGCAGACAGATCGCCCACCAGCCGCTCGGGGTCGAGCGGCAGCCCGTAGGCGGCCGAGATCTCGCGGATGCGGCGCGCAAGGTCGCGCAGCGGCGGTGGGTTCTCCATGCCGAGGGCGACATTCTCGGCCACGTTCAGCGCCTCAAAGAGCGAGAAGTGCTGAAACACCATCGCCACACCCGACAGCCGCGCCGCGCGCGGTTCGGCCGGGGTGTAGGGGGCGCCGTTGAAGGTCATCGTGCCCGAATCGGGCTTCACGAGGCCGTAGATCATCTTCACCAGCGTCGATTTGCCGGCACCGTTCTCGCCCAGAAGCGCGTGCACCTCGCCGCGGCCGACCTCGAATCCGACGCCGTCATTGGCCACGACCCCGGGATAGGCCTTGGTCAGGCCCTCGATCTTCAGAAGTGTTGTCCCCATCACCCGGCGCGTCCTTCCAATCTGCTGGCCGTTCCGGCTCTTGTGGCGCTCAACTCTCTCAGTAGCGCGGCGGCGACCGAAATCGCAATGGCCTGCGGTGCCTTCCCGAAGGTCGGATCGCCTATCGGACAGGCAATGCGGGAAATTTGGGCTTCGGAATGGCCCAGATCTGCCAGTCTGGACCGGAACCTTGCCCATTTCGTCGCCGAGCCGATCAGCCCGCAGGCGGCAAAGCCGTGGTCGAGCAGGCGGTGGCACAGCTCGAAATCAAGCGCGTGGGAATAGGTCAGGATCAGGTGGCGCGCGCTCAGGGGGGCAAGCGGAACAAGATCGGCGGGGTTCTCGGCGATCAGCGTCTCGACGCCCTCGGGGATCACCTCGGGAAAACGCTCGGCCCCGGTGTCGGCCCAGCGAAGCCGCAGCCCGGGCAGCGGGGCCAGCACGCCGGCGAGCGCCCGCCCGACATGGCCCGCGCCCCAGATCCACAGCTCGGTCGCGCGCGGCGCGACCTCCTCGATCAGCCAGCCCTCGATCAGCAGGGCAGGGGCCTCGCCGCGGTCGCGGGCGCGGGCAAGGGCCCGGCGCAGCGCGAGCGGCATCTCGGCCGGCCCGCCCACCGGGCGCGCATGCCAGCCCGGGGCAAGGGCGGCGACCGTCGCGGCCGTCATCGGCTCATAGGCCAGCACCACGGCGCCGCCGCAGCACTGCCCCATCGCCGGCCCAAGCGCAATGCGCTCGAGATGCGGGGCCAGCGTCGCACGGGCGCGCGCGATCGCCTCGAATTCCAGTCGCCCGCCACCGATCGTGCCCTCGGTGCGGTCGGGCCAGACCAGCATCGCCGCGCCCGGCTCGCGCGGGGCGGAACCGCGCACCTCGGCCACGGTGATGCGCACGAAGGGGCCGCGCGCGGCGGCCCGGATCAGCGCGTCGGGATCGAGGCTCATGCTGCCGCGCCCCGGGCCCGGGCGACGGCGGCCAGCACCGCCTCGGCTGTCGCCGGTGCCTGCAGATCGGGCCAGGCCGGGCCACAGGCCGCGCAGGCCGCGTTCAGCGCAAGGAAAGCCGAAATCCCCAGCATGAAGGGCGGCTCGCCCACGGCCTTCGAGCGGAACACCGTCTCCTCGCGGTTCGGCGCATCCCAGAGCCGCACGTTGAACACCCGCGGCCGGTCGGAACAGGCCGGGATCTTGTAGGTCGAGGGGGCGTGCGTCGTCAGCTGCCCCTTCGCGTTCCACACCAGCTCCTCGGTGGTCAGCCAGCCCGCACCCTGCACATAGGCGCCCTCGACCTGTCCGATGTCGAGCGCCGGGTTCAGCGACGATCCCGCGTCATGCAGGATGTCGGTGCGCAGGATCCGGTTCTCGCCGGTCAGCGTGTCGATCACCACCTCGGTCACCGCCGCGCCATAGGCGAAGTAATAGAACGGCCGGCCGCGCCCGGCGACGCGGTCCCAGCTGATCTTCGGCGTGGCATAGAAACCGGTCGAGGACAGCGACACCCGCGCGCCATAGGCGGCCAGCGCCACCTCGGCAAAGGACCAGTCCTTGCCCGGCACCGCGACGCGGCCCCCGGCAAAGACCACCTCGCCCGGCGCGCAGCCCTCGCGCGCCGCCACGAACCCCGCCAGCCGCTCGCGCACCGTCTCGCAGGCGGCCTGCACCGCCATGCCGTTCATGTCGGCCCCCGACGAGGCCGCCGTGGCCGAGGTGTTGGGCACCTTCGCGGTGTCGCTCGCGGTGATCCGAACGGCCTCGCTGTCGATGCCGAAGACTCGCGCCGCGACCTGACAGACCTTGCGGTGCAGCCCCTGTCCCATCTCGGTGCCGCCGTGATTGAGCAGGACCGAACCGTCGGAATAGACATGCACCAGCGCGCCGGCCTGGTTCAGATGGGTGAGCGTGAAGGAGATGCCGAATTTCACCGGGCTCAGCGCGATGCCGCGCTTCAAGGTTCGATTTTGGCTGTTCCAGACGGCGATCTCGGCCTTGCGGGCGGCGTAATCGCTTGATTTTTCCAGGTCCGCCAGCAGCCCGTGCAGGATGAAATCCTCCACCTCCTGACCGTAATGGGTCGCCTGCTTTTTCCTGGCCGAAATGCTCTCGGAGGGGCTCGGGGGGGCAGACGGCCCCGCCGCCGGCGATAGGGGCGCGGCCTCGTCATAGAAGTTGCGACGGCGCAGCTCGGCGGGCTCGATCCCGATCACATGCGCCAGATGCTCCATCGCGCGCTCGATACCCAGCATCCCCTGCGGCCCGCCGAAGCCGCGATAGGCGGTGTTCGACTGGGTGTTGGTGCGCAGCCGGTGGCTCTCGACCCGCAGCGCCGGGATGAAATAGGCATTGTCGGCGTGCAGCATCGCCCGGTCGCAGACCGGCAGGCTGAGGTCGGGCGACCAGCCGCAGCGGGCCAGCTGGATGAACTCGGCCCCCAGCAGCCTGCCTTCGGCATCGGCGCCGATCCGGTAGTGGATGCGGAAATCGTGGCGCTTGCCGGTGATGACCATGTCATCGTCGCGGTCGTAGCGCATCTTGCATGCCCGCCCGGTCAGCCGCGCCGCCACCGCGCAGGCAATGGCCAGGTGATTGCCCTGGCTCTCCTTGCCGCCGAAGCCGCCGCCCATGCGCCGCATCTCGACCCGCACGTCGTGCATGTGCAGGCCGAGCGCCTCGGCCACCTTGTGCTGCACCTCGGTCGGGTGCTGCGAGGAACAGCGGATGGTGACGCCCACGTCCTCGGGCAGGGCCAGCGCCGCCTGGCCTTCCAGATAGAAATGCTCCTGACCGCCGATCTCGACCGTGCCTTCGACGAGATGGGTGGCTTGGGCCAGCGCCGGCTCGACCTCGCCGCGCGACCACACCACCGGCCCGCCCTCGAACCGGCTGTTCGCCGCAAGCGCCGCGTCGAGCGTCAGGATCGGCGTGCGGGGGGCATAGCGGATCCGGCCCCTGCGCGCCGCGATGCGGGCGGCGCGGTGGCTTTCGGCGACGACAAGGAACATCGGCTGGCCGATGTAATGCACCTCGCCCTCGGCCAGAACGGGTTCGGGCAGCGGCGCGGGCGAGGCATCGTTGGCAAAGGGCATGTCGGCTGCGGTCAACACCGCGACCACGCCCGGGCTTTGCCGCACGGCGGCAAGGTCCATCTCCTCGATCACGGCGCTTGCCTCGGTCGAGAGACCGAAGGCCAGATGCAGCGTGCCAGCCGGGCAGGGGATGTCGTCGACATAGCGTGCGCGGCCGGTGACGTGCAGCTCGGCCGAGTCATGGGGCAGGGGGGCGCCGACGCTCATGCCTGCACCTCCAGCACCGAGACAGGCTCGCCCGAGCGCTCGCGGAGATAGCGCAGCGCCATCGCCTGCGCGGCCTGCATCCGGTAGGCAGCCGAGGCGCGCATGTCGCTCATCGGCGCGAAATCCTCGGCCAAGCTGGGCAGGGCGGCGGTGACGGCCGCTTCGGTGAAGGGCGCGCCGGTCAGCGCCGCCTCGAGCGCCAAGGCGCGTTTCGGCACCCCGGCCATGCCGCCGAAGGCGATCCGCGCGCTTGCAATTTTCGAACCTTCAACGGTCAGATTGAAGCAGCCGCAGACAGCAGAAATGTCCTGATCGAACCTTTTCGACAGTTTGTAGCAGGCAAGCCCCGGCGCCGATTTCGGCACGCTGATGCTCTCGACGAATTCGCCCGGGCGGCGGTCCTGCTTGCGGTAATCGAGGAAGAACTCCTCGAGCGGCAGGCTGCGGCGGGTGTCGCCAAGGCGCAGGGTCAGGGTGGCGCCCATGGCAATCAGCGCCGGCGGGCCATCCCCGATCGGCGAGCCGTTGGCGATATTGCCGCCGATCGTCGCGGCCTGGCGCACCTGTTCCGAGGCGAAGCGGCGCAGCAGCCCCGCGAGCGCCGGATGCGGCCCGGCGGCCCAGGCCCGCAGCGCGGCGATGGTGACACCGGCGCCGATGGTGAAGCCGGTCTCGGTCTCGGTGATCTCGGCAAGATCGGTACAGCCGCCGAGGAAGGCAACCTCGGGCAGGGTGCGGAGCTGTTTCGTCACCCACAGCCCGACATCGGTCGCGCCGGCGATCAGCACCGCCTCGGGGTGGGCGGGATACCAGGCGGCCAGCTCGTCTGCGGAGCGGGGCAGGAAGGCGGGGGCTGTCTGCCCCCGCGCCCCCGAAGGTGCTTCAGGCAAGGTGAAGGCGCGGTCGGCCGCGAGCCAGTCGGCGGCGGGGGCATCCTTTGCCGCTTCGGCGGCGCGGATGATCGGCGCATAGCCGGTGCAGCGGCACAGGTTGCCGGCAAGGATGTCGTCGTGATCGGTCCGGTGGTTCAGGTGTGCGGTCGCCATCGAGACGACGAAGCCCGGGGTGCAGAAGCCGCACTGGCTGCCGTGGCATTCGACCATCGCCTTCTGCACCGGGTGCAGGGTGCCGTCGGGGGCGGCGATGCCCTCGACCGTGCGCAGCGCCTTGCCGGCGATCTGAGGCATCATCATCAGGCAGGCATTCACCGCGCGTGCCCCCGTGGCGTCGCTCACCATCACCGTGCAGGCGCCGCAATCACCTTCGTTGCAGCCTTCCTTGGTGCCGGTCAGCCCCTCGGCGCGCAGCCAGTCGAGCACGCTGAGGGTGGGCTCTTCGAACCGCGCCACCCGGGTTTCTCCGTTCAGAAGAAACGAGATTTCCATGGTCATGTCCGCCGCGATACCGATGTTTTCGACCCCGCGCCCGATGCGGCATAGAGCGGGGGGCTCTCCCATCCGACCAGCAAAACCCAAGCGCCGGGTCTTGGCAAGGGCAGGGGCGCAGAACGCTGCGAGAATTTTGACCTGTTGATTAAATTTCAGGCATGCCGGCGGCGGTGCGCCCTCTTCCGCCCGCCGCCGCACCCGCTTATCGTGCCGCCATGGCCGATCCCCGATTCATCCACCTGCGCGTGCACACCGAATATTCGCTGCTCGAGGGCGCGATGCCGGTGAAGAAGCTGATCAAGATGTGCGATGCGGCGAAGATCCCCGCCGTCGCCGTCACCGACACCAATGTCATGTTCTCGGCGCTCGAGTTCTGCACCACCGCGAAGGAGTACGGGCTGCAGCCGATCATGGGCTGTCAGACCGATGTGACCTTCGAGGAGAGCCGGCCGGGCGAGAAGCCGAAGCTGCCCGCCCCCGTCGTGCTGCTGGCGCAGTCCGAAGCGGGCTACATGAACCTGATGAAGCTCTCGACCTGTCTTTACATCGACAAGAACGGGATGCTGCCGCAGGTGTCGCTCGAGGATCTGCAGGCGCATTCCGAGGGGATCATCTGCCTGACCGGTGGCGCCGAGGGGCCGGTGGGCAAGCTCATCCAGTCCGGCCAGCTGCCGAAGGCGCGGGCCTTCCTCGAACGGCTCGCCGCGATCTATCCCGACCGGCTCTATGTCGAGCTGCAGCGCCATCCGGGCGAGGGCGGGCGGCTGATGGACGGCGAGCGGGCGACCGAGCGGCCCTTCCTGGAGCTGGCCTATGAGATGGGACTGCCGATCGTCGCGACGAACGAGGTGTTCTTCCCGAAGACCGAGATGTTCGAGGCGCATGACGCGATGCTGTGCATTGCCGAGGGCACCTATGTCGACCAGATCGAGCCGCGCCGGCGCCTGACGCCGCAGCATTACTTCAAGTCCGAGGCGGAGATGGTCGCGCTGTTCGCCGACCTGCCGGAGGCGGTGGAGAACACCGTCGAGATCGCGAAACGCTGTGCCTTCGCCGTCTACAAGCGTCCGCCGCTGCTGCCGAAATTCGCCGATAACGAGGTCGAGGAGCTGCGCCGCCAGGCCTGGGAAGGGCTGAAGAACCGGCTTGCGGTGATCCCGCATGCCTGCCCGGTCGAGGAATACGAGGAGCGGCTGAAATTCGAGCTGGGCATCATCGAGCAGATGGGCTTCCCCGGCTACTTCCTGATCGTGGCCGACTTCATCAAATGGGGCAAGGCGCATGACATCCCGGTCGGGCCGGGGCGTGGCTCGGGCGCGGGCTCGCTTGTCGCCTATGCGCTGACGATCACCGACCTCGACCCGATGCGCTATGCGCTGCTGTTCGAACGCTTCCTGAACCCGGAACGCGTCTCGATGCCCGACTTCGACGTCGACTTCTGCATGGACCGCCGCGAAGAGGTGATCAGATACGTGCAGCAGAAATACGGGCGCAACAAGGTGGGCCAGATCGCCGCCTTCGGGGCGCTGCTGTCGAAGGCCGCGGTGCGCGACGTCGGGCGCGTGCTGCAGATGTCCTATGGCCAGGTCGACAAGCTGTCGAAGATGATCCCGGTCGAGGGGGTGAAGCCGGTCTCGATCGAGAAGGCCCTGGCCGACGAGCCCCGCCTGCGCGAGGCGGCGAAGGAAGAGGTCGTCGGCCGCCTTCTGAACTATGCCCAGCAGATCGAGGGGCTGTTGCGCAACGCCTCGACCCACGCCGCGGGCGTGGTGATCGGCGACCGGCCGCTCGACGAGCTGGTGCCGCTGTACCAGGATCCGCGCTCGGACATGCCGGCCAGCCAGTTCAACATGAAATGGGTGGAAAAGGCCGGTCTGGTGAAGTTCGACTTCCTCGGGCTGAAGACGCTCACCGTGATCCAGAACGCGGTGAACCTGATCCGCAAGTCGGGCCGGCCGCTGCATGTCGATGCCGCGGGCAACACGCTCTACGAGCCTGCCGAGGGCGCCGAGAACCAGATCAACGCGATCCCGATCGACGACGCGAAGACCTATGATCTTTACGCCCGCGCCCATACCGTCGCCGTGTTCCAGGTGGAATCGACGGGGATGATGGACGCGCTGCGGCGCATGAAGCCGACCTGCATCGAGGATATCGTGGCGCTTGTGGCGCTGTATCGTCCGGGCCCGATGGAGAACATCCCGGTCTATTGCGAGGTCAAGCACGGGCTGCGGCCGCTCGAATCGCTGCACCCGACGATCGACCCGATCCTGAAGGAAACGCAGGGCATCATCGTCTATCAGGAACAGGTGATGCAGATCGCCCAGGTCATGGCGGGCTATTCGCTGGGCGGCGCCGACCTTCTGCGCCGCGCCATGGGCAAGAAGATCGCCGAGGAGATGGCGAAGGAGCGCCCGAAGTTCATCGAGGGCGCGAAGAAGACCCACAACATCGACGCGAAGAAGGCCGGCGAGGTCTTCGACCTGCTCGAGAAATTCGCGAACTACGGCTTCAACAAGTCGCACGCCGCCGCCTATGCGCTGGTCTCCTATCAGACCGCCTGGCTGAAGGCGAACCACCCGGTCGAGTTCATGGCCGGCGTGATGAACTGCGATATCCATCTGACCGACAAGCTCTCGACCTATATGGGCGAGGTGCGGCGCGCGCTTGGCATCACCGTGGTGCCGCCCTGCGTGAACCGCTCGCTCGCCACCTTCGACGTGGTGAACCAGCAGCTTGTCTATGCGCTCGGCGCGCTGAAGAACGTCGGTGTCGAGGCGATGAAGCTGATCGTCGAGGCGCGCGACGACATGCCGTTCCGCGACCTGTTCGACTTTGCCCGGCGCTGCGATCTGAAGCGGATCGGCAAGCGGCCGCTCGAGATGCTGGCCCGCGCCGGCGCCTTCGACCAGCTCGACCCGAACCGGCGGCGGGTGTTCGAAAGCCTTGAGGGGCTGATGGCCTGGTCAGCCGCGGTGGCCGAGGCCAAGGCCTCGGCGCAGGTGTCGCTCTTTGGTGATGCGGGCGACGATCTGCCGCCGCCGCGGATTGCCGATGTCGACGACTGGCTGCCCTCCGAGCGGCTGGCGGAAGAGCACAAGGCCATCGGTTTCTATCTGTCGGGCCACCCGCTTGACGACTATCTACCTGCGCTGAAACGCAAAAACGTGATGACCCTGGCCGAGATCGCGGCCAAGGCGCAAGGCGGGCCGTTCATCGGCAAGATCGCGGGCCAGGTCGCCGTGCGGCAGGAACGGAAGTCGGCGAAGGGCAACCGTTTCGCCTTCGTCTCGATGTCGGACCCGACCGGCCCCTTCGAGGTGACGGTGTTTTCCGACACGCTCGAGGCCACGCGGCAATACCTCGAACCCGGGCAGGCGGTGGTGCTGACGGTCAAGGTCGATGTCGAGGGCGAGACGGTGAAGATGCTCGCGCAGGGCGCGCAGCCGATCGACCAGGTCACCGCCGATGCCGGCAGCACCGGGCTGATGATCCATGTCGAGACGCCCGAGGCCGTGGGCTCGATCGCGTCGCTGCTCGAGCGGATCAGCGGCGAGGGCAAGGTGCGCTCGCGCGGGCCGGTGCATTTCACCGTGTACGACAGCGAGCGCAATTGCCGCTATCAGCTGTGCGCCGGCAAGGAGTTCCCGGTGAACCCGAAGGTGAAGGGCGCGATCCGCTCGCTGCGTGGCGTGGCGCTGGTCGAGGAGATCTGAGCCCGGGGCGGTCCGGGCCGGGCCGGCCGTGCGTCAGTAATGCGGCGGCTTCTGGTCGGCGAGCGGGATCTGCCCGCCGTCCGAAAATTCGCGCTCGGCCTCGCGCTCCATCAGCATCCCGAGACCGCGCGACAGGCGTGCGATCTCGCGCTCCTGCCGGGCGACGACGTCGCTCAGCTCATCCACCGTCTTCACGAGGAACGCCATCTGTTCCTCGAGCCGCTCGATCCGGTCCGTCATTTTCCCTCCGGCGCTTGCCGCGCGGCAGCCCATCCGCTACACCCTCGCCCGAGAAACGATCGGGTGCAAGACCATGTCCAGCGAGAAGAAACCGCGCCGTCCGCGCGCGGAAACGCCGAAGGGGTTTCGCGACTATTTCGGCTCGGAAGTGACCGAGCGGACCGAAATGCTCGCCACCATCGCGGACGTCTATCGCGCGCATGGCTTCGACCCGCTGGAAACCTCGGCGGTCGAGACGGTCGAGGCACTGGGCAAGTTCCTGCCCGATGTCGACCGGCCGAACGAGGGCGTTTTCGCCTGGCAGGACGAGGGCGGCGACTGGCTGGCGCTGCGCTATGACATGACGGCGCCGCTCGCGCGCGTCGCGGCGCAGTTCCGCAATGACCTGCCCAGCCCCTACCGGCGCTATACGATGGGCCCGGTCTGGCGCAACGAGAAGCCCGGCCCCGGCCGCTTCCGCCAGTTCTATCAATGCGACGCCGACACCGTGGGCGCGCCGTCGGTCGCGGCCGATGCCGAGATCTGCGGCATGCTGGCCGATGCGCTGGAAGCCGTGGGCATTCCGCGCGGCGACTATGTCGTGCGGGTGAACAACCGCAAGGTGCTGAACGGGGTGATGGAAGTGGCGGGCGTGCTCGACCCGACCGACCCCGAGAAGTTCGCGGCCGAGCGTGGCATCGTGCTGCGCGCGATCGACAAGTTCGACAAGTTCGGCGAGACGGGCGTGCGCGCGCTGATCGGCAAGGGGCGGCTTGACGAGTCGGGCGACTTCACCAAGGGCGCCGGGCTGACGAATGAACAGGCCGACGTGGTGATGGGCTTCATGGAGGCCAAGCGCGACACCGGCGCCGCCACCGTCGCGCGGCTGCGCGAGCTGGTCGCGGGCTCGGCCCTTGGCGCCGAGGGGGTGGACGAGCTTGAACTCATCGCCGCGCTTCTCGACGGGCAGGGCTATGGCCCGGACCGCATCGTCATCGACCCCTCGGTGGTGCGCGGGCTTGGCTATTATACCGGCCCGGTGTTCGAGGCCGAACTGACCTTCGAGATCCTCGACGAGAAGGGGCGCAAGCGCTCCTTCGGGTCGGTCGCGGGCGGCGGGCGCTATGACGACCTCGTCAAGCGCTTCACCGGCCAGACCGTGCCGGCGACCGGCGTCTCGATCGGCGTCGACCGGCTGCG
This sequence comes from Paenirhodobacter sp. YD-8, assembly GCF_056590935.1. Lineage (NCBI taxonomy): Bacteria > Pseudomonadati > Pseudomonadota > Alphaproteobacteria > Rhodobacterales > Paenirhodobacter > Paenirhodobacter sp. YD-8. The sequence continues at coordinate 3,150,009 of NZ_CM152649.1, read as the reverse complement.
GGCCGCGCTGCGCGCCAAGGGGCGGATCGGTGGCACGGCACAGGGCCCCGTCGTCGTGACGGTGATGGACCGCGACCGGATGGGCGATTACCTCGCCATGGCCTCCGAGCTGCGTCGCGCCGGGCTGCGCGCCGAGGTCTATCTGGGCAATCCGAAGAACTTCGGCAATCAGCTCAAATACGCCGACAAGCGCGAGAGCCCGGTCGCGATCATCCAGGGCACCGACGAGGCCGCGCGCGGCGTCGTGCAGATCAAGGACCTGGTGCTCGGCGCGAAGATCGCCGCCTCGGCCAGCCTCGAGGAGTGGAAGAACCAGCCCGCGCAGGTCGAAGTGCCGCGCGACGAGATGGTCGCCACGGTGAAGCGCATGCTGGGGCTGGGCCTGTGATGGCGTCGAAACCCCGTTCCCGCGAGATCGGCGAGCGCCTTCTGGGCGCCTTCCTGCGTGCCGGCGCCGCCGAGGTCACGCCCGACATCCTGCAGCCGGCCGAGACCCTGCTTGACCTTTACGGCGAGGATATCCGCGCCCGCGCCTATGTCACCTCGGACCCGCTGCGCGGCGAGATGATGCTGCGCCCCGACTTCACCGTGCCGGTGGTCGAGGCGCACATGGCGGGCGGGGCGGAACCTGCGCGCTATTGCTACATGGGCGAGGTCTTCCGCCGTCAGGATCACCGCGGCGTGGCGCGGGCGAACGAATATCTGCAGGCGGGCTACGAGGTCTTCGACCGCGAGGACCCCGAGGCCGCCGATGCCGAGGTCTTTGCGCTCTTCGCCCGGCTGCTGGCGCATCTGCGGCTGACCAGCACGATCGGCGACATCGGCATCCTGCGCGCCGCGGTCGAGGGCATCGACACCATTGCGCCGCGCAAGGCGGCGCTTGCTCGTCACATCTGGCGGCCGCGTCGCTTCCACGGCCTGTTGCAGCGCTATGCGGGGATCACCCCGGTGCCGGGCGGGCGCGCCGCGCTGCTGTCCGCCGGGGCGCCCGAGGGTGCGCCCTGGATCGGGCTGCGCAGCCCCGAGGAGATGGCGGCGCGTATCGCCGTGCTGCGCGCCGATGCCGCCGCCGCGCCGATCCCGACCGAGGTCGTCGCACAGCTTGACGCGCTCTTCGCGCTGAGCTGCCCGGCCGAAGAGGCCCCCGCGCGGCTGTCGGCGCTTGGCATCGCCGCGCTGCCGCCGGCGATCGCCCGGCTCGAGCGGCGCCTGGCCGCGATGGCCGCGCGCGGCATCGACACCTCGGCGCTGCGCTTCGAGGCGAGCCACGGCCGCACCACGATGGAATATTACGACGGCTTCGTCTTCACCTTCACCGCCGCCGATCCGGCGCTGCCGCCGGTGGCCTCGGGCGGGCGCTATGACGCGCTGACCCGCTTCCTCGGGCAGGGGCGCGAGATTCCGGCCGTGGGCGGGGTGATCCGTCCGGGGCTGGTGGCCGATCTGGAGGCGCAGGCATGAGCGCGATCAAGCTGGGCGTGCCCTCGAAGGGGCGGCTGATGGAGAAGACCTTCGACTGGTTCGCCGAGCGGGGCATCCGCCTGCGCCGCACCGGGTCGGAGCGCGAATATGCGGGCGCTGTCGATGGCGCCGAGAAGGTCGAACTCGTGCTGCTCTCGGCGGGCGAGATCCCGCGCGAGCTGGCCGCGGGGCGCATCCATCTGGGCGTGACGGGGTCCGACCTCGTGCGCGACAAGCTCGCCGACTGGCAGACGCTGGTCGAGGAGCTGGCGCCGATGGGCTTCGGCCATGCCGATCTGATCATCGCGGTGCCGGCCTGCTGGGCCGATGTCGACACGCTCGAGGATCTGGATGCCGCCGCGCATGCCTTCCGTGCGGCGCATGGTCACCGGTTGCGGATCGCGACGAAATATCACCGTCTGGTGCGCGAGTTCCTGACCCGCGAGGGGATTGCCGACTGGCAGTTGGTCGACAGCCAGGGCGCGACCGAGGGCACGGTGAAGAACCTCACCGCCGAGGCGATCGCCGACATCACCTCGTCGGGCGAGACGCTGCGGGCGAACCACCTGAAGATCCTGTCGGACGGGCTTATTCACAGCTCGCAGGCGACGCTCTTCGCCTCGCGCATGGCCGATTGGGCGGGGCTCGAGGCGCCGCGCGCGGCGCTGATCGCACAGCTCGGGGTTTGAGCGCTATTTCCGCCGCGCCGCGCTGTCCCATCCGGTCAGTGCGGCGCGCAATGCGGGCAGCAACGGGGCGGTGAGCGCCCCGAGCCGCCGCCCGTCCGGGGCGAGAAGGCGCAGCGCGACAAGCGCGCGACCGGGCATCGCCTCGATCCCCCAGAACACCTCCCGTGCCGCGGGCCAGTCGCGCAGCCGCGCGTTCAGATCGGCCGCCACCGCCTGTGCATCCGTGCAGCCGGCAAGGTAGAAGGTCGCAAGCGCGCCGGCACAGCGCCGGGCCCAGTCGGCACCGCTTGTGCATTGCCGGTCGATCAGCCCCGCGGCCCCTTCGGTGCGGATCGAGACGGTGGTCTCCAACGCCTCGAACAGACCGCCCGCGCCCGCGGGATCATGGGTCAGGAAGCTGTCGCACAGGATCGCCCGCGCGCCGGGGGCAAGGTCGAGCTCGAGCGCGCCGCAGAAGGCGGCACCCGGAAACAGGATCAGCGGGTCGGGCAGGTATTCGGCATGGGCCCCCGCCCCGAGCCGCAGCCGGCACGATTGCCGCGCCATACCGCCGCGCCCGGCATGGACGACGCTCGAGGCCTGGGTGGTCAGGTGCAGCCGCGCCCCGGGTTCGAGCGTCACCGACAGCCGCAGGTCATCGTCGCCGTAAAGCCCACCCGAGGAGGATTGCAGATACAGGCTGGCCAGCCCCTCCGGATCGCCCGGCAGCGCGAAGGGGCGGGTGATGTGGAACGGGTGCGGGGTCATCTGCGCGCCAAGGAAGGTGCGCCCGTCCAGGCAGCGGAATGCCAGCCGCGCCTCGACCCGGCGCCCCGGCGGGCGCGACGGCAGGTCGCGCGCCATCAGCCTGCATCCTGCCGCGCGGCGCGGGTGAACAGCACCTCGCGGTCGATCAGATCGACGATCGCGTCGATGCCGTCGGTGCCGTCCGCCCCGTCGCGCCCATAGGGCCGGCAGCAGCAGCCAAGCACCGGACGCGCCGCGCGGATCGCCCGGGCCTCGCGCAGGATCGCGGCGGCATTGACATGGACATAGGGCGCAAGGTCGAGCTTGTTGATCACCAGCAGGTCCGATTGCATGATCCCCGGGCCGCGCTTGCGCGGGATGTCGTCGCCCTGACCGACGTCGATCACGAACATCCACCAGTCGACCAGATCGAGCGAGAAGGTCGAGGCGAGATTGTCGCCGCCGCTTTCGAGAAGGATCAGGTCGAGCCCGGGGAAGGCGGCGTCGAGATCCTCGGCCGCCGCGAGGTTCAGCGTCGGATCCTCGCGGATCACCGTATGCGGGCAGGCGCCGGCCTCGACCGCGCGCACCCGCGCCGGGTCGATCAGGCCCGAGCGGCGCACGCGCTCGGCATCCTCGTCGGTGACGAGGTCGTTGGTGATCACGGCGAGCGAGATCCCGCGGGCGGTCAGCGCGGGGATCAGCCGCTCGATCAGCGCGGTCTTGCCCGAGCCGACGGGGCCGCCGATGCCGATCCGGGCCGGGCCCGCGGGGGCGGTGAAATCGGGGAAGGGATGGGTCATCGCAGCATGTACCTTTGCGCCAGGGGCACCTCGCGGGCGGGCGCGCAGGTGGCCAGCTCGCCGTCGACGAAGACGTCGAAGGTGGCGGGGTCGACGGTGATCTTCGGGCAGGCGTCGTTGAACAGCATGTCGGATTTGGCCAGCTTGCGGGTGCCGCGCACCGGCAGCAACCGCTTGCGCAGATCGAGCGTGCCGGCAAGATCGGCCGCAAGCGCCAGCGGATGCACGAAATTCACGCCAAGCGCCGGCGCGGCGCGGCCGAAGGCGCCCCATTGCGGGCGCTGGATCAGCGGCTCGCAGGTCATCAGGCTGGCGGCGCTGTCGCCCATGGTGCCCCAGGCGATGAAGCCGCCCTTCACCACGATCTCGGGCTTGATCCCGAACAGCGCCGGCCGCCACAGCACGACATCGGCGATCTTGCCGGTCTCGAGGCTGCCCACATGCTCCTCGATGCCGAAGCAGCGCGCGGCGTTGATCGTGTATTTCGCGATGTAGCGCTTGATCCGGGCGTTGTCGCCGCGCAGGGCGGTCTCGCCGGGCAGGCGGCCGCGCTGGTCCTTCATCTTCGAGGCGAGCTGCCAGGTGCGGCAGATCACCTCGCCGATGCGGCCCATGCCCTGACTGTCCGAGCCCAGCATCGAGATCGCGCCGATGTCGTGCAGCACGTCCTCGGCGGCGATGGTCTGGCCGCGGATCCGGCTTTCGGCGAAGGCCACGTCCTCGGGGATCGCGGGGTTCAGGTGATGGCACACCATCGTCATGTCGAGGTGTTCCTCGAAGGTGTTGACGGTGTAGGGGTTGGTCGGGTTGGTCGAGGAGGGCAGGCAGTTCATCTCGCCCGCGACGCGGATGATGTCGGGGGCATGGCCGCCGCCCGCGCCCTCGGTGTGATACATGTGGATCACCCGCCCGGCGATGGCGGCGAGCGTATCCTCGACAAAGCCGCTCTCGTTCAGCGTGTCGGTATGCAGCTGTACCTGGAAGTCGAGATCGTCGGCGACCGAGAGGCAGCAGTCGATCGCCGCCGGCATCGCGCCCCAGTCCTCGTGGATCTTCAGCCCCATGCAGCCGGTCTTCATCTGCTCGACCATCGCCTCGGGGCGGTGCGCGTTGCCGCGGCCGAGGAAGCCGAAGTTCATCGGCCAGTGTTCCGAGGCCTGCAGCATCTTGCCGGTGTTGAACGGCCCGCCGCTGTCGATGCCGACGGTGATCGGGCCGAGCGAGCCGCCGAGCATCGTCGTGATGCCGCTGGCAAGGGCGTGCTCGACCAGCTGGGCGCTGTCGAAATGCACATGCACGTCGATCGCGCCGGCGGTGGCGATCATGCCCTCGCCGTCGCGCACCGTGGTTGCGGCGCCGACGATCAGGTTCGGGTGCACGCCGTCCATCACCGCCGGGTTGCCGGCCTTGCCGAAGCCCGCGATGCGGCCGTCCTTGATGCCGAGATCGCCCTTCACGATGCCCAGCACCGCGTCGATCACCACCACGTTCGAGATCAGCATGTCGAGCACGCCGTCGGCGCTGGTCCACCCGGCCGCGAGCCCCATCCCGTCACGCAGCGTCTTGCCGCCGCCGTGCAGGCATTCCTCGCCCGGGATCGCGTGGTCATGCTCGATCTCGGCCAGAAGCGAGGTGTCGCCAAGCCGCACCATGTCGCCCGTCGTGGGCCCGTAAAGCGCGGCATAGGCCGCGCGGGTCATCGTCGCCATCGCTCAAGCTCCCCTGAAACCGCCCTGCCGCGCCCGTTCAAGCGCAGCGGCCTTCACCGCCGGATCGCGGCTGTCGCCATTCGTCAGCCCGTTCAGCCCGCCGACCTCGGCCCGCCCGCCGATCGCGACGAGCGTCACCTCGCGGCCATGGCCGGGCTCGAAGCGCACCGCGGTGCCCGCGGGGATGTCGAGGCGCATGCCGAAGGCCGCGGCGCGGTCGAAGTCGAGGGCGCGGTTGACCTCGAAGAAATGGAAATGGCTGCCGATCTGCACCGGCCGGTCGCCGGTGTTGGTGACCGCGAGCGTCACCTTCGGGCGGCCGGCGTTCAGCTCGATCTCGCCCTCGGCGGCGATGATCTCGCCGGGCAGGGGCCCCGGGGCGGGGGCGGCGTCGCCCGGCCGGATCGGGTCATGCACGGTGACGAGCTTGGTGCCGTCGGGGAAGGTCGCCTCGACCTGCAGCATCGGCATGATCTGCGCCACGCCCGGCATCACCTCGTCGCTGGTCAGGATCGTCGAGCCGAAGGAGATCAGCTCGGCCACGCTCTGCCCGTCGCGCGCGCCCTCGAGGATCTCGTCGGCGATCAGCGCCGCGGCCTCGGGATAGTTCAGCAGCCGGCCGCGGGCGCGGCGGCGGCGGGCGAGTTCGGCGGCCGTGAAGATCGTCAGCCGTTCGAGTTCCGTCGGGGTCAGTTGCATCGGATCCTCCTGTTCAGACGGCGAAAAGCCGCAGCGGGGTCTGCCCGTGGCGCATCGCGGCGATGTCGGCGCGCGGGCTGAAGGTGAAGGGGGCGGCGGGCGGCGGGGCGGCGAGCAGCGCGGCCATGGCCGGGCGGGCGGCGGCAAGGATCTGCTGCGCCTGCATTGCGCCAAGCGCGCCAAGCCGCACCGCGGCCGAAAGCGTGGCAAGCGCGAGGGCGTGGAGCGTGCCGGCCTCGAGCGGGGCAAGCGCCAGGCCAAGGCCGTTTCCGGCCAGCCCCTGCACCACCGCCGCGTGCCCGGGTGTCTGCCCGGCGCGTACCTGCGCCAGAAGCGCGGCACAGCCCGGGGTGCCAAGCCGCGTGTGGGTCGAGAGCGCCGCCCGCCCGGTCCGGCGCGAGGCCGAGGCAAGGCTTTCCACCGTGCTGTGCAGCTCGCAGTCGGCGTCGATCCGGGCGATCTCCTCCAGGTCGCAGGTGGCATGGGCGCGGCGCAGGAAGACCCGGTCGAAGCCAGCCCAGCGGGGCAGCACCTCGTCGGTCAGGAAATCGCCGACCTGTGCCGCGCCCTGCACCCGTCCCTCGCCCACCAGCGCCTCGAGCCCGCCCGAGAAGGCGAAGGCGCCCGAGGGGAAGGCGGTGTCGCACAGCTGCAACAGGGCGAGAAGCGCGGCGTCGCTCATCCGGTGGCCTGTTCCACCTGCCGCACGCGGCCCTCGGCCAGCCGGTCGCGCAGCCGCTCGAGATAGGTCGCAAGCGGGTGCTCGACAGCGACGAGCAGATCGCCGCCCTCGAACCGCGCGCGCCAGTGCAGGTTGCCGGCGAAATAGCCCAGCGACAGCGCCTCGGCCCCGTCACGCGGGCGCAGCCGCAGCCAGTTTTCGGCCTCGACGCGCAGGATCACCGCCCGGTCGGGATCGAGAAGCAGCACCGCCCGGTCGACCAGCGCCACCTCGCGCGGCAGGGCGATCGCCAGATCGCTGCCGCGGTCGGTGCGCAGCCGCAGCCGGCGCCGCGCCAGGTCGGCGCGGGGCAGGGTGACGGTCTCGACCGCGCCGCGGTGTTCGAGCCGGTGCACGGCCTCGCCAAGCCAGGGATCGGCAAGCGTGCCGAGAAGGCGGTTCACGAGCAGGGTCATCGCGATGCTCCGGCGCAGGACAGGGGGGAGGGGGCGGAGGCCGCCCCCGGCTCAGATCGTCATGTGTTTCGAGATCAGCGCTTCGGTCAGGTCGGCGGTGGTGCCGGTCGCGACCGAGCGGCCGTTTTCCATCATCACGAAGCGGCTCGCTGCGGCGCGCACGAAGCGGATGTTCTGCTCGACCAGCAGGATGGTCAGGCCGAGCTCCTTGTTCAGCCGGATGATCGTCTTCTCGATCTGCTCGACGATATTGGGCTGGATACCCTCGGTCGGTTCGTCGAGCAGCAGCACGCTCGGTTCGGTCGCCAGCGCGCGGGCGATGGCGAGCTGCTGCTGTTGTCCGCCCGACAATACGCCGCCGGGCCGGTCGAGGTTCTCGATCAGATAGGGGAAGATCTCGTAGACGATCTCGGGGATGTCCTTGCGCCCGTCCTTCGCCGCGAAACGCCCCATCAGGATGTTCTCGCGGATGGTGAAGTCGGGGATGATCTGGCGGCCCTGCGGCACATAGCCGAAGCCCGCGAAGGCGCGCTTGTTGGTGGGCTCGCCGATCAGCTCCTGACCGTTCAGCTTCAGGCTGCCGGTGGCGCGGGTGGTCATCCCCATGATCGTGCGCAGGAGCGTCGTCTTGCCGGTGCCGTTGCGCCCGAGGATGCCGACAAGCTCGCCCTTGCCGGCCTCGAGGCCGACGCCGTGCAGGATGTGGCTTGCGCCGTAGTAGCTGTCGATGTCGGTGATCTGCAACATCAGTGGATGCCTCCGCTTCCGAGATAGGCCTCGCGCACGGCGGGGTTCTGTTCGATCTGCTCGACCCGGCCCTCGGCCAGGTGCTTGCCCAGGTGCATGACGGTGATCTTGCTGGCGATCTCGCGCACGAAGGCCATGTCGTGCTCGACCACCAGCATGGTGTAGTCGCCGCGCAGCCGGTTGATGAGCGCCGCGGTCTTCATCGTCTCGCCCACGGTCATGCCGGCGGTGGGTTCGTCGAGCAGCATCACACGCGCGCCCTGGCCGATCAGCATGCCAAGCTCCAGCCATTGCGTCTGGCCGTGCGAGAGCACACCCGCGACGCGGTCGAGCACGTCGCCAAGTGCCGTCAGCTCGACCACCTCGTCGAAGCGGCGCCTCTCGGCGGCGTTGCGGCGCAGGCGCAGGTTGCCCAGCACCGAGGGCTGGCGGGCGCAGGCGACGATCAGGTTCTCGCGCACCGTCAGGTCGCGGAACACCGAGGGGATCTGGAACTTGCGGCCGACGCCGGCCTGCGCGATCTGGTGTTCCTCGAGATTGGTGATCTCGCGGCCGAACAGATGCACCGAGCCTTCGGTCGATTTCGTCTTGCCGCTGATCAGGTCCATCAGCGTGGTCTTGCCGGCGCCGTTCGCGCCCAGCAGCACCCGCACCTCGCCCTCCTCGATGACGGTGGAAAAGCCGTCCACCGCCTTGAAGCCCGAGAAGTCGACGCCGATGCCGTCGATGACCAATGCGTTCTGCGCCATGGCTCACTCCGATTTCTGAAGGGGTTGCGCGGCGGGGGTGCCGCGGCCGAGGAGCGCGGCCAGACGCATCGCGATGTCGCGGGCAAGCCCGGCGATGCCGCGCGGCAGGAACAGCACGACCAGCACGAAGATCAGCCCGATGATCGCCTTCCAGGCTTCGGCCAGCATCTCGCTTTCGCTTACCGTGGCCTGGATCGTGTTGATCAGGATCGCGCCGATGCAGGCGCCGAGCAGCGAGTTGCGCCCGCCGACCGCGGCCCAGACCACCATCGAGACCGAGAAGGTCAGATCGAGGAAGGTGGGCGAGGCGAATTCCGAGGCGATCACGTAGAAGGCGCCGGCGATCCCGGCGATCAGCCCGGAGACGGTGAAGAAGAACACCTGATAGCGCGCCACGTCATAGCCGAGATAACGCGCGCGGTTCGCGTCGTCGCGCGTCGCCTGCAGCACCAGCCCCGCCCGCGTCGCCACCAGCAGCCGGGTGAGCAGCAGCACCGCCACCGTGCCGAAGGCGACGAGGTAATAGGTCGGCACCACATAGGGGTCGAACTCGAAGCCGCCGATGGTCAGCCAGCCAAGGTCGGTCAGCCCGTTGAACCCGTTCGTCACCGGCTGCCAGTCGACGATCAGCAGCCGCACCAGCAGCACGAGGGCGAGGGTGATGATCGAGATGAACACGCCCGAGATCCGCAGCCGGAAGATCGACCAGCCGATCAGGAAGGCGACCGCGGTCGGCACCAGCAGCACCATCGCGATGCCGAAGGCCTGCGACTGGAACGGGATCCACAGCCAAGAGCCGGGGGCGATGCAGCACAGATCCTTGAGTGCGCCGGGCTGCGAGTTCCAGGCCATGAAATCGGGGATCGGCGTGTCGGCGCCCTGCTGCATCGAGGTCTCGCTCTGCAGCTTCAGCGTCATCGCGACCATGTAGGCGCCAAGGCCGAAGAACAGCCCCTGGCCGAGGTTGAGCACCCCGGCATAGCCCCAGGACAGCGCCACCGCGATGCCGAGCATGCCATAGACCAGATACTTGGCGAAACGGTTCAGCCAGAACACGTCGGCGACGGTGGGCAGCAGCAGCACCACGAGGATGAAGGTGCCGTAGGCGGCGGCCTCGAGCGCGCCGCGGGTCGTGAGTCTGAGTTTCATCGCCTTCAGCGTCCCTTGAAGTTGAAAAGCCCGGTGGGCTTCCACATGATCACCCCGATCACCAGCGCGAGGACCACGGCGCGGGCGAGGATGTCGTTCGACACCAGCGAAACGATGCCGTTGATCTCGCCCAGGATCCCGGCCGCGGCGGCGGTGCCGACGAGGCTGCCGACGCCGCCCACGACGACGACCATGAAACCGTCGACGACGAGGGTCGACCCCATCTCGGGCGAGACGGTCTTGAACCCGGCAAGCAGCACGCCCGCGACGCCGGCAAGGCCCGAGCCATAGGCGAAGGTCATCGACGAGACCTTGCGCACGTCGATGCCGCAGGCGGCGGCCATTTCGGGGTTGCGCATGATCGCTCGCACCTGGATGCCCCAGCGGGTCTTGTAGAGCAGCGCCCAGGTGGCCACGGCGAGGGCGATGGTGACGAGGATGATGAAGCTGCGATAGGGCTGGATCACGAAATCGCCGATCTTCCAGGACTGCTGGAAGAAGGCGGGCAGGCTGACGTTCTGCAGCCCGGTGCCGAGCCCCGGGATGTTGACGCCGAAGAAGGTCGCGCCGAACTGCAGCCGGATCGCCTGCTGCAACAGCAGCGCGATGCCCCAGGTCGCCAGCAGCGTGTCCATGATCCGCTTGTAGAGATGGCGGATCACCAGCCGCTCGATCAGCCAGCCCACCCCCGCGGTGACGAGGAAGGCGAGCGGGATCGCCGCGATCAGGTTCAGGTGCAGATAGATGCCGGACAGCACCGCCGTATAGGCGCCGATCATCGCCAGCTCGCCATGCGCCATGTTGATGACGCCCATCGAGCCAAAGATGATGGACAGCCCGAGCGCGACGAGCAGCAGGATCGACGCCAGCGACAGGCCGATGAAGAGGGTGTCAGCCATGGAGGTCCCCGTGAATGCCTGGGCCGGAGGGCGACGTCGTGCCGCCCTCCGGGACTTGGATCAGAGCTTGGTGGAATCGAGCCCCGAGCCGGTGCAGAACAGGTTCTCGGCGGTCTCGCCGTAGGCGCTGTAGGGCAGCGGCTTGATCGGGGCGGGGGCGGCGTCGACGATCTTGCTCTGGCCGTCGGCCTGCCACTGCGCGATGCGCGGGGTGAGGTAGAGGTGCAGGTTGTCAGGGTCGACCTTGACCTTGCCCACCGGCGCGTCGAACTCGACACCGCCGATCGCGCCGATGATCGCCTTCGGCTCGGTCGCCGCGGCCTTCTCGGCGGCAAGCTTCCACAGATAGACCTGCATGTAGCAGCTCATCATCGCAAAATGGGTCACCGCCTTCGGATCATTGGTGAACTTGCGGTAGTTCTCGACGAAGGTCTTGTTCTCGGGCGTGTCGATCGACTGGAAATAGGGGAAGGAGGTGTAGCTGCCCGCGGCATATTCCGGCCCCATCGCGGCGATCTCGATTTCCGAGGTCACCGAGGCGCAGATCGGCAGCGTGGCGTGATCGAGGCCCTGGTTCTTGAACTCGCGGTAGAAGGCCACGACCGAGTCGCCCACCACGTTCGACAGGACCACGTCGCAGCCGCTGTCCTTGATCTTCGACACCATCGCGCCCCATTCGGAATGGCCGAGTTCCAGATATTCGTCGGCCACCCATTCGGCGCCGTTCTGCTCGATCAGGATCTTGCAGACCTTCGACATCTCGCGCGGATAGATGTAGTTCGAGCCGACGATGAAGAACTTCTTCTTGCCGAGCGTCTTGATGATCCAGGGGATGAAGACGTCGAGCTGCTGGTTCGGCGCCGAGCCCGTGTAGACCACGTTCTTCGAGCATTCCGAGCCTTCGTAATAGGTCGGGTAGAAGAGCAGGTTCTTGCGCTTTTCGAAGACCGGCAGCACCGCCTTGCGGCTGGCCGAGGTGTAGCAGCCGAAGACCGCCGGCACGCGGTCCTGCAGCACCAGTTTCGAGGCCTTCTCGTTGAAGGTCTTCGGATCCGAGGCGCCGTCCTCGATCACCGGCTTGACCTGCATCCCGTTCACGCCGCCCGCCGCGTTGATCTCCTCGATCGCCATCAGCGTGGCCTTCTGCATGCTGTCCTCGATGATCGAGAGCCCGCCGGTGGCGGAGAACAGCACGCCGACGTCGATCGTGCCGGCGGCGAAGGCGCGGCTGCCGAGGAACGGCGCCGAAAGCGCGCCTGCGCCGAGCGCCGAGCCGGTCTTCAGGAACTGTCTGCGGGAGAAGGTCATTGTCAGGTCCTCTGCTGGAGGGCGGCCCGCAAGGGGTCGCGATGGGATGTGGGGAATGGCATTGCGGTCCGGATCGCGAGATCTGGCCGGCACGGATCGAAACGGAGCCAGCGAAACCGCCTGCGGCGCGCGACGGGGCGCAGGTGCGGGCAGAGTGCCGATGGCTCGGAGATGAGACGATGGAAGTGCCGGAACAGTTTCGGTCCGGGAGCGGAACACGGGAAGGCGGGTCCGCAGCGGCAGCGTCCTTGGTGCCGTGAGGAAAGGCTAGCGACACCGATTTTCGGTTTTCAAGGCCGGGCCGGGATGGGCGGGCGGAAAAGGCGCGTTTTTCGGATCTGCGTCACGAAATGATTAATTTCTGACCGGCGTGGCCGGGGGGAATCTCGGTAACTGTGCGTTTTCCGAAAGATCCGGGTGGCGAATCGCGGCTCGGTTCCCCCTCGCACAGGCGCGCACGTGCACGTGCGGGCGTGCAACCCGCGCGCGAAGTTCCTTTTCCAGGTGCCGTCGCCGCGGCCGAATCGCGTCGGTGGCATCCGGGGTGGGGCAGGGGTGCATCGTGGGAGTTGTTGGAGTTTTATTTCAAGTATTTGATATTAAATGATATATTTTTCTTGAAAAATCATGGATTCGGGATCGTAATGAAGCGGCAGGGATCAACAGCGATCCCTCGGACAGCGAGCAAGAGGGCTCTCTCACACGTCCCGATCCGGGCGTTGAGGAGCCCTTTCTTCATTCCGGACCATGATCGGCCCCGGTCCAGCGAGACCGGAACGCGCCTTGCCGCGTGCCCGCCGCGTGTTCCCCGACATCACCCATCCGCCAACAGGAAAGGTTCGCATCATGCGACACGGAGATATCACCAGCACGGACGACACCGTCGGCGTCGCCGTCGTCAACTACAAGATCCCGCGGCTGCACACCCGCGCCGAGGTTCTGGAGAACGCACAGAAGATCGCCGACGTGGTCGTCGGGCTGAAGCAGGGTCTGCCGGGGCTCGATCTGGTGATCTTCCCCGAATACTCGACCATGGGCGTGATGTATGACGGCGACGAGATGATGGCGACCGCCGCCTCGATCCCCGGCGACGAGACCGAGATCTTCGCCCGCGCCTGCCGCAAGGCCAACACCTGGGGCGTGTTCTCGATCACCGGCGAGCGGCACGAGGAACACCCGAAGAAGGTGCCCTACAACACGCTGATCCTGATGAACAACAAGGGCGAGATCGTGCAGAAGTATCGCAAGATCCTGCCCTGGACCCCGATCGAGGGCTGGTATCCAGGTGCCGGCACCTTCGTCAGCGAGGGTCCGAAGGGGATGAAGATCTCGCTGATCATCTGCGATGACGGCAACTATCCCGAGATCTGGCGCGACTGCGCGATGAAGGGCGCCGAGCTGATCGTGCGCTGCCAGGGCTACATGTATCCGGCCAAGGAACAGCAGATCACCATGGCGAAGGCGATGGCCTGGGCCAACGTCTCCTATGTCGCCGTCGCGAACTGCACCGGCTGGGATGGGGTCTATTCCTTCTTCGGCCACTCGACCATCTGCGGCTTCGACGGGCGCACGCTGGGCTCCTGCGCCGAGGAAGAGATGGGCGTGCAATATGCGCAGCTGTCGATCTCGCAGATCCGCGACGCGCGGCAGAACGACCAGTCGGCCAACCACCTCTTCAAGCTGCTCCACCGCGGCTATACCGGCGTCTACAACTCGGGCGACGGCGACAAGGGCGTGGCCGATTGCCCGTTCGATTTCTACAAGACCTGGGTCACCGACGCGAAGAAGGCGCAGGAGAACGTCGAGGCCTTCACCCGGTCGACCCTGTCGACCGCCTGCTGTCCGATCGGCGGGCTGCCGAGCGGGCTGAAGGAGGAAGAGGCGCAATAATCCCCGACTGGCGGAGCGGACCCCGCCGCTCCGCCCCTTTTTCCCTTTCTTCCCGAGACGACCATGCCTTTCCTCACCGACCGCATTGCGCAGACGCAGCGCGCGCAGAAACTTGCCGCTGCGATGAACGACGAAAACCTCCTGCCGGCGGAGGCTGCGCCCCGCGCTGCCCCGCGCTTCATGCCGGCCTCGCGCTTCACCTTCGATCTGGCGATGATCGAGCGGGAGCTGCGCGGCAATATCGTCGGTCAGGACGAGATGATCGCCTCGGTGATGCGGATCATGACGGTGATCTGCGCCGACATCGGCGACCCGCGCAAGCCGCTGGCCTCGTTCCTGTTTGCCGGGCCCACGGGGGTCGGCAAGACCGAGACGGTGCGCGTCCTCGCCCGGGCGCTGCACGGCGATGCCGACGCCTTCTGCCGGGTCGACATGAACACTCTCGCCCAGGAACATTACGCCGCCGCGCTGACCGGCGCGCCTCCGGGCTATGTCGGCTCGAAGGAGGGCACGACGATCCTCGATCAGGACAAGATCGAGGGCAGCCATGACCGCCCCGGTATCGTGCTGTTCGACGAGCTTGAAAAGGCGAGCGACGAGGTCGTGCTGGCGCTGCTGAACGTGCTCGACAACGGCATCCTGACGGTCGCCTCGGGCGAGCGCACCTATTCCTTCCGCAACGCCATCGTGTTCATGACCACGAACCTCGGTGCAAGCGAGCTGATGGAACGGGCCGGCGTGGCGAAACCCGCGGGCCGCGGCAAACGCGCACAGCCGCAAACCGGGCCCGAGCTGGTGCTCGAGAAGCTGCTCAAGCGCTTCCCGCCCGAATTCGTCAACCGCATCGACCAGATCGAGACCTTCAACGCGATCGGCACCGACTTCCTGCCGGCGATCGTCGAGGTCGAGATCGGCAAGCTGAACCGGCGGCTTCTGAAGCACGACTGCCATCTCGAGGTCGGGCCCGCGGTGATGCGCCATCTGGCCGAGCTTGGCTATGACAAGCGCTTCGGCGCGCGCGGGCTGCGCCGCACGATCCGCAAGCATCTCGAGTTTCCGCTGGCCGAATATCTGCTTTCTGCCGCCGCAACGGGCAGTTCGGTGAACCGGCGCATCATCACCGCGGTGCTCGAGGGGCAAACCTTGACATTCGTCGAGGGGGACGCCTGAGTGAGACTGCGCCAGGGGAATATCAAGGGCGTCATGTCTGACTGTTGGAAAGTTGGGATCCTGTTCTCGGAAACCGGATCGACCGCAAATGTCGAGCTGTCGCAGCTGCATGGCGCGATGCTGGCCATCGAGGAAATCAACGCGGCGGGGGGGGTGCTCGGGCGCCCGATCGAGGCGGTGCGCTATGACCCCGGCTCGGAGCCGCGCGACTATGGCCGTCTGGCCGAGAAGCTGATCGTCGAGGACCGGATCAACACGCTCTTTGCCTGCTACAAGTCCTCGGCGCGCAAGGAGGTGCTGCCGGTGGTCGAGCGGCGCAATGCGCTGTTCTTCTACCCGACGATCTACGAGGGCTTCGAGTTCTCGCCGAACGTCTTCTATGGCGGTGCCGTGCCGAACCAGAACAGCGTGCCGCTGGCGCGCTATCTGATGGCGAATTACGGGCCGCGGATCTATTTCGTCGGTTCGGATTACATCTATCCGCACGAGTCGAACCGGGTGATGCGCCATGTTCTGCGCCTGTCGGGCGGCGAGGTGGTCGAGGAGGAATATGTGCCCCTCGACAGCGGCCCGGGTGCCTTCGACGCGATCGTCGCGCGCATTCTCGAGCAGCGCCCCGATGCGATCTTCTCGACCGTGGTCGGGCAGGACAGTGCCGAGTTCTATCGCGCCTATCACCGCGCCGGCGGCCGGGGGGGCGATATTCCGGTGGCCAGCCTGACCACGAACGAGGCCGATGTCGCCGAGATCGGCGCCGGTCTGATGGCCGGGCATCTGACCGCCGCGCCCTATTTCCGCACGCTCGAGACGCCGCGCAACGCGCAGTATCTGGAAAGCTATGCCCGGCTGCACGGCGATCTGACCGATGTCACCAGCTGCGGCGAGGCGGCCTATATCCAGATGCATTTCTTCGCGCAGGCGCTGCGCGATTGCGGCTGCGACGACACCGATGCGCTGCGCGCGACGCTGGTCGGGCAGTCGTTCGAGGCGCCGCAGGGCCGGGTGACGATCGATCCCGACAATCAGCACACCTACCTGCATTCCCGCATCGCGCGGATCGACGAGGAGGGCGAATACGTGATCGAGCACGAGGTTCCGATGGCGATCAAGCCGGACCCCTACCTGGTGATGCCCGCCTCGGCCGACCTGATCGTGCAGGGGCGCAAGATCAGTCGCGGGTGAGGGGGAGATGACCGACTTCGTCCGCACCCTGCGGGACCTGAACATCGCCGTCGTGCACCCGTTCGACCGCACGGCGGAAGAGCTGCGCCAGCAGCTCAGCCGCATCGGCTGCGTGCACGACGCCTTCTGGCCGCCGCCGAAGACGCTGGCCGAGAAATACGATGTCGTCTTCGTCGACATGGCCGAGGGCAGCGCGAAATACCTGCGCGCGATGATCACCCGCGCGCGCACGGAGCTGCCGACGATCATCGCCATCGTCGGTTACGAGAACCCCTCGGTTCTGGCGCAGCTGAGCGAGATCGGCGCGCATGGCATCCTGACCAAGCCGCTGCGCGCGATCGGGGTGATGAGCGCGATCGTCATGGCGCGGCAATGCTGGAGCGAGCAGAACGCGCTGCGCGAGGAAAACGAGAAGATCCGCCGCAAGCTGGAGACCATGCAGACGATCAGCGATGCGAAACGGATCCTGATGCAGCACCATGGCGTCGACGACCGCGAGGCCTATGAGATCATCCGCAAGCACGCGATGTCGCGGCGCACGACGACGGTCGAGATCGCGCAGGCGATCATCACCGCCGATGACATGCTGAGCAATCTCAAGCCCGCGCCGGGTGCCGCCGCGCGCAAGTCGCGCATTCCGAAACCAGAGCAGGACTGAGCGTCCAAGAGGCGAGGCTCAGAGGCGTCTGGATACGCGAAACCAACCGCATCGCGATTGCTTGTCTTTGATGTTCTGGGGAAGAAGTGGCAGCCCGTAGGGGAGTCGAACCCCTCTTTTCAGGTTGAAAACCTGACGTCCTAACCGATAGACGAACGGGCCACCGTTTCCGCTTCAGCGCGTTGCTGCGCGGCGTGGAGCGGTGTTTAGGCGAGCTTCGGGTGACTCGCAAGAGGGTTTTTTCAGTTTATCGCAACTTTCTTCACGGCCGCGCGATTTTCTTGAAAAACGCCTGTGCTCAAGGGTTTGCCGATGGGCTCAGGCGCGCGCGGCATCGTCGAGGCGCAGCTGCACCTTGCGCCGCCCGCCCCAGGTGTTGATCTCGAGCTTGCCCGCGAGGTGAAAGCGCCCCGCTCCGCCCGCGCTCAGCGCCGGGCCGAGCGGGCCGTCGAAGGCGCCGAAGGCTACCGCCTCGATCCGCGATCCGAGCCCGTCGCCCAGCGAGAAGCGCAGGTGGCTTTCGCCGATCCGGCGCGGGCCGGTCACTTCCATGTCGGGGAAGGCGAAACGCGGGGCAGGGGCGCCCTGGCCGAAGGGGCCGGCGCGCTCGAGATCCTCGATCAGCTGGGCGGTGGCGGCGCCGGGCATCAAGAGCCCGTCGAGGCGCAGATCGCGCGGCCCGCCGGCGCCGGCGCCCTGCCGCGCCAGAAGCTCGCTCAGCCGTGCCATGGCGGGTTCCAGCTGCTCCGCCGCGACGGTGAGGCCGGCGGCCATCCGGTGCCCGCCGCCCTTCAGCAGCAGCCCCTCGGCCGCGACGCGCTGCACCGAAGCACCAAGGTCGACGCCAGCGACCGAGCGGGCCGAGCCCTTGCCGATGCCATTCTCGAGCCCGATCACCACCGCGGGGCGGTTCGTCGCCTCCTTCAGCCGGGCGGCGACGATGCCCACCACGCCCGGGTGCCAGCCTTCGCCCGCCGCCCAGACGAGCGGCGCGTCAAGCCCGCGCTCCTCGGCCTGGGCAAGGGCGGCGTCGCGCACCCGGTTCTCGATCTCGCGGCGCTCGGAATTCAGCTGGTCGAGCCGGGCGGCGAGCGCCTCGGCCTCGTTGCGGTCGGCGGTCGACAAAAGCCGCGCGCCAAGATCGGCCGCGCCGATCCGCCCGCCCGCGTTCACCCGCGGGCCAAGGACGAAGCCCAGATGATAGGCCGAGGGCGCCTGATCGAGCCGCGCGACGTCGGAGAGTGCCACCAGCCCCGGCCGCTCGCGCCGCGCCATCACCTTCAGCCCCTGCCGCACCAGCGCCCGGTTCACCCCGATCAGCGGCGCGACATCGGCCACCGTCGCCAGCGCCACGAGGTCGAGAAGCCCCATCAGGTCGGGGCCTTTCACGCCCTTCTCGCGCAGCTGCCGGTTCGCTTCGACCAGCATCAGGAAGACGACCGAGGCGGCGCAGAGATGGCCGAGCGAGCCGTCCTCGTCGAGCCGGTTCGGGTTCACCACGGCCAGCGCCTCGGGCAGGGTCTCGGCGCCGAGGTGGTGGTCGAGGATCACCACGTCGGCGGGTTTCGCCGCGGCCACCGGCTCGTGGCTGAGCGTGCCGCAGTCGACGCAGACGATCAGCGGGTGGTCCTTGGCCAGCGCCTGCATCGCCGGCACATTCGGGCCATAGCCCTCGTCGATGCGGTCGGGGATATAGAGCGTCGCCTCGCGGCCGATGGCGCGCAGCCAGGTCAGCAGAAGCGCCGCCGAGGACCCGCCGTCGACGTCGTAATCGGCAAAGACGGCGATGCGCTCGCGCCCGTCGATCGCGCTCAGGAAGCGGGCGGCGGCCTTTTCCATGTCGCGCAGGCTGCGCGGGTCGGGCAGCAGCTCGCGCAGGGTGGGTTCGAGGAAGCCCGCGGCCTCTTCGGGGGCGACGCCGCGGGCGACGAGCACGCGGGCAAGCGGCAGGGGCAGGCGCGTCTCGCGCGCCATCGCCTCGGCAAGGCGGTCGGCCTCGTCCGTGGGGCCGATCCAGCGCCGCCCGGTCAGCGACGCTTCGACATCAAGGAATGCACTCATGCCCTTCCCATAGCCGATCGGCGCGCGGCCTGCCAGCATTGGCTCAGGCGCCGACGGCCTTGCGCACCATGTCCCAATAGATCGCCTCGACGGTGTCGAGGCTGAGCCGCCCGCCCTCGCGATACCAGGTGTTCACCCCGGTCAGCATGGCGATGATCGCGAGCGTGGCAAGCTTGGTGTCGGGCAGGGCAAAGGCCCCTGCCGCGCGGCCGGCGATCAGGATCTTTTCCAGCTCGGTCTCGTAGGCGCGGCGCAGCCCCTCGATCACCGCGAAATTCCCGGGGCTCAGGTTGCGCAGCTCCATGTAGCTCAGGAACACCGCCTCGGCCCGGGTCAGGTTGAAGCGGATGTGAAAGCGCACGAAGGTTTCCAGCGCGGCGCGCGGCTCGCCCTGTGGCGCGACCTCGGCCCAGGCGGAGAGCAGCTCTTCCATGTGGCTTTTCAACAGGTCGAAAAGCAGCGCCTCCTTGTCGGGGGTGTAGAGGTAGAGCGCGCCGGCCTGCACGCCGACCGCCGCCGCGATCTGCCGCATCGAGACCGCGGCAAAGCCGTGGCGCGCGAACAGACGCTGCGCCTCGGCGCGGACGCGCGGGCCGGTGATTTCGGAATGGGAGCCTGTCTTGCGTGCCATCTGCGCAGATTATCTGAACATCTGTTCAATATCAAACCCCGGCTGCGGGGACGTCTTGCGGCTCTGGTCAGCGCCGGCGGGCGGGCTTATGGTCGGGCCGTTGACAGGAGCCGCCATGACCCGCCTTGCCCTTGCCCTCGGTCTTCTCGCGCTTGCCGGTTGCGGCGTCTCGGATGCGGACTATCCCGCGCTGGTGCCGATGGAGACGCTCCTTTCCGAGGCGCCGCTGACGCCCGATCCGGCGCCGGTGCTCGAGGCGCGGGCGGATGCGCTGCGCGCGCGGGCTGCGGCGATCCGCGCCGAGCAGCCCTGAGCCGGCTTCGACGCGTTGCAAGGTCGCGCCCGACAGGCTAACAGGGCTCAAGACCAATCCAGCGCAAGAGGTTCCCATGTCCGCCCCCGACGTTTCCCCGCTCCGCCTCGGCATCGCCGGGCTCGGCACCGTCGGCATCGGCGTGGTCAAGATCGTGCAGCGCCATGCCGATCTGCTGGCGGCGCGTTCGGGCCGGCCGGTGGTGATCACCGCCGTCTCGGCGCGGGACCGCACGAAGAACCGCGATGCGGATCTGTCGGGCTATGCCTGGGAAAGCGATCCCGTGGCGCTGGCGCAGCGCGACGACGTCGACGTCTTCGTCGAGCTGATGGGCGGGCACGAGGGCGCGGCGAAGAACGCGATGGAAGCGGCGCTGAGCTCCGGCAAGGACGTGGTGACGGCGAACAAGGCGCTGCTGGCCCATCACGGCCAGGCACTGGCCGAAAGCGCCGAGGCGCTTGGCCGGGTGATCCGCTTCGAGGCGGCGGTGGCAGGCGGCATCCCGGTCATCAAAGCGCTGACCGAAGGGCTTGCGGGCAACGCGATCCGCCGCGTGATGGGGGTGATGAACGGCACCTGCAACTATATCCTGACCCGGATGGAAAGCGCCGGCCTGCCCTACGAGACGGTGTTCGAGGAGGCGCGCGCGCTTGGCTATCTCGAGGCCGACCCGAACCTCGATGTCGGGGGCATCGACGCGGGGCACAAGCTGGCGATCCTCGCCGCCATCGCCTTCGGCACCAAGGTCAGCTTCGACGCGGTGCAGCTCGAGGGTATCGGCAAGATCTCGATCGACGATATCCGCCGCGCCGATGACATGGGCTACAAGATCAAGCTGCTCGGCGTGGCGCAGATCACCGGCCGCGGGCTCGAGCAGCGGATGATGCCCTGCCTCGTGCCCTCGTCCTCGCCCTTCGGGCAGCTGCAGGGCGGCACCAACATGGTGTTGCTGGAAGGCGATTCGGTCGGCCAGATCGTGCTGCGCGGTGCCGGTGCGGGCGAGGGGCCGACGGCCTCGGCGGTGATGGGCGACGTGGTCGACCTCGCGCGCGGGCTGCGGATGCCGACCTTCGGTCAGCCCGCGGCGACGCTCGCCGAGCCGGTCGCGGCGGTGGCCTCGGCACCGGCGGCCTATTACCTGCGGCTCGAGCTGATGGACAAGCCCGGCGCGCTGGCCAAGGTCGCGACGGTGCTGGGCGAGGCCGGGATCTCGATCTCGCGGATGCGCCAGTATGGCCATGCCGATGCGACCGCGCCGGTGCTGATCGTCACCCACAAGACCACGCGCGACGCGATCGACCTTGCGATTGCGGGCTTCCCGGCGACCGGTGTCGTCGCGGGCGAGGCGGTGGCGATGCGGATCGAAGAGGTCTGATCGTCCCGGCGGCGGGGCAGGGGCGGCGCCGCGCCGCCTGCGCGCCCGCCGTTAGCGTTCTCAGGGTTGTTTCGCGCGCGCGCTCGGGCTTAGCTGTTGGCGGCCCTTCGCATTCCGAGACAGGACACAACCATGACTCCCCCCATCGATTTCAACGACCGCATGCTCTCGCTGGGCCTTGCCCGCGTCTCCGAGGCCGCGGCGCATGCCTCTGCCCGGCTGATCGGCCGCGGTGACGAGAAGGCCGCCGACCAGGCCGCCGTGAACGCCATGCGCGAACAGCTCAACAGCCTCGACATCAAGGGCGTCGTGGTGATCGGCGAGGGCGAGCGCGACGAGGCGCCGATGCTCTATATCGGCGAGGAAGTGGGCACCGGCGCGGGCCCGGCCGTCGACATCGCGCTCGACCCGCTCGAAGGCACCACGCTGACCGCGAACGACATGCCGAACGCGCTGACCGTCGTCGCGATGGCGCCGCGCGGCACGCTTCTGCACGCCCCGGACGTCTACATGGACAAGCTGGCGATCGGCCCGGGCTATCCGACCGACATCGTCTCGCTCGAGATGACGCCGACCGAACGCGTACTGGCGCTGGCCAAGGCGCAGGGCGTGAAGCCCGAGGACATCACCTGCTGCATCCTCGAGCGTGACCGCCACGTCGAGCTGATCCGCGAAGTGCGCGAGACTGGCGCCGCGATCCGGCTGATCACCGATGGCGACGTTGCCGGCGTGATCCATTGCGCCGAGCCCGATTTCACCGGCATCGACATGTACATGGGCTCGGGCGGCGCGCCGGAAGGCGTGCTGGCGGCCTCGGCGCTCAAGTGCATGGGCGGTCAGATGTGGGGCAGACTCCTGTTCCGCAACGACGACGAGCGCGGCCGCGCGGCCAAGGCCGGGATCACCGATC
Organism: Paenirhodobacter sp. YD-8; assembly: GCF_056590935.1. Taxonomy (NCBI): domain Bacteria; kingdom Pseudomonadati; phylum Pseudomonadota; class Alphaproteobacteria; order Rhodobacterales; genus Paenirhodobacter; species Paenirhodobacter sp. YD-8. The sequence goes on along the minus strand of NZ_CM152649.1, from coordinate 3,127,743 downwards.
TCGACAAGATCTACACCCGCGACGAGCTGGTGAAGTCGGACGTGATCTTTGCCGCGACCGGCGTCACCAACGGCTCGATCGTGCGCGGCGTGAAGCGCGAACCGAACTACATCGAGACCGAGACGATCCTGATGCGCTCGAAGACCGGCTCGGTGCGGCGGGTGATCTATCGCAACCCGATCCGCTGAGCGCGTCCCGCGCAAGGCCGCCAAGATCGAACGCCGGGCCCGAGGGTCCGGCGTTTTGCACTCGGGCGCCGTCTGGAGGCGGGATTACTTGCTGTCGAACCACTTCGTGCGCGGTCCGCGCGGGCGGGTGACCACGAACTCGCCGAATTGCAGGTTCGATCTCAGCCCCATCTCGACGGTGTTGTTGCCGCCAAGCGACAGCGCCTTGTCGCCGATGTTGAAGATCGGCCAGTAGAGATAGCCGGCCTCGACGATCGCCGCGGAATCCCCGGCGGCCATCATCGGGATGACGTTGGCCTTGGCGTCGAGCGTCGACTGGGTGTAGGCGGCGTGGCCGCCGGTGGCGAAGGAGGCAACCGAACCCGCCGTCGAGTCCGAGGCGCGCAAGGTCACCAGCTTGTTGGTGCCGTCGCAGGCCCGGGCATCCGTTTCGGTTTCGACGCAGGAGACCAGCGTCACCCGGATCCAGCTTTGCCCGTCGCCGCTCGAGCGGGTGGCGGCATCGAAGATCTTCTTGATGCCGGCGACATAGGCGGGCCCGATCGGATCGCGCTCGCGCGAGATCAGGTCGGCGACGGTATAGGTGGCGCGCGACACCACCGCGCGCATGCGGAAGGCGTCGTAGATCTGATAGGCGGCCATGAACCAGCCCAGCAGCAGCACGCTGCCGAAGAGCCCCTCGATCACGGCCGAGCCGCGGCTTTGTTTCAGGAACCGGCGCAGGAACCGCAACGTCGTCATCATTCCCTCGGCTCGTTCACATAGGCGGTCATCGCGACCAGGGCGAAGCGGCCGCCTGCATCCTTCACCAGCGCTGCGCCAAGCGGGTCCATGTCGGACATCGCCTTCAGCTTCAGGCAGGCCCGCACCACCATCAGCTGGTTCGACCCGCCGTAATCGAGTGTCGGATTCAGCATCTCGGTGCTGGTCGAATCGGTGCAGAGGGTGTGGCCGGCGTTGCTGAACTGCCAGGTCGTGGTGTCGACCGGGAAGATCTCGACCGCGAGGTTCGCGGTGCAGTCGGGCACGAAACGGATCGCAGAGCAGATCTTCTGCTTCAGCTCGTCATGCGTCAGGTTGACCATGTTGCCAAGACGCAGCTCGCGCGTGGCCACGTCGACGGCGCGCTCGAGCAGGATCTGGCGCAGGTTCGTCACCATCATCTCGACGCCGGCGAGCATGATCATGAAATACAGCGGCAGCCAGAAGATCGTCGGGATGGTGACGGCGCCATCCTCGCGCCGCAGCCTGCGCAGAAGGGGAAGTCCGGGGCGGTGTGGCTTGCGCATCCTCCGCCTCCTCAGTTCGTCAGCCGCAGCGCGTTGATCGCCGAGGCGATCGAGGAGAAGGCGTCGGTCAGATCCTCGGCGTTGACGTCATAGGCATAGCCCTCCGACGTCGCGCATTGCCGCAGGATCGTCTTGCCCGCCGTCGGCGCATTCACCGCGACGGTGAAGACATAGATCCCGTGCTGATCGTTCTTGGCGACCTCGCACAGCTTCAGCAGCGCCGCATCCTTCTGCGAGAACTCCGACTGCACGGACATGTCGTTGTAGATGCCGCTGGTCGTGACCGTCGAGTCGATCGCCCGCAGCGGGTTGTAGAGGAAGGTGTTGATCACGTATTGCAGCGTGTAGTTCTTGCTCCAGATCGTTTCCCAGGTGATCGGGTAGATCGTGCCGCTCGGCGTGCTGTACCAAGTCTTGTCGTAGAGCCGGTAATAGGGCTTCGTCCGGCCGGGGGAGTAGTAATACAGCTTGCCCCACCAGGTGCTGTTCGTGTTCGAATCTGCGAAGGCGGTGGCGCTGTAGGTCGACACGAAGCCCGACTCGCCGGTGCGATAGGCAGCCTTGGTCGAATAGGAGCGGGTGTTCTGCCCGTCGGTCATCAGCACCAGCACCTTCATCGCGCTGTCGCTGACGGTCTGGGTGCCGTTGCTGTAGTCGAAGGGGCGCCCCGAGAGGTCGGAGCTCGCGTAGCCCTTGATGATCAGCTTGTCGAGAGCGGTGCGCGCGGCCGGATCGAGCAGCGCGAGGCCCCAGCGGGCACCGACGTCGATCGCGGTGTCGCCGCCCGGGGTGAGGGCGTTGATCGCGCTGTTGATCGTCGTCTGGTTGTTGGCAAAGGCCAGCACTGCCGCCGCGGTGGCGTTCGGGCAGTTCTCGACATAGATGCTCTTCTGTACCGACCAGGTGCCCTGGCCAAGCGCGTACTGCCCTGCATAGTCGAAGCTGTCGCCATACATCGTGCGCTGCAGCTCCCGCGATGCGGAGATGGCGAAATCGCCGTCGGACAGGGTCTCGATGTCGGCGCAGGTGTTCTTCGTGTGATCGGTCGAGAGGTTGAACCCGGCCGAGGTCTTGGTGCCGAGCGTCACCTGCTGGTTGTAGGGCACGATCGAGATCGAGAGCCGGCCGGCCGGTGCGCTTGAGGGCTGCACCGTGTCGAACATCTTCTGCACGAAGGCGAGGGCGGCCGGGCGCAGCTTGTCCATGCGCGTCGGGTAGCGGCCGTCATAGCTGCTGTTCGTCGGGTAATAGATGTTCTCGTTCATCGAGCCCGAGATATCGAGCACGAGCGAGATCTCGACGTTGCCGATCTCTTCCTGCGCGGTGCTGGCGCCGACCACCTCGAGCGAGTTGATGTTGATCAGCCCGCCGAAGATGGTGTGCATGTTGTCGGTGGCCTTGACCGTCACCCGGCGCCATTCGCCCAGGCTGCCCTGCGCGACCTCGGGCGTCACGTCGAGATAGTCGAGCCCGGCCTTCTTCAGGTAGTCGTTGACGACGAGCGTCGGGTCGAGCTGCTGCGACAGCGAGGCGGCGGCCAGCGTGGCGCGGTCAAGCGTGTTCTGGATCTTGGTGCGCCGCTCTTCCAGGCGCACGAAATCGATCGAGATGCCGGTGCAGATCAGCATGACGAGGAAGATCTGCATCGCCAGGTGAATCAGCGCGCCGTCCTCCTCGCGCAGGAAGCGGGCGAGCCGACGGGCGGTTCTGCTCTCGTGCCGGAAAGTCACCATGCTGCTCTCTCCATCCCGTCCCGGCGGCGGATCGCAGGGCGCGAATAGTCTTTTCCGGGGAGGGGTATGCGCGTGCTTCGGGGCGGAATTGGGGCGCTGCGCGGGCAAATTCGCCCGATTGTTCAGGGCGTGCGGGGCAATTGGCCGAATTCGCGGGAATCGTCTTGTCGGCATTGGGCAATGCGCCGCAATTCCGGCCTGCTCTGCCGGGGCTTCTGCAGGAATTCTTAACGTTTTCTTGCATCGCCCTGCGCTTCGATTCGCTGTTCCCCCCTCTCGACAGGGGGCGCCGGGGGGCCATATTAGGGGGCATGAGTCTTCCGCCCGGCTTCCTTGACGAATTGCGCAATCGCGTCTCGATCTCGCAGGTGGTCGGGCGCAAGGTCGTATGGGACATGCGCAAGTCGAACCAGGCCAAGGGCGACTTCTGGGCGCCATGCCCGTTCCATCAAGAAAAGAGCGCCTCCTTCCACGTCGACGACCGCAAGGGCTATTACTATTGCTTCGGCTGCCAGGCGAAGGGCGACGCGCTGACCTTCCTGCGCGAGACCGAGAATGTCGGCTTCATGGAGGCGGTCGAGATCCTGGCGCGCGAGGCGGGGATGCAGATGCCGGCGCGCGATCCGGTGGCGGCGCAGAAGGCCGACCGGCGCAGCGAACTTGCGAAGGTGATGGAAGAGGCGGTGAAGCATTACCGGCTGCAGCTGTCGATGCAGGGCGGGGCCGTCGCGCGCGACTACCTTGCCCGCCGCCGCCTCGGCCCCGAGGCGCAGGCGCGTTTCGAGATCGGCTTTGCCCCCGACCAGCGCCAGGGCCTGTTCAACGCGCTGAAGGCGAAGGGGATCGCCCCCGACCTGATCGTCGAGGCCGGGCTTTGCGCCCGCCCCGAGGATGGCGGCGCGCCCTATGACCGCTTCCGCGGCCGCATCATCTATCCGATCCGCGATGCGCGGGGGCGGGCGATCTCGCTGGGCGGGCGGGCGATGGACCCGAACGCGCGGGCGAAATACCTGAACGGCCCCGAGACCGCGCTCTTCGACAAGGGCCGCAACCTCTACAACCACGGCCCCGCGCGCGAGGCCTGCGCGAAGGGCGCGCCGCTCATCGTTTGCGAAGGCTACATGGACGTGATCGCGCTGGTCGAGGCGGGCTTTGGCGGCGCCGTCGCGCCCTTGGGCACCGCGGTGACCGAGGAGCAGCTGCACCTGATGTGGCGCATCCACGACGAGCCGGTGATCGCGCTGGATGGCGACGCGGCGGGGATGCGCGCGGCGCTGCGGGTGATCGACCTGGCCTTGCCGCTGCTCGAGGCGGGCAAGGCGCTGCGCTTTGCCATGCTGCCGGGCGGGCAGGACCCGGACGAGCTCATCCAAGCGGGCGGACGCGCCGCGATGGAGCAGGTGATCGCCGGCGCCCGGCCGATGGTCGACCTGCTTTGGGCGCGCGAGATCGAGGGCAAGGTCTTCGACAGCCCCGAACGCCGCGCCGCTCTCGACAAGACGCTGCGCGCGACGATCAGCCGGATCAAGGATCCCTCGATCAAGGTGCATTACGGCGAGGAGATCAAGCGGCTGCGCGAGGATCTCTTCGGCATGAACCGGTCCCGCGGCGGGCGGGACGAGGGGCTCCGCTCTGCCCCGCGTGATGGCGGCGGATGGCAGCCCCCGCGCGAGGGCGGCGGCTGGCAGTCCGCACGCGGGCGGGGCTTCGGTCGCGCCCCGGCGCCCGCGCTGCCGCTGCCCGCGACCCGCTCGACGCTGCTCGCCGCCGCCCCCGACGAGCGCGTGACCGAGGCGCTGCGCGAGACGATGATCCTGGCGATTCTCGTCGCGCATCCGGTGCTGGTGGCCGAGTTCGAGGCCCGCCTCGATCGCATCGTCTTCGTCGATCCGGGGCACGAACGGCTGCGCGGCCTGATCCTTGCCCATTGCGCCGAACCGCCCGAGGCGATCGCGGCGGCCCTTGCCCGGGCGGGCGATGACCTTGAAAAGCTGCTCGCCCAGCCCCATGTGCGCTCGGCCCCCCCGGTCCTGCGCCGCGACGACACCGACTTCGCGCGCATGTGCCTTGCCGAAGAGCTGGCCAAGCTGCAGGCGGCGCGTGCCGTGCGCAGCGAGACCGAGGAGGCGATGGAAGAACTGGCCGGCCTGGCCGACGAGGGGCTCACCTGGCGAATCACCCAGGCGACCCAGGCGCTGCATCAGGCCGGGAAATCGAGACTGGAGGACACCAGTGATCTGGGCGAGGACCGTGAAGCGATGTCTGCCTTTTTGCAGTCTCTTCTGGAAAAACATGGCGGTGGAAGTGGCAGTGCCTGAGACGCTGCGCAAAAGGGCCGATTCGGCCCTGTGATTCGACCCCGTGATTCGATAAGACAGATCAACCGATTCGATCCCGTCGCGCCCCGGCCCACCGGCGTGACGACGCCCGAGAGAGCCCGAGCAGGAGCGCACATGGCCGCCAAGGACATCGACGAGAACAAGCCCGACACCGCCGCGGACGAGGACACCTCCTTCGACATGAGCAAGGCCGCGGTCAAGCGCATGATCGCAGAGGCGAAGGAACGCGGCTACATCACCTATGACCAGCTGAACGCCGTGATGCCGCCCGAGCAGGTGTCGGGCGACCAGATCGAGGATGTGATGTCGATGCTCTCGGAGATGGGCATCAACGTCGTCGAGGCGGAAGAAAGCGAAGAGCCCGAGGCCGGCGGCGCCGTGGCCGAGACCGGCTCCGGCTCGCGCGAGATCACCGTCGCGACCTCGACGAGCGAGACGCTCGACCGCACCGACGACCCGGTGCGGATGTATCTGCGCGAGATGGGCTCGGTCGAACTGCTGTCGCGCGAGGGCGAGATTGCCATCGCCAAGCGCATCGAGGCCGGCCGCAACACGATGATCGCGGGCCTGTGCGAAAGCCCGCTGACCTTCCAGGCGATCACCATCTGGCGCGATGAACTTCTGAACGAAGAGATCCTGCTGCGCGACGTGATCGACCTCGAGGCGACCTTCGGCCGCTCGCTCGACGGCGAAGAGGACGACATGGAAGCCCCGGTCGAGGGGATCGAGGTCGACGAGACGCAGGCGGGGGGCGCCGCCGCGGCCCCGCGCCGTGCCTCGAACGAGCCCGAGCTGGATGCCGACGGCAATCCGCTGATGCGCTCGGACGACGACGAGGAAGACGACGAAGGCTCGAACATGTCGCTCGCCGCGATGGAAGCGGCGCTGAAACCGAAGGTTCTGGAAACCCTCGAGGTGATCGCGCGCGACTATGCGACGCTCGCCGAGATGCAGGACCTGCGCATGTCGGCGACGCTGAACGAGGACGGCACCTTCTCGGTCGCCGAAGAGGCGGCCTATCAGAAGCTGCGCTCGGAAATCGTCGGCCTCGTCAACGAACTGCATCTGCACAACAACCGCATCGAGGCGCTGATCGACCAGCTCTACGGCATCAACCGCAAGATCATGTCGATCGACAGCGGCATGGTGAAGCTGGCCGACGCCGCCCGCGTCAACCGCCGCGAATTCATCGAGGAATACCGCGGCTACGAGCTTGACCCGACCTGGGTCGACCGGATGCAGGCGAAGGGCGGCCGGACCTGGGCGACGCTGTTCGAGAAATCGGGCGACAAGGTCGACGATCTGCGCGCCGAGATGGCGCAGGTCGGCCAGTATGTCGGCGTCGACATCTCCGAATTCCGCCGCATCGTGAACCAGGTGCAGAAGGGCGAGAAAGAGGCACGTCAGGCCAAGAAGGAAATGGTCGAGGCCAACCTGCGTCTCGTGATCTCGATCGCGAAGAAATACACCAACCGCGGGCTGCAGTTCCTCGACCTGATCCAGGAAGGCAACATCGGCCTGATGAAGGCGGTCGACAAGTTCGAATACCGCCGCGGCTACAAGTTCTCGACCTATGCGACCTGGTGGATCCGTCAGGCGATCACCCGCTCGATCGCCGATCAGGCGCGCACCATCCGTATCCCGGTGCACATGATCGAGACGATCAACAAGCTGGTGCGCACCGGCCGCCAGATGCTGCACGAGATCGGCCGCGAGCCGACGCCCGAGGAACTGGCCGAAAAGCTGCAGATGCCGCTCGAGAAGGTCCGCAAGGTGATGAAGATCGCCAAGGAACCGATCTCGCTCGAAACGCCGATCGGCGACGAGGAAGACAGCCAGCTCGGCGATTTCATCGAGGACAAGAACGCCGTCCTGCCGCTCGACAGCGCCATTCAGGAAAACCTGAAGGAGACGACGACGCGGGTCCTGGCCTCGCTCACGCCGCGCGAGGAACGCGTGCTGCGCATGCGCTTCGGCATCGGCATGAACACCGACCATACGCTCGAAGAGGTCGGCCAGCAGTTCTCGGTCACCCGCGAACGTATCCGCCAGATCGAGGCGAAGGCGCTGAGGAAGCTCAAGCACCCCTCGCGCTCGCGCAAGCTGCGCTCCTTCCTCGACCAGTGATGAAAGGCGCCCCCGAAAGGGGGCGTTTTGCCATGCTGCCCGATTTCGCCGCCCCCGGCCTGCGCACGATCATCTGTGGCACCGCCGCTGGCCGCCGCTCGGCCGAGCTCGGGCGCTATTACGCCGGGCCCGGCAACAAGTTCTGGCCGGTGCTCTTTCGCGCGGGCCTTGTGCCCGAACCGCTCGCCGTCGGTGACGAGGCGCGGCTTCTGGGCTTCGGCATCGGCCTGACCGATCTCGCCAAGGGCGTGTCGGGCGGCGACGCCCAGATCCCGGCACAGGCCTATGATCCCGCGCGCCTGCGGGCGTTCCTCGCTCAGTACCGCCCGCATAGCTTCGCCTTCAACGGCAAGAACGCGGCGCGCCGCTTCCTTGGTGCGCCCCGCGTCGGTTTCGGCCCGATCGAGCACGACGGCCTTCCGGTCTGGATCCTGCCCTCGACCTCGGGCGCGGCGAACGGGGCCTGGGACGAGGGCATCTGGCGCGCCTTCGGCACCTTCCTGCGCGAAATCCCCTTCTCCTTGCCGAAAATACCTCGGGGGTGAATTCGGCGCAGCCGAAGAGGGGGCAGCGCCCCCTGCTTCCTCTTGGACTTCCTCTCCGGCAGGTCTACCCTTGCTCTGCCCGGTCATGCCGGGCGGCTTCAGGGAGTGTTCCATGCGTGCCCTTGCCCCATTGCTCACCGCCGCGGCTCTCGCCCTTTCCGCGGGCACCGCATCGGCCGGCGATTTCCTCGCGCTGAACGGGCTGCGCGTCGTGCCCGCAGGCGGGCAGGAGTTCCATGTCGCCTTCGGCGGCCTCACCGGCAATGATGATTTCTGGTGTGCCGCGGGCGATTTCGTCCTGCGCGGGCTCGGCCTGCCGTCCTCGACGCGGATCTACCGCACCTCCCCCCCGCCGCGCCATGCGGGCGAGGGGGTGGATTTCTCGCTCAGCGATGCCAAGGCGACCGACAGCGGCTTCACCCGCTTCGGTGCGCGGGACAAGGGGATGAGCGCCGCGGCCGCGCAGCATTTCTGCCCGCTGGTGCCGTTCTTCCCCTTCAACTAGGGCAGGGGCTCAGGCCAGCGCGCGGGCGATGGTCTCGGCCATCGGCTCGGTCGGATGCCCGATCAGCGCCGAGAGCGTGTGGCTTTCGTCGAAAAGCGCTCCCTTCGCCGCCTGTGCATCGCTGTCGGCCAGGATCTTCGCAAAGCCCTCGGGCAGGCCCGCGCCGATCAGCGCCGCGGCGTAATCGGCTTCCGGCATGTCGACATAGGCGACCGGCTTGCCCGCCGCCTGCGACAGCAGCGCCGCGAACTCGGCCAGCGTCACGCTCGCGTCGCCCGCAAGCTCGTAGGTCTTGCCCTCGTGGCCCGCGCCCGCGAGCACCACCGCCGCCGCCTCGGCATAGTCGTGCCGCGGTGCGGTCGAGAACCGGCCTTCGCCGGCCGCGCCGAAATGCTTGCCAAGGCCCAGGTCGGTTCCGAGCGAGGCCAGCAGGTTCTCGGAATACCAGCCGTTGCGCAGGAAGGTATGCGCGATGCCGCTCTCGAGGATCATCGTCTCGGTCGCCTTGTGCTCGGCCGCCAGCGCCATCGCCGAGCCCTGCGCGTTCAGGATCGAGGTGTAGGCGATGAAGCCCACGCCCGCCGTCTTCGCCGCCGCGACGACATTGCCGTGCTGACGCGCGCGCTGGCCCACGGCCGAGCCCGAGATCAGCAGCAGCCGGTCGACCCCCGCAAAGGCGGCGGTCAGGCTGTCGACGTCGTCGTAATCGCCAAGCCGCGCGCCGAGGCCCTGCGCCTCGAGCGCCGCCGCATCCTCGGGGCGCCGCACCAGGCCGATGATCTGGCCGGGCGCCACCCGCGCCCGCAGCGCCGCAATCACCAGTTGGCCCAGCTGCCCGTTGGCGCCGGTCACCAGGAAGGTCTGTTCGCTCATCTCCGTTTCCTCCGGTTGCGAATCGTGTATAAGTCTCTTTTAGAGACCGTATCATCATGCGGAAAGGAGGCAGGTTTTCCTGCCAAGGTTACCTGGAGGGAACCGATGCGCGACATGCTGGACCAGATGGACCTCGCCAATTGCCCGGTGCGCCACGTGCTCGACCATATCGCGGCGAAATGGACGACACTGATCCTGCTCGAGCTCGAGCCGGGCCCGTGCCGCTTCAATGCGCTCGCCCGCAGCCTGCCCGACATCTCGCGCCGGATGCTGACGCAATCGCTGCGCGATCTCGAACGCGACGGGCTGATCGCGCGGCAGGTCTTCCCGACGAAACCGCCGAGCGTCGAATATGCGCTGACCGATCTGGGCCGCTCGCTGCTCGGCCCGCTTTGCGCGCTGATCGACTGGGCCAAGGCCTCCGCCCCCGAGATCGCCACCGCGCGCGCGGCCTTCGCGGCGCAAGCCTAGGGCTTTCGCCGCGCGCGCGGGCCTGCTACCTCTGGGAAAAGACTTCCGGAGGATCCGATGACCGCGCGCCTGTTCCTGCTTTTCCCGATGCTGCTTGGTGCCTGCACGCTCGAGGGGATGTCGACCGACCCGACCGCGCCGAGCCTCGACAAGGCGGGCACCTGCTTTGCCCTGGTCACGGCCGAGAAGGATGGCAGCTATACCCTGATGACCGGTATCGCCGATGGCTCGAAAGCGCCGGTGGGCGTGCCGAAGACCGGGCTCGATGCCGCGGCGGTCGACAAGGCCTTCGCCAGGGAACGCGCGATCATGGACATCAACCCCGAGTGTCTGGCGATCTATGCCAAGGGGCGCGAGGCCGCCCAGCCCGGCGCGTGATGCACCGCCGCGTCGAGATCGCGACACGCGGCCCCGGGCTTTACGAATTCACCGGCGCGCTGCGCGCCTGGGTCGAGGCGGCGGCGCCCGAGGAGGCGCTGCTGACCCTCTTCGTGCGCCACACCTCGGCCAGCCTGGTGATCCAGGAGAATGCCGACCCAGAGGTGCGCCGCGATCTGACCGAGGCGTTGCACCGGCTGGTGCCGCCCTCGGACCGGCCGGAAAGCGCCTGGATGACCCACACCTCCGAGGGGCCGGATGACATGCCGGCCCATGTGAAGGCGGCGCTGTTGCCGACCAGCTTGCAGATTCCCGTCATTTCCGGGCGAATGGTGCTTGGGACCTGGCAGGGAATATACCTTTTCGAACATCGGTGCGCGCCCCAGCGGCGCGAGGTGGTGGCGCTGCTGCGCTGAGTCCCGGCCGCCACACCCGGCCCACCGGATCTGGTGGTCTCACATTTATGCTACCCAAAAGCTCGCCTCCCCCCTATAGTCCTGTGGATAACCGGGGCACCAGACCCCACATGCGGCGGGAACAGGAAAAGGGAGAAGCCATGCGCTGCCCGTTTTGCGGAAATGTCGACACACAGGTGAAGGACAGCCGCCCGGCCGAGGACCATGTGGCGATCCGGCGCCGGCGCTTTTGCCCGGCCTGTGGCGGGCGCTTCACCACCTATGAACGCGTGCAGCTGCGCGACCTCGTGGTGATCAAGTCCTCGGGCAAGCGCGAGGATTTCGACCGCGACAAGCTGGAACGCTCGATCCGCATCGCCATGCAGAAGCGCCCGATCGAGCCCGATCGCATCGACCAGATGATCTCGGGCATCGTGCGGCGGCTGGAAAGCCTGGGCGATACCGACATCCCGTCGCGCACCATCGGCGAGATCGTGATGGAGACACTGGCCCGGATCGACACCGTCGCCTATGTCCGTTTCGCGAGCGTCTACAAGAACTTCCAGGCTGCCGACGATTTCGACAAGTTCGTCTCCGAGCTGCGGCCGCAGACGGGCGAGAGCGAGTGACCGACGCCGACCGGCGCTTCATGGCGCTTGCGCTTGGCCTTGCCGCGCGGGGGCTGGGCAATGTCTGGCCGAACCCAGCGGTGGGCTGTGTCATCGTGAACGACGGCCGCATCGTCGGTCGCGGCTGGACCCAGCCGGGCGGGCGGCCGCATGCCGAACGCCGCGCGCTCGACATGGCCGGGGCGGCGGCGCGGGGGGCGACGGCCTATGTCACGCTCGAACCCTGTTCCCATCACGGCAAGACCCCGCCCTGTTCCGAGGGGCTGATCGCCGCCGGCATTGCCCGGGTGGTCAGCGCGCAGGAAGACCCCGACCCGCGAGTCTCGGGCCGTGGCCATGCGATGCTGCGCGCGGCGGGGCTTGCGGTCAATGTCGGGCTGATGGAGGCCGAGGCGCGGGCGCTGCAGGCGGGGTTTCTCAGCCGCATCACCCGTGGCCGGCCCTGGCTGGCGCTGAAGCTCGCCACCAGTTTCGATGGCCGCATCGCGCTTGCGAATGGCGAGAGCCAGTGGATCACCTCGGCCCCGGCGCGGGCGCGGGTGCATGCGCTGCGTGCGCGCTTCGATGCGGTTCTGGTCGGCGGTGGCACGGCGCGGGCGGACGACCCGCTGCTGACCGTGCGCAGCTTCACCCCGCTGCGCCAGCCGGTGCGGGTGGTGGCTTCGGCCGGGCTTGACCTGCCGCGCGACCGGCTGGCGGGATCGGTTTCCGAGGCGCCGCTGTGGCTGGTGCATGGCCCTGCCGCGCCCCCCGAGGCGCGCGCCTTCTGGGCCGGGATCGGCGCCGAGCTGATCGAGGTTCCGCTGTCCGGTCAAGGGCTTGATGTGGTCGCGCTGAGCGCGGCGCTTGGCGCGCGCGGCCTGACCCGGGTGTTTTGCGAGGGCGGCGGCCAGTTCGCCGCGGCGCTGATGCGGGCGGCGCTGGTCGACGAGCTGATCGGCTTCACCGCGGGCGTGGCGCTTGGCGCCGATGCCCGCCCGGCGCTTGGCCCGCTGGGGCTGGCGCATCTGTCGGATGCGCCGCGCTTCACCCTTGCCTCGGTCGAGGCCCTGGGCGGCGACGTGCTGCATCGCTGGCGGCGCTAGCGCCAGAGGAAGGCCCAGGCGGCGAAGGCCCCCTGCAGTTTCGCGAGGCTGCGGTTCAGCCGCCCGGGCGTAGGCAACGGGCCGTTCGCCAGCCGGTCGAGCACGACCTCGGGCGGGCAGGGGCGGCGCGAGACCGGGTCGAAATAGCGCGGATAGGCGATCAGCACGGCATGAACGAAGGCGAGCAGGTCGGGCCGTGCGCTGCGTCGGGCCGGGACCCTGCCCAGGTCGCGGGTCAGCCCCCAGCCGGCATAGAAGGGCGCGCCGGTCACGGTGACGGGCACGCCGCGGATCAGCGCCTCGAAGCCGAGAAGCGAGGTCATCGTCCAGACCTCGTGCACCGCCCCGATCAGGGCGACGGGATCGGCCTGTTCGACGATCTGGTCGGCAAAGCGCAGCGCCTCGGACGGTTCCACGCGGCCCGGGCGCAGACCCGCCTCGACATCGGGGTGAGGTTTGAAAAGGACGATTGCGGTGGGGTTTTCAGCCCGCACCCGCGCCAGCAATGCCAGATTAGTGCAAATCCCTCCTGCGCCCAGACGGATCGAGGCATCGTCTTCGACCTGTCCGGGCACGAGGATGCGGTGGCCTTCGGGCAGCGGGGGCAGGGCGCCGCCGAGGTTGTATTTCGACACCCCCGCCTTGCGGATCGCAGCGAGCAGGCGCTCGGCCCGCAGCCGCCCGCCGGGGGGCGGCTCGTGCGAAATCAGCGTCTCGAGATCCGAGGGGCGGGTGGGGTCGTAATAGATGCCCTGCGCATCGGTGACGAGCGAGAGCGGCGGGATCAGCGCGGCGCCCAGCCCGCGCGAGCGCAGGAAACCGTCCTCGACCCGCAGCGCGGGCAGGTCAGGGGGCGCCTTGCCGGCCCAGACCAGCAGGCTGCGGCCGCTGTCGCGTGCCACCTGCGCCGCGCGGGCGGGCGGATCGACGAAGCGCAGTGGCGTCTCGCGGCCGAAGACCTGCTGCAGCGGGCGTCGCTTCCACAGCCGCATGCCGCTGGCGACATGGCCGGCGCGGTCCTGCCGCCAGGCGCGGACCTCGGCCTCGAGCTGATCGACGGCCTCCTCGAAGCTGCAGATCCGCTGCCGGCACGGGTCGAACCAGGTCGGGGCAAGGATGTGGCTTGCGGCGAACAGCTGGGCGCGGGTCAGGCGGCGTTCGCGCCGGGCGACGGGATTCTCATCCTGCGTCAGGCCCCAGCCGGCATAGAAGGGCTGGCCGAAAACGCGGGGCCGGTGGCCGGCGAGGATCGCCTCGAACCCCATCAGCGACGAGACGGTATAGACCGCGATGGCGCCGTCGAGCAGCTGCCAAGGCGAGACCGGATCGGTGAACAGCTGCGTGCGGGCATCGCAATGCTCGGGGCCGTAATGGCCGGGGCGCAGCCCGGCGCGGGTCTCGGGGTGGGTCTTGATCAGGATCCGCGCGCCCGGATGCTCGATCTGCGCGACGGCGAGCATCTCGCGGAAGGTGCGGGCACTGGCCCCGCCATGGGTGATCGAGGCATCGCCCGCGGTCTGGTCGAGCACCAGCACATAGCCCGGTGGCGGCGGTTCGAGGCGTTCGTCGAAATTGTTGTATTTTGACAGCTCAAGTGCCTTCAGCCGGCCGATCCCGTCGCGAGCACGTTGCAAAAGGTAAGTGTCGTCGAGCGGATGGCGGGCCAGGAGGCGCTCCAGCATCGACGGGCGGGCGCTGTCGAAATGCACGCCCTCGGGGTCGATCAGCAGGCCGAGCGGCCCGGCGCCGCCCGCGCGCCCGGGGTGCACACTGCGCAGGAAGGCGTCCTCGAGCCGCACCAGCCCGACGCCGCGCCGCGCCGCCACCGCCTCGCCGCGGTGCGCATAGGGCGAGCGGCCCCAGACCGCGACGCGGTCGGCGGGCCCGGGCAGGCCCAGATGCAGCGACCAGCCCGCGGCGCGCAGGATCTGCCGCAGCCGGCGTTCGCGCAGGAAGCCGCCGTTGTAGAAGAAAAGCCGCCGGGAAGGCTCCCCGGCGGCCGGATCGGGCGTGACGCCGGGCATCAGTTCCCGGTGAGGTTGCTGACCGAGTTGACCGGGCCGAGCGAGCCGGTGATCGCCGAGAGCGATTTCTGCCACTGCACGTAGGGCGCTTCGGTCACATAGACGGTGTCGCCGTCGCGGATGACGAAATCGCGCGCGAGGAACATGCCGTTCGGGCTGGTCAGGTCGAGCAGGTAGACCATGCGCTGGTCGCCCACGAGGTCATTGCGGCCCAGCACGACCGCGGCGATCTCGGCCGGTTCATTGCGGAACACGAAGACGCCGGTGGGATCGGCCAGGCCGGTCTGCAGCCCGCCGACGGTGGCGATCGCCTCGAGCGCGCTGAGCGTCTGCGTCTCGAAGGGCACGCGCGCCTGCGAGCCGGTGGCGCCGAGCGAGGTGAAGGAGCGGGTGTCCTGTTCGACGAGGATGACGTCGCCGCCGCGCAGGGCGATGTCCATCTT
Source organism: Paenirhodobacter sp. YD-8 (assembly GCF_056590935.1). Taxonomy (NCBI): domain Bacteria; kingdom Pseudomonadati; phylum Pseudomonadota; class Alphaproteobacteria; order Rhodobacterales; genus Paenirhodobacter; species Paenirhodobacter sp. YD-8. Next base: position 3,112,719 of record NZ_CM152649.1, on the reverse strand, counting down.
CGGGTTCTCGTAGAGATCCTTGAGCCAGACCGTGCCGGTCTTGGTGCCGCGGGTGACGGTGATCTTCGCCACCTCGGGCTTGACGGTCACGCCGCCGGCCCGCGCGATCATCGCCGAGAGGGTGCGGGTCGGCCGCTCGATCGCATAGACGCCCTGTCCGGCGATCGCGCCCATCACCGAGACGGTCGAGCCGTCGCCGGGCGCGCGCGCCACCGCGACCTGCGGGTCCGGCGTCTGCGCGTCGAGTTTCTCGGTGATCACCTTGCGCAGCGCGTCGGGCGAATTGCCCGCGGCCTTGATGCGCCCGGCGTAGGGGATGAAGATATAACCCGCGCCGTCGACCTGCACCTCGGTCAGCTGGGTCGGCACGCCCTTCTTGCTCATCACGCCGTCGTCGACGTTTTCCCAGATCGTCAGGGTCAGCGTGTCGCCGGGGTTGATCGTGTCGGAGCCGAGCACACCCGCATTGACGAAGGACGAGGTGAAGCCGAGCGCCGGCTGCACCGCGGTTGCCCGCACCACGTGGTCGTTGACGGTGACGACGAAGGCATCGCCCTGTTTCATCACCGAGCCGGCGAAAATCTCGCGCTTGTTCGGACCGGACCGGGGCAGACCGCAGGAGGCGGTGCCAAGAAGGGCCGCAGACAGACCCAGAAGCAGGGTCCTGCGGGACGGTTTGACGTTCACTGCTCGTGCTCCTCTCGCGGGGGCGCTTTTATGCTTTTGCGGCTGAAGTTAACGAAAACCGCAAGAAAAAACCAGTCTGTTCAGCGGACCACCCGCAACTGTTGCCGGGGCGCCGCGTTCCCGGCGGTCAGCGCGTCATAGGGGTCCTCGGGCGACAGCATCATGTCGACGACCTGGCGCAGCAGGATCCGCCGGCCGCGGGTGGAGTAGAAGCCCCCCGGCACCTGGCTGGTTTCCAGCAGGTAGTGGCGATAGTCGCGATAGGCGCGGGTGTCGGGGCGGCGGGGGCTGGCGAAGAATTCGGCGATCGGCTGGGCCGAGACGAATTCGGGCTTGTCGAAGACCGCCCGGCCGAAGGCCTTGAGCGGCAGGCCGCGCCACAGCACCTGCTGTGCGGCGGTCGAGTTCACGGTGACGGCGCTGCGCGCCTGCGCGAGCAGACCGGCCAGCTTGCCGCCGCGGATGAAATGCACCCGGCCCGTCAGGCCAAGCCGCGCCGTCGCCTCGCGGATCGCGCGGGTGATCGGCGCGCGTCCATCCTCGAGCGGGTGGGCCTTGAAGACGAGATGGTGATGGGCCGGGGCGCCGGCGGCGAAGCCCTCCATCACCAGGGTCACGAACTCGGTCTGCGAGGCGAAGGAGGAGTGCATGCGGAAGCTCGAATCATGTTCGAGCTGCATCAGCACCAGATGCACCGGAAAGCCGCCCCGCCGCACCCGCAGCGTGGCAAGCGCCCGCTCGATCCGGTGGACGGGCATCAGCAGCAGCCGGTGCAGGTAGAGGCGAAACTCCTCGATCACGGTGATGTCGCGATGCGGGCGGAAGCCGGCATAGCGCCGGTTCAGCGCCATCACGAAGAAATGGTAGAGCGCGCCATAGAAGATGTGGTGGCGCATGTCGCCCCAGCGGGGCGGGGCCTCGGGGAACTCGATCTCGCTTTGCGCAAGCGCGGCGCGCATCTCGGCGACGCCGAGGGTCATCAGCCGCGAATTGCCGTTCGAGCCGCCGCGCTCGTAGGTCACCCAATAGGGGCGCAGATAGCCTTCCTCGAAGACATGCACCGTCACCCCGGCGGCGCGGGCGGCCGCGATCGCCTCGGCATGGATCGGGCGGGTGTCACCGTAAAGGACAAGGTCGGTCACGCCCTTCTCGGCGATCAGCGCGGCGATGCGGGTGGGCCAGTCCTCGGGGGCGCCGGTGTAGCGGATCAGCGTGGCCGCATCGAACCAGAACGCCTCGTCGCCGCGGTTGAAGGCGACGCGCCAGACCCCGGCGCCCGCAGCCGCCAGCATCCGCCCCAGCTGGTGGAAGAAGGGGCCGTGCGGGCCCTGCAGCAAAAGGAAGGTGCGGTCGGCGTAACGATGCATCGGCGGTTCCGGAACTGCTCCCCTTCTGGGGCGAAATCCCGGGGCTGTCACGGGAATTCGCCGATCCTGCCGGGCAAGCGCGGCCGCAATGGGGCGAAAGCGTGGCCGCGATGGCCATTTCGCGCAGGCGCTGTGCGGCGCCGGCCTTGCGTGAACGGGCGGTGCGGGCTAGGCAGGGTGCGCCAGAGCAAGGGGATGCGAATGTTCACCGGAATCGTGACCGATATGGGAGAGGTCCGGGCGCTCGATCAGGCGGGCGACCTGCGCGCGCGGATCGGTTGCCATTACGACATGGAGGGCGTCGACATCGGCGCCTCGATCGCCTGCGACGGCGTCTGCCTGACGGTGATCGCCAAGGGCGCGGACTGGTTTGACGTCGAGATCTCGGCCGAGACCGTGTCGAAGACCAGCATCGGGCGCAATTCCTGGCATGTGGGCAAGCGGCTCAACCTCGAACGCGCGCTGAAGGTGGGCGACGAGCTGGGCGGGCATATCGTCTCGGGCCATGTCGACGGCGTGGCCGAGATCGTCGCGATGCGCGACGAGGGCGACAGCACCCGCTTCACCTTCCGCGCCCCCGAGGTGCTGGCGAAATACATCGCGCCGAAGGGCTCGGTCGCGCTCAACGGCACCTCGCTGACCGTCAACGAGGTCGAGGGCACGACCTTCGGCGTCAACATCATCCCGCATACCAAGGCGGCGACGACCTGGGGCGCGGCGCAGCCCGGCGACCCGGTCAATCTCGAAATCGACACGCTCGCACGCTATGTCGCGCGGCTGCAGGAGTGGAACGCATGACGCAACCGGTGGACAAGTCCGGCCTTCACGATACGCCCGGTCCGGTGGAAAAGCGCTATTCCGACGTGATTTCCTCGATCGAGGAAATCATCGAGGACGCGCGCAACGGCAAGATGTTCATCCTTGTCGATCACGAGGACCGCGAGAACGAGGGCGACCTCGTGATCCCGGCGCAGATGGCGACGCCGAACGCGATCAACTTCATGGCGATGCACGGCCGCGGGCTGATCTGCCTGGCGCTGACCGGGGCGCGCGTCGATGCGCTCGGCCTCAGCCTGATGAGCGCGAACAACTCGTCGCGGCAGGAGACCGCCTTCACCACCTCGATCGAGGCGCGCGAGGGCGTGACCACCGGGATCTCGGCGCATGACCGCGCCCGCACCATTGCCGTCGCGATCGACGCCGGCAAGGGCGCGGCCGATATCGCCACGCCGGGCCACGTCTTCCCGCTGCGCGCCCGCGAGGGCGGGGTGCTCGTCCGCGCCGGCCATACCGAGGCCGCGGTCGACATCGCGCGGCTTGCCGGGCTGAACCCCGCCGGCGTGATCTGCGAGATCATGAACGAGGACGGCACGATGGCGCGCCTTCCCGACCTCGTGGCCTTCGCGCAGCGTCAGGGGCTGAAGATCGGCACGATCTCCGATCTGATCGCCTACCGTCGCCGCTATGACAACCTGGTGCGCGAGACCGCGCAGAAGCCGGTGCGCTCGGCCTTCGGCGGCGACTGGTCGATGCGCGTCTTCAGTGACGAGACCGAGGGCGCCGAGCACATCGTGCTGACCAAGGGCGACATCACCACGCCCGAGCCGGTTCTGGTGCGCATGCACGCGCTCGATCCGATGGCCGACGTGCTGGGTCTGAACCCGGCCAAGGCCGGCGAGATGGGGCGTGCGATGGAGGCGATCGCGGCCGAGGGGCGCGGCGTCGTCGTGCTGCTGCGCGAGACCTCGATGAAGATGGCCCAGCCCGGCGAGACCTCGCCGCAGACGCTGCGCCAATACGGGCTCGGCGCGCAGATCCTGTCGGCGCTCGGCCTGTCGAAGCTGATCCTGCTGACCAATTCGGGCCTGCCGAAGGTGGTGGGGCTGGACGGCTACGGGCTCGAGATCGACGGCACGCGGGGGTATTGAGATGGCGGCGAACGAACAGCACTACACCCTGCCGCTGCCGGTCTTCGACAAGCCGGTGCGCCTGCTCATCGTCGTGGCGCCCTATTACCGCGACATCGCCGACAACATGATCGCCGGGGCGAAGGCCACGGCGGCCGAGGCCGGCGCGGTCGTCGATGTGATCGAGGTGCCCGGCGCGCTCGAGATCCCGACGGCGATCGGCATGGCGGCGCGGATGGCCGATTACGACGGTTTCGTCGCGATCGGCTGCGTGATCCGCGGCGAGACCACGCATTACGAGACCGTGTGCAACGACAGCTCGCGCGGGCTGACGATGCTCGGCCTGCAGGGCGTGTGCATCGGCAACGGCATCTTGACCGTCGAGAACCGCCCCCAGGCCGAGGTCCGCGCCGACCCGGCCGATCAGAACAAGGGCGGCGGTGCTGCCGCTGCGGCCTTGCATCTTGTCGCGTTGTCGCGCAAATGGGCAGGCCGGACGCAGGGGATCGGCTTCCGCCCGCAGGGTGAGTCGTTCCGCCTGGCCGGCGAGACCGAAGGACCGAGCCAAGCATGACCGACACCGCCCCCGAGACCCCGCAGAAGCTGACCCCCGAGGAGAAGCGCCGGATGAAATCCGCCGCGCGGCTCTATGCGGTGCAGGCGCTGTTCCAGATGGAAGCCGCGGGGCAGGGGGTGGACCGCGTCGCCCTCGAGTTCGAGAACTATCGCTTCGGCCTTGCCCTCGAAGAGGGCGAGGAGGCGCTGGCGGAAGGCGACATGAACCTGTTCCGCCGGCTGCTTGACGATGCGGTCATGTGGCAGGCGAAGATCGACCAGGCGACCGACCGGGCGCTGGTGGCGAAATGGCCGATCGACCGCATCGACCCGGTGCTGCGCGCGCTCTTCCGTGCCGCCGGGGCGGAACTGGTGAACCCGGCGACGCCGGTCCGCGTGGTGATCAACGAATTCGTCGAGGTCGCCCGCGCCTTCTTCCCCGAAGGCAAGGAGCCGAAATTCGTCAATGCCGTGCTTGATCACATGGCCCGCGAGATCCGGCCCGAGGCGTTCTGAGCCGGCAGGCCCGCCCGGCCGGCGGGCCTTCGCCGTTTCGGGAAAAGAATTTTCCCCTGCGGCATTCCGGACTGTTTGATTTTGTCAGACATGCGTTACATTGCATGTAACGAAAGGGGAATCGTCATGCCCGAACTCGTCCGGCTCTATATCCGCAATGTCATCTTCGGCGCCGGCCTCTCGGCCGCCTTCGTCGGTCTGCTGCTTGGCTTCGACGTCGCGCATCTGCGCCATCTGATCCTGTCGTCGGATATCGGCTATATCGCGGTGGCCATTCTCTTCCTGGCGAACACGGTGGTCTTTGCCGGCGTGCAATTCGCGATCACCATCATGCGCATGGCCGAGGACGAGACGCCCCCGGGCGGCGGCAAGCGCGACGGCATCCCGGCCGGGCTCGACACCGCGGTGCAGCTGGCGCCGATTCCGGTGCCGGTCGAGGCGAAGACGAGCCGCAAGGTGCAGCGCCTGCCGCGCTGATCCGCGCGCGCGTCCCGGAACGAAAAAAGCCCTCCGCGCTGCGGGGGGCTTTTTCATTGGGTGGCGGAAACCGCAGCAACCGTCGGGGCGTGAATTTCCCGAGAGCCTGACAAGTCAGGTGGGGGCCAGGTAACGAGACCAGGATCTCGACAGAGCCAGCCCCCTCAGGAATGGTTATCGGCCACTGGAAAAGGGCCCCATTGACGCGAAGAGCAGTAACCGCCACGGCCAGAGATAGGCGTGTGACCGCGCTTCGGCAAGGGGGCAGGGGCGGGCTTTGCGGGCTGGACAAATGTTTACGTTTCGTTCACATTCGCCCCATGTCCCAGGATCTCACCCCCGGTCAGCTTCTCGCCCGCGGCGCCTGCCGCTGCCTTGTCGATCACGGCTTCGCCTGCGTGACCGAGCTGGTGCCGAAGCCGGGGCTTCGCGTCGACGTGATGGCGCTTGGCCGCAAGGGCGAAATCTGGGTGGTCGAGTGCAAGTCGGGGCGGGCCGATTTCACCTCGGATCACAAGTGGCACGGCTATCTCGACTATGCCGACCGCTTCTTCTGGGCGGTGGATGCCGATTTTCCGGCCGAGATCCTGCCCGCCGACACCGGGCTGATCCGCGCCGACCGCTTCGGTGGCGAGATCGCCCGGATGGCGCCCGAGGTGCGGCTGGCGCCGGCGCGGCGCAAGGCGGTGACGCAGGGCTTTGCCCGCACCGCGGCGCTGCGGCTGCAGGGGCGCACCGACCCCGGCCTGCCGCTGGCGCCGGGGCCGGTGGGGGTTACTTTTTACCCTTAGGCTTCTGGCCCTTGCCGGACTTGCCGCTCTGGTCCTCGGCGATGGCGCGGGCCTGCTCGGCCGCGGCCATCAGTTCCTCAGCGATGTCTTCGGCCTCTTCGGGGTCGAAGTCGAAGGGGAACTCGAAATCCTCGCCGACGATGTAGATGCGCACCATGCCGTGATCGGTCGGCCCGATCTGCAGGTCACCGGCGATGTCGCTTTGCTTGTTGATGCTCATGGGGTGGCCTCCGCAACTGTCGAGCACGTTGGCTAACGCCAAGCCGGGCGCGAAGCAACGGAAAATGCCGAAAGGGGCGTTTCCGCCCCTTGCAATCCCGCGCGTCTGCCGCTAAATCCCCGCGCAGTGCCGCCTTAGCTCAGTTGGTTAGAGCACCAGATTGTGGATCTGGGGGTCTCCCGTTCGAACCGGGAAGGCGGTACCATCTCCCCCATTCCCTGAATGCCTCGTCCGCTTCGCAGGTTCTCGGACCTGGTGCGGTGTCTGCCGTGCTGATCGGACCTCTTCCGACCGGCGGGGAACCGCTGTCCGGCTGCCCCCGGCGCCTGCGGTCCAGTGTCACATGATGCAGCCGTGTCGCACTGTGCGGAAATTACCTGACGTAGCGGCAATTTCTCGCCAAAGTTGTGTTTCGGGACTAGGCTGCTCACAGTTCAGTGACTGTCGCGCGTGTTTTTGCGCCAACCCATTTCCATGAATGCAGGAGTTTCCATGCGACCTCTCGGACACGGGCGTGTTCCCGCTGCTGCCTTTGCTGCAAACTTTCCGAAAGGGGCCTGTGCCGCGGTCTTCGTGCTGGCGATGGCGACGGGCGCCTCGGCATTGACGGCGACTGACAACTTCGGTGTCACCATCACCATCACGGACGATTGCAAGATCACGGCGACCAACACCCTCGATTTCGGCACCCAGGGCGCGCTGACGACGGCGATCGACACGAGCAGCGAGCTCAAGGTGGTCTGCACGCCGTCCACCCCCTATAACATCGGCCTGAACGCCGGCAGCACCAGCGGGGCGACGACGACGACGCGGCAGATGACCGGCGCCGGCGGCGCGATCGATTACCAGATGTTCCAGGATGGCAGTCGCACGGTCAACTGGGGGGATGTCGTGGGCACGGATACCGTCAGCAGCAGCGGCACCGGCTCGACCCAGACCTTCACCATCTATGGCCGGGTTCCGGCGCAGACCACGCCAGCCACGGGGACCTATACGGACACCGTGGCGGTCACCGTGACCTTCTGAAACCGCGGCCCGGAGGAGCCATGAGGGGGCTGTCGTTCCTGCGCGGCGCGCTGTGCGCGGCCGTGCTGTCAGGGCTGCTGCCGTTCGCGGCCGCAGCGGAGGGGTTGCGCGTGGCGCCGGTGCTGCTCGAGGTGGTGGCGCCCGCCGCGGCGGGCAAGCTGGCGCTGCGCAACGAGGGGAGCGCGGTGATGACCGTGCAGGCCCGTGTCTATCGCTGGGTGCAGCGCAATGGCCGCGAGAGCCTCGAGCCGACGCGCGATGTGGTCGTGAGCCCGCCGATGACCCGCATCGCGCCGGGCGCGAGCCAGACGATCCGGGTGGTGCGCACGGCCAAGGAGCGGATCCGCGGCGAGGAGGCCTATCGCGTCATCGTCGACGAGGTGCCGGACCGGCGCATGACGCGCAGCGGGCGGGTGAATTTCGCCACCGAACTGCGGCTGCCGGTGTTCTTCGTCGGCGCCGGCGCGAGCGCGCCACAGCTGCGCTGGTCGATCCGGGGCAGCGGGGCAGGGGCGGTGCTGGTCGCGCGCAACACCGGAGATCTGCATCTGCGCATCGCCGATGTGACGCTGGGCGGCGCGGTGCGCCGACCGGGGTTGCTTGGCTATGTGCTCGGCGGCTCGGTCATGCAATGGCCGATCGGCTCGGGCCGGCTGGGCAGCGGCGCGATGCGGCTGCGGGCGCAGACCAACTTCGGGGCGCTCGATGTGCCGGTCGGGCGGGAATAGACGGGGGCGGCTGCGCGGGGTTTCGGTCCTGCTGGCGCTGTCGCTGATCTCGCCGGCGCGGGCGGAGGAGGCGGCCTGTGCCGATCCGGCCGCCCGCGCGCTGTTCCTCGAGGTCTTCGTCAACGGCGCGCCGATGCAGTTGATCGCGGAGTTCCGCGAAGGGATGGACGGCACGCTGTGCGCCGAGGCCGAGGAGCTGCGTGGCAGCGGCATCCTGCCCGACCCGGTGGCGCGGACCGGCCTCGTGCCGCTCGATGCGTTGCCCGGGCTCGACTGGTCGCTTGACGAGGCGGCGCAGACGATCCGGTTCGAGGCGGCGGCCGCGGCGCGCGCGCCGCGCGCCCTGAGCGCGCGCGCGCCCGTGCCGCTGGCGCAAGAGGATGGCCCGCCCGCCGTCGACACCGGCGTCGGCCTCGTGCTGAACTACCTGCTCGATCTGGAAACCTACGGCGGGGACGGGGCCGCGGGAGAGAGCCAGTCCGGCAGTTTCGACGCGCGCCTCTTCACCCCTTTCGGGGCGGTCAGCCACGGTTTCGCGCTGACCGGGGGCACCGGCGAGGCGCTGCGCTATCGCCGGCTCGAGACCTATTGGCGCTCTGCCTTCCCGGGGCGCGCGGCGCAGCTGCAATTCGGCGACATCACCAGCCGCGGGCCGGGCTGGTCGCGTGCGGTGCGGCTTGGCGGGGTGATGATCGAGCGCAATTTCGCGCTGCGCCCCGACCGCGTGACGCTGCCCCTGCCGTCCTATTCCGGCAGCGCCGAGGTGCCCTCGACGGTCGAGGTCTATTCCGGCTCGATCCGCACCTATGCGGCCGACGTGCCGGCGGGGCCGTTCTCGATTTCCGACCTGCCGTTGCCGACCGGTTCGGGGCTGGCCACCGTGGTGCTGCGCGACGTCACCGGCCACGAGGTGCAGGTGGCGCTGCCCTTTCTCGTCTCGGACGAATTGCTGCGGCGTGGCACGCTCGATTACGCGCTGGCGCTTGGCCGGCCGCGGCTCGGCATCGGCACGGAGGATGACCGCTATGGCGAGGGGCAGTATGGCGTCGCCTCGCTGCGCTATGGGCTGAGCGATGCGGTCACGCTGCAGTTTCACGGCGAAGCCGGGGAGGGGCTGCAGCTTGCCGGGCTGGGCGCCACCTTCCGTCTCGGCACGCGCGGCACCGCGGCGGTGACCGTCGCCGACAGCCGCACCGCCACCGATCACGGCCGTCTGGCCGAGGTTTCGGGGCGGGTGCATCTGGGCCGGGTGCAGCTTTCGGGCCGGGCGCAGCGCAGCTGGGGGCAATTCGACGACATCGCCTCGGTCAGTGCCGAGACCCCCGCGGCGGGCCCGCCGGGCTCGGCGCCGCTGCGCCATCTGGGGCAGGTTGCGCTTTCGGTGCCGCTCACCGTTGCCGGCGGCGCAAGCATGAGTCTTTTTGCCGCCGATCTTGGCCGCACCGACGGCAGTGCCGAGCGCAGCCTTGGCCTCAGCTACAGCCGGCCGCTCTTCGCGGAAGGGTCGCTGAACCTGTCGGCCTATTCGGTGCAGGGGGACGGCGCCGATACCGTGGTCGGGCTCGGCCTGTCGCTGCCCTTCGGGCGGCGCGGCACTGCCGGGGCGACGGTCGAGAGCCGAGGTGGCGCGGCGCGCAGCAGCCTGTCCGCCTCGGGCCGCAGTGGCCTGCGGGAAGAGGGCTGGGACTGGCGCGGGCAGCTTGGCCGCACTGATGACGGCGGGCTTGCCGATGCGCGGCTGGCGCATACCGGCCGGCTCGGCCGGGCCGAGGTGGCGCTGCGCCGCTATGGCGAAAGCTCGGGCGCCGGGCTGCGCCTTGAAGGGGCGCTGGTCGCGGCGGGGGGCGGGCTGTTCCTGTCGCGCCGGATCGATGACGCCTTCGCCGTGGTCGATGCCGGCGCGCCGGGCGTCGCGGTCGAGGCGGAGAACCGCGCCGTCGGTCGCACCGGGCCGGGGGGGCGTCTGCTGGTGCCGGACCTGCGCTCCTATGAGCGCAACAGCCTTGCCATCGACACCGCAAGCCTGCCGCTGGATGCGGTGACCGGCGAGACCCGGCGCATCGTCCGTCCCGCCTATCGCAACGGCGTCACCGTCGATTTCGGCGTCGAGACCGAGGCGCATGGCGCGCTGGTCGGTCTTGTCGATGCCGCGGGCGCGGCCCTGCCGGTGGGCGGCGCGGCGCTGGTCAATGGCACGGGCGAGCCGATCCTCGTGGGCTATGACGGGCTCGTCTATGCGCTTGGCCTTGGCGCCGCGAACGAGATCGCGGTGAGCTATCCCGACGGCCACAGCTGCCGGGCACAGTTTCCCTATGTCGACACGCCCGGCACGATCCCCGAGATCCGCGGGGTGCTGTGCCAATGAGACAGGCCATCACCGCGCTGCTGAGCGCCCTGCTGCTGTGGCTTGGCGCCACCGCCGCCGCTCAGGCGCAAAGCTGCAGCTTCTCGGCGACCGATGTGGTGTTCGGTGCGGTCGACGTGCTGGGCGGCGGCCCCACCGACAGCAGCGGCATCATCCACGCGGATTGCTCGACGTTCCTCGGGCTGTTGTCCTCGATCACCATCACCATCAACATCGGCGAGGGTCTGGGCGGCGCCAGCAGCGGTGCGCGGCAGATGGTCAGCGGCACCACCGCGACGGCGCTGAACTATCAGCTTTACCGCGACGCGGCGCGCAGCCAGGTGCTCGGCTCGAATTACTGGAGTTACGGCGGCGCGCCGATCACCCTCAGCGATGGCTCGCTGCTCAGCCTGCTGACCACCACCGGCGTCGACATCCCGATCTATGGCCGGGTGCCGGGCGGGCAGAGCGGGGTGGCGCCGGGCAGCTATGCCTCGGTCTTCAGCCGCGACCCGATCGACGTGCGGGTCGACTATCGCACCTGCAACCTGCTGCTGCTCTGCGTGAACCGCAGCGCGAGCTTCAGCTTCACCGTCTCGGCCACGGTGCCGCCCGATTGTCTGGTCACGGCGGGCGATCTCGACTTCGGCACGACCGGGGTGCTGAGTGCCGCGCTTGATGCGACGAGTGCGATCAGCGTCACCTGCACCCTCGGCTCGGCCTTCGATGTCGGGCTGAACTACGGGTTCTACGGCAGCGGTCCGACCGACCGGCAGATGCGCAGCACCGCGGGCGATGCGGTGGGCTATCGCCTTTACCGCGATGCCGCGCGCAGCCTCGACTGGGGCACGCTTGCCGACGGGCTGGCGCAGTCCGGCGCGGGGCAGGGCGCCGCGCAGGCCTTCACCGTCTATGGCCGGGTTCCGGCGCAGGCGACACCGCCGCCTGGCGCCTATTCCGATACGGTCGTGGTGACGGTGACCTACTGAGCGCGCGGGCGGCGGCCGATCCGCCCGCTTGCCAGCAGCACGCCGAAGATCGCCACCGCGACGCCAATCACCTGCGTCAGATGCGGCATCCGGCCGAAGGCCGCGGCGATCAGCAGCGCCGAGACCGGTACCAGGTTGAACAGCACCGAGGTCGCCGCGGGGCCGCGCACCGAGATCCCGACCTGCCAGAACAGATAGGCCAGCACCGAGCCGATCAGCGCCATCCACAGGATCGCGCCCCAGGCGGTGGGCGAGGCCGCGGCGGCGATCGCGAGCGGGTCTTCGAGGGCGAAGGCGGCGATCAATAGCGTCACGGCCCCGGCGAGCATCGTCCAGGCCGAGGTCTCAAGCGGGCTGGCGTCCCGCACCCAGCGACGGCAGCCGATGGTGTAAAGCGCCCAGGCCAGGCTGCCCGCGAAGATCAGCAGATCGCCCGGGGCAAAGCGCGCGCCGGAGAAGGCGCCGACGGTCAGCGCCACGCCGATCAGGCTGATCGCCATGCCGAAAAGCGCCCGCCGGGCTGGCCAGCGTCCGCCGATCAGCGCCTCGAGCAGGTTCGTGGTGAGCGGGCTCGTCCCCATGATCAGCGCCGCGGTGACCGGGCTCGAGGTGCGCATGCCAAGGAAAAGTGCGGCGTTGAAGCCCGCGACCCCCACCACGCCCAGCACGAGGAAGGCCAGGGCATTGCGCCGCAACGCCCGCAGCCCCGGCCCCTCGGCGAGGCGCAGCCACAGCAGGATGCCGAGCGCGGCAAAGACGAAGCGCCCGGCGGCGGCGCTCCAGGGCGGCAGCTCCTGCAGAACGATCCGCGTCGCTTCGAAATTCGAGCCCCAGAACACCGCGGCCAGCGCGCTCAGCACGAAGGCGGAGCCTTCGATGCGGCGGGTCTCGGCGTGGGGGTTTTCGGTCAGGTCGGTGAGGGACATCTCGGGTCTCCATCAGGTGGGAATGCCCCTGTCTGCCATTCCGTTCCCATGCTGAATATGGCAAGCTTCTTTCACCTGTTTTCCGAAAACGGAAAGACCATGGATCGGCTGAACTGGGACGACATCCGCATTTTCCTTGCGCTGGCGCGGGACGGCACGCTGTCGGGGGCGGCGCGACAGCTTGGCATCGGGGTGGCGACGATCTCGCGCCGGATCGAGCGGGTCGAGCAGGGCATGGGCCTGCCGCTGTTCCTGCGCCATCAGCAGGGCTATGACCTGACCGATCAGGGCGCGGCGCTGCTGCCGCGGGCCGAGGCGATGGAGCTTGCCGCACAGCAGATGCGGCGCGAGGCCGAGGCGCAGGTCGAGATCCGCGGCCTCGTGCGGCTGGCCAGCATCGAGAGCCTGATCTCGCCCTTCGTGGTGCCGGCGCTCGCCCCGCTTCTGGCCGCGAATCCGGGGCTTGATGTCGAGATCAGCTTTTCGCCGATGACGGTGAACCTGCACCGCCACGACGCCGACCTTGCCTTGCGCATGGTCGAGCCGGAGAGCGGCAATCTGACGGTGCGGCGGCTCGCGGTGATGGGCTTCGGGCTGTATGGTCCGGCGGACGGGGCGCGGCCCGTGCGGCAGGTGAGCTGGCCCGATCTTGCCAGCCTCGGCACGCCGCTCGCCTGGTCGCGCGCCTTCGGGGCGGGAGAGGGCGGCCGCTTCGCCGTCAACACGCTCGAGGCGCAGGTGACGGCGGTGGCGGCGGGGCTGGGGGTCGGCGTGCTGCCGCATTTCCTGGCCCGCCGCGCCGGGCTCAGGCTGCTTGCCGAGACCCTGCCGCAGGGCGGGCGGATGGCGCGGCCGGTGCTGCTGGCGATTCACGCCGATCTCGCCGCCTCGCGCCGGGTGCGGGCGGTGGCCGATGCGATCGCCTCGGCGATCACCGCGCAGCGCCGCGCGCTGGAAGAGCCCTGACGGGGGCGACAGGTCCGCAAGACTGTCCTATGCTGCGGCTCCAGCCAGACGGAGGCCACGATGTATGTTCCCCTGCAGTTTCAGGAGCTTGACGCAGATCGCATCGCTGCGCTGATCAAGGTCGCGCCACTTGCCTGCATCGTGGCGCAGACGGAGGACGGGCTGATCGCGAACCACATCCCCGTGTTGAGGGCGCCTGACGGGGCGCTCATCGGTCATGTCGCGGCGGCGAACCCGATGCACCGGCTGATCCCGGAGGGGGCGAGGTTCTGGCGATCTTTCGCGGCGAGGATGCCGATGTCTCGCCCGGCTTCTCCCCCTCGAAGCCCGGGCATCACCGGCATGTGCCGACCTGGAATTATGAGGGGGTCCATGTCCATGGCACGACCCCCCTCCAGCACGACGAGCACGCCAGGCGCGCGGCCGTCGGGCTGCTGACACACAGCCACGAGCGGCGCGTGAACGGCAAGGACGCCTGGCGGATGGCCGATGCGCCGGCCGATTACATGGCGCAGATGCTGGCAGGCATCGTTGCCTTCCGCCTCGCGGCGACGCGGGCCGTGGCGAAGGCGAAGCTGAGCCAGAACCGCGAGGCGCGCGTTTACCTCGGCACCATCGAGGGCCTGCGTCGCACCGGCCACGCCGCGATGGCCGCCGACATGGAGGCCCGCCTGCCCCGAAGCGAGTGACCTGCCCGGATCTGGCGGTGGCGGTTTCGGGCCGTTGCCTTGCCGCTGACCCGGTCGGCCGGGTGCTGTTGCCTCGCCCGGCGACGCGACGCGCCGGCGGCGCACGATTTCGACTTGCCGATGCTGCGGCGTGTCGCTAAACGGGTCGGCGGAGACGTGGCCGAGTGGTCGAAGGCACACCCCTGCTAAGGGTGCAGGCGGGAAACCGTCTCGAGGGTTCGAATCCCTTCGTCTCCGCCACCACCCGCTGCGGGGTGCGATTATTTCTCATGTGAATACAATACGCTTGATCGGAATGGCCTCGAGGGGAGGGCATCCCGGGCGCCTTGTTCCGCTGCACGACTTGCTCCACCTTTTTGCGACGCTTGAAGACTGTGGGGAAGTGGATCGTCAGCCTTGACGCCGATTGCTGCAGCAACGCCGCAGGGGATTTGTCGTGTCCAGATCCGACAACGACAAAATCCCTGCCAGGTCCCCGACAAGTTCGATCTCATGCCCTCCGGACGCCGCATCGTCGGGCATCATCGGGATTTCGGAAATCAGCCCCGGGGGATTCCCGTCGCCTCCCGCTTCGGCTCCGGCTGATCCGGGGCGCTCGCCAGATCCGCGATCTGCTCGCGCTACAGATCCGACAGGCTCGGATGCCGCCGCAGGGCAGGGGGATCGCGATCCGGGCCTCGAGAATGGCCCGCCTGATGAGGGCCCCGTCTGGTGCAGACGGCTGGGTCTTTCTTCGCTCCGGTCGCGCCCGGCTTTCCCGCCTCCGCCTCACTGCGGGCCTGCGATTGCCGGCCAGCGGCCGCGGCGGTCGTAAGGCGCGGCCGCCCTGTTCCGATCGAGCCAGACGGGCGGGAAGCAGTGCGCTCCGGCGCCGGGGCAAGGCCACGCCAGTTGGCGGTCTGGCCGCTCGTTCTCGCCCCCCCCCCCCGCGCGGTGCGGCGACGGTTTCAGCGGCGGGAGCTCCCATCGGACGTGCCCGATACCGTCCGACGAAGCGGGGGCTCGTCCCGGGACGTGACCCGATCGGGGCGACGCTGTGCGCGGGGTCAGTTGGTGACGCCGCGCAGCAGGAGACTGTCCAGTTCGGTGGCCATCTCGGAGGCCACCTCCTGCAGGGCGGTGATGAAGCGTCGGATCTGCGCCAGCCGGTTCGTGCGCTCGGGGTGCCAGAGCGACAGGTGATAGGGGACGGGGTGTGACAGGCGGCGGAACACGACCCGCCCGCCGATCTGGCTGGCCGCAGTCAGCGGGTTGATGATCGAGACCCCCAGCCCCGCCGCCACCATGGCGCAGATGCCGGAGGCGGTGGTCGTCTCGGCGGCATAGTCCCGTGCGACCCCCGCCGCCTGGAACATGAGATCGAGCTTGTGGCGGTAGGGATCGTGCTGGCTGAAATAGAGGAAGGGCTGCCCGGCGAAGTCCTGCGGTGACAGGATCTTGCGCGGGGCAAGCGGATGATCTTGCGGCAGCACGCAGACCATGTCGCCGACGAATATCGTCTCGCTTGTGGCGCTGTCGCGTTCGAACAGGCTCTCGGCCATGCACAGGTCGAAGACCTGCGTCGTCATCTCGGTCCGCAGCGAGGGCTCTTCATGCGAATGAATCGAGAAATGCAGGGCTTGCGGCGATTTCAGGCATCTCTGGATCACCCGCGGGATGATCGATTCCGCATAGGCCGGAATGCTGGCGATGCGGAAACTTGCGGCATTATGGCTGCGGATCGCCGAGGCGGCGCGCCCGATCTCGTCAAGCCCGACGAAGGACCGCAGCACGACCTCGTGCAGCAGCAGCGCCTGTTCCGTCGGCGTCAGGCGCTTGCCGAACCGCAGGAACAGGTCGAACCCCAGCCGCGCCTCGATCTCGCGCAGCTCGCGGCTGAGCGTCGGCTGCGAACTGCCCAGTTTCACGGCAGCTGCGGTGAGACTCTTGTTGATCATCACCGCATTGAAAACATCGATTTGGCGCTGATTCAGCTTCATTCGGCCCCCCACGTTGTCCTGTATATATCGAAAGTGAATGAACACATTCAATATAACATTTTGAGTGCATAAAAACATCTGGGAGAGCTATGGAAACGCCGATGGATGAAGACACCTCATGACCCTGGCCACGCCGATCCCCGCCTGCCCCTGCGAGCCCCTGGCCGACACCCGGCTCAGCCGCCGTGACACGACCTTCGCGATCGAGGACGTACCGCTCGACCGTATCGCTGCCGCTGTCGGCACGCCGTTCTACGCCTATTCGGCAACGGCCCTGCGGGACAAGTACACCGCGCTGGCCGAGGCCGTCGCCCCGCATGGCGTGACGGTCTGCTTTGCGGTGAAGGCCAACAGCAACATCAACGTTCTGGCCGAGTTCGCGGCGCTTGGCGCCGGCATGGATATCGTTTCGGGCGGCGAGATGGCGCGGGCGCTGGCGGCCGGCGCGCCGGCGGAGCACATCATCTTTTCCGGCGTCGGCAAGACCGGCGCCGAGATCCGCGCCGCGCTTCGGGCGGGGCTGGGCCAGATCAATGTCGAGAGCCCGGCCGAGCTGGAGGCCGTGGCCGCGGCGGCGCGCGAACTGGGGCTGCGGGCGCCGGTGGCGCTGCGGGTCAACCCGGATGTCGATGCGCTGACCCATGCCAAGATCACCACCGCCCGCAAGGACAGCAAATTCGGCATCGCCCTTGACGCAATCCCGGCGCTCTATGCCGCGGCTGCGGCGCGGCCCGAGCTGCGCGTGGTCGGGCTGGCGGTGCATATCGGCTCGCAGATCCTCGACCTTGCGCCGTTCCGCCACGCCTGGGAGGCCATGGCCGGGCTGGTGCGCGATCTGCGCGCGGCCGGGCTGGAGGTCGAGCGGCTCGATCTGGGCGGGGGGCTCGGCATCGGCGCTGCGGGTCGGCCCGGCCCCGATCTGGCCGACTATGCGCGGATCATCGGCCAGACGGTCGGGGACCTGGATCTGGCGCTGAATATCGAGCCCGGCCGATGGCTTTGCGCGGGTGCCGGGGTTCTGGTGTCAGGCGTGCTTTACCTGAAACCCGGCGACGGGGCGGAATTCGCCATTCTCGATGCCGCGATGAACGACCTGATGCGCCCCGCGCTTTACGATGCCCACCATCCGGTCACGACCGTCCACCCGCCGCGGATCGCCCCCGCGCAACCGCCCGTGCGCCTGGTCGGGCCGGTCTGTGAAAGTTCTGATGATTTCGGAACTTACGCCGATCTGGGCGCGCTGCGCCCCGGAGACCTGCTGGCGTTCCGCGATGCCGGAGCCTATGGTGCCGCCATGTCGTCGACCTACAATTCGCGGGATCTGATCCCCGAAGTTCTTGTGGAAGGCGACAGGTTCCGCATCATCCGGCGCCGCGAGGGGATCGGCGAGGTGCTGAAGCTGGAAACGCCCGGCACCTGGCAAAGCGCAGGCTAGACAGACCGGGGAAGGGGGTGCCGTGCGACAGGTGCCTCCGTGCAAATAAAGTCGCAAGGCGCCAATCCGATGGCGACAACCCAACAGAACGAGGAAACACATGACCGGGAAACTGAATCTGCTACTGGCCACGGGGCTGACCAGCCTGATGCTGCTGTCGCCCGCGCTGGCCGAGAACATGCTGCGCGTGTCCTATCTCGACGATCCGAAAAGCGCCGATGCGCAGATGACGACGGATTTTTACACGTTGCCGCTGAACATCTTCGACCGGCTGGTGGAATCGGAAACCACCGGGCCGGGGCAGTCGGCACTGGTTCCCGGTCTGGCCGAAAGCTGGGACGTCTCGGACGACGGGCTGACCTATACGTTCCATCTGCGCAAGGGCGTGAAGTTCCACAACGGCGCGGTGCTGACCGCCGATGACGTGGTCTACACCTTCGATCGGATGCTGAACCCCGCGACCAAGGCTCTGAGCACCGACATCCTGACCTTCGTCGCCGGCGCAGAGGACCGGCTCGACGGCAAGGCCGCCAGCGTGTCGGGCCTGAAGGCGCTCGATGACCAGACGGTCCAGATCACCCTGACCAAGCCCTATGCCGCCTTTCTTGCGCTGCTGGCGGCGCCCAGTGCCTCGATCTACAACCGCGCCTTCACCGAGGCCGCGGGCGACCAGTTCGGTCTGACGCCGGAAACCACCAACGGCACCGGCCCGTTCATCCTGCGCGATTATACGCTGAACGACAGCCAGATGCTCGAGGCGAATGACGAGTACTGGCGCGGACGGCCCAAGCTCGACCGGCTGCTGATCCGCGTGGTCTCGGACCCCGAGACGCTGCGGATGCTGTTCGAATCCGACGAGATCGACGTGTTCGACATGGATTACGCCCCGACCCAGACGCCCTATTTCTACGGCTCGGAGCAGTGGAAGGATCATATCGTCTCGGGGCCGCGCGTCGGCATCTACTATTACAACATCAACCAGGCGAAGAAGCCCTTCGACGACGTCCGAGTGCGCAAGGCGTTCCAGATGTCGATCGACCGGCAGACCATCCTCGACAAGAACTTCTACGGCCGGGGCAAGCTCGAGGATGGCGTGATGCCGCGCGGGCTGACCTGCTATACCCCGGCGAAGCCGATCGAATACAACCCCGCCAAGGCCAAGGAGCTGCTGGCCGAGGCCGGCTATCCGGACGGGGTCGACATCAACCTGCAACAGGTGTCGAGCTGGTCGTCGCGCTGGTCCGACATGAACCAGATCATTCAGGCGCAGGTGGCCGAAGCCGGGTTCAGGGCGCATCTCGTCACCACGGACGAGGCGGCCTATCTTGCCGCGCGCAAGGCCGGCGAGACCGACGCCTATACCCAGGTCTGGTCGGCCGATTTCAACGATCCCGACAACTTCTTCTACACCTTCTTCTCGGAGGCGGGCACCAAGACGCGTGCCTACAACAACAACGATCCGGAGGTCTTTGCCGCGATCGAGAAAGCGCGCGGCATGACCGACCCGGAGGCGCGCTGCAAGGTCTATCAGGATCTGACGGCGCAGATCGTCGACAAGGATGCCGCCTGGGTGCCGATGTTCAGCCTTGATCACAGCTATGTCGTGCAGCCGCGGGTGAAGCATTTCGTCGTTCCGTGGAACGGCTGGAGCGACATGAGCTACTACAACGTCGAGGTCGAGTAACGGAGCCTGTCCGCCGGGGCACATGCGCGTCGTGAAACCGCGCTGTGCCCCGGCCTCTGTTTCGGCCCAGCCCCTTCCGAAAACGCCCGAGCGCCGCCGCATTCTGCGGGCGTCGCAGAAAGAGCATTCCACCGATGTTGATGTTTGCGCTCAAACGCATTCTCGTGTCGATCCCGGTGCTGATCGGGATCACGATCATCCTGTTCCTGATGATGAACGTGGTGCCCGGTGACCCGATCGAGCTGATGATGCGGGAACACGCCAGCCCCGACGTGGTCGCGCGGGTGCGGGCCCAGATGCATCTCGATGATCCGCTGATCGTGCGCTACTTCAGCTTCCTGTGGAATGCGGTTCAGGGCGATCTGGGAACGTCGATCAAGCTGAACCGTCCGGTCACCGACCTGATCCTGAAGGCCTTTCCGAACACGCTGATGCTGGCGGTCTGCGCCGCGCTGGTATCGTGGAGCATCGGAATTCCGGTCGGGATCCTTTCGGCGGTCCGGCGCGACAGCCTGGTCGACCGGTTCTTCATGGGCTTCTCGCTCCTCGGCGTGTCGATGCCGATCTTCTGGTCTGCGCTGCTGCTGCAATTCATCTTCGCGATGAAGCTGAAGCTGCTGCCGGTGTCGGGCTTCTACGGCTGGAAATACATGGTCCTGCCCGCCGTGGCGCTCGGCTGGTCCTCGGCCGGGGTGATCGCCCGGCTGACGCGCTCGAGCCTGCTCGAGGTGATGCGACTGGATTTCATCCGCACGGCGCGGGCGAAGGGGCTGCGCGAATCCGGCGTCATCACCCGCCACGCGCTGAAGAACGCTCTGATCCCGGTGGTGACGATCATGGCGATCCAGGTGGCGAGCCTGCTGTCCGGCGCGGTCATCACCGAGGCGATCTTCTCGATCCCCGGTGTCGGGCGGATCACGGTCAGCGCAATCTCGTCGCGGGACATGCCGCTGCTGCAGGGGGCAGTCCTGTTCGCCACGGTGCTGGTGATTCTCGGCAACCTGGTGGCCGACATCCTCTATTCCATCCTTGACCCCCGCATCCGTGCCCAGATGAGGAAAGAGACGTGATGACCCGTTCTCCCGATCTGACCACCGATCTCGCCACCCCCGAAGTGCTCGAGGAGGCAAGCTTCCTGCGTGACACGGTCCGTGCCTTCCGCCGGAACCGGATGGCGATGACCGGCCTCGTCTTTGTGCTGTTCCTGATCTTCTGCGCCATCTTCGCGCCCTGGATCAGCCCGCACGACCCCTATCGTGTGGCGCTGGACGAGCAACTTCTTCCGCCCTCGACCACCTACTGGCTGGGCACCGACAATTTCGGCCGCGACGTGCTCACGCGGATCCTCTACGGCGCGCGGATCTCGCTTGTCGTGGGCATCGTGCCGAGCCTGATCTCGCTGGTGATCGGCACCTTCATGGGGATCCTCAGCGGCTATCTGGGCGGCAGGATCGATTTCGGTGTCATGCGGCTCGCCGACATGATGATCGCCTTTCCCTCGCTGCTGCTGGCGATGGTGGTGATGTATACGCTGGGCGCGAACCTGCTGAACATCTTCCTCGCGCTGGCGCTGGTCGGCTGGGCCTCGGTGGCGCGGGTCGTGCGGGCGCAGACCCTCGCGCTGCGCGAGAAGGAATTCGTCGAGGCGGCCCGTGCCAATGGCACCTCGCGCGGCCGGATCATGTTCGACCATATCTTCCCCAATGTGGTGCCAACGCTGATCGTGCTCTTCTCGCTGTCGATCCCGGAGGCGATCATGTGGGAATCGAGCCTCTCCTTCCTGGGGGTGGGCGTGCAGCCGCCCGAAGCAAGCTGGGGCCTGCTGGTGGCGAAGGGCAAGGAATACATGTTCCAGAACCCGAGCGTCGCAATCTCCCCGGGCATCGCGATCCTGCTGACCGTGCTCGCCTTCAATTTCATCGGGGACGGGCTGCGCGACGCCCTCGACCCGTCGATGAAGGACTAGACCATGGTGCAAGACGCAATCCTTTCCGTGCGCGGCCTGTGCACCGATTTCAGCGGCGATCGCGGCAATGTCCGGGTGCTGGACGAGCTGTCTTTCGACGTCGGCCGGGGCCGCATCGTCGGGCTGGTGGGCGAAAGCGGCTCGGGCAAGAGCATGACGGCGCTGTCGCTGATGGGGCTTGTGCCGCAGCCACAGGGCCGGGTGAGCGCCCAGTCGATCCTGCTTGACGGCACCGATCTGTCGAAGCTGGGGCCAGCCGGTCTGCGCGACATTCGCGGCCGCGACATCGCGATGGTGTTCCAGGAACCGATGACCAGCCTGAACCCGGTTCGCAAGGTCTGGGAGCAGGTGGGCGAGCCGCTGGCAATCCATCAGGGGCTGGGCCGCCGCGCCATTCGCGCGCGGGTGCTCGAGATGTTCGAGCTGGTCGGCATCCCCGAACCGAAGACGCGGCTCGATGCCTATCCGCACCAGTTGTCGGGCGGGCTGCGCCAACGCGCGATGATTGCCATGGGGCTGATCTGCGAGCCGAAGCTGCTGATCGCCGATGAGCCGACGACGGCGCTCGATGTGACGACCCAGGCACAGATCCTGCGGCTGATGCGCGAGCTGCGTGACCGGGTGGGCACGTCGATCATCATGATCACGCATGATCTGGGGATCATCGCCGAGATGTGCGACGAGGTGAACGTGATGTATGCGGGGCAGATCGTCGAGCAGGCCGATGTGTTCGACCTCTTCGAGCGGCCCTCGCATCCCTATACCCGCGGGCTCTTGGCCTCGATCCCGCGCGCGACCGAGCCGCGGGTGGCGCGGCGGATGCCGTCGATCCCCGGCATGGTGCCGAACTTGGCCAAGCTGCCGCCGGGATGCCGCTTCAGCCCGCGCTGTGGCGAAGCGATGCCGCGCTGCCAGCGTGCGCCCGACCTGATTGCGCTCGGGCAGGATCATGCCGCGCGCTGCTGGCTGCACAGCCCGCAGGATGCCCAGCCGAAGGGGGAAACGCCATGACGACCGACACCGGCTCTGACATCCTGCTCTCGACCCGCGACCTGACCAAGCATTACCAGGTCGGCGGCGGGTTCGCCAACGGCTCGCCCCGTGTGGTGCGTGCGGTCGACGGCATCACGCTCGACATCCGCGCCCGCGAGACCTTCGCGCTGGTGGGGGAATCCGGCTGTGGCAAGACCACGCTCGGTCGGGTGATGCTGCGGTTGCAGGAACCCACCTCGGGTTCGATCGCCTATCGCGGCACCGAACTGACCGGACTTGACGAGACCGCGATGCGGGCCCTGCGCAAGAAGCTGCAGATCGTGTTCCAGGACCCCTATGCCTCGCTGAACCCGCGGATGCGGATCGGGCAGATTCTCGCCGAACCGCTGCGCAGCCATGGTTACGGCACGCCCGACGAGATTCGCGACCGCTGTGTCGAGCTGCTGGAGATGGTGGGCCTGCGCAAACAGTATCTGCGCAATTATCCGCACCAGTTCTCCGGCGGTCAGCGTCAGCGCATCGGCATCGCGCGGGCGCTGGCGAACAAGCCCGATTTCGTGGTCTGCGATGAAAGTGTCTCGGCGCTTGACGTGTCGATCCAGGCGCAGGTGCTGAACCTGCTCGCCGATCTGCAGGATCAGCTGAAGCTGACCTATTTCTTCATCACCCACGATCTTGCTGTGGTGCGCCAGTTCGCGGATCGGGTGGGGGTGATGTTCCTCGGCCGTCTGGTCGAGGTCGGCACCACCGAGGAGCTGTTCGCCCAGCCCCTGCATCCCTATACGATGCTGCTGATGTCCGCCGTGCCGCGCCCCGATCCGCGCGCGCGCGGCGGCGAGCGCCCGATGATGCAGGGCGAGATCCCGAGCCCGATGAACCTGCCTTCGGGCTGTCGGTTCCACACCCGCTGCCCCTTCGCCCGCGACATCTGCCGGGCGGAGGACCCGGCCTTGCAGGAGCGTGCCGGCCGCGCCGTGGCCTGCCATTTTCCGTTGGACGGCTGAGAGGAAGACATGGATCTGATCGTGACCCGGCAGGGGGATATCTGGCAGGCACGCTTTGGCGATCGCATCTGGCGCTCCGCGGTGGGGCGCAGTGGCATCGCCGAGAAGCGCGCCGAAGGCGACGGGGTGAGCCCGATCGGCTGCTGGCCGATCCGTCGCGTGCTCTATCGCGCCGACAAGCTCGGCGCCGCGCCGGTCTCGGTCTTTCCGACCGCGGCCATCGCCGCCGATGACGGCTGGTGCGACGCGCCCGATCACCCCGATTACAACCGCCCGGTGAAGCTGCCCTTCGAGGCCAGCCACGAGGAGCTGTGGCGTCGCGATGATCTCTACGACATCGTCGTCGTGCTGGGGCAGAACGACGATCCGGTGGTGCCCGGCGCGGGCAGTGCGATCTTCCTGCATGTGGCAAGCCCGGGCTATGGCGCCACCGCCGGTTGCGCGGCCCTGAGCCGCGATGACCTGCTGGACTTCCTGGCCCTGGCACGGCCCGACACCAGGCTCTGTTTCCGCGCGGCGGAATAGCTCGTCACGGGACGAGCGATCGGACAGACCGCAAACCGCGGGGGAACGGATGAGCGAAGTTGACATCTCGGCGCTCGAAGGTGCGCTTGATCTGCTGCCCGACCAGTATCGCGGCCCTGCCGGGGTGGCCGGTGTCGTCCATCGCGGGCGCGTGATCGCCCGGCGCGCCTGGGGCTATGCCGACACCGCGGCGCGCGTGCCGATGACCTCGGCGCGGCGGATGCCGATCTGCTCGATCTCGAAACAGATGACCTGCGCGCTGCTTCTGGATCTGTTTCCCGATCCCGAGGTGCTGGCACCGCGTCTTCCCGAGCTGCTGCCGCGGTTCCGTGGACCCCTGCCGACCATTGCCCAGCTGTGCCACAACCAGTCCGGTCTGCGCGACTACTGGGCGCTGACCGTTCTGCACGGCGCGGCCCCCGAGGGGCGGTTCACTGCGGCCGATGGGGTGGCATTGCTGGCGCAGGCGCAGGACGGGCAGTTCCCGCCGGGGGCGCATTTCTCCTATTCGAACGGCAATTTCCGCCTGCTCGCCGAGTTGATCTGCCGCGCCACCGGGCGCGATTTCGGCGACCTGCTGGACGAGCGCATCTTCCGGCCCGCCGGCATGCCGACGGCCTGCCTCGCGCCTGACATGGCCAAGCGCCTTGATGGCGTGATCGGCTACGAAGGCAATGACGAGGTGGGCTTCGTGCCGGCCGAGAGCGCGCTGACCTGGTTCGGGGATTCGGGGGTTTCCGCCTCGCTCGACGACATGCTGGCCTGGGAACGGCACATCGATGCCACGCGCGACGATGCGATGGGACTGTACAATCGGATCTCTGCCCCCGTCACCTTTGCCGATGGCACGGCCGCTCCCTATGGCTATGGCCTGCGCCGCTATCATCATCTCGGCCAGGCTCTGACGGCACATGGTGGCGGGGTGCGGGGCTTCTGCTCCTATCGGCTGCATGTGGCGGCAGAACGGCTCTCGGTCGTGGTGATCTTTAACCATGAGGCCAGCGCGATGCGCGCGGCCGAAGGGCTGATGGCCGCCGCGCTGGGCGCGCCGGCCCCCGCCGCCGCCCTGCCCGGGGCCGGTTGGGACGGGCTCTGGCTCGACCGTGACCGTGATCTGTTCCTGCGCACCCGCGATGTGCCGGCAGGGGTGCGGCTGCAATATGCCGTCTCGCCGGTCCTGCTGCGCCCTGTGGGGGAGACCCGCGCCGAAGCGCCGGGCCTCGTGCTGCAGCGCGAGGGCGATCATCTGGTGATGGAGCGCCGGGGGGAGAACCTGACTGTCCGCGCCGAGCGGCTGGAACCGCTTGCGCGGGCAGATGCAACGGAAATCGCCGGGCGCTACCGGTCCGACGGGCTCGGCGCCACGCTGGACATCGAGGCGCGCGACGGAGCGGCCCATATCGGCTTCGACGGGATGCTGGGGGCCGGTCCGATGGAGCGCATGTATCCGTTGGCGCGCGATGTGTGGACGGTGACCAGCCGCCGCGCGATGGATGCCGCCCCGCCCGGGGAATGGACGCTGCACATCCGTCGCGACGACGCGGGCCGCGTGACAGGGCTGAGCCTCGGCTGCTGGCTGGCGCGCGGCATTCTCTATCGCCGGCTCGGCAGTCCCTGAGCGGGGGCCGCCCGATACCGTGCCGGGGCGGCATCTGTCTTGCCAGGTCCACGATGAGCACCGCGTCGCCCGAGCGCCAGCGCAGGCGGGGGCTGCGCCGTCGGGGCCGGCGATGACGGGCCGCCCGCCGAACGTCAACTCCCCCTCGTCCCCTGCGAGATTGGCCTGGGCCACCACGACGTCATTTCCATGGGCGCGTGCGGGGACGGGACGTCGCCGGACATGTTCGAACCCGACCGGGATGACGGTGGGCGTCGGGATCATCCGTGCCTCCGCCGACGCGGCTGCCGCCAGCGGCATACAAAGTGCCGAAAAAACGGCCTCGATCCGCCCTTTCGTCGGCGGCGTCTGACAGAGTGTCCGCTTCCCTTCTGTCCTCCGGAAAACGTATAGTTCTTCATATAGTTACGCCATTTTGGCCAACAGGAAGCCCGATCTGCCATGAATGTTGAGAAGCCCGTCACCGCCTTCGGCCCAGACTTTCCCTTCGCCTATGACGACTGGCTGACCCACCCCGCGGGGCTTGGTCACATTCCGGCCGAGAGGTATGGCCAGCCCGTGGCGGTGATCGGTGCGGGGGCGGCGGGGATCATTGCCGGGCACGAGTTGATGAAGATGGGGCTGCGGCCCGAGATCTACGAATCCGCCAAATTCGGCGGGCGGCTGCGTTCCGAGCCCTTCGAGGGCGCCGAGTCGGTGATCGCGGAACTGGGCGGGATGCGCTTCCCGGTCTCGTCGCGCGCCTTCTATCATTATGTCGACAGGCTCGGGATGGAAAGCCGGCCTTTCCCGAACCCGTTGACGCCGGCGGCCGGGTCGACGGTGATCGATCTGGAAGGTGAGACACATTTCGCCCGGCAGGCCGATGATCTGCCCCACCTCTATCAGGAGGTGGCAGAGGCCTATCGCGCCGCGCTCGAGGAACATGCCGATTTCGCCGCATTGACGCAGGCGGTGCGGGCGCGTGACGCGGCGCGGATCAAAGAGCTCTGGGATCCGATCGTCGAGAAATGGGACGAGCGCACCTTCTACGACTTTGTCACCTCATCGCAGGCGTTCCGAAACCTGAGTTTCCGCCACCGCGAGGTGTTTGGCCAAGTCGGGTTCGGCACCGGCGGCTGGGACAGCGATTTTCCGAATTCGATGCTCGAGATCCTGCGTGTCAACCTGCTGGAACTTGATGACCATCAGCGTTTCATCGTCGGCGGGGTGGAGACGGTGCTGCACCGGCTCTGGCGCGAGGTGGTGCCCTGCGTGCACTGGCCCGAAGGCACGTCGCTCGCGGCGCTGAACGGCGGGGCGACGCTCGGGCGGGCCGTCCGGATCGCACGCAATGCGCAGGGCGGGCTGACGGTGACCGATCTCTGGGGGGTGGCACGCGACTATGCCGCGGTTCTGGTCACCTGCCAGAGCCACCTTTTGACCACCTCGGTCGAGGTGGACGAGGCGCTGTTCGACCAGAAGCTGTGGATGGCGCTCGATCGCACCCGCTACATGCAGGCCGCCAAGACCTTCGTGATGGTCGATCGGCCGTTCTGGAACGATCTCGGCCCCGACGGGCGCCCGCTGCTGTCGATGACGCTGACCGATCGCAACACGCGCGGCACCTATTTCTTCGACAATGGCCCGGACCAGCCCGCGGTGATCTGCCTGTCCTACAGCTGGATGACCGATGCGCTGAAGCTGTTGCCCTACGGCCCGGAGAAGCGCGTGGAACTGGCGCTTGCGGCGCTGGAGCGGATCTATCCCGGCGTCGATATCCGCAGCCACATCCGCGGCAATCCGATCTGCGTCAGCTGGGAGGCGGACGAGAATTTCCTCGGGGCCTTCAAGGGGGCGCTGCCCGGTCACTATCGCTACAATCTCCGGATGTATGGTCATTTCATGCAGGCGGGGTTCCCCGAGCAGCAACGCGGCATCTTCCTGGCAGGCGACGGCATCAGCTGGACCCCGGCCTGGGTCGAGGGCGCGGTGCAGACGGCGCTGAACGCGGTCTGGGGCATCATGACCCATCTGGGCGGTGCTTGCGCCGCCGACAATCCGGGGCCCGGCGATCGCTGGGCGGATCTCGGCCCGGTGCGCTTGCCGGAGTGAGAAGCGGGCGGATCTCCGAAACGCCGCGCCGGCCTGCCGCAGTATCGAACGGCGGGTCTGGATCGCGGGGGGGGGGACGGAGGTTTGCCGCCGGCCGCGCCTGCGCCCTCGGCGCGGTCCCCCCGCGTTTCACAAGGCCGATCAGACGACGGTGTCGCGCAATTGGGCTGTCAGATACGGCAAGCGGTGCGACACGCGACGTGACCGCATCGAGACCATGTTCGGCCGCCTGAAGGATTGGAAGGCGGGGGCGACCCGATACGACCGCCGCCCGGAAACGTTCTCTTCCGCGATCGTGCTCGCTGCAATTGTCTTCTTCTGACGGTGACCCGGAACGAGGTCCGAGCCTGCTCTGCCCCGCCGACCGGGCGGGGGGACGCTCAGGCCGGCGCGGTCGAGCCGCGCACGATCAGCTCGCCCGCCAGCACCACCCGCCGCGGCCGCATCTTGGCCGAGCCGATCCGGGCGAGCAGCGCCTGCATCGCCTCGCGGCCGAAATCCTCGACCGGCTGGCGGATCACCGTGATGCCCGGATCGACGAGGTCGGTCCAGACCTCGTCGTCGAAGCCCGCGATCGCCAATTGGCCCGGGATTGCGATCCGGCGCTCGTGGCACAGCTTCAGTGCGGCGCGCACGAACAGACCGTTCGACAGGATCAGCGCATCGGGCATCTCGCGCTCGAGCAGTTCCGCAAGCGCCGCGTGTCCGGCATCGAAGCTCGGCAGCGAGAGCGCGCTGCGCACCGGCAGGCCGTGACGCTCGAGCGCCGCCTCGACCTCGGCGCGCCGCTCCATGCCGGTGGCGGAGGTCGAGCCGAACAGCCCGGCGATCCGTCGCCGGCCCGAGGCCACCAGATGATCGACCAGCTCGGCCGAGGCGCGGGCATTGTCGAGCACGACGCTGTCGAAATCGGTCTCGGGCATGGCGCGGTCGACCAGCACCACGGGCCGGTCCACGCGGGCCAGCGCGGCGGGCGAGAGATGGCGCGTCGGCGTCATGATCAGCCCGCTCACCCGTTCCTCGGCCATCAGTTCGAGATACATCGCCTCGCGCGCCGGGTCCTCGTCGGTGTTGCACAGCAGCACCCGCATGCCCGCGGCATAGGCGGCATCCTCGACCGCCCGGCTGAGCTGGGTGAAGAACGGGTTGCGGATGTCGGCGACGATCAGCCCGACCGCCATCGAGCGCTGCGAGCGCAGCTGTCGCGCGGCAAGGTTCGGTCGGTAGCCGGTGGCGGCAACGGCCGATTCGACCCGGTGCAGCACCTCGGCGCTGACCGGCCCCTTGCCGAGGGCGCGAGAGACGGTCGAGGTCGAAACCCCCGCGGCCCGCGCGACATCCTTGATGCTGACGCTCATGTCACTGCAAACGTTTCCAGTTTCTGGCTGCGCGGAACATGCCATGTTTTCAGTGATTTCGCAATGAAATAGCGCGGGTATGTGGAGGGCCTTCGCGGGTGCAGCGGAAAATATTGTGGGAACGTTCCCACAGACGTGTTAATGTGCCGTCACGCAGTGGCTGGAGGAGCGCCAATGTCCCTTTCCCATGATCCCGGGCTTTTGCCCCGCGAATTGATCCGTCTGGATGCGAAGGTCGCCGACAAGGCCGACGCGCTGCGACAGGCGGCGGCGCTTCTGGCGGCCGCGGGCTGCACGCGGCCGGGTTTCGAGGCCAGTATGGCCAAGCGCGAGGCGGCGGCGGACACCTTCCTTGGCCGTGGCATCGCGATCCCGCATGGCATGCTCGACGAGCGCGATCTCATCCAGCGCGACGGCATCGCCGTGCTGCAGGTCCGCGACGGCGTGCGCTGGAACGAGGGGCAGACGGCGCAGCTGGTGGTGGCGATCGCGGCGCGCTCGGACGCACATATCGGCATCCTGCGCCGGCTGACCCGGCTGATGCAGGACGTGCCGCGGCTTGAACGCCTGTCCCGCACCGAGACTGCCGACGAGATCATCGCGGCACTCGCGGGCGACGAGGGCACGGCGCCGGCCGCCGCCCCGGCGACCGACCTCGGGCAGAGCTTCGACTGGGTGCTCGACTATCCCTCGGGGCTGCACGCGCGCCCGGCGACCGAATGGGCCGAGACGGCGCGGCGCTTCTCGTCGCGCATCCGCGTGCGCCACGGGGCCGAGGCGGCGGACGCACGCAACATGCTGTCGCTGCTGCAGCTCGGGCTGAAGGCGGGCGATGCGCTGACCTTCTCGGCCGAGGGGCCGGATGCGGCCGATGCGCTCTCGACCCTGCGCATCGTCGTCGCGGGCCTGTCGGCGCGCGAGAAGGCGCAGGCCGCACAGGCCGAGGCGAAGCGGGCCGCGGCGCAGGCGGCGGGTGGCTGGCAGCCGGTTCACGCCCCCGATGTCGACGACCCGCGGGTGATCGACGGGGTGTCGGCCGCGCCGGGGCTGGCGATCGGGCGGCTCCATCGGCTCGAGACCGGGCCGACCGAGATCCCCGATGCCGAGCCCGGCAAGCCCGAGGATCTGGCCCGCGCCGCCGACCGTTTGCATGCGGCACTTGCCCGGGCCCGTGAACAGCTGCGCGCGCTCGCCGATGACACCGCCCGCCGTCTGGGCGAGGCCGACGCCGGCATCTTCCGCGCCCAGGCCGAACTGCTGGGCGATCCGGCGCTGGTGATCCATGCCTCGCAATCCCTCGTCGACGGCCATGGCCTTGCCTGGTCGTGGAACCGCGCGATCGAGGAGGCGGCCGAGCCGATGCGCCGGTCTGGCAATGCGATCCTCGCCGGCCGCGCCGCCGATCTGCGCGATGTGGGGCAGCGGGTGCTTGCCCTGATCGATCCGGTGCTGGCGCGTCCGACCCCGGCCGAGCTGCCCGAAGGCACGATCCTGATCGCCGACGACCTGACGCCCACCGACACCGCCGGGCTCGACCCCGCGCGGGTCCGTGGCCTGGTGACCGCGCAGGGCGGGCCGACCTCGCACAGCGCGATCCTTGCGCGCACGCTCGGCCTGCCGGCGGTGGTCGGCGCGGGCGCGGCGCTGTCGCGGCTGACCGATGGTGCCGAGGCGATCGTCGACGGCACCGGCGGGCGGCTCTATCTCGAGCCCTCCGAGGCGGATCTGGCCTCGGCCCGCGCCTGGATCGCGGCCGAGGAGGGGCGGCGCGAGCTGGATGCCGCCGCCCGCGCGCTGCCGGCGGCCACCACCGACGGTCACCGCATCGAGATCGGCGCGAACATCAACCTGGCCGAACAGGCGCCCTTCGCGCTTGCCCAAGGGGCCGAGGGCGTCGGGCTGATGCGCACCGAGTTCCTGTTCCTCGAACGCGCCGAAAGCCCGACCGAGGAAGACCAGTATCAGGCCTATAGCGCGATGGCCGAGGCGATGGGGGACCGGCCGCTCGTCATCCGCGCGCTCGACATCGGCGGCGACAAGCAGGTCTCCTATCTGGACCTGCCGCGCGAGGAGAACCCCTTCCTCGGCGTGCGCGGCGCGCGGCTTTTGTTGCGCCGGCCGGAACTGCTGGTGCCGCAGCTGCGCGCGCTCTACCGCGCGGCGCGCGATGGCGCCCGGATCTCGGTGATGTTCCCGATGATCACCTCTGAACCCGAGCTGATCGCGCTGCGCGAGACGGCGGGGCGGATCCGCGCCGAGATGAAGGCGCCCGAGATCCCGCTTGGCATCATGATCGAGGTGCCCTCGGCGGCGCTCTTGGCCGACCGGCTGGCGCGGCATGCCGATTTCTTCTCGATCGGCACCAATGACCTGACGCAATACACGCTGGCGATCGACCGGCAGAACCCGGTGCTGGCGCCCGAGGCGGACAGCCTGCACCCCGCGGTGCTGGCGCTGATCGCGGCGACGGTGAAGGGCGCGCATGCGCATGGCCGCTGGGTCGGCGTCTGCGGCGGCATCGCGGGCGATCCCTTCGGGGCGGGGCTGCTGGCCGGCCTTGGCGTCGACGAGCTGTCGATGACGCCGCGCGACATCCCGGCGGTGAAGGCGCGGCTGCGCGGTGCGGCGCTGCCCGCGCTGCAGGCGCTGGCCGAACGGGCGCTGGCGATGACCGACGCCGATCAGGTGCGCGCGCTCGCCCTTGATCCGCAGGTGGCGTCATGAGCGCCGCCGACCTTCACACCGCCGACCTTCACACCGTCGCGCTGAACCCGGCCGTCGATCTGACCGTGGGGCTTTCGCAGCTGGTGCCGGGCGAGGTCGCCC
Organism: Paenirhodobacter sp. YD-8; assembly: GCF_056590935.1. Classification (NCBI taxonomy): domain Bacteria; kingdom Pseudomonadati; phylum Pseudomonadota; class Alphaproteobacteria; order Rhodobacterales; genus Paenirhodobacter; species Paenirhodobacter sp. YD-8. The sequence continues at coordinate 3,081,049 of NZ_CM152649.1, read as the reverse complement.
GCGCCCGCTCGGCCCGCCACGACCCGGGCGGCAAGGGGGTGAACGTCGCCTCCTGCCTCGCGGACTGGGGCGCGCGGGTCGCCATTCATGGCCTCCTTGGTGCCGAAAATGCCGCGCGCTTCGAGAAGCTTTTCGCCTCGAAGGGGATTGCCGACCGCATGGTGCGGCTCGCGGAACCCACGCGCACCAACATCAAGCTGCTGGAGGAGGGCGGGCGCACCACCGACGTCAACCTGCCGGGCTTTTCCGCCTCGGCGCGCGATCTGGCGGCGGTGGCCGACAGCCTTGCGGATGTGGGTGCGGGCGCGCTTGTCGCGATCTCGGGCAGCCAGCCGCCGGGGCTTGACGATGACGCCTCGGCGCGGCTTGCGGGCGGGCTTGCCCGGCGCGGCGCGCGGGTGATGCTCGATGTCTCGGGCGCGCCGCTGCGCGCGGCGCTGGCGCTGCCCGCCGATGCCGCCCCCTTCGCGATCAAGCCGAACCGGCACGAACTCGAGGAGTGCCTCGGCCGGCCTCTGGCCGTGCGCGCCGATCTGGTCGCCGCGGCGCGGTGGCTGCTTGATCGCGGCATTGCGCTCGTCGTCGTGTCGCTGGGCACCGAGGGGGCGATCTTCGTCGGTCGGGATGTGGCCGTCCACGCTGCCCCGGTCGCGCTTTCGCACGGATCGACCGTGGGGGCGGGCGACGCGATGGTGGCGGGGATCGTCTCGGCGCTGGCCGAGGGGCTGACGCTCGACCGGCTGGCACAGCGCGCCACCGCCTTTTCGGTGGGCAAGCTGCGCAACGCCGGGCCCCACCTGCCCGAAAGGACCGAGCTGCGCTCGCTTGCCAGCGCCGTGCCGGTGCGCCCGCTTTCGGCGTGGCTCGCCGAGGGCTGAGCGGGATTGCGGCCGGGGAGGGAGACCCGGCCGGACGAAAAGGGCGCACCGCCCACGGGCGGTCGCCGATGCGGGAGGCCCGGGCCCCGATGGGGCCGGGCGGAGAAGACACTGGAGGACAGGAGGAAGAAATGTCCGATATCGTGGCCGTGATCGGCGCCGAGACCCTGGCGACGCACGGGATGCTGGCGCGCGAAGCGCTGAAGAAGGCCGCGGCCGGGCTGGGCCGCGCGATCCGGATCGAGCTGCACATGCCCGAGGGCGTGAGCGACCCGCTCGACGCCGCGACGGTGGCGGGTGCGGCGAAGGTGCTGCTGGTGGGCGAGCTGCCGCCCGATCCGCGCTTCGAGGGCAAGCAGGTGCTGCGCGCGACGCTGCAGGAGGTGCTCGATGCGCCGGCTGCGGTGCTCGGCCGGCTCGAGGGCGCTGCATCGGCGCCGGGCATCGGCGCCGGGCTGAAGATCGTCGCGATCACCTCGTGCCCGACCGGCATCGCGCATACCTTCATGGCGGCCGAGGGGCTGCAGCAGGGCGCGAAGGAAATCGGCGCCGAGATCCGGGTCGAGACCCAGGGCTCGGTCGGTTCGGAAGACGCGCTGACGGCGGCGGAGATTGCCGCGGCGGACCTCGTGGTGATCGCCGCCGACCGCCAGGTCGAGCTGAGCCGCTTTGCCGGCAAGCGGGTGTTCCAGTCGCAGACGAAACCCGCGATCAATGACGGCGCCGGGCTGATCCGCCGCGCCATCGCCGAGGCCGCGGTGTTGAGGGCCGGGCAAGACGACGCCCCCGCCGAGGCGCAAAGCGGTGCCGCTCCGGCGAAGGCCGGCGGTGCGGCGGGTGTCTACAAGCACCTGATGACCGGTGTGTCCTTCATGCTGCCCTTCGTCGTGGCGGGCGGCATCCTGATCGCCATCGCCTTCGCGCTTGGCGGCATCTATGTCTATGACGACGCGCATCAGGGCACGCTGGGCTGGACGCTGTTCCAGATCGGCGCGAAGGGGGCCTTCACGCTGATGGTGCCGGCGCTCGCTGGCTATATCGCCTTCTCGATCGCCGACCGGCCCGGCATCGCGCCCGGCATGACCGGCGGCGTGATCGCCGGCACGATCGGCGCGGGCTTCATCGGCGGCATCCTCGCGGGCTTCATCGCCGGCTATGCGGTGCTGTGGCTGAACCGGGCGATCAAGCTGCCGAAGACGCTGCAGGGGCTGAAACCCGTGCTGATCCTGCCGCTTCTGGGGGTCTCGATCACCGGCTTGCTGATGTTCTATGTGATCGGCAAGCCGACGGCGGAACTCCTGGCCGCGCTCACCGCCTGGCTGCAGGGGATGCAGGGCGCGCAGGCGGCGGTTCTTGGCGCGCTGCTCGGTGGGATGATGGCCGTCGACATGGGCGGGCCGATCAACAAGGCGGCCTATGCCTTCGGCACCACGCTGATCGCCGCGAACGTGACCGAGCCGATGGCTGCGGTGATGTGCGCCGGCATGACGCCGCCGCTTGCGCTCTCGATCGCGACGAAGCTCTTTGCCAACCGCTTCACCCCCGAGGAACGCGAGGCGGGCAATGCGGCCTTCGTGCTGGGCCTGTCCTTCGTCACCGAAGGCGCGATCCCCTTCGCCGCGCGCGACCCGTTCCGGGTGATCCCCTCGCTGATCGCGGGCTCGGCGGTGGCCGGTGCGATCTGCATGGCGATGGGGGTTCAGCTCAAGGTGCCCCATGGCGGCATCTTCGTGCTGCCGATCCCGAACGCGGTGGGCAACCTGCCGGGCTTCGTGATCGCGATGCTGGCGGGCACGGCGGTCTCGGTCATCGCGCTGCGGATCGTCAAGCCGCGGCTTGCGGCGGCGGCTGCCTCCGCCCAGCTGAAGGCCGCCTGAGCGCGGCCCTCGGACAGGTCCTCCCCGGTCGCCCGGGCGTCTTGCGCGGATCGCGTGCAGGGCGTCCGGGCGGCGCCGTTTGCGCCCCCCGGGATGTCAGGCCCGGATGGGCTCAGGCGTTGAACAGGAAGTGCAGCACGTCGCCGTCCTGAACTTCGTAGGTCTTGCCCTCGACGCGGAACTTGCCCGCCTCCTTGGCGCCGGTCTCGCCCTTGTATTTCACGTAATCCTCATAGGCCACGGTCTCGGCGCGGATGAAGCCGCGCTCGAAATCGCCGTGGATGACGCCCGCCGCCTGCGGCGCAAGCGTGCCCTTGCGGATCGTCCAGGCGCGGGCCTCCTTCGGGCCGACGGTGAAATAGGTCTCGAGGCCCAGAAGCTGATAGCCCGCCCGGATCAGACGGTCGAGGCCGGCCTCGTGCAACCCGAGCTCCTCGAGGAACATCGTCGCTTCCTCGTCGTCGAGCTGGCTGATCTCTTCCTCGATCTTGGCCGAGATCACCACCGAGGCGGCGCCCTGTTCCTGCGCCATCTGCGCCACCTTCTCGGACAGCGCGTTGCCGGTGGCGGCCTGCGCCTCCTCGACGTTGCAGACATAAAGGACCGGCTTCGCCGTCAGCAGCTGCAGCATGTTCCAGGCCTTGCGATCATCCTCGACGATCTTGACGGTGCGCGCGGGCAGGCCCTTTTCGAGGACCTCCTTCGCGGCCAGCATCAGGCGCGCGTCTTCCTTCGCCTGCTTGTCGCCGGCGTTGATCTTGCGCGAAAGGTTCGCGAGCCGCTTCTCGAGGCTCTCGAGGTCGGCGATCATCAGCTCGGTCTCGATCGTCTCGGCATCGGCGATCGGATCGACGCGGCCCTCGACATGGGTCACATCGCCATCCTCGAAGCAGCGCAGCACATGGGCGATGGCATCGACCTCGCGGATGTTCGCGAGGAACTGGTTGCCAAGGCCCTCGCCCTTCGAGGCGCCCTTCACGAGGCCCGCGATGTCGACGAAGGTCATCCGGGTCGGAATGAGCTGCTTCGAGCCGGCGATCGCGGCCAGCGCCTCGAGCCGCGCGTCGGGCACCGCGACCTCGCCCACGTTCGGCTCGATCGTGCAGAAGGGGAAGTTCGCCGCCTGCGCCGCGGCGGTCTTGGTGAGCGCGTTGAACAGCGTCGACTTGCCCACGTTCGGGAGCCCGACGATCCCCATCTTGAAGCCCATGATCTTGCCCTCTCGCTCATCCGCTGTTGCGCGCCTCTTACGCGGGCGCGCGTTGCATGGCAAGCCGCGCCCCTTTCGGCATTGATTTTCCCGCATCCATGCCGCAAACCCGGGCGGACAGAGCAGGGGACCGCACATGACTCGCATCGATGCCAGATTTGCCGCGCTGAAGGCCGAGGGGAAGAAGGCCTTCGTCGCCTATATCATGGCGGGAGACCCGGACATCGAGACCTCGCTCGCGGTGATGAAGGGGATGCCCGCGGCGGGCGTCGACGTGATCGAGCTCGGCATGCCGTTCACCGATCCGATGGCGGACGGCCCGACGATCCAGCTTGCCGGTCAGCGCGCGCTGGATGGCGGCCAGACCCTGCAGAAGACGCTCGACATGGTGGCCGAGTTCCGCAAGACCGACGACGTCACGCCGATCGTGATGATGGGCTATTACAACCCGATCTATAACCGCGGCAGCGAAAAGTTCGTGGCCGATGCGCTGAAGGCCGGCGTCGACGGGCTGATCGTCGTCGACCTGCCGCCCGAGGAAGATGCGGAACTCTGCATCCCGGCGAAGAACGCGGGGCTGAACTTCATCCGTCTCGCGACGCCGACGACCGATGACAAGCGCCTGCCGAAGGTGCTGCAGAACACCTCGGGCTTTGTCTATTACGTCTCGGTCACCGGCATCACCGGCAGCCAGGCGGCGCAGGCGGGCGATGTCGGCCCCGAAGTGGCGCGGATCAAGGCCTCGACCGATCTGCCGGTGGTGGTGGGCTTCGGCATCTCGACGCCGGAGGCCGCGCGCACCATCGCGGGCGTCGCCGACGGCTGTGTCGTCGGCTCGGCGATCGTGAAGCTGGTGGGCGAGGGCAAGTCCCCGGCCGAGGTTCTGGCCCGCGTGGCCGAGCTTGCCGCGGGCGCGCATTCGGCCTGAGGGTGTTCCGGGCCCTGCGCAGGGGGGCCGTCTGCCCCCCTCTGCCTTCGGCATTCACCCCCCGAAGGTATTTTCGGCAAGGAGAAAGCCGGGCGGGAGAGTCGGGGCTTTCCGGTGGATTGATCTTTCCCGCTTGAATTGGTAAGGCGACATTACCAGAAGCGGAGGTTTTCCCATGGCCGTCATCACCTGCATCGCCGATCTGAAGGAGCTGCACCGCAAGCGCACGCCGAAGATGTTCTTCGACTATTGCGAGAGCGGCTCCTACACCGAACAGACCTTCCGCGAGAATATCTCGGATTTCGCGCAGGTCCGGCTGCGGCAGAAGGTGGCCGTGGACATGTCGGGGCGCAGCACCGAAAGCGCGATGATCGGCCAGAAGGTGGCGATGCCGGTGGCGCTGGCCCCGGTCGGGATGACCGGCATGCAGCGCGCCGATGGCGAGATCAAGGCGGCGCGGGCGGCGGCGAAATTCGGCGTGCCCTTCACCCTCTCGACGATGTCGATCTGCTCGATCGAGGATGTGGCGGCGCAGTCGCCGGCGCCGTTCTGGTTCCAGCTTTACGTGATGCGCGACGAGGACTTCGTCGACGCGATCATCGAGCGGGCGAAGAAGGCGGGCTGTTCGGCGCTGGTGCTGACGCTCGATCTTCAGATCCTCGGGCAGCGTCACAAGGATCTGAAGAACGGCCTGTCGGCGCCGCCGAAGCTGACCCTGCCCAACATCGTCAACATGGCGACGAAGGTGCAGTGGGGGCTCGAGATGCTGGGCACGCCGCGGCGCTTCTTCGGCAATATCGTCGGCCACGCGAAGGGGGTGAATGACCCGTCCTCGCTGATGACCTGGACCGCCGAGCAGTTCGACCCCAAGCTCGACTGGTCGAAGATCGCGCGGATTCGGGACCAATGGGGCGGCAAGCTGATCCTGAAGGGGATCCTCGATGCCGAGGACGCGCGGATGGCGGCCGATTTCGGCGCCGATGCGATCGTGGTGTCGAACCACGGCGGCCGGCAGCTCGATGGCGCGCTGTCGACGATCCGCATGCTGCCCTCGATCCTCGCCGCGGTCGGCGACAGGACCGAGGTCTTCCTCGACAGCGGCATCCGCTCGGGGCAGGACGTGCTGAAGGCGCTTGCGCTTGGCGCGACCGGCACGATGATCGGCCGGGCCTTCATCTATGGTCTCGGCGCCATGGGCGAGGCGGGGGTGACCACGGCGCTCGAGATCATCCGCAAGGAGCTCGATACCTCGATGGCGCTGTGCGGGGAGCGCGACGTGAAGGCCCTGCGGCGCGAGAACCTGCTGGTGCCCGAGGGCTTCTTCGACAGCTACGCCTGAGCGAGCCGCTTCTCGAAGAAGACATCGGGGTAGGGATCGTCGTTGAAGCGCGCGATCTCGGTCCAGCCGGTGGCACGGTAGAGCGCGATGGCCTCGGGCAGGGCGCTGTTGGTGTCGAGCCGCAGTAGCGCGATGCCGAGACCCTGCGCCGCCGTCTCGGCGCCGTCCATCAGCCGGCGGGCCAGGCCGAGCCCGCGCGCCGCCGGGGCCACCCAGAGCCGCTTGATCTCGGCATAGCCCGCATCGGTGCCCTTCAGCCCGACGCAGCCGAGCGGCAGCCCGTCCGACATCGCGACGAGGAAGGCGCCGCGGGGCGCCATCATCGCCTCGGCCTGCGGGTCGCAGGAGAGCGAGACGTCGAAGCTGTGCGGCAGGCGCGCGGCCAGCTCGGCGTAATAGGCCTGCAGGCAGCGGAGCGCCTCGGGGCTGCGCGGGTCGCAGACCTCGAGCGTGATCCGGTCGCGCCCGAGCGCCGAACCGATCAGGTCCATCGCGGCGAGCAGTGCCCCGGGATCGGGGTGAGTGGCAAGGATGCCTGCGGCCTGGGCGTCCGACAGCCGCTCGTATTCGGCGAATTCCGCGGCGCCGGCCGGGGTCAGGTGCACCACCCGGCGGCGGCTGTCCTGCGCGTCGGCGGCGGTCGCGACCAGCCCCTCGGCCTCGAGCCCGCGCAGGAGCCGGCTCATCAGCCCCGAATCGAGGCCGAGATAGGCGCGGATCTCGCCCAGATCGCTGCGGCCCTGACCGATCGCGTTCAGCACCCGCGCCGCGCCAAGCGGCCGGCCGCGGTCGAGGAACGAGGTGTTGAGCGCGCCGACGGCACGGGTGATGGCGCGGTTGAAGCGGCGCACGCGGGCGACGGCATCGGGTGGGGGCAGGTTTGCGGGCATGATGTCTGACCTTTGTCCGGTATTTTACCTGACTTATGTCAGATGAATTCCGCATGCAATCCCCGCCCGTGCGGGGCCGGGGGCGGGGCCGGTGTCGCGGGCCACTTTTGCCTTGCCAAATTGGGCTTTTCGGCTTATCCGCACCGCCTCATGGGCCGGCACCCTTGGAGGCGGCCCGAAACGCCAGATGTAAGGAATTCCCAAATGGCTAAAGAGATCGAAACGATCGAAGCCGTCGTGCGCACGGGGACGGGCAAGGGGGCCGCTCGCGCTGCACGTCGTCAGGGCATGGTGCCCGGCATCGTCTACGGTGACGGCAAGGAGCCGGTCGCTCTGAACTTCGACTACAACAAGCTGCTGACCCGCCTGCGCAAGGGCCGCTTCATGTCGACCCTCTTCAACCTGAAGGTTGAAGGTCAGGAAGACGTGCGGGTGATCTGCCGCGGCGTGCAGAAGGATGTGGTCAAGGATCTGCCGACCCACATCGACTTCATGCGCACCCACCGTGCCTCGCGCATCAACCTGTTCATCCACGTGAACTTCGACAACGCCGAGGCCGCGCCGGGCCTGAAGCGTGGCGGCACCCTGACCGTCGTGCGTCCGGAAGTCGAACTCGAGGTGCTGGCCGGTGACATCCCGGATCACATCACCGTCGACCTGACCGGCAAGCTGATCGGTGACGTCATCCACATCAATGACATCGCGCTGCCGGAAGGCTGCAAGCCGACCGTCGATCGCAACTTCGTCGTCGCCAACATCGCGGCGCCGTCGGGGCTGATCTCGGCCGAAGCCGCGGAAGGCGAAGCCGAAGCCTGATTTCGGCTCACATGCTTTGCACGAACGCCGGGCCCTGTGCCCGGCGTTTCGCATTTCCGGGGGGCGGATCTCCAAATCCGACGGTTTTTCTTTCCCTGAAAACCCTGATGAAATCAGTCAACTAATTGGAATCATTCGATTTTTCTTGACGGCAGCGAGTCGGGGACGTAGTTTGCCTTCAGACAGCCAGCCAGCCTTGATGCCCGCCAGCCATCCGCGACCTGCAATCCAGCAAGCCAAGGAGGCGATCATGGCGCATCAATCCTGCAACGCCTGCGTGTTCTACGAAGACCACGTGGCAAACTCCCCCAGCCAGCTCGACGACGGCGGTCTGTGCCGCGCGAATCCGCCTGTGACCCAGAAGGATGACGACAGCCGCGGCCTGTGGCCGGTGGTGAAGCCGAACGACTGGTGCGGCAAGTTCACCAACCTCTTCGCCGCCGAGTGACGGCAGCGCAGGCGGCCCCTCGGGGGCCGTGCGACGGGGCGGCCCTCACGGGGCCGCCCCGTGCCGTCTGGGCCAGAGGGTCAGGCGGCGGGGCCGGTGGCGAAGGCAAAGCCCTCGAACTCCCAGCCCAGGATCCCGCCCAGCATGATCTTCACCGGCCGGCCGAGCCGCGCCAGCGCCAGCGCCGCCTGTTCGGCCGCGTTGCAATGCGGGCCCGAGCAGTAGACGACGAAAAGCGTGTCCGCGGGCCAGTCGGCCAGCCGCTCGGCCGTCAGCTGCCGGTGCGGCAGGAAGATCGCGCCCGGCACATGGCGGCGGGCATAGGTCTCGGGCGTGCCCATCACATGCAGCAGCACGAAGCCCGGATCGGGCAGGGCCATCGCGTCATGCACGTCGTGGCAATCGGTGTGCAGCGCGCATTGCTGCGCAAGCGGCGCGATCAGGCTTTCGGGCGCAGGGGCGGGGCGGGCAAGAACGGGGTTCATCGGGCTCTCCTTCTCTCGATGACCGGATCTTGGCAGCCGGCACCCGCGCGCGTAAGCTGGCAGCATGACAACGATCGCGCAGATCCTGCCAAACCTTGCCCTGCCGCCGATCGCCAACCCGCGCGTCGCGGTGCTGGCCTATGACGGGCTGTGCACCTTCGAGTTCGGCATCGCGACCGAGATCTTCGGCCTTCCCCGCCCCGAGATGGGGCCGAACTGGTATCGCTGTGCGACCGCCGCGGCCGATCCCGGGCCGATGCGGGCCGAGGGGGGGCTGCGCATCGGCTGCGATGGCGGGTTGGAGCTTCTGGCGGAGGCCGGGCTGATCGTGGTGCCGGGCTGGCGCGGCCTTGACGCACCGGTGCCCGAGGCGCTGATCGCGGCGTTGCGGGCGGCGCATGCGCGGGGGGCGCGGCTCGCCTCGATCTGCTCGGGCGCCTTCGTGCTGGCCGCCACGGGGCTGCTCGATGGCCGGCGGGCGGTGACGCACTGGCGCTATGCCGAGGCGCTGGCGGCGCGCTTTCCGGCGGTGCGGGTGGATCCCGATGTTCTGTTCGTCGACGAGGGGCAGATCCTGACCTCGGCGGGCTCGGCCGCGGGGATGGACCTTGGCCTGCATATCGTGCGCCGTGATTTCGGGGCCGAGGCCGCGAACCTTGTGGCGCGGCGCCTGGTCATGCCGGCCTCGCGCGAGGGCGGGCAGGCGCAGTTCCTGCTGCGCCCGGTGCCGCGGGCGGGGGAGGGAGGGCGACTGGCACCGATCCTCGAGGCGCTGACGCGGGATCTGGCCGAAACCCCGCCGGCGCGGGCGCTGGCGGCGCGGGCGGGGATGTCGGAGCGCACCTTCCTGCGCCGCTTTGCCGAGGCGACGGGCACCACCCCCGCGCGCTATCAGGCACAGGCGCGGCTGGCGCGGGCGGCAGAGCTTTTGGAGACCTCGGAGGCGCCGCTCGAGGCGGTCGCGGAGGCGGCGGGCTTCGGCTCGGCCGCGGTGCTGCGCCGCGCCTTCCACGCCCGCTATGGGCTCTCGCCCGGGGCGTGGCGGCGGCAGTTCGGTCGCGCCCTCAGGTGAGGAAGAGCACCAGCCCCGGCACCAGCGTCAGAATCGCGATGCGGATCGCGTCGGCGACGATGAACGGGCCGAGGCCGCGGAAGATCGTGCCAAGCGCCACGTCCGGCACCACCGAGCGCAGCACGAAGGCGTTCAGCCCGACCGGCGGGGTGATGTAGGAAATCTCCGTCACCACCACCACGAAGATGCCGAACCAGATCAGGTCGAACCCCTGCGCCGCGACGATCGGGTAGAACACCGGCACTGTCAGCATGATCATCGACAGGCTCTCGAACACGCAGCCGAGCACCAGATAGATCAGCAGGATCAGGAAGATCACCCCCCAGCGGTTGCCGCCGAAGGCCTCGAGAAAGGCCTGGATGTCGCGGGTCATGCCGGAGAGATTGACATAGTTCGAGAAGGTCAGCGCGCCGAACAGGATGAAGAACATCATCGCCGTCGTCTTCATCGTGTCATAGAGCACGTCGAGCAGCGCGCCCCAGCTGAAGCGCCGCGACAGGATCGTCAGAAGCAGGGCCCCGCCCGCGCCCATGCCCGCGCTTTCGGTGGGGGTGAAGACGCCCAGATAGATCCCGCCCATCACATAGACGAAGAGCAGCAGCGCCCCGGCCGTGCCCTTCAGTGCCAGGATGCGGTCCCTGAGCGGCAGCTTCGGCTCGACCGGCAGATCGTCCTTGCCCGTGGCCACGGAAAAGCGCACCGCCATCGCATAGCCGAAGATGCCGAGAAGGCCGGGGATGATGCCGGCGAGGAAGAGCTTGCCGATGTCCTGCTGTGTCATGATCCCGTAGAAGACGAGGATCACCGAGGGCGGGATCAGGATGCCGAGCGTGCCGCCTGCCGCGATCGAGGCGGTGGAGAGCCGGTCGGGATAGCCGAAGCGCCGCATCGAAGGGAGCGCGATGCGCGTCATCGTCGCCGCCGTCGCCATCGACGAGCCGCAGACCGAGCTGAAGGCGCCGCAGGCGATCACCGTCGCCGTCGCGAGGCCGCCCTTGCGGTGGCGCAGCCAGGCATAGGCGGCGTTGTAAAGCTCGCTTGCGATGCCCGACTGCACCACGAAATTGCCCATCATCAGGAAGAGCGGCAGCACCGACAGCGAATAGTCGCGGCCATTGTCGAAGAAGGTCGAGCCGAGCAGTGCCATCGCCGGCGCCCAGCCGATGATCGAGATCGTGCCGACCAGCCCCACCGCGGTCAGCGCAAAGGCGATCGGCACGCCGCCCAGAAGCAGCACGAGGAGGACCGCGATGCCAAGCTGCCAATGTTCCATCATGTCCCCGTCACTTGCGACGCAGGCCGCGCAGCGCGGCGTAAAGGGTGAAGACCGCGCCGAGGGCGCAGCAGGCCGCGGCCAGATAGCCCAGCGGCGCGATCGGCAGGCGCAGCGAGTTCGTCGCCCCGCCATAGCCCGCGATCTGCCCGGCATAGACCCAGATCCGCCAGCTGACGACAGACAGCATCGCCGCCGAGACCAGCGCCGTCAGCAGCTCGCGCCAGGGCTGGAGGCGGGACGGCAGATGCTCGGTCACGATGTCGACGGTGACGTGGTCGCGGTCGAGGCTGACCGCCGGCAGGCCGAGGAAGATCACCGCGGCGAGCATCATCTCGGTCAGCTCGGTCGCGCCGGTGATCGGCGCGCCGAGCAGGTAGCGGCCCAGCACGTCGGCGACGGTCAGCCCCATCATCGCCAGCAGCATCGCGCCGCAGATCGCGGCGAGTGCAAGCCGCGCGCGGGTGCGGCGCACCGGCGCGGGCTCGGGGTGGCGGCCCGAGGACGGGTCGGTCTCGGGGGTGCGGAGGAAGACCTCCGCCGCCTTGTCGCTCACTTCGCCGCCTCTTCCTTGGCGATCTCGTCCTTCAGCATCGCCTCGGCGGCCGTCGCGTCGATCCCGGCCGAGGCGGCCTCGGCGAGCTTGGCGTCGACGAGCGGCTGCAGCGCGGTCTTCCAGGCGGCGATCTGTGCCTCGGTCGCGGGTTCGATCGCGATCTTGCCGGCCATCGCCTCGCGGCCGAGCGCATCCTGGCGGTCCCACATCTGCCCGGCGAGCCGCGCCAGCGCCTCGCCGGTGACGCTGTCGATCTGCGCCTGTTCCTCGGGCGTCAGGCTGTCCCATTTCGCCTTGTTCATCACGATGTAGAACGAGGTGTTGAAGAGCCCGCCCGGCACTGCCACCGCCTTCTTCAGCTGCGGGATCAGCTTGAAATAGTTCACCGATTCATAGGGGAAGGTGATGCCGTCGGCGACGCCCTGGCTGAGCAGCTCATAGGCCTTGGACGACGGCCCCTCGACCGGCGCCGCTCCAAGCGCCGAGACGATCTCGTGCACGATGCCGCCGCCGACGCGGATCTTCTTGCCCTGCAGGAAGTCGGGCGAGGAGACGTCGCCATCCTTCATGAAGATCTCGCCCGGGCCGTGGCTGAACACGGCGAGCACCTTGACCTGGTCATATTCGCCGGCGGGCTTGAGGAGTTTTTCCCACACCCGCCAGTAGGCGACCGAGACGTCCTCGGCGCTTTCGCCGAGGAACGGCAGCTCGACCACGTTCGTGGTCTTGAACCGGCCGGGGTTGTAGCCCTGCACGCCGAAGGTGATGTCGGCGACGCCGTTCACCGCAAAGTCGAAATGCGCGCCGGGCGGCCCGAGGGGCGCGGGCAGGATCGTCGCCTTCACCGCGCCATGCGTCGCCTCGGCGATCTTCTCGCTCATCGGTACGATCACCTCCGACACCAGCGGATGCGACGGCGGCAGCCAGTTCGCCACGGTCAGCGTGGTCTCGGCGCCGGCCGGTGCTGCCAGCGCCAGAAGGATCGCGGTGCCGGTGGAGAGAAGATGTCGTGCCATTGGGTCAGCTCCCTGCTGCGTGAGGCCGGATCTGCGGCGCGGAGGGGGAGCCCCGGGACACGTCCGGCATGGTCTTCGGCTCAAGTGTTAGAGCATGAAACCGCAAGGGTCCATGCCGCGGATGCGGCCGGGGCGGGGCTGTGTCCTTTGTGCGGCATTGCACATTCGGGGCGCCGATCGTGCCCTTGCATCGGACGATGAGAGGCTTCATGAAAGGCGCATGAGGCGCGGCCCGCAGCGGCGGCACTGGAGGAGAGCGAGGCGGACCCCGCGGCCGAAATTCGGGCGGCCGGGAGGGAGCACGCAGAGGCATCTTCGGCAGATCGCGGATCCGGAACGGACCCTGCGCCCGGTGACGGGCAGCGGCTTTTCGGCCGCAGGGCGCCCCTGTCGCGGCAACGGAAATGGCCCCCGGGGCGCGCGGGGGCGGCGCAGAGGAGCGCGGCGGAACCGGCCCCGGCCGGGACGACCGCGGAAAGGAAGCTGGATGAAGGGTGCGCTGAAACCGGAGGCCGCGGCAGAGCGGATTCCCGACGGTTCGAGCCTGCTGATCGGCGGGTTCATGGGGGTGGGCACGCCCGAGCGGATGATCGACGCGCTGGTGGCGCGGCAGGCCCGCGAACTGACGGTGATCGCCAATGACACGGCACACCCCGGGCGCGGCATCGGCAAGCTGATTACCGCGGGCGCGGTGCGCCGCGTCGTCACCTCGCACATCGGGCTGAACCCCGAGACCCAGGCAAAGATGCTGGCGGGCGAGATCGCGGTCGAGCTTGTGCCGCAGGGCACGCTGATCGAGCGGATCCGCTCGGGGGGCGCGGGGCTTGGCGGGGTGCTGACGCCCACCGGGCTCGGCACCGAGGTCGAGGAGGGCAAGCGGGTGATCGAGATCGAGGGCAAGCGCTTCCTGCTCGAGCTGCCGATCACCGCCGATTTCGCCCTGATCGGCGCGCATCAGGCCGATTACATCGGCAACCTGACCTATTCCCTGACCGCGCATAACTTCAACCCGATCATCGCGCTTGCCGGTCGGGTGGTGATCGCCGAGGCGGAACATTACCTGCCGGTGGGCGCGATCCCCCCGGATGCCGTGAAGACGCCCGGCGTGCTGGTCGATCACCTGCTGATGCGCGGCTGAGGAGGAACACAGATGAACGCGAAGGAATTGATCGCGCGGCGCATCGCGCGGGAAATCGCGCCCGGGGCGCTCGTCAACCTGGGCATCGGCCTGCCGAGCCTGGTGGCGCGCTATGTGCCGGCCGAACGGGGCGTGTTCTTCCAGGCGGAGAACGGGGTGATCGGGCTCGGTGGCCTGCCGCCCGAGGGCCTCGAGAACCCGAGCCTGACCGACGCCGGGGCGGGCTTTGTCGCGCTGGTGCCGGGGGCGGCCTCGATCGACAGCGCGATGAGCTTTGCGCTGATCCGTGGCGGCCATGTCGATGCCACGGTGCTCGGCGGGCTGCAGGTCGACGAGGCGGGGCATCTGGCGAACTGGATGGTGCCGGGCAAGATGGTGCCGGGCATGGGCGGGGCGATGGACCTGGCCACCGGCGCCGCGCGGGTGATCGTCGGCATGCAGCATTCGGCCAAGGGCGAGTCGAAGATCGTGCGGCGCTGCACGCTGCCGCTGACCACGCTGCGCCGGGTCGATCTGGTGGTGACGGAACTTGCGGTGATCGAACCGACGGACGCGGGGCTGGTTCTGCGCGAACGCGCGCCGGGCGTTTCGGTCGAGGCGGTGCTGGCCGAGACCGAGGCGGCGCTGATCGTGCCGGACGAGGTGCCCGAGATGGTTCTTGCCTGAGGCCTGCCCGGGGCCGGGGGCGCGGCGGGACGCCGGCTTGCCCCCGCCCGCCCGGCGTGCTTTGCTTGTGGCGAAACAGAGGAAGACCCCGATGCGCGCCCTGATGCTGATCGCCCCGCTCGCCCTTGCCGCCTGCCTGCCGCCTGCCGCCGAGCGCGTGCCGACGCCCGCCGAGGATTACGCGAGCTATTGCGCGGGCTGTCACGGCAATGGCCGCGATCCGGGCCCGATCGCCCAGGAGCTGAAGCTGAACCCGACGCCGCTTGCCGATCTGACCACGCTGAACGAGGGCGTCTTCCCCGAGGCGCGGGTGATGTCGAAGATCGTCGGCTACAAGCAGCACGGCGAGATGGTCGGCGCGCAGGCGGGCGACATGCCCCCGTTCGAGGCGCTGGCCGAGGGCCAGGTGGTGCTTTACGACAGCGGCGACGGCATCCCGACGCCCACGCCGCTGCGGCTGGTCAAGCTGATGGAATACATCAAGGCGATGGAGAAGTGAGGCTTGCCTCGCGGCCGCTCCGGCGCAATGCTTCGCACCGCATTGCATCGGAGAGACCTTTTCCATGGACCATAACGGCCGCGCCCTCGGGGCGATCCATCGTGTGGCGAACGATCGCAAGTTCTTCTGCCATTTCACGGGCTTCCTCGAAGGCGTCGCGGCGAGCGGCATGATCGAACAGGGCGAGGTCGCGCCGCTGCTGGCCGAGTGCCGGACCTTCATCACCCGCATCGCGGACGCCGACGCCTCGGATATCCTCGACGATTTCGAGGCCGAACTTCTCGAGCACGAGACGGTCACCCAGATGGTCGAGACCCGCGCGGAGCGGATCGACCCGAGCTGCGCGAAAAGTGCGCTGAACCGGTTTCTCGGCTATTGCCGGGGCATCGTGTGCGACAACATCATCACCACCTCCGAGGCGGAAGGGATCGTGCGGCTTGTCGAGCTGAGCCCGGCGCTGGTCGAGACGGTCGGGGTGCGCGAGATCTACAACACCTGCCGCGATGCGGTCGAGGACGGGATCGTCACGCCCGACGAGGGCGCCCTGATCTGCGACGCGATTGCCGAGGTCGTGGGCGATTCCTATGGCGATACCGGGCTCTCCAACGTCTTTGGCGTTGCGAATGTCGCCGAGCATCGGCTGCAGAGCTTCCCCGACGAGATCATCGAGCGCTCCGTCGTGCTGACCGGCACCTTCCGCACCTCGCCGCGCAGCCTGCTGGAGCGGCAGCTGAGCGAGCTTGGTGCCGAGATCGCGAAATCGGTGAGCGGTCGGACCGATTACGTCATCATCGGCGGCACCGCCTCGCGCGACTGGATCGAGGTCAACCGCGGCACCAAGCTGCGCAAGGCGATGGAGCTGCGGTTGCGGGGCAAGGGGCCGCAATTCGTCTCGGAATGGCAGCTTCTGGGGCTGATGGGGCGCTGAGCGCCCTCACACATCCAGCTCTTCGACGAAGCGCGCGTTCTCGGTGATGTACTGGAAGCGCAGCTCGGGTTTCTTGCCCATCAGACGCTCGACCAGATCGCCGGTCTCGCCGGCGAAGTCGTCGTCGATCGTCACCCGGATCAGCTTGCGCGTCTCGGGGTTCATCGTCGTGTCCTTCAGGTCCTTGGCGTCCATCTCGCCCAGACCCTTGAAGCGCTGCACGTCGATCTTGCCCTTGCCGCCCAGGCCCTTGGCCAGCATCGCCTCCTTCTCGGCATCGTCCGAGACATAGACGCGCTTCGCCCCCTGCGTCAGCCGGTAGAGCGGCGGGCAGGCGAGGTAGAGGTGGCCCTTGTCGATGAGCGGCCGCATCTGGGTGAAGAAGAAGGTCATCAGAAGAGAGGCGATATGGGCGCCGTCGACATCGGCGTCGGTCATGATGATGACCTTGTCATAGCGCAGATCATCGACACGGAACTTGGTGCCGAGGCCGACGCCAAGCGCCTGCGCGAGGTCGTTGATCTCCTGGTTCTGGCCGAGCTTGGAACTGGCCGCACCCAGAACGTTCAGGATCTTGCCGCGCAGCGGCAGCAGCGCCTGATGGGTGCGGTCGCGCGCCATCTTGGCCGAGCCGCCGGCCGAGTCGCCCTCGACCAGGAACAGCTCGGTCCCCGAGCGGTTGGTGGCCGAGCAGTCGACGAGCTTGCCGGGCAGGCGCAGCTTCTTCGTCGCGGTCTTGCGCGAGGTTTCCTTTTCCTGCCGGCGCCGCAGCCGCTCCTCGGCGCGCAGCACCAGGAAATCGAGGATCGCGCCGGCCGATTTCGGGTCGGCCGCCAGCCAGTTGTCGAAATGGTCGCGCACCGCGCTTTCGACCCATTTCGCGGCCTCTTCGGTCGAGAGCCGGTCCTTTGTCTGGCCGACGAAGGAGGGCTCGCGAATGAAGATCGAGATCAGCGCGCAGCCGCCCGTGAGCATGTCCTCGCGGGTGATCTGCGCGGCCTTCTTGTTGTTCGACAGATCCCCATAGGCGCGGATGCCCTTCAGGATCGCGTTCCAGAAGCCCGCCTCATGCGTGCCGCCCTCGGGCGTGGGCACGGTGTTGCAATAGCTGTGGATGAAGCCGTCACGCGCCGGCGTCCAGTTGATCGCCCATTCGACCGAGCCCGGCACGCCGAATTTCTCCTCGAAGGAGACGCGGCCGGCGAAGGGGCGCTCGGCATAGGTCGAGGTGCCGGTCAGCACCTCGTTCAGGAAGTCGGAAAGCCCGTTCGGGAAATGGAAGGTCGCCTCCATCGGCGTGTCGCCGTCGGCAAGCGCGCTTTTCCAGCGGATCTCGACGCCCGAGAACAGATAGGCCTTCGAGCGCGTCATCTTGAACAGCCGCGAGGGCTTCAGCGCGAGCGAGCCGAAGATCTCGGGGTCGGGATGGAAGGTGACCGAGGTGCCGCGGCGGTTCGGCGCGGCGCCGAGTTTCTCGACCGGCCCCTGCGGCACGCCGCGCGAGAAGCGCTGTTCGTAAAGTTCCTTGTTGCGCGCGACCTGCACCACCATCAGGTCGGAGAGCGCGTTGACCACCGAGGAGCCGACGCCGTTCAACCCGCCCGAGGTCGAATAGGCCTTGTTCGAGAATTTGCCGCCGGCGTGCAGGGTGCACAGGATCACCTCGAGCGCCGACTTGCCGGGGAATTTCGGATGCGGGTCGACCGGGATGCCGCGGCCGTTGTCGGTGACGGTGACCGAGCCGTCGGCGTTCATCTCGACTCCGATGCGGGTGGCGTGGCCGGCGACCGCCTCGTCCATCGCGTTGTCGAGGATTTCGGCGACCATGTGGTGCAGCGCGCGCTCGTCGGTGCCGCCGATATACATGCCCGGACGCTTGCGCACCGGCTCGAGCCCTTCGAGCACCTCGATCGAGGAGGCGTCATAGGTCTCGGACGGCTGCGCGGAGAGAAGATCGTCGGCCATGCTGCTCGCTTTCCTTCTTGGGTATGGAGGTCAGGGATAGCGCAGCTTGGGGAGGGGGGGCAAGCAGGGGGGTGCTGCCCCCCGCGGCCGGTGGCCGCCCCCCCGGAGTATTTCGGCCAAGAAAACGGCAGCCGGGCCGTTCCGGCTGCCGATGCAGGCAGGGCGGGTATGCGCGCGCTTACGCGGGCTCGGCCTCGCGCGTGCTCCACATCTTGCGGAAGGCGGGGCGGTCCTGGCAGAGCTTGAGCCAGCCCGCGACGCGCGGGAAGCGCGCCATCAGCGGCGCGTGGCCCTGGGCGTAGCGCAGGATTTCCGCCATGTTGATGTCGGCCACGGTGAAGCGGCCGCCGACCATGTGGCTGTGCGCGCCGAGATGGGTTTCGAGCACGGTGAGCGGCCGGTTCAGCCGGTCGACGGCGCCGGCGATCGCGCCCTCGGCGCCATCGGGCTTGCCGGCGGCAAGGGCGAACTGGATCGCGAGGGCGGGCTCCTCGATCGAGGTTGCGCCGTAAAGCGCCCATTGCATCATCAGCGCCTCCTCGCGGGGGTCGCGCGGACCCAGCGGGCCGCCGGCCTTCTTCGCGAGGTAGAGGTTGATCGCGAGCGACTCGGTCAGCAGCAGGCCGGCGTCCTCCATCACCGGGATAGCGCCCGCGGGCGAAAGCCGCAGGAAATCGGGCGAGCGGGTGTTGAAGGGCGCGCCCGGGGATTTCGGGTCGATGCCCTTCGCCTCGAGCCGGTAAGCCTGGATGACCGTCTTCAGCTGCCAGGGCAGGCCGAGTTCCTCGAGCGCCCAGATGTTGCGCGACGCGCGCGAGCGATAGACGCCATAGAGCGTGATCATGGCGGTTCTCCCTGTCCCTGCCTGTTCCGGAGGGGCATCCTGCCCGAAGCGGACGGGGAACGGAAGGGCTCAGGGCAGAACGTTCGTCGTCCAGCGCGTGCCGCCCAAACGCCGGATGTGGTCGACGCATTTGTCGAAATGCTGGTCGTGGGGCCAGGACATCTGCAGCGTGTAGCGCATGTTCTGCAAGATGCCGACGGACCCCATCGCCGGCTCGCGGCAGGCGATGTGCCAGCGGCCTTGAGAATCCTGACCTGCGGTGCAAAAATTGCGATCTGCCATCTTCTCCTCCCACTGCCCGGACCCTCGCGGGGCGCCTTGCACCCGAGGGCGATGCCGGCACAGGGTCGCACCGGCGCGGCCCCCCGGCAAGATGACCTGTCGTCGCGCCGTCGCGGCGGTTTCGTGACGGTTTCTTGACACGGGTCAAGGACAGTTTCGCTGCCTTGCGGCAAGATCACGCCGATCAGACGGAGGGACGCGCATGGAAGATCAGAGCATCGGCGACACGCTGGCGGGGGCAGAGCCGCAGCAGGAGCCTGCCCCGGCGGCAGAGGTCGTGCCGGAGGCGGCAGAGCCCGTCGCGGCGCCTGCCGAGACCGAGCCGGGCGAGGATGCGCTGAAGGGGCCGCAGAGCTTTCCGAAGCTCGACCCGAACGCGATCCGGCTGGCTTTCGAGAGCGGGAAATACCCCTATCCGCACCGGATGGGCCGCCCCGCCTACGAGAAGGAGAAGGCGCTGTTGCAGGCCGAGCTGCTGAAGGTGCAGCTCTGGGCGCAGGAGACCGGGCAGAAATTCGTCATCCTCTTCGAGGGGCGCGACGCGGCCGGCAAGGGCGGCACGATCAAGCGCTTCAACGAGCATCTCAATCCGCGGTTCGCGCGGGTCGTGGCGCTGAACAAGCCCTCGGACGAGGAGCGCGGGCAATGGTATTTCCAGCGCTATGTCAACTGGTTGCCGACCTCGGGCGAGATGGTCTTCTATGACCGCAGCTGGTACAACCGTGCGGGCGTCGAACGGGTCATGGGCTTTTGCTCGCCGACCGAATACCTCGAGTTCATGCGTCAGGCCCCGGAATTCGAGCGGATGCTCGTGCGCTCGGGGATCCGGCTTTACAAGTACTGGTTCTCGGTCACTCGCGAGGAGCAGCGCCGCCGCTTCACCGAACGCGCGACCGACCCGCTCAAGCGCTGGAAGCTGAGCCCGATCGACCTCGCCTCGCTCGACAAGTGGGACGATTACACCGAGGCGAAGGAGGCGATGTTCTTCTACACCGACACCGCCGACAGCCCCTGGGTGATCGTGAAGTCGAACGACAAGAAGCGGGCGCGGCTGAACTGCATGCGGCACTTCCTGTCGACGCTCGACTATCCCGACAAGGACCCGGCGATCGCCACGCCGCCCGACCCGCTGCTTGTGGGGCATGCGAGCCATGTGATCCATCAGGCCGACCATATCCTTGGTGCCGCGCTGCATCCGGCCACGCGGCGGGTGGTGCCGGCAAAGCCCTGACCGAGGGGGACGGGGCGGGGGCGGCGGTTTCCCGCCGCTGCTCTCGCCCCGGTTGAAAATCTCGTGAAATCCGTCTCCTGCCGGCTGGACCAGCCGCACGGCGGCATGGCACCTTCCGAAGATGCGATATGTCGCGTCGGAAATGGCGCGCAGATGCGTATGATCGGGTGCCAGCCCAACAACAGGAGTCGTTGAATGCGCAAGCTCTTTACCGTGACCCTTCCTGCCGCCATGGTCCTCGGGGCCGTCACCCTCGCGGTGGCCAGCCCGATGGAGGCCGTCGGCGCGCGCCAGACCTATTTCAAGAAGCTCGGCTATGAGATGAAGAAGATGGGCGAACTCGCCAAGGCCTATGATCCGGCCGCGGCGAAGACCGAGGCGGAGGCGCTTGCCCCGCTTCTGACGAGCGATTTCAAGGACTTCTTCCCCGAGGGCAGCTCGGCCGCCGAGATCCCCGACGACAACCGCGCCAAGCCCGCGATCTGGTCGAATTTCGATGACTTCCTGGCCAAGGAAAAGGCCTTCAAGGACGCCGGAGCGGCACTGGTCGCGGCGGCCGGTGGCGAGGATGCCGGCGCCTTCGCCGCGGCCTTCGGCAAGTTCGGCGGCACCTGCAAGGCCTGCCACGACGAGTATCGCCTGCCGGAATGACCGGAGTGCAGATCTGAAATCGGCCCGGGCGGCGGCGCCCGGGTCATCTTTTGCGACGGAGCGGATGATGAGCGACACCCCCGAGACGAGCCGGCAGATCTGGGACCCGGCGCTGCGGCTGTTCCACTGGCTGCTGGCGGTCGCCGTGATCGGCGCCTGGCTGCTCGGCCATTTCGGGCCGCTGCAGATGACCTGGCATTTCTGGCTGGGCTACACGGTGATCGGGCTGCTGATCTTCCGCCTGATCTGGGGCCTCGTCGGGCCGCGCAATGCGCGCTTTGCCTCCTTCGTCAAGGGGCCGAGGGCGGTTCTCGCCTATGCCCGCACGCTGCCCGCGCGCCGCGCGGTGCAGGTGACCGGCCACAACCCGCTGGGCGGCTGGTCGGTGCTCGCGCTGCTTCTGGCGCTGAGCGCGCAGGTGCTGACCGGGCTGTTCCTCGACCCCGAGGATTACATCAACACCGGGCCGCTCGCGGGCTGGGTCTCGACCGACTGGAACCGCCTTGCGCTCTCCTGGCACCACCGTCTTGCCTGGCTGGTGGCGGCGCTCGTGGTGCTGCACATCGGTGCCATCGTCTTCTACCGGCTGTGGAAGCGCGAGGATCTGGTCACCCCGATGATCACCGGGCGGCGTCGCGACTGAGCATCCGCCTTGCCGCGGCCGGCGGGCTCGGCTAGCGTCCGCCCATGTCTTCACCGCAGGCCCAGATCCCCCCGGCGCGGCTTTCCGTCGTCGCCCATGTCCGTGCGCTTCTGGCGCTCGGGCTGCCGCTTGTCGGCTCGAATCTTGCGCAGATGGCGCTGCATGTCACCGACACGATGATGCTTGGCCGCTATGGCGTGGCCGAGCTGGCCGCGGCGGTGCTGGCCTCGGGGCTGTTCTTCATCCTCTTTCTTCTCGGCTCGGGGTTTTCCTATGCGGTGATGGGGCTGATCGCCGCGGCCCTTGGCGCCGGCGACGAGACCCAGGTGCGCCGCGACGCACGCATGGCGCTGTGGCTGTCGATCCTCTTCGGGCTGGCGGTGATGCCGGTGCTGGCCTTCGCGGGGCCGCTGCTGCGGTTTCTGGGCCAGGCGCCCGGCACCGCGGCACTGGCGCAGGACTATCTGCGCGTCGCGATGTGGGGCATGGTGCCGGCGCTGATCATCGCGGTGCTGCGCGCCTATCTCAGCGCGCAGCTGCGCACGCAGATGGTGATGTGGGTGACCCTGGTCGGCGTCGGGCTGAACGCCGCGCTGAACTGGGCGCTGATCTTCGGCCATTGGGGCGCGCCCGAGATGGGGCTGCGCGGCGCGGCGCTGGCCTCGGTGGTGGTGCAGATCGTCACCGCGGTGCTGCTGATGATCTACGCCGCCTGGCTGCCCGAGCTGCGCCGCTTCCACCTGTTCCAGCGTTTCTGGCGCCCCGATTGGGAGGCCTTCCGCGCCGTCTTCCGCGTCGGCATGCCGATCGGGCTCACCGCGCTCTTCGAGACCGGGATGTTCCAGGCCTCGGCGGTGATGATGGGCTGGATCGGCACCGAGCAGCTCGCCGCGCATGGCATCGCGCTCGAACTCGCCTCGATCGTCTTCATGGTGCACATGGGGCTGTCGAATGCGGCGACGGTGCGGGCCGGGCGGGCGAAGGGCGCGCGCGATTTCGCCCGGCTGCGCGGGGGCGCGGCGGTGGCGCAGGCGCTGTCCTTCCTCTTCGCGCTGCTGTCGGTCGGCCTGTTCCTCGGCGTGCCGGAGCTGCTGATCGCCCCCTTCCTCGACACGGCGAAACCCGAGGCGCAGGCGATTCTGGGCTTCGCCACCCGCCTGCTTGCGGTGGCGGCGCTGTTCCAGCTCTTCGATTCGACCCAGGTGATGGCGATGGGGCTGCTGCGCGGGGTGCAGGACACGCGTGTGCCGATGTGGGTGGCCGGCGCCTGTTACTGGCTGATCGGCATCCCGGCGGGCTATGTGCTGACCTTCCCGCTCGGGCTGGGGGGCGTGGGGCTCTGGCTCGGGCTGGCCTGCGGTCTGGTCTGTGCCGCGACGCTGCTCTCCTTGCGGTTCTGGCGCGGTCCCTGGCTGCATGCGGCGTGAGGGGGCGCTGCCCCCTCGCGGCTTGCGCCGCTCACCCCCGAGGTATTTCGACCAAGAAGAAAGAACCGGGCCTTTGGGGAAGCCCAGGCTTCCACGCTTCCAATTGCTGAAAATATCCCGGGGGTGAGCCGCGGCACGCGGCGAGGGGGCAGCGCCCCCTTGCGGCCGGTTCAGTCGGTGTTGCCCTCGGAGGGCATGCCCTTCATCAGCCGCTCGGCCTTCTTGCGCACGAGCACCGTGCGCAGGTCATGCATCGCCAGCAACAGGCTGTCGGTCACCTCGTCGAGCTGCGCTTCGCTCGCCTTGGTCTGCACCCAATGCGTGGTCAGGTTCAGATAGTCGACCGCGCGCAGGATGTCATCGATGTCGCGCGCGGCCAGAAGGGCCACGCGCCTTGCCATCCAGGCCTCGATCTCGGCCAGGTCCTCGGGAGTGAGCCGCCGGTCGCCCTGCGGCTTGATCTCGCCGTTGCGGGTGTTGACGACGGCGATCTGGTCCATCTCGATCCGGCGCTGGCGGTTCTCGGTATCGACCTTGAACACCGCCGCGCCGTTCTCGCGGATGCGGAAATAGTAGTCCGGCAGATCGCCCGCCATCATGCCCCCTGTTACTTCAGCCCTTCGCAGAAGGCCTTGATCCGCGCGCAGGCCTCGGTCAGCGCGGCGTCCGAGGTAGCGTAGCTGATGCGGAAGTTCGGCGAAAGGCCGAAGGCCGCGCCGAAGACGACGGCCACGCCGGCCTCCTCGAGCAGCGCCGCGGCGAAGGCCTCGTCGTTCTCGATCTTCACGCCGCCGGCCGAGGTCTTGCCGATGCAGCCTTCGATCGAGGGATAGACGTAGAACGCGCCCTCGGGCGTCGGGCAGGTGATGCCGGGGCAGGTGTTCAGCGCGGCAACCACCAGATCGCGGCGGCGCTCGAAGGCCTTGCGGCTTTCGATCACGTAATCCTGCGGCCCGTTCAGCGCCTCGACCGCGGCATATTGCGAGATCGAGCAGGGGTTCGAGGTCGACTGCGACTGCACCTTGCCCATCGCCTTGATCAGCGCTTCCGGGCCGCCCGCGTAGCCGATGCGCCAGCCGGTCATCGCATAGGCCTTGGAGACGCCGTTGCAGGTCAGCGTGCGGTCGTAGAGGCCCGGTTCGACCTGCGCCGGGGTGACGAATTCGAAATCGCCGAAGGTCAGGTGTTCGTACATGTCATCCGACATCACCCAGACCTGCGGGTGACGCATCAGCACGTCGGTCAGCTCCTTCAGCTCGTCGCGCGAATAGGCGGCGCCCGAGGGGTTCGAGGGCGAGTTGAAGATCACCCATTTCGTCTTCGGCGTGATCGCCGCTTCCAGCTGCGCGCCGGTGATCTTGTAGCCGGTCTGCATCCGGCCCTCGACGAAGACCGGGGTGCCGCCGGCGAGCAGCACCATGTCCGGGTAGCTCACCCAGTAGGGGGCGGGGATCACCACCTCGTCGCCGGGGTTCAGCGTGGCGACCAGCGCGTTGTAGAGCACCTGCTTGCCGCCGGTGCCGACGGTGATCTGCGAGGGCTTGTAGCTCAGGCCGTTCTCGCGCTCGAACTTGGCGCAGATCGCCTTCTTCAGTTCCGGGATGCCGTCGACGGCGGTGTATTTCGTCTTGCCGCTCTCGATCGCGGCGATCGCGGCGCGCTTGATGTTCTCGGGCGTGTCGAAATCGGGCTCGCCCGCGCCGAGGCCGATCACGTCGCGCCCGGCCTCCTTCAGTTCGCGGGCCTTGTTCGTCACCGCGATCGTCGGCGAGGGTTTCACGCGCGCAAGCGTGTCGGAAAGGAAGGCCATGGGAGAGCTCCGGTTTGAATCTGCCGGGTGCATCCTTTACGCCTGCCCCCGCATGCGATCAAGAGACGCAGGCAGGGCAGGGGTTGACGTGCGCCCCGCCGAGGTGGCACAGCCCGTGACGGGTTCATGACAGGGGGGCGGCTATGATCGTCGAGACGAGCGAAGCGCGGCTGAAGCGGATGCGGATGCGCAGCTGGCGGCGCGGCACCAAGGAGATGGACCTGATCCTCGGCCCCTGGGCGGACGAGAAGCTTGCCGCGCTCGACGAGGCGACGCTGACGCTTTATGACGCGCTGCTCGAGGAAAACGACCAGGACCTCTATCTGTGGGTGTCGGGGGCGCTGCCCTGCCCGGAAGTCTATGCCGACCTTCTGGCGGTGATCGCCGATTTCGCGCGCTCGCGGCACCTGAACGTGCGCGCCTGAGCCGACGGACCGGGCCGGTTTAACGGAAATTTGTCTTTTCTTCGCGAGTCTCGATGCGGGAACGAGCGGCGGGAGAGACGGATGACCTTTCAAACCCCCATGACGACGCTGCGCGACGAGGCGGAGCGGGATTGCCCGCCGGCGCTTCTGGCCGGCTATCTCGACAGCCTGTCGCTGCTCGAGCGGCTGCACCGGCTGCTGCTCGACGTGATCAAGGACGAGTTCGAGCGCACCGCTGTGCTCGACATCAACCCGGTGCAGGCCTTGCTGCTGTTCAACATCGGCGAGAACGAGGTGACCGCGGGCGAGCTGAAATCGCGCGGCTATTACCAGGGCTCGAATGTCAGCTACAACCTGAAGAAGCTGGTCGAAGCCGGCTACATGCACCATCAGCGCAGCGAGGTCGACCGGCGCTCGGTGCGGGTGCGGCTGACCTCGAAGGGGCGGCGGATGCGCGACGCGGTGGCCGAGATCTTTCGCCGTCAGGCGCGCGGCATGGAGGCGCGCGGCACGCTCGACCTTGCCCGGATCGAGGAGATGAACCGCACCCTGCGCCGGATGGAGCGCTCGTGGAGCGAACAGATCCGCTACATCTATTGACGCGCGACTGACGCCGGGGCGGGCTTGCCGGGCCCCGGCGCGCCGTGCTTCCCTGCATCCGGGCTGCGGGAGGGCGGCCGGCGCGGCAGGGAGGAACGGATGCGGCGGATGATGCGGATCGGGGCGCGGGTGCTGCTTGTGGTGGTGGTGATTGCCATCGCGGCGGGGATCTGGAAGCGCGAGGAAATCACCCGGCTGATTGCGGTGAACGGGCTGTTTTCGGAACAGCGGATCGTGCAGAACTTCTCGCACATGGATCGGCTGTTCCGCTCGCGCGTGCTCGATCGCGGCACCGGGCCGGTCTCGCCGCTGCCCGCGGGCGTGGCGGAACCGATCGGCCCGGTCGAGCGCGACTGGATCACCCGTCGCGCCGTCACTTCGATCGTGATGCTGCGCGCGGGCCGGATCGTGCAGGAGGACTATTTCCTCGGCACCGGGGCCGAGGATCTGCGGATCAGCTGGTCGATGGCGAAATCGGTGCTGTCGGCGCTCTTCGGCACGGTGGTGGCCGAGGGCAGGATCCCCGATCTCGATGCGCAGGTGACGCAATATGTGCCGGCCCTGAAGGGCTCGGCCTATGACGGCACGACGATCCGCGACGTGCTGACCATGTCCTCGGGGGTCGCCTTCAACGAGGATTACATGGACTTCGGTTCCGACATCAACCGCATGGGCCGGGTGCTGGCGCTTGGCGGCTCGATGGATGCCTTCGCGGCCTCGCTGAAGACGCGGGCGACGGCGCCCGGCAGCCACATGCATTATGTCTCGATCGACACGCATGTGCTGGGCATGGTGATCCATGGTGCCACCGGGCGCGATCCGGTCGAACTGATGCAGGAGCGGATCATCGCGCCGATGGGGCTCGAGGCGAGCCCGGTGATGCTGACCGACGGCGAGGGCACGGGCTTCGTGCTGGGCGGGCTGAACCTGCGCACCCGCGATTATGCCCGCATCGGCCAGATGTTCCTGCAAAAGGGCTTCTGGAACGGCCGCCAGATCGTGCCGGCCGATTGGGTCGCGGCCTCGACCGCGCATCAGGCGGCGGACGGGGCGGGCTATGGTTTCCAGTGGTGGGTCCCGGTCGACAATGCCGATCATGGCGGCGACTACATGGCGCGCGGGATCTATGGCCAGTACATCTACGTGAACCCCGCGGCGGGCGTGGTGATCGCGGTGAACAGCGCCGATCGCGGCTTTGATGCCGAGGGCGTCAACGAGGAAAACCTTGCGATGTTCCGCGCCCTCGCGCAGGCTGCTCCCTGAGGGGGAGCGCACGATGGAGATGGAGCCTTCGGTCAACGTGCTGGGCGGGCCGCTCGAGCTGTGTTCGGGGGCGCCGCGCACCGGCTTCTTCCGCGACGGGCATTGCAACACCTGCTGGGAGGATGCCGGGGCGCATACCGTCTGCGCGGTGATGACGGCCGAGTTCCTGGCCTGGTCAAGCTATGTCGGCAACGATCTCGTCTCGCCGCGGATCGAACTCGGGTTCACCGGGCTGAAACCCGGAGACCGCTGGTGCCTGTGCGCGGGGCGCTTCCTCGAGGCGCATGACGAGGGCTGCGCGCCGCCTGTCGTGCTCGAGGCGACGCATGCGCGCACGCTCGAGCTGGTGCCGCTCGAGGTGCTGCGGCTTTACCGGGTGCTGTCGCCGTTCTGAGCCGGATCGGCGACCGGGGTCCAGAGCACGTCCTCGATCCGCGGCGCCGAGGTGGCGAGCATCACCAGCCGGTCGAAGCCGAGCGCGATGCCGCTGGCGGCGGGCATCTGGGCGAGGGCGGCGAGGAAATCCTCGTCGATCGGGTAACGCTCGCCATAGATCCGGGCCTTCTCCTCCATCTCCAGCTCGAAGCGGTGGCGCTGCTCGGCGGCATCGGTCAGCTCGCCAAAGCCATTCGCCAGCTCGACCCCGCAGGCATAGAGCTCGAACCGCTCGGCGACGCGGTCGTCATCGGGGGCGGGGCGGGCGAGCGCCGCCTCGGCGGCCGGATAGCGGTCGAGGATCGTGGTGCGGCCATGGCCGAGATGCGGTTCGACCTTCTCGACCAGCACCTTCGACAGCATCAGTGACCAGGTATCGTCGTCGCCGACGCCGATCCCCACGGCCCGGCACTGCGCGCGCAGGGCTTCGGCGTCGGTCTCGGCGCCGCGGCAGGTGGCCAGCAGGTCGATGCCGGCATGGCGGGCAAAGGCCTCGGCCACGCTCAGCCGCTCGGGCTCGGCGAAGGGATCGCAGTCGATGCCGCGATAGCGGAACACCCGCACCCCCGCCGCCTCGGCCGCCAGCCGCAGCATCGCCGCGCAATCGGCCATCAGCACGGTGTAATCCTCGCCCACCCGATACCATTCGAGCATGGTGAACTCGGGGCTGTGACGGCTGCCGCGCTCGCGGTTGCGCCAGACATGGGCGAAGGCGAAAATCCGCCGCTCGCCCGCCGCGAGCAGCTTCTTCATCGCGAATTCGGGCGAGGTGTGCAGATACATCGGATGCGGCAGCCCGTCATTGCCGATCGCGGTGGTGGTGAAGGCGTGCAGATGCGCCTCGTTCCCGGGGCTGATCTGCAGGGCCGAAGGATCGACCTCGATGAAGTCGCGCGCCTCGAGCCAGTCACCGATCGCGCGCCGGGTCCGGTTGCGCGCGAGCAGGATCGGGCGGCGGTCGGCATGCCGTTCGGCGTTCCACCACGGGGTCTCGGACATGTTCTGTGGCTTTCGACTGGAAATTCCGTTGCGGATGGTTTAGGCGCTCAGCCATCCGGGCGCCAGAGCCTGCCTTCTACAACCAGGGACCGCAATCATGGCCAAAGTCATCGCCTCCTCGATCCGCAAGGGCAACGTCCTCGATATGGACGGTGTTCTCTACATCGTGCTCACCGCCGAAAACGTTCACCCGGGCAAGGGCAACTCGGTGACCCAGGTCGAAATGCGCCGCATCTCGGATGGGGTGAAGGTGTCGGAGCGCTGGCGCACCGTGGACAGCGTCGAGAAGGCGCATGTCGACGAGGCCGAGTATGACTTCCTCTACGAGGACGGCGAAGGCTATCACTTCATGAACCCCGAAACCTACGACCAGATCGCGGTGAGCGAGGATGTCGTGGGCGACGCCAAGGTCCACCTGCGCGACGGCATCCGGGTGTGGATGCTGACCCACGAGGGCGTGGCGCTGTCGATCGAGCTGCCGCAGAAGGTCACCGTCGAGGTCGAGGACACCGAGCCGGTGGTCAAGGGCCAGACCGCCTCGTCTTCCTACAAGCCCGCGACCTGTACCGGCGGCATCCGCGTGATGGTGCCCCCGCATATCGGCGTCGGCACCAAGATCATCATCAACACCACCGACAACTCCTACGTCGAGCGTGCGAAGGAGTGATCCTCCGCCCCGACCCGGTTTGAAAGGCGCCCTTCGGGGCGCCTTTCGCGTTTTCCGGAGGCTTCCATGGAACATATCCTTCTGCGCCCGGCCCGTCCGGCGGACGCTGACGCCATCGCCCGGATCTGGCACGCAAGCGCGGGCCACGGCGGGGCGCCGAACCTGCCCTCACCCGCGTTTCTGCGCGATCGGGTCGGGGCGGCGCTCGGCACGCTCTGGCCCGAGGTGACGGTGACCGAGGCGGCGGGTGAGATCGTCGCCTTCCTGGCGCTCGCCCCCGCGCGCGGCGTGCTCGAGGAGATCTTCGTGCGGCCGGACCGGATCGGGCGGGGGCTTGGCCGGCAACTCCTCGATCTGGCAAAGCGGCGGATGCCCGGAGGGTTCACACTCTACACCTGGGCGCAGAATGACGCCGCACGCGCGTTCTACGAGCGGGCCGGGCTGATGCTGACGCGAGAGGGGCGGCATCCGGAGCGCGGCCATCCGGTCGTGCATTACGCCTGGATGCCTGCTGGGTGAGCGGGCTCAGCCCTTGCGGCGCAGCCGGATCACCACATCGACGCGGCTGATCTCGGTGCCGGCGGGCGCCTCGGGCAGGCGCGCGATCTCCAGTTCCTCGGGCGCGGCATCCGACAGGCGGTTCTCGTCTTCCCAGAAGAAATGCGGGTGATCGTCGATCCGGGTGTCGAAATAGCTGCGCGTGCCGTCGACGGTGATCTCGTGCATGATCCCGGCGTCGCAAAAGGCGCGCAGCGTGTTGTAGACGGTGGCGAGCGACACTTTCTCGCCCGCCTGGAGCGCCGCGGCATAGAGGCTTTCGGCGGTGACATGGCGGTTCATCCCGTCGCCCACAAGCAAGGACGCCAGCGAAAGCCGCTGCCGCGTCGGGCGCAATCCGCCCTCGGTCAGCCAGCGCTGACCCCGCTCATGTGCAAGCATCGTTGTCACGGTCATGTCTCCCAGCCCCATCTATATTTCATGAAAGCCGAAGCTTTCAATGGACAATCGCCCCGCGACAGGGGGCGCGGGGGCTGCAATGGCTGCGCCTGCGGCGGGGGCGGCCCTTGCACGTGCGCCTGCGCGGGTGATAGAGGGGAGGGGCAAACCACTGGGGGGATACGTGCCGATGGCTGGCTTTCCGACAAGCTTCGGGAAAGAGGATCTGCTGAAATGCGCGCGCGGCGAGCTGTTCGGGCCGGGCAATGCCCAGCTGCCGGCGCCGCCGATGCTGATGATGGACCGCATCACCGAGATCTCGGCCGATGGCGGGCTGCATGGCAAGGGCCATGTCGTCGCCGAATTCGACATCACCCCGGACCTGTGGTTCTTCGACTGCCATTTCCCCGGCAACCCGATCATGCCCGGCTGCCTCGGCCTTGACGGGCTGTGGCAGCTGACCGGCTTCAACCTCGGCTGGCGTGGCTGGCAGGGGCGGGGCTATGCGCTCGGCGTCGGCGAGGTCAAGCTCACCGGCATGGTGCGCCCGGACCGCAAGATGCTGACCTACAAGGTCGATTTCACCAAGGCGCTGCAGACGCGCCGGCTGACCATGGGCGTCGCCGACGGGATCGTCGAGGCCGATGGCGAAGTGATCTACATCGTCAAGGACATGAAGGTCGCGCTCTCCGAGAGCTGACCCCCGAACATTGAGGAGGCCACCATGCGCCGCGTCGTCATCACCGGTCTGGGCATCGTCTCGCCGATCGGCAATTCCGCCGACGAAGTCACCGCCAGCCTGAAGGCCGGCCGCTCGGGCATCGTCTTCGCGCCCGATTACGCCGAGCACGGCTTCCGCAGCCAGGTCAAGGGCGAGCCGAAGATCACGCTTGAGGATCACATCGACAAGCGCAACCTGCGCTTCATGGGGCCGGGCGCCGCCTATGCCTTCCTGTCGATGGAGCAGGCGATCGCCGATGCCGGGCTTGAAGAGAGCGACGTGTCGAACCCGCGCACCGGGCTGATCGTCGGTTCGGGCGGGCCCTCGACCTCGAACTTCTTCGAGGCGCACCAGACCGTCATCACCAAGGGCGCGCCGAAGCGCATGGGGCCGTTCATGGTGACGCGCTGCATGTCCTCGACCGCCTCGGCCTGTCTGGCCACGCCCTACAAGATCAAGGGCGTGAACTATTCGATCACCTCGGCCTGCTCGACCTCGGCGCATTGCATCGGCAACGGCACCGAGCTGATCCAGATGGGCAAGCAGGACATCGTCTTCGCCGGCGGCGGCGAGGAGCTGCACTGGACGCTCAGCTGCCTGTTCGACGCGATGGGGGCGATGAGCTCGAAATACAACGACACGCCCGAGACCGCGAGCCGTCCCTTCGACGCGACCCGCGACGGCTTCGTCATCGCCGGCGGCGGCGGCATCGTGGTGCTCGAGGAGCTCGAACACGCGAAGGCGCGCGGTGCCAAGATCTATGCCGAGGTCACCGGCTATGGCGCCACCTCGGACGGCTACGACATGGTTGCGCCCTCGGGCGAGGGCGGCGAGCGCTCGATGCGGCTTGCGCTGAGCACCCTGCCCGAAGGCCGGCAGGTCAGCTACATCAACGCGCATGGCACTTCGACCTCCGCGGGCGACGTCACCGAGATCGAGGCCGTGCGCCGCGTCTTCGGCGAGGGGGCGGTGCCGCCGGTCTCCTCGACCAAGTCGCTCACCGGCCACAGCCTGGGCGCGACCGGTGTGCACGAGGCGATCTATTGCCTTCTGATGATGCAGGGTGGCTTCATCACCGCCTCGGCCAACGTCACCCAGCTTGACCCGGCGATCCGGCCCGAGGAAATTGCCACCTCTCTGCGCGAGAACGTGGAGTTCGACTCGGTCCTGTCGAACAGCTTCGGCTTCGGCGGCACCAACGCGACTCTGGTGATGAGCAAATATCAGGACTGAACGGGACAGGCAGGACATGGCAGACTTGATGAAGGGCAAGCGCGGCCTGGTGATGGGGGTCGCGAACGACCGCTCGATCGCCTGGGGCATCGCGTCGGCGCTGGCGGCGGAAGGGGCGGAGCTTGCCTTTTCCTATCAGGGCGAGGCCTTCGGCAAGCGGGTGGAGCCTCTGGCGGCTTCCGTCGGCTCGACGTTGCTCGTCGATGTCGATGTGAACGACGACGCGAGCCTCGATGCCGCCTTCGCGCGGCTGAAGGAGGAATGGGGCACGATCGATTTCCTGATCCATGCCATCGCCTATTCCGACAAGCACGAGCTGACCGGGCGGTTCATCAACACCAGCCGCGAGAACTTCAAGAACTCGATGTGCATCTCGGTGTTCAGCTTCATCGACGTGGCGCGCCGCGCCGCCGAGCTGATGCCCGAGGGCGGCTCGCTGGTGACGCTGACCTATGGCGGTTCGAACCGGGTGACGCCGTTCTACAACGTGATGGGCGTGGCGAAGGCGGCGCTCGAATCCTCGATGCGCTATCTGGCGAACGACCTCGGCCCGCAGGGGATCCGGGTCAACGCGATCTCGCCCGGCCCGATGAAGACCCTGGCCGGCGCCGCGATCGGCGGTGCGCGCAAGACCTTCCGCCACACCGAGGCGAACAGCCCGCTGCGGCAGAACGCGACGCTCGAGGCCGTGGGCGGCACCGCGGTCTGGCTGTGCTCGGACTATGGCGCGTGCTCGACCGGCGATATCGTGATGGTCGATTGCGGCTATCACGTCCTTGGCATGCCGCAGCCCGACAACCTCTGATCTGCATCGCGGCACAGGATGCAAGGGGCCCTTCGGGGCCCCTCTTCGTTGCGGCTCAGTCCTTCGCTGGCGGCTCGACCTCGCGCAGCTCGCGCCGCAGCCGCGGCGTTTCCTTCTGGAACGCCTCGGCATCGCCGAAGTCGCAGAACTCGCCGTAATAGCCATGCGCGCCCTTCATCCGCCGCGCGTGCTTGATCGGGCACCAGTATTTCTCGGTCCGCGCCGCCACCTCGCGGACATAGGCGATGACGCCGTTGCCATAGCTGCAATACATGCAGTTCAGCTTCTGGATTCCGTTCAGATAGGCAAGGTGATGGCGGTCGATCACCACATGGTCGCGCCGGCGCACCTTCTGGATGCCGTAGACCGGAAAGCAGATCGTCTGATAGATCGTCACGAAGAGGTCGAGCAGCGCGAAGGGGATCACCACCGCATAGATCAGCGGCGCGGTCAGCACGACCAGCGGCCGGGTGCGGCGCAGGAACAGCCACAGGTTGACGCGTGCATGGCGATGCGCC
The DNA here is from genome assembly GCF_056590935.1 of Paenirhodobacter sp. YD-8. Taxonomy (NCBI): domain Bacteria; kingdom Pseudomonadati; phylum Pseudomonadota; class Alphaproteobacteria; order Rhodobacterales; genus Paenirhodobacter; species Paenirhodobacter sp. YD-8. The sequence goes on along the minus strand of NZ_CM152649.1, from coordinate 3,047,575 downwards.
TCGCGCACGCCCTCGCCAAAGACCACCCGCCCGCGGTCGAGGTGGTAATTCAGCCGTTCGCGCCGGTTTTCCCATTCCGCCTCGATCTGCGCCTCGAGCTCCGCGAGGCGCGCCTGCATCTTTTCCAGCGTCTCGGGCATGGTCTTCTCCTTCTTTGTCGCTAAGGTAGCGGGGCAGGGGCCGGTGCCAAGAGGGAAAACATGACCGAAGTTCAGTTCTTTACCGCCGATGACGGGGCGCGGATCGCCTATCGCGACGAGGGCGAGGGGCCGGCGGTGCTGGCGCTGGCGGGGCTCACCCGCACCGGGCGCGACTTCGACTATGCGATGCCGGCGCTGGCGGGCTGCCGGGTGATCCGGATGGATTACCGCGGCCGCGGCGACAGCGCCTGGACCGGCGCCGCCACCTATACCGTGCCGCGCGAGGGGGCGGATGCGCTGGCGCTGCTCGACCATCTCGGGCTGGCCTCGGCGGCGATCCTCGGCACTTCGCGCGGCGGGCTGATCGGCATGTATCTGGCCGCCGTCGCCAGGCCGCGTGTCACCGGGCTGTGCCTGAACGACGTCGGCCCGGCGCTGGAGAAGGACGGGCTGATGAAGATCTTCGCCTATATCGGCCGCAATCCGGTGGCGCAGACCTTCCGCGAGCTGGCGGCAAAGCTGCCTTCGGTGATGGCGGGGTTCGAGGGCGTGCCGGCAGGCCGCTGGCGCGAGGAGGTCGAGCGCCATTACCTCGAGACGCCCGCGGGGGTGACGATCAACTATGACCCGGCGCTGCGCGACGCCTTCGTCTCGGCCTTCCCGACCGATGGCAGCGTGCCCGAGGCCTGGCCGCTGTTCGACGCCTGCGAGGGGCTGCCGCTTGCGCTGATCCGCGGCGCGAATTCCGACCTGCTGGGCGCGGGGGCCGCGGCCGAGATGCGCCGCCGCCGCCCCGACATGCTGTTTGCCGAGGTGCCGGGCCGCGCCCATATCCCCTTCCTCGACGAGCCCGAGGCGGTCGCGGTGCTCAGGGATTGGGTGGCGCGGCTGTGATCGCGGCGCGGGTGAGCGGGCAGCGCTCACCGGCATAGAACGTGTCGAGGAGGCGCGCGAAGACCGGCTCGCGCCCCTCCGAGGCCGCCTCGAAGAGCGTCGCGCAGGAGCGCAGCTTCAGCGCGTCGACGGGGCCCATGATGTCCACGATCGGCGTGTCGGGGTGGGTGAGCACCGCCTCGGCCGCCGTGATCAGGTTCGCGCGCAAGGTGGGGTCGGCTAGATAGGCGCGCGCTTCGTCGAGATCGCGGATGCCAAAGTCGATCGCGCGCTGCGAGCGGCCGAGGGCGGCGAGTTGCGGAAAGATCCACCAGATCCAGTGCGTCAGCTTCCGCCCCGCGCGGAGTTCGCGCAGGGCAATGGGCAGGTCACGGGATTGCGGGGCGTGGAAGCGGTCGGGCATGGGCTCAACCGAGCTGTTTGGCCCGGCTCCGCAGTCGTTCGGAGAACTGGTAAATATCAGTGAGCGAGCCAATGGCGATCCGCTCTTCTTCTTCGGTGTCGAAGAGGCTCAAATACCATTGCTTGCGGTTGAAATGCAGCCGGGCAAGGGGTTTTCGGTTGTTGTTGTCGACCAGCACGGCACAATAGGTTTTGGCGTCCCGGAGTCCGACACGTTCGGCCGATATAATATCTCGGACGATTGCCCGGATCGTCAGCATCCCTTCAATTTCATCCTGAGTGGTGACGATATCCTCTGCCGAAGCCTCTTCCTCCGGGTGTTCGGTGTGCTGGGTGGTTTCCAACGCAGAGGAGAGTTTCGCCTGCACGGATTCCCGAACGATTTCACGGAACGCGATCTTGGTCGCCGCGCCGATTGCGTCCCGCACCTGTGCCGTGATCCGCCCGTCGTAGACCTCCGACGCAATGAGTTTGAGAAACTCTTGCGAGGGTTCCTCAAATTGTGCGCTGAGAAAACGTTTGACGCTCGAGACGTATTTCAGGCGACCTGCATTCAGCAGGATCTTGTCCACGTCGAAGGCAGATTTTTCAAACTTGCGAAGTTCTGTTACCGAGCTTGAATTCACATCGAGAAGGTCGAAGGTGAAGAACGGCTTGTTGTCGAGCTTGTTTGGCTCATCAAGATCTGTATAAAATTCATACACTTGCCCGTTCGTAAGGATTGCGAAGCGGGCGTTGGTGACGGTGAAGTAGCGGAAAAGCTGCGCCAGATGCTTTCGCTCCAGCTTGGCGTCAAGAGGTTTGCACTCGATGAGAATGCGAACCTCATTGTTCAGCCGAATGGCGTAGTCAACCTTTTCACCTTTCTTGCCGACGGCATCGGCGGTGAATTCTGGAATGACTTCTGCCGGATTGAAAACATCGTATCCGAGGGACTGAAGAAACGGCAAGACGACAGACGTCTTCACCGCTTCCTCGGTTATGATGGTCGCCGCATGCTGGCGGATACGTTCTGAAAGTCCTTTTAACGCAACGTCAATTCCGGTCATCCCCAAATCCCTATGAATTCCCGCCATTCGCCCTTGCTCATGCCGGAAGTCTCCTGCGTCACGGCCTCTCCGGCAAGCCTTCTTTTCAGCACCTCGACCGCCTTGCCCGACAGGGTCTCCCCGCCCAGACGGTAATCCTCGAAGGCCTCGTAGGCGGCGGGGACCCAGTCCTTGACGATCGCGCACATCGTCTCGGCATAGACCCGGATTTCGTATTGCGCATGGGTATCGGCGCGCAGGCGCAGGAAGTGGAAGAGGTTGTGCAGGTCTATCTTCCAGTACCACTGCGTGTAGATGTTCGCCGGCAGGTTCATCCGCGCAAGCTCGCGCGCGAGGCCCAGCTTGCCCGCCTCGGCGTCGGGGGTCAGCATGTCCTCGTAATGGTCATAGCTGCGCATCGCGTCCTCGCGCAGCAGGTCGAGCACGCGCGCGGCCTCGGCTCCTTCCAGCACCTGACCGCGGCCCTGGTTGTTCACGGTGGACTGCGCGGCAAGGTTCTCGGGCGCGGGGATGTAGAACTCGCGGTCGAGGATCGAATAGCGCGCCGAATATTCGTTCACGTTGGCGGTGCGGTGGCGGATCCATTGCCGGGCGACGAAGACCGGCAGCTTGACGTGGAACTTGACCTCGCACATCTCGAACGGCGTCGAGTGCCAGTGCCGCATCAGATAGCGGATCAGGCCGCGGTCGTCGCTGACCGCCTTGGTGCCGCGGCCGTAACTCACGCGCGCCGCCTGACAGATCGCCGCGTCGTCGCCCATGTAGTCGATCACCCGCACGAGGCCGTGGTCGAGCACCGGATGCGCGGTATAGAGATGCGCCTCCATCCCCGGGGCGGTGGCGCGCAGGGTGGGGGAGGCGGTGGCGCGCTGTGCGGCGATCTCGGCTTCCTGTTCGGGGGTGAGCGGCATGGGGTCCTCCGGGGATAGATTCGGTTCGCACTATATCTGGAGGGGCGGGTGCGCGGAACCGCGACATGATGCGGGTGTTTCCGGGGGGCCACGGCGAGGGGGCCGGACACGCGCAAACGTGTGCAAGAATTGACTTTCCGGGAGGGCTTGGGCACGCTTCGCGGCGAGGCAGGCTCAAAGAAAGATACCATAATGTTCAGGCTCGTTTTGCCGCTTTCGGCAGTTCTCATGATTTCGGCTTGTGGCGGGGCGGCCGTTGTCGGTCCGGCGGGCGGCGGAACGGATGGCGGCAGCACGGGCAACGGGTCGATCACCTCGGCCGCCGATATCCCCGCCGATCTGCGGGTGAACGTGAATGCCATCGCCTATGACCCCGCGGCCCAGACCCTGAGCGTGCAGATCGCCTCGCTCGATTCGACGCCGGCGACGGTGCAGTATCGCCGCACCGCCGCGCTCGACGTGGCGGGCTATCAGGCCTATTCGGTGCAGGAAGACGCGCTCGACCGGCTGTTCATCGCGCTTGCGGCGCAGTCGCCCGACGGTTCGGTGTCGGCGACGACGGTGGCGGATGGCGGGCAGTTCAACAAGTATTTCGCCGGCGGCGTCTACACCCGCAAGGGCGCCTTCGAGCGGCCCGAGATCGGCACCGGGCCGGGGGCCGGTCAGGTGTCCTATGCCGGCAACTATGCCGGGTTGCTGAACGGCGGCATCTCGCAGGACTCCCCGACGAGCGTGCTTCTGCCGACCGAGCCGGGCACCGACGCGTCGCTGCTGCCGGCGCAGTCGGCGCGCGTGTCGGGCAACATCTTCCTGAACGCGAACTTTGCCGACAACAGCGTCAACGGCTCGATCTACAACCGGATGGTGGTGGACACCAACACGGCGCTGAGCGATGTGATCCTCGTGGCGACCGACATCGCCGAGAACGGCACCTTCGAAGGCAGCGCGGAAGATTCCGACAAGGCGGCGGTCGGCACCTATGGCGGCGTCTTCGGCGGGCGCGGGGCGAATTCGGTGGCGGGGCTGGTGCACCTGACCGAGGTCATCCGTGACGTTGCCGACGAGCAGGAACATGGCGTCTTCGTGCTGTCGCGCTGCGGCGGCCCGAACGATCCGGGTGGTGTCTGCTCGCAGACCGCGACGCGCTGACCGCGATGGGGCAGCGTGCGATCCTGCGGCCCGGCCTTCTGGCCGGGCTGTTTGTCGCGGTCCTTGCCGCAAGCGCCGCGGCGCAGGCCCCGCAGGCCCGGGTTCCGGTCGATCAGGCGACGATCCCGCAGCTCGAGGTTGCGGCGTCGCAGCTTGCCGCGGCGGGGCGCACGGCCGAGGCGCTGCAGCTGGCCGAAGTGCTGTTGCTGCGCGATCCGAAGAACCCGCTCGCGCATTTCATCGTCGGTCAGATCACCTTCCGGGCGGGCAATACCGAGACCGCGCGCCGTGCCGCGCGGGCGAGCTTTGACAGTGCCGAAACGGCGCGTCAGCATTACGAGGCCGCGCGCCTGGCCGCGCAGGTCGCGCTTGCCGACCGGCGCTGGTTCGCGGCGCAATACTGGGCGCGCCACACCATCCAGTATGCACCGGACGCGAGACACCGCGCCGTGGCGGTCGAGGATTTCCGCCACCTGCGCGCCGACAACCCCTGGGACGGGCGGTTGCGCTTCGGCATCAAGCCGTCCGACAACGTCAATGGCGGCGCCGACGGGCGCACCAATGTCATCGATGGCTATGACGCGGTGGGCTGGCTCAGCGGCGATGCGATGGCGCTGCGCGGGGTCGCCGCCACGCTGAATGCCGATGTCAGCTATCGCCTTGCGCGCGATGCGGCAAGCGAGACCCGCCTTGGCGCCGTGGCCTATGCCCGCGCGGTCGAGCTTGCCGGGCGGCCGCAGATGGTGCCGCCCTATCTGCCGGGAACACCCGCGCCCGATCCGGTCGAGATCCACAATTCCGAATTCTCCTCGGCAGCGCTTGGCATGATGCTGGTTCATGCCCGGCGCCTCTCGGCCGATCTGACCGGCCGCGGTCAGCTCGAGCTCGGCCGGTCCTGGCAGGGCGGACGGCCGAATTACGATTACGGTCAGCTGCGCGCCGACCTGATGCGCAGCCTGGGGCAGGGCGCCACGCTGAGCTTCGGGGCCTCGTTCGAGCGGCGCGAGTGGGTCGACTCGTCGCGGGACGATTTCCTGCGCGCGCTCAACTTCGGCATGAGCCGCGGGCTCGCCGGCGGCACGCTCGGCTTCGGGGTCTCGGCGAGCGAGCTGGACAGCTCGAGCGCGATGGCCCGGTCCTGGGCGGTGTCGGGCTCGGTCAGCTACGAGCCGGGCTGGACCCTCGGCCCGGTGCATCTGAGCCTTGGGGCGGGGCTGGCGACGACGGTCTATCCCGATTACTCGATCGCCGGGATGCGGCCGGCGGGCGGGCGGCAGGATGACATGGCCTGGGCCGAGCTGGGCCTGTGGTCGCCGAAGATCGGCTATGCCGCCTTCACCCCCGAGCTGAAGCTGCAGGCGCTTGGGGTGACGAGCAACGTCAGCCGCTTCACCCGCAGCGAGGTGTCGGTGGCGCTTGGCTGGCGCTCGGCATTCTGACTGGACAGGCGGGCGCCGCGCCTTAGCTTCGGCGCGACAGGAGGTGAGACATGAAAATCCGTTATCTGCACACCATGGTCCGGGTGCTCGACCTTGAAAAGAGCATGGCCTTCTTCGAGCTTCTGGGCCTGAAGGAAACGCGCCGGATCGACAACGAGGGCGGCCGCTTCACCCTCGTCTTCATGGCGCCCGAGGGGCAGGAAGACTGCCCGGTCGAGCTGACCTGGAACTGGGACGGCGACGCCGCTCTGCCCTCCGACAGCCGCCATTTCGGCCATCTCGCCTATGGCGTCGAGGACATCTATGCGATGTGCGAGAAGCTGCAGGCGGCCGGGGTGACGATCAACCGCCCGCCGCGCGATGGTCACATGGCCTTCGTGCGCTCGCCCGACAACATCTCGATCGAGCTGTTGCAGATCGGCGCGGCGAAGGCGCCGGCCGAGCCCTGGCTCAGCATGCCCAACACCGGGCACTGGTGACCCGGCTCACCGCCTGAAGCGGTCGGCAAGCTTTTCCAGCGGCGTGCGGGTGTCTTCCCCGGGCGCCGCCTCCCGTGCCGCTTCGGCTGCGGGTTTCGCGGTGGCCGCGCCCTCGGTCTTCGGGGCCTTCGTTCCGGCCGAGCTGCGCGGCGGCGCGGTGCGCAGCGACACCGCGTTCAGGAAGCGGCTCTCGTCGCCCGCGGCCAGCGCCGGCGCCCCGTCCGAGATCCCGCGCAACAGGTCGTCGAGCCACGCCTGTTCCGCCTTGGCGAAATCGGCCAGCACGTAATTCGCCACCCGCGCCTTGTCGCCCGGATGGCCGATGCCAAGCCGCACCCGGCCATAGGCCTCGCCCAAGTGGGCGTGAATCGAGCGCAGCCCGTTGTGCCCGGCGTGCCCGCCGCCGTGCTTGAGCCGGCACTTGCCGGGGGCGAGGTCGAGCTCGTCGTGGAAGACGGTGATCTCCTCGGGCGGGATCTTGTAGAAATCCGCCGCCGCCCGCACCGAGCGGCCCGAGTCGTTCATGTAGGTCTCGGGTTTCAGCAAGATCACCCGGTTCGAGCCGAAGCGCCCCTCGCTGACCTGGCCGTGATAGCCCTTGCGCCAGGGCCCGAAGCCGTGGTCCGCGGCGATCCGGTCGACGGCCATGAAGCCGATGTTGTGCCGGTTGCCGGCGTATTTCTCGCCCGGATTGCCGAGCCCGACCCAAAGCTTCATGCGCGTTCTCCTTTCGCGCCTTCTAGCCCGCGCGCGCGCCGCGTTCCAGCCCCGCCGGGGGCAGGGCGCGCGCGGCGGATCCTTCGCCTTGCGGTTGCCCCCCGGCCGGGTCCATTCTGCCGTGGAGGGACCGGGCCGGAGCGGCCGGGCAGGAGGAGGACGCAAGGATGGGCGAGCATTTCACCGCGATGGTGATCCGCGATCACGAGGGCAAGCCGAAGGCGGGGTTCGAGGAACTGACCCTCGCCGATCTGCCCGACAACGACGTGCTGGTCGAGATCAGCCACTCGAGCCTGAACTACAAGGACGGGCTCGCGGTCAGCGGCAAGGGCCGGATCGCGCGGCGCCTGCCGATGGTGGCGGGGATCGACCTTGCCGGCACGGTGGTCGAAAGCCGCGCGCCCGACTGGGGGCCGGGGGACCGGGTGGTGGTGAACGGCTGGGGGCTGTCCGAGACCGAATGGGGCGGCTACAGCCGGTTCCAGCGGCTGAAACCTGGCCAGCTGACGCGGCTGCCCGCGGGCTTCACGGCCGAAGAGGCGATGGCGATCGGCACGGCGGGCTACACCGCGGCGCTGTGCGTGCTGGCGCTCGAGGACTGGGGTGTGATCCGGCCCGGCGCGGGCGAGGTGCTGGTCACCGGCGCGGCGGGCGGCGTCGGCACCGTGGCGATCGCGCTTCTGGCGGCGCGCGGCTATGCCGTCACCGCGGCGACCGGCCGGCCCGAGCAGCACGACTTCCTGGCGGGGCTTGGCGCGACGGGTTTCGTCGACCGCGCGGACCTCGCCACGCCGGGCAAGATGCTGCAGGCCGAGCGCTGGTCGGGCGCGGTCGATACCGTGGGCAGCACGACGCTGGCGAATGTGCTGGCGCAGACCGTCTATGGCGGCGCGGTTGCGGCCTGCGGTCTTGCGGGCGGTGCCGATCTGCCGGCCTCGGTCATGCCGCATATCCTGCGCGGCGTGGCGCTTCTGGGCGTCGATTCCGTGATGGCGCCGCAGGAGAAGCGCCGCCGCGCGTGGGAGTTCCTCGACGCCCATCTCGACCGGGCCAAGCTTGCCAGCCTGACCACCACCGCGCCGTTCTCGGATCTGCCCGAGCTTGCCCGCCGCATCGTCGCCGGCGAGACCCGCGGCCGCACCGTGATCGTGCTCAAATGACCGTGCGATTGTAACCCGCGCAATCGCGGCCCTTCCGGTCCGCCTGCGGCGGGCGTAAGCAGGCCGGACACGGACCGGAGGGCGGATATGAAGGTCTTCATCAACGGGTTTGGTCGGATCGGGCGCTCGGTGCTGCGGGCGCTGATGCGCGAGCGGGCGAAGGGCGGCGGGCGCTGGCCCGGGCTCGAGATCGTCGGCATCAACGACATCGCCAAGGCCGAGATCAGCGCCTATCTCTTCGCCTGGGACTCGGTCTTCGGCCCCTGGCCGGGCGAGGCACGGCTTGACGGCGCGGCGCTGGTGATCGACGGCGTGGCGATCCCGCTGCATCACGAGCCCGACCTCAGCCGGCTCGACCTGTCGGGCGTCGACGTGGTGATGGAATGCACCGGTCGCGCCGACACCGCCGAGATCGCCGGCCGCGGCCTTGCGGCCGGGGCGCGGCGGGTGCTGATCTCGGGCCCCTCGAAGGCGGCCGAGCTGACCGTGGTTCTGGGCGCGAACGAGGAGAAGCTCGGCGCGCAGCGCATCGTGTCGAACGCCAGCTGCACCACCAATGCGCTCGCGCCGCTGCTGCGGCTGATCGACCGGGAGTGGGGCGTGGTCACCGGCTCGATGACCACGGTGCATTGCTACACCGGCAGCCAGCCCACCGTTGACGCGCCGGCGGCCGATTTCGCCCGCTCGCGCGCCGCGGCGCTGTCGATGGTGCCGACGACGACCTCGGCCGGGCGGCTTGTCGACGAGGTGCTGCCGCATCTGGCGGGCCATGTCATCGCGCAGGCGGTGCGGGTGCCCACGGCCTCGGTCTCGGCGGTCGATCTGGCGCTCGTCACCGAGCGGCCGGCGACGATCGAGGCGGTGAACGCCGCCTTCCGCGCCGCGGGGGGCGTGATCGGCGCGACCGACCTGCCGCTCGTCAGCACCGACCTGCGGGCGCGGCCCGAAAGCGTGGTCATGGCCTGTCCCGAGACGAAGCGCACCGCGGGCGGGATGCTGCGCGTCTTCGGCTGGTATGACAACGAATGGGGCTTCTCGAACCGGATGCTCGACGTGACCTGCCGGATGGCCTGACCCGTCCCCCACACAGCAAAAAGCCCCGCCAATGGCGGGGCTTTCGCATGTCTGGATGTCCTGCGCCGGTTAGCGGCGGTCGCCCATGAACTGCAGCAGGAACATGAACAGGTTCAGGAAGTCGAGGTAGAGCTGCAGCGCGCCGAGGATCGCGGCCTTGCCGACGAAATCATGGTCCGAGGCTGCGAGCTGCAGATAGGTGTTCTTGATGTTCTGCGTGTCATAGGCGGTCAGCCCGGCGAAGATCAGCACGCCGATCACAGAGATCGCGAACTGCAGCGCGCTCGACGCGATGAAGAGGTTGAGCAGCGAGGCGACGATCAGACCGATCAGGCCCATCATCAGGAACGACCCCATCGCCGACAGGTCGCGCTTGGTGGTGTAACCGTAGAGCGACAGACCGGCGAAGGAGATCGCGGTGACAAGGAAGGTCTGCGCGACCGAGATGCCGGTATAGGCGGCGAAGATGAAGCTGATCGAGAGCCCCATCAGCGCCGAATAGCCCAGAAAGACCATCTGCGCGGTCGAGGTGCTCATCTTGTTGATCATCGCGCCGAAGGCGAAGACCACCGCGAGCGGGGCGAGCATCACCACCCATTTCAGCCCGGTGCCGAAGATCGCGGCGACGAGCTGCGGGTTCGAGCCCACGCCCCAGGCGACCGCGCCGGTGATCAGCATCGCCACCGACATCAGCCCGTAGACCTTGTTCATATGGGTGCGCAGACCCTCGTCGATATAGGCGGAGCGCTGGCCCGCCGCGGCCTTGCGCATCGTGTCGAACTCAGCCATGAAAACCTCCGTGCATGTCCCTTTGGCGGCCCCTGAAGCCGCTTTCCGCCCCGATATTGGAAGCGGGGCGGCGCATTTCAAGCGCTTTCCGGCCGGAAAATGCAGGCGCAGAAACACGATGGCGGGAGCGGGGGCCGGGATCGGCTCAGTGGCCGGGCCGGTCGAACCAATGTGCCGGCGCATCCCAGAACGGCCGCTCGGTCTCCTGCATCGCCTCGCGCGGGTCGATGCCGGCATCGGCCATCAGCCGCGGATCGAGGAAAGTCAGCGCACGCCGGCTGCGGCGCAGGCTCTGCCAGCCGAGCAGCGTTGCAAGCAGGCTGCGCGACCGGCGCAGCGGGGCGAAAAGGCGCAGGGTGCGGATCATTTCCGTCTCCTTTCGTGAACTCGGTGTCCTGATCTTCACGAAAGTTGATACATCTTGACGTATCCATCAGCATAACGAAAGATTGTGCGGGTTACTATCAAGGATCGTGATGATGCCCCGCAACCTTGACCTTGCCGCGCTGCGCGCCGTGCTGGTTGTCACCGAAGCCGGTTCGGTGACCCGTGCGGCCGCACTGCTCAATCTGACGCAATCGGCGGTCTCGATGCAGATCCGCCGGCTCGAGGAGGCGTTGGGCGTCGCGCTCTTCAACCGCCGCGCGCGTCGGCTCGAGCCCACGGTCGAGGGGCAATGCCTGGTCACCTATGCGCGCCGGATGCTGGCGCTGAACGACGAGGCGCTCGAGGCGCTTGGCCTGACCGAGGAGGTCGAGGAGATCCGCCTCGGCGTGCCGCCCGACATCGTGGCGCCGCAGATTCCGGCGATCTTGCGGCTGATGGCGGTGCAGGCGCCGCGGCTGCGCATCACCCTGACCACCCATGCCAGCCGCGAGCTGCGGGTGCGGCACGAGGCGGGCGATCTCGACCTGATCCTGACTACGGAAACCGCACCGGGGCCGGGGGGCGAGGTGCTTGACGAGCGCCGCCTCGTCTGGCTGGGCGCGCCGGGGCTGCGCGCCGAGCACGAGCGGCCGCTGCGCATCGCCTTCGCCGAGATCTGCGCCTTCCGCCCGATCGCGATTGCCGCGCTTGACGGGGCGGGCATCGCCTGGCGCAATGCGATGGAGGGCGACAGCGAACAGGTGGTTGATGCGACCGTCGCCGCGGGGCTGGGGGTTTCGGTGCGGCTCGAGGGCTATTACCCGCCCGGCTGCATGGAGCTCGGCCCCGAGGCCGGGCTGCCCGATCTCGGCCGGTCCTGCATCTGTCTGTATGATGGCGGCCGCGCCCGGGGCGCGATCGCCGATGCGCTGCGCGCCGAGATCGTGCGCGCCTACCGCCCCTCGGCCGTCGCCGCCTGAGGCGCGGTCAGCACCACCACCTTGCCGGTCGAGCGCCGCGTGCGCAGCATCTCGAGCGCCTCGGCGGTCTGCTCGAGCGGGAAGCGGGCCGAGATATGCGGCGTCAGCCCGCCCTCGGCGAACCAGCCGAAGAGCGTGGCCATCGACGTGGTCAGCACCTTCGGATCGAGCGTGAGATAGCCGCCCCAGTAGAGACCGTGGATCTCGAGGTTCTTCACCAGCGCGTGGTTCAGCTTCAGCATGGGCGGCTCGCCCGCGGCAAAGCCGATCACCAGGAACCGCCCGCCCGGCTTCAGCGCGGCAAAGGCGGCCTCGCCCGCGGCCCCGCCAAGCGCGTCATAGACGACATCGGCCCCGCCCGCGGCCTTCAGCGCGGCCTTGAGATCGGGCGTCTCGCTGTCGATCAGCACATCGGCGCCCGCGGCCTGCGCCACGGCCAGCTTTTCCGGCCCACGGGCAAGCGCGATCACCCGCGCCCCCATCCGCTTGCCGATCTCGACCGCGGTCAGCCCGACGCCGCCGGCCGCGCCCAGCACCACGAGCGTCTCGCCCGGCGCGAGCCGCGCGCGGGTCGACAGCGCGACATGCGAGGTGCCATAGGCGATCTGGAACGCCGCCGCCGCCTCGAAGCTCATCGCCTCGGGCAGGGGGGTGCAGCGCGTCTCGGGAAAGACGCCGGCCTCGGCCAGCCCGCCCTGGCCTGAGAACACCGCAACCCGGGTGCCGGGCGCGATCGTCGTGCCCGGACCGGCCGCGGTGACGGTGCCGGCCAGTTCCATTCCCATCACGAAGGGGCAGGCGGGGGTGTCCTGATATTTCCCCTCGATCATCAGCAGATCGGCGAAGTTGAGCCCGCAGGCGGCGATCGCGACGGAAAGCTCGCCCGGACCCGGGGCGGGCAGGGGCAGCTCGGTCAGGGTCGGGGCGGTCTTCGTCTCGCTCAGCAGGATGGCGCGCATCGTCTCCTCGGGTCGCTTGGTCGGGCCGGGTGGGCCGGCCGAAATCGGTGGCAGGATAGCGGCGGGAGGCGGAGCCGACCAGACCGCCCTTCGTCGGAACGACGAATCAACCGCGTTGCAGGCTGGGACAATTTCCCCGGGGGAATTTGCAAATTGCATTGCAAAATGCAAAACACGCTGAACGCGAAATCAGTTTCTCGACTGCGCCCTTGGGCTGATTTCTTTGAACCTGACCAAAAGGACAAGTCGGCTTGCGGCGGGGTGCCGACGAGACCTGTCTTTTTGGATAGGTTTGCGGTTTTGCGCCGGATTCCCCGCTTTGAGCCGTGATATCCAGAGAAAATAAAGTGGCTTGAGGACGATTGAATGACACACCCGGTTGATGTCCACGTGGGCAAGCGCATCCGCCATCGTCGTTGGATGATCGGCATGACCCAGCAGCAACTGGCCGACAAGGTCGGTATTAAATTTCAGCAGATTCAGAAATATGAAACCGGGATGAACCGCGTGTCGGCCTCCCGTCTTTGGGACATCGCCGACGCGCTCGAGGTGCCCGTCTCCTTCTTCTTCGAGGGTCTTGCCGGCGAGGCGCCGGTGACCGGTGCGGCCGCTCCGGCAGCCGACCTGATGGCCGACAAGGAAGCGCTTGCGCTGGTGCGCTCCTATTACGCCATCCCCGAGGCGCAGCGCCGCCGCCTGTTCGAGCTGGCGAAGGTGCTGTCCGACGCGGCCTGAAAGCCGCCGGCGGAACCGCGGGGTTGACCCGATGCAGGGGGGCGGTTACCGCTCCCCTTGTCATTTGGAGGGGTGCCATGTCGCCGCAACTGTCGTCCACCGAAACCGCCGATCTGATCGCCACCGCCGAGGCGCTGGCCGATGCCGCCCGGCGCGAGAGCCTGCGCCATTTCCGCACCGCGGGCGGGCTTGCCGCCGAGACCAAGGAAACCGAGCGCTTCGACCCGGTGACCGTGGCCGACCGCGCCGCCGAGCGGGCGATGCGCGAGATCCTCGCCGCGCGGCGGCCGCAGGACGGCATCTATGGCGAGGAATATGGCGTCGTGCGCGGCGAGAGCGGGCTGACCTGGGTGCTTGACCCGATCGACGGCACCCGCGGCTACATGTCGGGCACGCCGACCTGGGGGGTGCTGGTCGCGCTCTCCGAGGAGACCGCCGAGGGGCCGGGCCAGCCGCTGCTGGGGGTGATCGATCAGCCCTATATCGGCGAGCGCTTCGTCGGCGGTTTCGGTGCGGCGCAGGTGACCGGTCCGCTGGGGCGCGCCGAGCTTGCCGTGCGCGCGCCGCGCAAGCTGTCCGATGCGATCCTGTTCTCGACCTTCCCCGAGGTCGGCACCGCCGAGGAGGGCGCGGCCTTCGCCCGCCTGTCGCGCGAGGTGAAGCTGACCCGCTATGGCACCGATTGCTACGCCTATGCGCTGATCGCGGCGGGGCAGATCGACCTGGTCGTCGAAGCCGGGCTGCAGCCCTATGACGTCGGCGCGCCGATCGCGGTGATCGAGGCCGCAGGCGGCGTCGTCACCGACTGGGAAGGCGGCCCCGCCTGGCGCGGCGGCCGCGTGCTGGCCGCGGCGAATGCCGAGATCCATGCCGCCGCGATGGCGGTGCTCAACGCCTGAGCGGACCACCGGCCGGGACCGGGCGAGGGGGCCTTCCGCCCCCTCTTTCGCTTGCGCGAAATTCACCCCCCGAGGATATTTGAGGCAATTGGAAGGGGGAGGGAGCATGCGTGAGATCGTGATCCGCGGCGCAGAGGTCGTCGTCACCATGGACGGCGCGCGCCGCGAGCTGAAGGGCGCCGATGTGCTGGTCCGCGGCGGGGTCATCGCCGCGGTGGGCGAGGGGCTGGGCAGCGCGGGCGAGGTGGTCTCGGCACGCGGCTGCGTGGTGACGCCCGGTCTCGTGAACACCCATCACCACCTTTACCAGAGCCTGACGCGGGCGGTACCGGGCGGGCAGGATGCGCTGCTCTTCGGCTGGCTGACCACGCTCTATCCGATCTGGGCGAAGATGGGGCCGGAGGAGATCCGGGTCTCGGCGCTGACCGGGCTGGCCGAACTTGCGCTGAGCGGCTGCACGCTGACCTCGGATCACCTTTATCTCTTCCCGAACGGTGCGCGGCTCGAGGACACGATTGCCGCGGCGGGTGAGATCGGGCTGCGCTTTCACCCGACGCGGGGCGCGATGTCGATCGGCGAGAGCGCGGGCGGGTTGCCGCCCGACAGTCTGGTCGAGCGCGAGGAGGCGATCCTGAACGACTGCATCCGCGTCATCGACGCCTTCCACGACCCGCGCCCGGGGGCGATGGTGCGGGTGGGGGTGGCGCCGTGCTCGCCCTTCTCGGTCTCGCGCGGGCTGATGCGGGATGCGGCGCTTCTGGCGCGCGACAAGGGGGTGATGCTGCACACCCATCTGGCCGAGAATGACGAGGACATCGCCTATTCGCTGGCGCAGTTCGGCTGTAGGCCCGGGCAATATGCCGAGGATCTGGGCTGGACCGGCGATGACGTCTGGCACGCGCATTGCGTCAAGCTCGATACGGCCGAGATCGACCTGTTCGCGCGCAGCCGCACGGGTGTCGCGCATTGCCCCTGTTCGAACTGCCGGCTCGGCTCGGGCATCGCGCCGGTGCGGGCGATGCGCGACGCGGGCGTGCGGGTCGGGCTGGGAGTCGACGGCTCGGCGAGCAACGATGCCGGCAACCTGATCGGCGAGGCGCGGCAGGCGATGCTGCTGCAGCGCGTGCAGAACGGCGCCGATGCGATGTCGGTGCGCGAGGCGCTGGAGATCGCGACGCTCGGCGGTGCGCAGGTTTTGGGCCGCGACGATTGCGGCAGTCTGGCGCCCGGGCTGCGCGCCGATATCGCGGTCTGGGATGTCTCGGGGCTCGAGGCGGCCGGCGCCTGGGACCCGGTCGCGGCGCTGCTTCTCGCGGGGCCGCCGCGGGTCAGGCACCTCTTCGTCGAGGGCCGGCAGGTGGTGCGTGACGGCCGGCTGACCACCATCGACCTGCCGCGGGTGATCGAGGAGCAGACCCGCCTTGCCCGCGCGCTGGCGGGCTGAGGCCGCTCAGAGCAGCCCGCGCCGCGCCGCCTCGATCGCCGCCTCGGCGCGCGAGGCGATGTTCAGCTTGCGGTAGATGTTCTTCACATGCGTGCCCACGGTCTGCGCCCCGATGCCGAGGGCATGGGCCGCCTCGGGGATGGTCAGGCCGCGGCCGATGGCGCGCAGCACCTCGGTTTCGCGCTGCGTCAGGGCGACGGCGGGGTCGGCCGGGGCGGGCGTGGCGGGGCTGCGCAGCCGCTCGAGCAGGCGCCGTGCGATCCGCGGCGAGATCGCCACCTCGCCGCGTTCGAGCCCGGCAAGCCGCGCCTCGATCCCGGCCAGATCCTCGCCCTTCAGCAGATAGCCATGCGCCCCCGCGCCGAGCGCGCGCAGCACCGTGCCGTCATCCTCGAAGACGGTGGTGACGATCGCCGTGGCGTTGGTGTCGCCCGCCAGCTCGGCGATCAGCGCATCGCCCGAACCGTCGGGCAGGCCGAGGTCGACAAGCGCGATCAACGGCCGGTCGATGTCGCGGTGCCGGCGCAGCCAGTCGCGCGCCTCGGCGAGCGAGCCGGCCTCGCCCGGGCGGGCGCCGAAGATCCGCGCTGCCAGCTCGGCCATCGCGCGGCGCAGCGGCGCCATGTCCTCCACGATCAACACCTGTCGGTCCCCGTCCATCGCGCCTCCCTTCGGTTCGTCAGTGGCCGCTGGCGCATCCTGCCGCGCGGTGCGCGCCCGCGCCATCCCTCAGCCACGGGACGCGAGCGGCAGGCGCAGCTCGACCGCCGTGCCCGTGGCCGCGCTGTGCAGCGCGATCTCGCCGCCCGTCTCCTCGATCCGGCGGCGGATGTTGCGCAGCCCGTTGCCCGGCCGCGCCGCGCCCTCGGCCGGCAGGCCGCACCCGTCATCGGCAAAGCGCAGCGCCAGCGTCCCGCCCGAAAGGCTGCAGCCGACCTGCACCTGTGCCGCGCCCGAGTGGCGGATGGCGTTGCTTGCCAGCTCGCGCAGCACCGAGACCAGCACCCGGCCAAGCGGCGCGGGCACCGGGCGGGTGTCGTCGAAGGCCGCGCCCGCGGGCCAGTCGGCGCCGATCCCCGCCAGCGCCAGCCGGCTCACCGTCTCGTGGCGCAGATCGGCGAGCAGCTCGCCCAAGGGCCGCTCGGGCCCGGTCATGCCGTCGATGATCTGGCGCATGTCCGACATCGCCTCGCGCAGCTCGGCCCGCACCGCGGCCAGATCCTCGCGGTGCAGCGAGGTCATCAGCCGTGCGCCGACGTCGTCGTGCAGATCGCGCGCGATCCGGGCGCGCTCGGTCACGACGCCGCGGTCATAGGCGGCGCGCGCTTCGTCCATCTCGCGCACGAGGGTCAGCAGCGCGGCCGCGACCGCGCGATCGGCACTGCCGAAAAGCTGCCGGCCCTGTCCGGCAAAGCCGAGCAGCAGCCCCGCGCCGCCGATCGGCGAGGGCACGGCCAGCCGGCGGCCGTCGTCGCGGATCTCGAGCGCGTCGCAGCCGCAGGGGGTGATCTCGAGCGGCGCGAACTGCGCGGCCAGAAGCGCCTGCCAGCGCGCCGCGCGGTCGGTCGACGAGACGGCGAAGGCCACTTCGCTCGCGCCGCGCAGAAGCAGGATGTCGCGCCGGTTGCGCCGCGCGTCGAAGCGGCGCAGCAGGATCTCGCGGGCGGGCAGCCAGGCGATGACGGCGGCCAGGAACGGCAGCGACAGGGTCCAGCCCGCCCCCGTCGCCAGCACGAGGACCAGATCGAGGACCAGCACCGCGAGCAGCACCAGTGCCGCGACGGCGGCCTTCACCGCCCAGCTGCCGAGATCGAAGAGCCGGTAGCGCGAGATTGCCACCGCCAGCGCCAGATAGACCAGAAGCAGAGCGCAGGCCGTGACCTGGATCGGCAGCAGGTCGCGTCCGATCAGCAGCTGCGGCACGAAGTTCAGCGCGGTGAACAGGCTGATGCAGATGACGAGCGCCGCGCCGACAAGACGGAAGGCCGCGCGGTGGGCCGGGTCGGTGCGCGCGCGTCGCGCTTGCAGGCCCGCGGTGGCCAGGATCGCCACGCCGAGGCCGAGCGCATTGAGCAGATGCAGCGTCGGCACGTCGCGCCAGGGCAGGGCGACACCGGCGACCCAGACCCCGACAAGCCAGAGCGCGACGGCGTAAAGCGCCCCGCGCGGGACGATCGGGAAGGGGTGGCGGGCAAACAGCACAAGCAGCGCGAGTGCCCACAGATAGGTGGCAAGGTAATTCGCCTGCGTGTTCCAGTAATGCAGCGCCGGCCCGCTGGCGGGGCTTGCCTGCACGTTGATCGCCAGCGTCACCGTCACCACGGCCAGCGCCGCCCCGTTCGCGAACAGCGCCCGGGAGGTCCAGTCGCGCGGCCGCACCACCCCGGGCCAGAGCCCGATCAGCAGCGCGCAAAGCCCCATGCCGAGCGAGAGCACCGCGCTTGGCGCCAGCGTCGCGAGCCCCCCCGGAAGCGCCCGCGCCGGCACAAGCCGCCCGTCGGGCAGGCGCAGGGCAAGGCCGGGCTCGGTCAGCAGCGCGGCAAGCCGGGCACGGTCGCGCCATTCGGCGGCGTTCTCGGCCGGGCTGCCGCGGAATTCGCTCGTCGACAGGAACCGCACCATCGGCGCCAGCAGACGTGCGCTGCCATCCGGCGCGACGATCGCGGCAGGGGCGGTCTCGTCGAAGGGGCCGGCGCCCGTGACCTCGACCATACCCGCCGCGCCGGGGCGGATCTCGAAGCTCGTGCGGGGCAGCTGTGCCACGGCAAGGGCCGCGAGGGCCATGCAGGCCAGCGCCAGCGCCGCGAAAAGCGCGAAGGCCGTGGCGGGGCTTTTCAGAAGCGAGATCGGCATCGTACCTCCCGGGGCGCCTGCTTTTGATAGCGGCGCGCCAGAGCTCCCGCCAGTGGTCTTGCGGCGCGCCTCCCGTGATCCGGGGATGCCGCGGCGGGGGGCTCGCGGCTAGGCTCTCGCGACGGCAGTCTTTCGGGGAAAGTCCTTCATGCGCGCAACGGCGTTTTTCAGGTTCGGGGTTTCGGTCGCGGCGCTGTGCGCCGGCACGGCGGGGCTTGCCCAGCAGGCGGGGGTGGTCTCCGACGGTGCGATCGCGGGGCGGCCGGCGGGGATCATCGGCACCGCCTTCATGGATCTGTCGCCCGACGGGCAGGGGGTGGCGGCGACGGTGCGTCTCGACACCTACACCTGGCGCGCCTATCGCATCACCGCGGCGGGGTTCGAGGCGCTGCCGGGCCGGCCGGGGGACGCCGCGGTCGAGGCGTGGGGCATCGCTGATGACGGCACCGTGGTCGGCGTTTCGCGCCCCGACTATGCCGCGCGCGGTGTCGCGGTGATCTGGCACGGCACGACGCTGACCGAACTTGGCCACCTCGCCACCAACACCGCGCTGCAAAACAGCATTGCCTATGGCATCTCGGGCGACGGCCGGGTGGCGGTCGGGGCGAGCATTCCCGACAGCTACGGGCTCCATGCCGTACGCTGGGTCGATGGCGGTCCGGCCGAGGACCTGAACGGCGGCGGCTTCGTGGGGTCGCAGGCCATGCGCGCCAGCCGCGACGGCAGCGTGATCGTCGGGCACGGCTCGACCGCGACGCGCGCGACCGAGGCCTTCGTCTGGCACGCGGGGCAGGGGATGCAGGCGCTTGGCGTGCTGCCCCGCCACGAGGGCATGCAGTACAGCGCCAGTCTTGCCACCGATGTCTCCTCGGACGGGCGCGTGGTGGTGGGCTATTCGAACGACGTCAGCGGCAATGGCGAGGCCTTCCGCTGGACCGAGGCGGGCGGGTTGCAGGGGCTTGGCCGGCTGCCCGACGGCAACGACAGCCGGGCACTGGCGACGAATGGCGACGGCAGCGTGATCGTCGGCTCGGCCCGGCGCCCGTCGCAATGGGTGCCGACGCTGCAGGACACCGTCGCCATGCGCTGGACCGAGGCCGATGGCATGGGCACCGTTGCCGACTGGCTCAGCGCCAGCGGCGTCGCGGTGGGCGAGGACAGCTTCACCGATGCGAGGGCGATCAGCGACGCGGGCGACGTGGTGATCGGCACCGGTCAGATCAACGGCATCACGCAGGAATACATCGCGCGCGTCACCCCGGGCGACGGTGGCGGTGACGGTGGTGGTGGCGGAGGCGGCGGAGGCGACGGCGGAGGTGGTGACGGCGGAGGCGACGGCGGTGGCGGAGATGGTGGTGACGGCGGCGGGGATACCGGGGGCGGCGGAGATGGTGGCGGTGGTGGCGGCACCGGCGTGATCGGCCTCGACGAGTACCGCGCCACGCTGGCGGGGGCCGGCGCCGCGATCGACGGGGTGATCGGCGCCGCGGGGATGACGCTGTTCGGCGCCCATCACCGGCCGCTGACCGACTTTCCGCAAGCCTCGAAAACCTGCAGCTGGGTCACCGGCGACCTTGGTGCGGGCAAGGACAACCGCCGGATCTACAGTGCCGAGGCCGGGCTCTGTGCCGATCTCGGCCCGTCGGTGCGGGCGGGGATCGGGGCGGGTGTCGACCGCACCGAGACCGACCTTGCGCTTGGCGGCACCAGCGCGGCGACGGGCCGGCATCTGGTGGCCGAGCTCGATTTTCGCCCGGCCGGCACGCCCTTCACCTACAGCCTGACGGGCTATCGCGCCGACTGGGATCTCGACCTCGACCGCGCCTATCGCAACGGCGGCGGCATCGACCATTCGCGCGGCAAGACCCGCGCCGACGTGCGGGCGCTGCGGCTGCGCGCCGACTGGGCCGAGATGCTGCGCTTCGGCGAGGGGCAGAGCTTCTCGCCCTGGATCGCCTTCACCACCGGCACCGCGCATGTCCACGGCTATACCGAGACCGGCGGCGCCTTCCCGATGCAGGTGGCGGCGCGCGACAGCGACGTCGACGAGGCGCGGCTTGGCGGCCGCTTCGGTTTCCGGGTGAACGAGACCACGCGCGCCCAGCTGACCGGCGAATGGGTGCACCGCTTCAATGGCGCGCCACCGGCGATGACCGGCACGATCCTCGGTGTCGGCGCGGTGTCGGCGGCGGTGCCGGCGCCGGCGCGGGACTGGGGCCGGATCGGCGTCGACCTCGATGTGACCCTTGCGCCGTCGACGCTGCTGTCGCTGTCGGGCAGCACGATGATCGGCAACGGCAGCGATGCACAGCTTGCCGGCAGCGTCAGCCTGCGGGTGGAGTTCTGAGTTCACGAACGTCCGGCGCTGCCCGCCCCGCAGCGCCGGCGCAAGGGCCGCGTCCCGTCTCGGCAGGGGCGGGGGGCGGCCCGGAAATCGAAAGGACGGCCCCGCGGGGCCGTCCTTGTCGTTTTGTGCCGATGGGCTGGCGGCGGTTCAGGCCGTCTTCCGGCCGAAGCCGAGCAGCTGATAGAGGAGCAGCGCCGCCAGCGTCGAGGTGCCGATGCCGCCAAGGGCGAACTCGCCGATCCGCAGGGTGAAGTCACCGCCACCGAAGATCAGCGCGACGCCCGCGGTGAACAGGTTGCGCGGGTCCGAGAAGTCGACCTTTGCCTCGATCCAGATCCGCGCCATCGCCGAGGCGATCAGCCCGAAGACCGAGACCGAGAGACCGGCCAGAACCGGCGCCGGGATCGTCTGCAGGAGCGCGCCGAATTTCGGCGACAGGCCGAGCAGGATCGCGACCAGCGCCGCGACCACGAAGACGAGGGTCGAATAGACCTTGGTCATCGCCATCACGCCGATGTTCTCGGCATAGGTGGTGACGCCGGTACCGCCGCCCGAGCCCGCGACCATCGTCGCCAGTCCGTCGGCGACGAAGCCGCGGCCGATGAAGCGGTCCATGTTCTGCCCGGTGATCGCGCCAAGCGCCTTGATATGGCCGAGGTTCTCGGCCACCAGCACGATTGCCACCGGGGCGATCAGGGTCACCGCCGACCAGTGGAACTCGGGCGACACGAATTTCGGCAGGCCGAACCAGGCGGCCTCGCCGACCTTGGCGAAGTCGATCCCCGGCACGAAGCCAAGTCCGTTGCCCAGCACCAGCACCAGCGCATAGCCGAAGGCGAGCGCCAGGAGCACCGAGACCCGGCGGGTGGCGCGCGGGCCATAGCTCGAGATCAGCGCCATGCACAGCACGGTGAGCAGGGCGACCGTCAGGTGCCCGGCAGTCGGCGTGCCGAAGGCGTTGAGCTGGTTCACCGCGACCGGCGCGAGGTTGAGCCCGATCGCCATGCCGATGGTGCCGGTGACGACCGGCGGCATCAGCTTCTCGACCCAGCCCGCGCCCACGGCCATCACGATGAGCCCGATCAGCGCATAGATCGCGCCGCAGGCGACGATGCCGCCAAGCGCGGTGGCGATCGTCGCGCCGGGCTGGGCGGTCACCGCCAGCACCACCGCGATGAAGGCGAAGGACGAGCCGAGATAGCTCGGCACCCGGCCGGCGGTCAGGATGAAGAACAGAAGCGTGCCGATGCCGGAGAAGAACACCGCCACATTCGGGTCGAAGCCCATCAGGATCGGCGCGACGATGGTCGAGCCGGACATCGCCAGCAGGTGCTGGACGCCCATGGTGAGCGAGGCGGCAGCCGGCAGCCGTTCGTCCGGCATCACCACATTGCCCGTCGCGGGGCGCCATGTCGGGAAATAGGACATTGATTCCTCGGGGTCTGTGTTGCGTTGCCCCGCCATACTGCCGCGGCGGGCGCTTGCGCCAGCCCCGATGGCGGTTCCGCCCCGTCACCGGCTGCGACGAATGGGCCGGGCCGGGGATCGGCGTTGCGCCGGCGGGGTGCGCCGGCCTATCTTGCGGGCGAAGTCAGGCAGGGGCGGGCGATGCGGGAACGGCACAGGCGAAACGGGCGGCAGGCGGGATGCGGGGGCGCGGCATGAGCGCCGCGGGCCTGATGCGCGTGCCCGAAGGCGCCTTCCGCTTCGTCGCGCTCGATGTCGAGACCGCCTGCTCGGACGCCGCCAGCATCTGCCAGATCGGCATCGCCTGCGTGCGGGCGGATGGCGGCATCGAAAGCTGGGTCACGCTCGTGGATCCGCAGGTGCGCTTTTCGTCCTTCAACGTGCAGCTGCATGGCATCGGTCCCGAGCAGGTGCTGGGCGCGCCCGATTTCGCCCGTGCGATCGCGCCGCTCGAACCCTTGCTGTCGCGCCACCTCATCATCCAGCACAGCAGCTTCGACCGCCGCGCGATCGAGGGCGCCTATGGTGCGGCCGGGCGGGTGGCGCCCGGCTGGCGCTGGGGCGACAGCGTGCGGATCGCGCGCCGCGCCTGGCCCGAGTTCATCGGCAATGGCGGGCACGGGCTTGGCCATCTGAAGGCGCAGCTCGATTTGCGCTTCGAGCATCACGACGCGGGCGAAGATGCGCGCGCCGCGGCCGAGGTGGTGCTGCAGGCCGAGCGCCGCACCGGGCTGGATTTCGAGGCGCTTCTGGGCCCCGCCCGCGCGCCTGTTGCGCGGCGCGTGCAACGCGGCTAGTCAGGACCTGTTCGGTGCCCGGGCGCGTTGCGTCGGGGATAATCGGGAACACGGTGCAGATCCGTGACGTGCCCAACGCTGTAAGGTGGACCGGGCGGCATGGCCACTGGCTTCGGCCGGGAAGGCGCCGCATCGGGGCGAAGCCAAGTCAGAAGACCGGCCGGACGCCACAGACCCCGACGCGCGGACGGCGGCGGGGCCGCAGGTCTGTCAGGCAGGGGATTTGTCATGCAGCCAATCGGACTGAAGCCGGCCGGAGCCTTCTCCGCGCCCGAACGCGAGGCCGTCTATCGGGCCATCCATGAAAGGCGCGACGTGCGCGGGCAGTTCCTGCCCGATCCGATCGACGATGCGGTGCTGGCGCGGCTTCTGGCCGCCGCCCATGCCGCGCCCTCGGTCGGGCTGTCGCAGCCGTGGAACTTCCTCGTGATCCGCGATGCGGGCGTGCGCGGCGAGATCCGCACCGCCTTCGAGCGTGCGAATGACGAGGCCCGCGAGATGTTCGAGGGCGGCCGCCGCGCGCTGTATTCGGCGCTGAAGCTGCAGGGGATCAGCGAGGCGCCGCTCAACCTGTGCATCACCTGCGACCGGCGCCGTGGCGGGCCGGTGGTGCTGGGCCGCACCCATGACACCGACACCGACCTCTATTCGACCGTCTGCGCGGTGCAGAACCTGTGGCTTGCGGCGCGCGCCGAGGGCATCGGCGTCGGCTGGGTCAGCATCTTCCGCGATGCCGATCTGCGCCGCATCCTCGGTCTGCCCGAGCATGTGGTGCCGGTGGCCTATCTCTGCCTCGGCCATGTGACGGAGCTGTTCGACGCGCCCGAGCTCGAGGCGCGGGGCTGGGCGACGCGCCACGCGCTTGCCCAGATGACCTGCACCGACCGATGGGGCGGGCCGGCGTGGGAGCCTGCCGCCGGGGGAGCCGCGGCGCCTGACCGTTCGGGTGCTTGACAGCGGGCGGGCCGGATGCGAGGTCTTTGGCCATAGCGACAGGGGCGCTCGGGCAACCGGGCTGAGAAGAACCCTTAGAACCTGAACCGGATAATGCCGGCGGAGGGAGGCGCGCGGAAGACCCGGAGCGCATCTGCCCTCCGCTGTCTCTCCCGATCCCTCCCGGCCCCGGCGCATGTGGAGGAGATCACGATGGAAGACCCGGGCAAATTCCTTGCGGTGATGCGGCAGACCGCGCCCCTGGTGCACAACATCACCAATTACGTCGCGATGAACGTGATGGCGAATGTGCTGCTGGCGGCGGGGGCCTCGCCCGCGATGATCCATGCGCGCGAGGAGGCGGCCGAGTTCGCGGGCCTCGCTCAGGCGCTGACCGTCAACATCGGCACGCTCTCGCCGCCCTGGGTGCAGGCGATGGAAGAGGCGGCCGCGGCCGCCGTCGCGGCGGGCCGGCCCTGGGTGCTTGACCCCGTGGCGGTCGGTGCGACCGGCTATCGGCGCGAGGTGGGCGCGCGGCTCGTGTCGCGCGCGCCCACGGTGATCCGCGGCAATGCCTCCGAGATCCTGGCGCTGGCCGGGGCGCAGACGGCAGGGAAGGGGGCGGATGCGACCGATGCCGTGGCCATGGCCCATGCCGCGGCACGCGACCTTGCCCGCCGCAGCGGGGCCGTCGTCGCGGTGACCGGGGCGGTGGATTTCGTCACCGATGGCCGGCAAAGCGCCGAGGTGGCGAATGGCCATGCGATGATGCCGCGGGTGACGGCGCTTGGCTGCGCGCTGACCGGGGTCGTCGGTGCCTTCTGCGTCGGACAGGAGCCCTTCGCGGCCACCGTCGCGGCGCTGGCCTTCTATGGCCTTGCGGGGGAAGAGGCCGGCGCGGTCGCGGCCGGGCCGGGCTCGTTCCAGGTGGCCTTCCTCGACGCGCTTGCCGCCCTCACCCCCGAGGCGCTCACCGCCCGCGCGCGGATCGTGTGCACATGATCCCGCCGCTCTGCTTCATCACCGACGCCCATGCCCCGCACGACGTGATCGCGCAGGCGCTGGCCGCGGCGCGCGGCGGCGCGGGCTGGGTGCAGCTGCGTGACAAGACCCTGCCCGATGCCGATTTCGCCGCGCTTGCGCGCCGGCTGATGGCCGAGCTGGCGCCGCTTGGCGCGCAGCTCGTCATCAACGACCGGGTCGAGGTGGCGCGCGAGACCGGCGCGCCGGGGCTGCATATCGGGCAGGGCGACGGCGACCCCGCCGCGATCCGCCGCCGCATCGGACCGGGCGTGGTGCTGGGCCTGTCGATCGAGGCCGAGGCGCAGCTTGCCGCGGTGCCCGAGGGCGTCGATTACCTCGGCGTCGGGCCGGTGCATGCGACGGGCTCGAAACCCGATGCCGCGCCGCCGATCGGGATCGCGGGCTTTGCCGCGATCGCCGCGCGCAGCCCGCTGCCCTGCCTGGCGATCGGCGGCCTTACCGCGCGCGACGCCGCCGCGATCAAGGCCGCGGGCGGCGCGGGGCTCGCCGTGATCTCGGCCATCTCGCGCGCCGGGGACATGGCCGGTGCCGCCCGCAGCCTTCTGAGCGCATGGAGAGACGCATGATCCCGAATATCCTGTCGATTGCCGGCTCGGACTGTTCCGGCGGGGCCGGCATCCAGGCCGATCTGAAGGCGATCTCGGCCAATGGCGGCTATGCGATGACCGTCATCACCGCGCTGACCGCGCAGAACACCCGTGGCGTCACCGCGGTGAGCCTGTGCCCGCCCGAACTGATCGCGGCGCAGATCGCGGCGATCCGGGACGACATTACCATCGACGCGGTCAAGATCGGCATGCTGGGCGATGCCACGGTGATCGCCACCGTGGCCGAGGGCATCGCGGGGCTTGGTTGCCCGGTGGTCCTTGATCCGGTGATGGTGGCGAAAAGCGGCGACCGGCTGTTGCAGGCCGAGGCGGTGGCGGCGCTGCGCGCCCTGATCCCGCGCGTCAGCCTCATCACCCCGAACCTGCCCGAGGCGGCGGATCTTCTGGGCCTGCCCGAAGCCACGTCCCCCGACGAGATGCGGGCACAGGCGCAGGCGCTGCGCGCGCTTGGCCCGGCGGCGGTGCTGCTCAAGGGCGGCCATCTCATCGGCGCCACCAGCCCCGATCTGCTGCTCGACGCCACCGGCGAGACCTGGGTCGAGGCGCCGCGGATCGCCACCCGCAACACCCATGGCACCGGCTGCACGCTGTCCTCGGCGCTGGCCACGCGGTTGGGCGCGGGGGTGCCGCTTGAGCGCGCGGTGCGCGAGGCCAAGGCCTATCTCAGCGCCGCGCTCGCCAGTGCCGACCGGCTGTCGGTCGGCGCAGGGCATGGGCCGGTCAACCATTTTTACGCCCTTCAGGAGAGTGCAGAATGAGCTTTACCCAAGACCTTGCCGCGCAGACGCAGGGGCTGCGCCGGCAGATCCACGAGATGCCCTTCAACCGCGAGCTGGCGGCGGGCACGCTGCCGGCCGAGGTGTTCCGCGGCTATATCATCCAGGACGCGCATTACCTCGAGGGCTTTGCCCGCGCGCTGGCGCTGGCCGCGGCGAAGGCGCCCGACGGGCAGGCGGTGGCGCAGCTCGCGGGCTCGGCCACCGGCGCGGTCGCGGTCGAGCGCGGGCTGCACGCGCATTACATGGGGCTCTTCGGCGTCTCGGCCGAGGCCTTCGCGGCCAGCGAGGTCTCGGCGGCCTGCGACCATTACGTCTCGTTCCTGCTGCGCAGCGCGGCGCTTGGGGATTTCGCCGAGGCGGTGGCGGCGCTGCTGCCCTGCTTCTGGATCTATCGCGACATCGGCCGCGAGATCGCCGGCCAGTCGGGGCCGGAAAACCCCTATGCCGCCTGGATCGCCACCTATGCCGGCGAGGCCTTCGACGACAGCGTGGCGCGGATGCTGGCCCTGGTCGACCGGATCGGGGCGGCGGCGGATGCGGCGACACAGGCGCGGATGCACCGCGCCTTTCTCCGCGCCTGCTGGCACGAATGGCGGTTCTGGGACAGCGCCTATCACCGCGAGCTCTGGCCCGAGGTCGGGCGGGTGGCCTGAGGAAACGGGGGCAGGAAACGGGCGGCGGCGCTCAGCGCTGCCGCGTGCCGCCGACCCAGACCCCGGCGATGGCGCGGTCATCGCCCATCATGATCGTCGGGAACAGCTCTTCCCAGAAGCTCTCGGCCCGCACCGCACGTTGCGCGATGAGCGGCGTCGAGGCGAGGTCGACGGCGATCAGGTCGGCCTCCATCCCCGGCGCGATATTGCCCACAAGCCCGTCGATCTTCAGCGCCCGGGCCGAGCCCTGCGTGGCGAGCCACCACAGCTGTGCCGGATGCAGCGGATGGTGCCGCAGCTGCGCCACCTCATAGGCCGCGGCCATGGTGCGCAGCATCGAGAAGCTCGAGCCGCCGCCGGTGTCGGTGGCAAGCCCCACCCGCAGCCCCGCGGCGGTCATCCCCGCCATGTCGAAAAGCCCCGAGCCGATGAAGGTGTTCGAGGTCGGGCAATGGGCGAGCGCCGCGCCCACCTCCTTCAGCCGCACGATCTCGCGCGGCTCGAGATGGATGGCGTGGCCATAGACCCCGTTCTCGCCCAGCAGCCCGAAGGCCTCGTAGGTGTCGAGGTAATCGCGCGCCTCGGGGAAGAGGCCCTTCACCCAGGCGATCTCGTCGACCTGTTCGCTCAGATGGGTCTGCATCAGGCAGTCCGGATGCTCGGCCCAGAGCGCGCCAAGCGCGCGCAGCTGCTCGGGCGTCGAGGTCGGCGAGAAGCGCGGGGTGATGACATAGCCGAGCCGGTCGCGCCCGTGCCAGCGCGAAAGCAGCGCCGCACTTTCGTCATAGGCCGTCTGCGCGGTGTCACGCAGCCCATCGGGGGCGTTCCTGTCCATGCAGGTGCGCCCGCCGAGCACACGCATGCCGCGCGCACGGGCCTCCTCGAAATAGGCGTCGACGCTCGCCGGATGGATCGTGCAATAGCTGCACATCGAGGTGGTGCCATGGCTCAGCGCCAGATCGAAATAGAGCGACGCGACGTCGGCCGCGTGGCGCGGATCGGCAAAGCCGGTCTCGGTCGGGAAGGTGTAGCTGTTGAGCCAGTCGATCAGCCGCTTGCCCCAGCTCGCGATCATCTGCGTCTGCGGGTAATGCACATGGGCGTCGATGAACCCCGCCGAGATCAGCTGCCGGCCGAGGTCGGTGGCCTTCGCCGCCGGGTAAGCGGCGCGCAGCGCCTCGGCCTCGCCCACGGCGGCGACCTTGCCGTTCTCGACCGCCACCGCACCGCGGGCGAGATGGCGCGCCGCGGCGGGCCCCTCGGCCATCGGGTCGCCCTCGAAGCGGATCACCTGTCCGATCAGCAGTTCCATCGCCGGCTCCTTTGTTTGCGCTTCACCCTAGGCGTGCCGCAGTGCGGCGGCAAGCGGCAGCCCCCCGCCGCACTGCGCAGGCGCAGTCATCAGGCGCAGTCATTCGGCGAGGTCGTCTCGCGCATCCTTCTTGCCGATCAGGAAAATCCGTGCCCGGGGCCAGTCGTGCAGGGGAAGCATGAAAACCTCGGCCTCCCGCTTCATCATCGCGTGCAGCTCGGCCCGGCCGGTCTTTTCCTTCCGTTGCTCCGAACTGGGCTTCCAGGTGATCCGGGGCGACAGGTGCCCGCCCCGGCGCCAGGCGATCCAGCCATCTGAATCGATCTGCTGGCTGCCGAAATGCGCGGCGCAGGCCGGATCCCCATCGATCTGCTGCGCATGGGCGCGCAGCCGGGCGGCAAGATCCAGCCATTCCGCAAAGTTGCCCTCGGACCAGATCGGAAATATGCGCGCATTCTCGAGTGCGGCCTGTTTACGATACCCGGGCGCGGTGCCGGCTGCGACCGCCACCGGGTAGCGCGCACCTGTCGTGACCATCTGGCCAAGCGCTTCGAAGTGTTCCGCATCGCCGGCGTTCGGGGAGAACTCGATCTCCGTTGCGATGTCTTCGTAATGGTGGCCGATGGTCCGGAGGCATTTGTCGAGCGAGGCTTCCGAACATCCGGCAAACGCTTTCACCACCCCCGCCTTGAGATACATCTCGATGGCATAGGCCAGAAGCAGCACCGAGGCGCGCGGCATCCCGGTGATCGCGCTCCAGTCGCGGGCGATCACCGGCCCGGTCTTGCCGCCGGACGCGCTCAGGGCCGTGTCGAACGCCGCCTTTCGCGCGCGCCAGAGCTCGCGCATCGCCTCGGCGCTTGTGCGCAGCCCGTCGCCTTCCGTGATCCAGGCACCTGCATCGAAGGTGCCGAAACCGCGTGTGCCGACATGACCGTTTCGCATCTGCGCCTCCTTTTCTTCAATCCTCTCCCGCCAGCGCCCGGGATGCAAATCCGATGGCGGCCCTTGCCCGTGGGCGCGGGTCTTTTTCGCCATGGCCCCCTCGCGCCTGCCGCGGCCCCGGGCTAAGGTGCGGCCAGATCGGAACGGGGGTTTCATGGCGGAAGAACGGGCAGAGGACATCGAGCGCGAGGAAGAGGATTACGGCCTCGACGGGGAGCTCGTCGACCGCATCCTTGCCGCGGCCGATGCGGGCGACGCGGAGCGTCTGACCGAGCTGCTCGAACCGCTGCACGCCGCCGACATCGCCGACCTTCTGGAACAGGTCGGCGGCAACGAGCGGCGCGAGATCGTCCGGCTCTGGGGCCGCGAGATCGACGGCGAGGTGCTGACCGAGCTGGACGAGTCGATCCGCGAGGAGGTCATCGCGGCGCTGCCGCGCGAGGTCCTGGCCGAGGCGGTGCGCGAACTCGATTCGGACGATGTCGTCGACCTGATCGAGGATCTCGAGGAGCCGCAGCAGGAAGCGATCCTGAAGGTGCTCGACGAGCCCGACCGCGCCGCGGTCGAGCAGTCGCTGACCTATCCCGAATATTCGGCCGGCCGTCTGATGCAGCGCGAGGTGGTCACCGCCCCCGAGCACTGGACGGTGGGCGAGACCATCGACTTCCTGCGCCGTGACGACGAACTGCCCGACCAGTTCTACCACGTCATCCTGGTCGATCCGGGCCATCACCCGACCGGCTATGTCACGCTTGGCAAGCTGCTGGCCTCGAAGCGGGACATGGGGTTGCGCGAGATCACCGAGGACAGTTTCCGCACGATCTCGGCCTGGCAGGAGGAGGGCGACGTCGCCTATGCCTTCAACCAGTATCACCTGATCTCGGCCCCGGTCGTCGACGATCACGACCGGCTTGTCGGTGTGATCACCATCGACGACGCGATGTCGGTTCTGGATGAGGAGCACGAGGAAGACATCCTGCGCCTCGCCGGTGTCGGCGACGAGAGCTCGATTTCCGACACCGTGGTCGAGACCGCGCGCCAGCGCCTGCCCTGGCTGGCGATCAACCTGTGCACGGCGCTGCTCGCGGCCTCGATCATCAACCTCTTCCAGGCCTCGATCGGGCATCTGGTGGCGCTGGCGGTGCTGATGCCGATCGTCGCCTCGATGGGCGGCAACGCCGGCACGCAGACGCTGACCGTCGCGGTGCGCGCGCTGGCCACCAAGAACCTGACCGACAGCAACATCTGGCGCGTGATCCGCCGCGAGGTGCTGGTCGGGCTGATCAACGGCGGCACCTTCGCGCTGTGCCTCGGCATCGTCGCCTGGATCTGGTTCGGCACGCCGGCGCTCGGGCTGGTGATCGGCGCGGCGATGATCATCAACCTGTTCATCGCGGCGCTTGCGGGCATCGTGGTGCCGATCGCGCTTGAACGGCTTGGCGCCGATCCGGCGCTCGCCTCGGGCACCTTCGTGACCACGATGACCGATGTCTTCGGCTTCTTCTCCTTCCTCGGCCTGGCCACGGCGGTGCTGCTGTGACGCTGGCCGAGCTCAAGGCCTTTGCCCGCAAGGCCGCGTTTGCCGCGCGGCGCGAGGCCTTCGTGCGGGGGCAGGGCACGGCCTGCGCACGGCTCTCCGAGGCGCTCGAACCCTTCGCGGGCGCGCCGCTGGCGGGCTACATGCCGATCCGCACCGAGATCGACCCGCGCCCGGCGATGGCCGCCCATTTCGGCCCGGTCGCGGTGCCGGTGATCGAGGGCACCGGACTGCCCCTGCGCTTTCACCGCTGGACCCCCGGCTGCGCGATGGTCGAGGGGGCCTTCGGCGCCCATGTGCCCGCCGTGGCCGAGGAGGTCACCCCCCGCGTGCTGATCGTGCCGCTTCTGGCCTTCGACCGGCGCGGCTTCCGGCTCGGCTATGGCGGCGGCTTCTACGACCGCACGCTCGAAGGGCTGCGCGCCGCGGGGCCGGTCACCGCGATCGGCTTCGCCTTTGCCGCGCAGGAGGTCGAGGAGGTGCCGACCGAGCCCACCGATGCGGCCCTCGATCTGATCGTCACCGACGCCGAGACGATCGTGCCCGATCCGGCCTGATCCGCGGCTCCTGCGGCAAGCCTTGCGGGCTAAGCGCGCGGACCGCCGCCCGGGGGCTGTCTGCCCCCGGACCCCCGAAGGTATTTCGGGCAAGATGAAGCGCGGATCGGGAAAGGAATTGCCCTTTTCGGCGCTTCCGCCTATGGCTTCGGCATGAAGATCCTGTTTCTTGGCGATGTGATGGGGCGCGCGGGACGCGCCGCGGTGGCGGAGCGGCTTCCGAAGCTGCGCGCCGAATGGGGGCTCGATTTCGTCGTGGTGAACGGCGAGAACGCCTCCTCGGGCATGGGGCTGACGGGGGAGCACGCCAAGCTGCTGCTCGCCGCCGGCGCCGATGTGGTGACGCTCGGCGATCATGCCTTCGACCAGAAGGACATGCTGCGCTTCATCGAGACCGAGCCGCGGGTGATCCGGCCGCTCAATTACGCCAAGGACGCGCCGGGCAAGGGCGCGCGCCTGTTCGAGGACCGGCGCGGGCGCAAGGTGCTGGTCACCCAGGTGCTCGGCCAGGTGTTCATGAAGCGCCCCTTCGACGATCCGTTCTCGGCGATCGAGGCGACGCTGCGCACCCATCCGCTGGGCGGGCTGGCGCAGGCGATCCTCGTCGACGTGCATTGCGAGGCGACATCCGAGAAGATGGCGATGGGGCATTGGTGCGACGGTCGCGCCTCGGTCGTCGTCGGCACCCATACCCATGTGCCGACGGCCGATGCGATGATCCTGACCGGCGGCACCGCCTATCTGACCGATGCCGGCATGTGCGGCGATTATGACAGCGTGATCGGCATGGAAAAGGCCGAACCGATGCGCCGCTTCATCACCGGCATGGCGCGCGACCGTTTCACCCCGGCTGGCGGAGAGGCGACGCTGAGCGGGCTTTATGTCGAGACCGACGACCGCTCGGGCAAGGCCACGCGCGTGCTGCCGGTGCGGGTGGGCGGACGGCTGCCGCCTTCGACGCCGGTTTGAGCAGAAATCGCCGGCAATCGAGGCACTGCCTCCACGACGCGGAGAATTCCCGTGCGCCCCGATTTGTGCGCTTGCAGGGCGCAGGGGCACTTGTAGTATCGCCGCCATAACAGGGGGCAGCCAAGAGGCATTCAGTGATCGATCTCGGGCTCAGTCAGGCCGCCCAGGCCTATCTCACACTTGCCATCGTCGCCGGGATGTTCGTGCTTTTCATGCGCGAGATCTTCGCCACCGAGGTGATCGCGATCGGCGGGGCGGCGCTTGTGCTTCTGCTTGGCCTCGTGCCCTACAAGGAGGCGGTGGCGGTCCTGTCGAACACCGCCCCCTGGACCATCATCATGATGTTCCTGCTGATGGGCGGGCTGGTGCGCACCGGCGCGCTCGACTGGCTCACCCGCCAGGCCGAACGCCACATCGACGACCGCCCGGTGCTGGCGGTGATCGGCATCTTCATCGCCATCGCCGCCGCCTCGGCCTTTCTCAACAACACCCCGGTCGTGGTGATGATGATGCCGGTGATGATGATGCTGGCGCGCAAGCTCGGCGT
Source organism: Paenirhodobacter sp. YD-8 (assembly GCF_056590935.1). Taxonomy (NCBI): domain Bacteria; kingdom Pseudomonadati; phylum Pseudomonadota; class Alphaproteobacteria; order Rhodobacterales; genus Paenirhodobacter; species Paenirhodobacter sp. YD-8. Next base: position 3,014,641 of record NZ_CM152649.1, on the reverse strand, counting down.
CTCGCCCTCGAAGCTGCTGATTCCGCTGTCCTATGCGGCGATCCTCGGCGGCACCGTGACGCTGATCGGCACCTCGACCAACCTGATCGTCGACGGCGTCGCCCGCAACAAGGGGATGGAACCGTTCTCGATGTTCGAGATCACCGGCGCGGGCCTGATCCAGGTGGTGATCGGCGGGCTCTACATGGTGCTGATCGGGCGCCACATCCTGCCCGACCGCACCTCGATGGGGGCGCTGCTGCGCGATCGCCGCAAGCTCAAGTTCTTCACCGAGGTGGCGCTGCCCGAAGGCTCGTCGCTGATCGGCCAGCCGGTGCTCGAGGTCGAGCTGTTCAAGCGCGAGGGGATGCGGGTCATCGATGTGCTGCGCGGCGATGCCTCGCTGCGCCGCGATCTGCCCAATGCCGTGCTGGCGGCGGGCGACCGGGTGGTGTTGCGCACCGAGATGGCCGAGCTGATGGGGCTGCAGCAGAACGCCGACCTGCGCATGGTCGACAAGCTGAGCTCGGTGCAGACCGAGACCGTCGAGGTGCTGATCTCGCCCGGCTGCCGGATGATCGGCCGCTCGCTGGGCGAGCTGCGCCTGCGCCGCCGCTATGGCGTCTATGTTCTGGCCGCGCATCGCCGAAACCAGAACATCGGCCGCCAGCTCGACGATCTCGTCGTGGTGGTGGGCGATACGCTGCTGCTCGAGGGCGCGCCCGAGGATATCGCGCGGCTCGCCGCCGAGATGGATCTCGTCGATGTCTCGAAACCCACGGTGCGGGCGTTCCGGCGCAACCGCGCCTGGATCGCGGTCGGCGCGATGGTCGCGGTGGTGGCGCTGTCGGCCTTCGACGTGGCGCCGATCCTGCTGCTGTCGACGCTTGCGGTGGCGGTGATCCTGCTCACCCGCGCCGTAGATGCCGACGAGGCGCTGTCCTACATCGAGGGCTCGACCCTTGCGCTGCTGTTCGGCATGCTTGTCGTCGGCGCCGCGCTCGAGCATTCGGGGGCGGTCGAGGTCATCGTGGGCTTCGTCTCGCCCTGGCTGCAGGACCTGCCGCCGTTCCTGACCCTGCTGGCGATCTATGCGCTCGGATCCTTCCTGACCGAGATCGTGTCGAACAACGCCGTTGCGGTGATCCTGACCCCGATCGCGATCCAGCTGGGCCACACGCTCGGGCTCGACCCGCGCGCGCTTGTCGTCGCGGTGATGTTCTCGGCCTCGGCCTCCTTCGCGACGCCGATCGGCTATCAGACGAACACCCTCGTCTATGGCCCGGGTGGCTACCGCTTCTCCGACTATCTGAAGGTCGGGGCGCCCTTGAACCTGATCCTGGCGGTGACCGCCACCTTCATCATTCCCTTCTTCTGGCCGCTTCAGGGGTAACACCATGCGTCGCCCGCTTTTCGCCCTTCTTCCCGCCGCGCTGCTTGCCGGCTGTGCCGCCGGCTCGATGCCGCCCGCCAACCCGTCGCGGGTGACGCTGCTGTCCGATACGCTCGCCGTGCACTTCTTCGACGGTTCGGTGTGCCGCGCCGACATCCGCACCGCGCCCTCGGGCCGCTTTGCCGATTGCCCGCAGGCGATGGATTACGCCGTCGTGGTGCATCATCCCTCGATCGCGGCGAACACCGCGCTTGCCCCGCTGTTCGAGCCCTATGCGACGATCACCCTCGATCGTCCGGCCGACGGGCGGCACTGGGTCTGGCAGACGCCGCAGCCCGGCGAGAGCTCGGACAACCGCTCGCACACGAGCACGATCCACTATTTCTGAGCCCTGCCGGCGCGCGCGGAGGGGGCGGGTGCTTGCAGCCCGCCCCCTCGCTGGCTTATAGAGGCCGGGATTTCACGGAATTTCCACGGAGACGGTCATGGCAGGCCATTCGAAATGGGCGAACATCCAGCACCGCAAGGGCAAGCAGGATGCGATCCGCTCGAAGATGTTCTCGAAACTGGCGAAGGAAATCACCGTCGCCGCGAAGATGGGCGACCCGGACCCGGACAAGAACCCGCGCCTGCGTCTGGCGGTGAAGGCGGCCAAGGCCGTCTCGATGCCGAAGGACGTGATCGACCGCGCGATCAAGAAGTCGCAGATGGGCGATGCGGCCGACTATACCGAGATCCGCTATGAGGGCTATGGCCCGAATGGCATCGCGATCATCGTCGAATGCATGACCGACAACCTGAACCGCACCGCCTCGAACGTGCGCAGCTACTTCACCAAGGCGGGTGGCAACCTTGGCCAGACCGGTTCGGTCAGCCACGGCTTCGACCGCCTGGGCGAGATCAGCTATCCGGTTTCGGCGGGCGATGCCGACACGGTGATGATGGCCGCGCTCGACGCGGGCGCCGATGACGTTGAAAGCGACGAGGACGGCCATTACATCTACTGCGCCGTCGAAGCCCTGTCGGACGTGTCCGAGGCGCTGGAGAAGACCCTTGGCGAATCGACCGAGTCGAAGCTGATCTGGAAGCCGCAGGTGACCACCGAGGTCGACCTCGAGACCGCGCAGAAGCTGATGAAGCTGATTGACACGCTCGAGGAAGACGACGACGTGCAGACGGTGACGCACAATTTCGACGTCCCCGAGGACGTGGCGGCGCAGCTCTGAGCGCGCGGCAAATGACGAACGACCGGCCCGGCGGAAACGTCGGGCCGTGAGTATTTCTGCCGGGAAAAACCCTGTTGCTTTTTCCTGGCACAAAGACTCGAATTTCAGGATCAGCGCCGGGAGGCACAGATGGACTATTCGAAATCGGGCGGGGCGAAGGTCGGCAAGAACACGCCGCGCCATGCCGAACACAACGCCAAGGGCTCGGACAAGAACCCCTTCGGCACGGGTGGCAACACCAAGGCCGAGCTTCTGGCGCGGATGAAGGCCGCGGCGGCCGCGCGCAAGGCGGACAGCGCCGAGGAGTGATCAGCCGGGCAGCAGCACCCGGCCGGCCGCCGCCCGCATTGCGCGGGTGAGCGGGGCGAGGGGGCCTGCAAGCCGGCGTGCGCTTTGCCAGTACAGCGCCACGGCGAGCGGTTCGGGGGCAAGCGCCGCGAGCCGGCCCGCCGCGATCGCGCCGCGCACCAGCACCTCGGGGTTCATCCCCCAGCCAAGGCCCAGTTCCGCCGCCTCGACGAAGGCGGTGGTGGAGGCGATGCGATGCGCGCGCAGCGGCGGGCTCTCGCCCGTCACCTGCCGCAGCCAGGCCGCCTGCAACCCGTCCTTCTCGTTGAAGACCAGCGCCGGCGCACGGGCCAGCGCCGCGGTGCTGAGCCCCTCCGGGAAATGCCGTGCGATGAAGGCGGGGGAGGCTGTCGCAAGATAGCGCAGCGCGCCGAGCGGGCGCACGTCGCAGCCCGGCACCGCCCGCGCCGAGGACGTCACCGCCGCCACCACCTCGCCGCGGCGCAGCCAGTCGGCGGAATGGTCCTGATCGTCGATCACCAGATCGAAGAGCCGGTCGGGCACCGCGGCAAGCGCCGGCAGCACCCAGGTCGCCAGACTGTCGGCATTGACCGCGATGCGCAGCACCGGCGGCGCCTCGGGCGGGGTCAGCTCGGCCTCGAGCAGGGCCACCGCCTCGGCGTGGCGCGCCAGGCGCAGCCCCGCCTCGGTGCCGGTGCAGGGCGTGCCGCGGATCACGAGAACCGCCCCCATCCGGTCCTCGAGCGTGCGGATGCGTTGCGACACCGCCGAGGGGGTGACATGCAGCCGCGCCGCCGCCGCCTCGAAGGAGCCGGTGGCAAGCACGGCCGAAAGCGCCTCGAGCGCGGCATAGTCGAACATAAGCGTTCCTTCATCCGGATTAGCTCAATTCAGTAGCGCTGAAGGCGCGACCATGCGAGGGAATTCGCCGGAGGTGCCCGATGACCCAATCCCTCGTTGCCGCGCTGGCGGGCCTTCGCCTTGGCCTTGGCCTGATCGTCGCGATCGGCGCGCAGAATGCCTTCGTGCTGCGCCAGGGGCTGCGGCGCGAGCATGTGTTCGCGGTGGCGCTCTTCTGTGCGCTGTCGGATGCGGTGCTGATCGCGCTGGGCGTCGCGGGCTTTGCCGCGGTGACGGCGCGGCTGCCGTGGCTGGCCGAGGCGCTGCGCTGGGGCGGTGTCGCCTTCCTCGGCTGGTATGCAATCCGCGCTGCGCGCGCGGCCTGGGTGGGCGGCGCGGCGCTTGATGCGGGGCAGGGGGCGGCGCCGTCGCTGGCCGCGGTGCTGGCGACCGTGGCCGCGCTGACCTGGGCGAACCCGCATGTCTGGCTGGATACCGTGGTGCTTCTGGGGGCGGTCTCGGCGCAGTTCCCGGGCGAGGGGCTGGCCTTCGGCGCCGGGGCGGCGACGGCCTCGGTCCTGTTCTTCTTTGCGCTTGCCTATGGCGCGCGGCTGCTCGCGCCGCTCTTCGCCCGGCCGGCGGCCTGGCGGCTCCTTGATGCGGGCGTCGCGCTGATCCTCGCCTCGGTCGCGGCGCGGCTCGCCCTGGGCGGCGTGTAAGCATACAATCGCGGCCTTGCGGCCGTCTGTCGCAGGTCGCAGAAAAGGGCATGAGCACGACATCCGCCCCCGCTTTCGATGGACAGGACCGCCCGGTGCAGGGCGTGCTGTGGATGCTGGCCACCACGCTCAGCTTCACCGCGGTCAATGTGATCGTGCATTTCCTGGGCTCGGCGGTGCCGGCGGCGCAAAGCTCGTTCATCCGCTTCCTCTGGGGCTGGGTCTTCGTCGCCCCGGCGATCGTGCAGATCGCGCGCAGCCGGTTTCCGGCGCGGGTCTGGGCGCTGTTCGGGCTGCGCGGTTTCCTGCAGGCGACGGCGGTGCTGCTGTGGTTCTATGCGATGGCGCGGATCCCGATCGCCGATGTCACCGCGATCGGCTATCTCAACCCGATCGTGGTGACAATCGGCGGCGCGCTTCTGCTCGGCGAGGGCTTTGCCTGGCGGCGCGGGCTGGCGGTTGGCGTGGCGATCGTCGGTGCGCTGATCATTCTGCGCCCCGGCATCCGAGAGGTGGCGCCGGGCCATCTGGCGCAGCTGTGCGCCGCCTTCTTCTTCGGCATCGCCTATCTGGTGATGAAGCGGCTGACGACGCTTGCCCCGGCGAGCGTCGTGGTGGCGATGATGACGGTGATGGTCACGCTTTACCTCGCGCCTTTCGCGCTTGCGGTGTGGAAGCCGATGACTCTGGCCGAGGTCGCCTGGCTTGGCACCACCGCGGGGTTCGCGACGCTCGGCCATTACTGCATGACCCGCGCCTTTGCCGCCGCCCCGGTCACCGTCACCCAGCCGGTGGCCTTCCTGCAGCTGGTCTGGGCCGCGACGGCCGGGGCGATCCTGTTCGATGAGCGCATCGACCCCTGGGTCATCCTCGGCGGTGCGCTGATCATCGGCGCGATCAGCTACATGACCTGGCGCGAGGCACAGCTGAAGCGCCGCGCCACGCCGAGTGTGCCCGAGACCAAGGTCTGACCCGGGACTGAGCGCCCGGCGCCGGTGCATGCCCCCGTCGTCGCGCGAGGGCCTGGGCCAGGGAAAAGCCGGGTCCGAACAGCAAAACCCCCCGTCCGGGATGCGAACGGGGGGCTTTTTCCTGGCAGAAATACTTGGGCCCTCAGCCGGCGGCGCTGCCCTGCGGCGCGATGAGCCGGGCGAGCACGCCTTGCCGGGTGATCCGGCGCCCGCCCTCGATCGCCACGGCATCGACGGCGCAAAGCTGCTCCATCACCGTCTTCACCGGCGTGTCGGGCGAAAGCGGTGTGCCCTCGGCCGGGCCCGGCTCGGCCAGGTCATCGGCGGTCAGTACGCCCAGCGGGTTCATGTGCGCGACGAAATCGGCGACGTAATCGTCGACCGGGTTGGCGATGATCTCGTGCGCGGTGCCGCATTGCACGATCCGCCCGCCCTCCATCAGCGCGATCCGGTTGCCGAGCTTGAACGCCTCGTCCAGGTCGTGGCTGACGAAGATGATGGTGCGGTGCAGTTTCGCCTGCAGCTCGAGCAGTTCATCCTGCAGCTTCGCCCGGATCAACGGATCGAGCGCCGAGAAGGGTTCGTCCATCAGCAGGATCGGCGCCTCGGTGGCGAAGGCGCGGGCAAGGCCCACGCGCTGCTGCATGCCGCCCGAAAGCTCGCCCACCTTGCGGTTCGCCCAGTCCGACAGCCCGACGAGGGCAAGCTGCGCGTCGACCTTCGCCTGTCGCTCGGCCGGTTTCATCCCGGCGAGTTCGAGCCCGAGGCCGACATTCTCACGCACCGTGCGCCAGGGCAGCAGGCCGAATTGCTGGAACACCATCGCGACGCGGGTCAGCCGCAACCGGCGCAGCGTCGGGGCATCGGCATGGGTGACCGAGGTGAGCGTGGTGTCGCCATCGAGGATGCGCACCTCGCCGCGGCAGACCGGGTTCAGGGCGTTCACCGCGCGCAGGAGTGTCGACTTGCCCGAGCCCGAGAGGCCCATCAGAACGAGGATCTCGCCCTCGGCGACCTTCAGCGAGCAATCGTGCACGCCCAGCACCTGGCGCGTGGCGTTCTTCACTTCGGCGCGGCTCTGGCCCGCATCCATCAGCGGCAGCGCCGCCTGAGGCGCGTCGCCGAAGACGATCGAGACCTTGTCGAATTCGACGGCAATGCGACGGGGGGTATCGCTCATTTCCGGGCCTCCCGGCGCAGCATGCGGTCAAGGATGATGGCGACCACGACGATGATGAAGCCCGACTCGAAGCCGAGCGCGGTGTTGACCGAGTTGAGCGCCCGCACGACCGGCACGCCAAGCCCGTTCGCGCCGACGAGGGCGGCGATCACCACCATCGAGAGCGAGAGCATGATCGTCTGGTTCAGCCCCGCCATGATCTGCGGCGTGGCCCAGGGCAGTTCCACCTTCCACAGCACCTGGCGCGGCGTGGCGCCGAAGGCGCGGGCGGCCTCGAGCAGCGACTCGGGCGTCGAGACGACGCCGAGATGGGTCAGCCGGATCGGCGCGGGCAGCACGAAGATCACCGTGGCGATCAGCCCGGGCACCATGCCGATGCCGAAGAACACGATCGCCGGGATCAGATAGACGAAGGTCGGCAGGGTCTGCATCAGGTCGAGCACCGGCTGCAGCGCCTTGAACAGGCGCGGGCGGTGCGCGGCGGCGATGCCGATCGGCACGCCGATCGCCATGCACACGACACAGGCCGACAGCACCAGCGTCAGGCTCTCCATCGTCGCCTTCCAGTAGCCCTGGTTGAGGATGAACAGGAACCCCGCGAAGACCAGCGCGGTGGTGCGCCAGCTGCGCTGCACCAGCCAGGTGATCGCGGTGAACACCCCGGCCACGATCAGCGGATGCGGTGTTTCGAGCACCCACAGGATGCCGTCAATCAGCGCCTGCATCATTGCGGCGAGCGTGTCGAAGAAGCCGCCGGCATTGTCCTTGAGCCAGTCGAAGATGGTCTTCGCCACCTTGCCGACCGGAATCTTGTTGGCTGTAAGCCAATCCATCGCGCGATCTCCCTTCGCCGCGGTTGGATGGAGAGGCCCTTCCGGAGGCCGGAAGGGCCGGCGAGTGCTGCGCTTATTTCAGCGCGCTGGCGACGGCGGCCGTGGCGTCGCCGCCGTCCTTGGTCGTCACGCCGTCGAGCCAGGGGGTCACGACATCGGGATGGGCGGCAAGCCATTCCTTCGCGGCCGCGGCGGGCTCTTCTCCGCCGTCGAGGATCTTGCCCATGATCTCGTTTTCCATCGGCAGCGAGAAGGACAGGTTCTTCAGGAACTTGCCGACGTTCGGGCAGTCCGTGACATAGCCCTTGCGAACGTTGGTGTCGACCACCGCACCGCCGAAATCGGGGCCGAAGAAGTCGTCGCCGCCGGCGAGATAGGTCATCTTGAAATTGGCGTTCATCGGGTGCGGTTCCCAGCCGAGGAAGACCACCGGCTTGCCGGCCTTGTCGGCGCGCGCGACCTGGGCCAGCATCCCCTGTTCCGAGCTTTCGACCAGTTCGAAGCCCTTCAGGTGGAAGGCATCGCCCTCGAGCATGTCGAGGATCAGCCGGTTGCCGTCATTGCCCGGCTCGATGCCATAGATCTTGCCGTCGAGGTCGGCCTTGTGCGCGGCGAGATCGGCAAAGTCCTTGATCCCGAGCGCGGCGCCCGCGGCATTGGTCGCAAGCGTGTATTTCGCGCCGGTCAGGTTGGTGCGCACCGTCTCGACCGTGCCGTCCTCGCGATAGGGGGCAAGGTCCGCCTCCATCGAGGGCATCCAGTTGCCGAGGAACACATCGACGTCGCCCGAGGCGAGCGCAGAATAGGTCACCGGCACCGAGAGCACCTTGATGTCGGTCTCGTAGCCGAGCGCCTGCAGCACGGTGGTCGCAACGGCGGTCGTCGAGGTGATGTCGGTCCAGCCGACATCCGAGAAGGTCACCTTGTCGCAACCCGCAGCCACGGCGCCCGAGGCAAGGGCGAGCGTGGCGGTGCCGGCCAGAAGAAGGGAACGAAGGATCATGTTGGTCTCCCGTTGGTAGCCCAGATTCAGGGTCAGGCGTTTTTGTTGATTGACGAGTCAATAAACTTGCCTGTAGCTCCGGATGGCAAGGACTTTTTTCAAGGTGGGTCGCAAACCATGCCGAAGCTGGGGGCAGAGCCTATTCGACGGGCAGCACTGGTGAAAGCCACGATCGAGACCGTGGGCGAGGCGGGCTCGCTTGAAGTCACGGTCGCGCAGATCGCGCGGCGGGCGGGAATGAGCTCGGCGCTGGCGCATCATTACTTCGGCTCGAAGGAACAGATCTTCCTCGCCGCGATGCGCTCGATCCTGACCCTTTACGGGGCCGAGGTGCGCGGGGCGCTCTCGACCGCGACGACGGCCGAGAGCCGGCTGCGCGCGATCGTCTCGGGCAGCTTCGCACCGGGCAGCTTCCGCCGCGAGACGATCTCGGCCTGGCTGAACTTCTACGTTCTGGCGCAGACCCTGCCCGAGGCGCACCGGCTGCTGCGGGTCTATCAGCGCCGTCTGCGCTCGAACCTGCGCCACGAGCTGCGCCCGCTGGTGGGCGCGCGGGCCGAGGCGGTGGCGCGCGGCCTCGGCGCGCTGATCGACGGCGTCTATATCCGCGCGGCGCTGGCCGACGGCGCGCCGGACCGGGCCTATGCCCTGAAAATCGTTACGGAATATCTGGATCGTGAACTGGAGGTGCGGGGATGAAGGCACAACCGAAGGCAAGCCATTTCGTCAATGGCGACTGGCTCGAGGACACGGCCGGGGCGCCGATCGAGGTGATCTATCCGGGCACCGGCGAGGTCATCGCGCGGCTGCATGCGGCGACGCCTGCGGTGCTCGAGGCGGCGATTGCGGGCGCGGTCGCGGCGCAGGCAGACTGGGGCCGGCGCCGCCCCATCGAGCGGGCACGGGTGCTGATGAAGGCGGTCGAGATCATCCGCGCGCGGGGCGAGGAGCTGGCGCTCCTCGAGACCCTCGACACCGGCAAGCCGATCCAGGAAACGCGTGTCGCCGACTGGCCCTCGGGCGCCGATGCGCTCGAATATTTCGCCGGGCTCGCCCCTACGGTGACCGGCGAGACGATCCCGCTGGGGGGTGATTTCGCCTATACGATTCGCGAGCCGCTGGGCGTGTGCGCTGGCATCGGCGCGTGGAACTATCCCAGCCAGATCGCCTGCTGGAAGGCCGCGCCGGCGCTCGCGCTTGGCAATGCGATGGTGTTCAAACCCTCGGAGGTCACGCCGCTCGGCGCGCTGAAACTTGCCGAGATTTTGATCGAGGCGGGGATGCCCGCGGGTCTCTTCAACGTCGTGCAGGGGCGCGGCGAGGTCGGCGCGGCGCTGGCGACCGATTCGCGAATCGCCAAGGTCTCGCTCACCGGCTCGGTGCCGACCGGGGCGAAGGTCTATGCCGCGGCGGCCGCCGGGATGAAGCACGTGACGATGGAGCTGGGCGGCAAGTCGCCGCTGATCGTGTTCGAGGATGCCGATCTCGACAGCGCGGTGGGCGCCGCGATGCTGGGGAATTTCTATTCCTCCGGGCAGATCTGCTCGAACGGCACGCGGGTCTTCGTGCAGCGCTCGGTGAAGGAGGCGTTCCTGAGCCGGCTCGCCGCGCGTACGGCGAAGATCGTCGCCGGCGATCCGCTGGCCGAGGACACGCAGTTCGGGCCGCTGGTCTCGGCCGCGCAGCACGAGAAGGTGCTGGGCTATATCGAGAAGGCACGGGCCGAGGGCGCGCGGCTGGTCTGCGGCGGGTCCGCCGGCAACGAGGGGCCGCTTTTCGTGCAGCCCACCGTTTTCGCCGATGTCACCGACGCGATGACGCTCGCGCGCGAGGAGGTCTTCGGCCCGGTGATGGCGGTGCTTGATTTCGAGACCGAGGACGAGGTGATCGCGCGCGCGAACGGCACCGAATTCGGGTTGGCGGCGGGGGTCTTCACTGCCGATCTCGCCCGCGGGCACCGGGTGATCGGGCAGCTTCAGGCCGGCACCTGCTGGATCAACGCCTACAACCTGACCCCGGTCGAGATGCCCTTCGGGGCGGTCAAGGCCTCGGGCCTCGGGCGCGAGAACTCGCGTGCGGCGGTCGAGCATTACACCCAGGTGAAGGCGGTCTACGTCGGCACCGGGCCGGTCGACAGCCCCTATTGAGCGGTGGCCCGGGACGGGGATGTCCGGGGGCGCCGCCCCCGGGCCCCCGAGGTATTTCGGGCAAGATGAACAGGGGCCCCGGGCCCGGAGGGATGCGTGATGGAAGCGGATTATGTGATCGTCGGCGCGGGCTCGGGTGGTTCGGCGCTGGCCTACCGGCTGACCGAAGCCGGGCACAAGGTGGTGATCGTCGAGCATGGCGGCTCGGACGCGGGGCCGTTCATCCAGATGCCGGCGGCGCTGTCCTATCCGATGAACATGGCGCTCTATGACTGGGGCATGAAGAGCGAGCCCGAGCCGGGCCTTGGCAACCGGTCTCTGGTGACGCCGCGCGGCAAGGTGATCGGCGGCTCGTCCTCGATCAACGGCATGGTCTTCGTCCGTGGGCACGCCTGCGATTTCGACCATTGGGCGGAGAGCGGCGCGACGGGCTGGAGCTATGCCGACGTGCTGCCCTATTTCAGGCGCATGGAAAACTGGCACGGCGGCGATGACGGCGGCGATGCCGCCTGGCGCGGCCATTCCGGGCCGCTGCATGTCACCCGTGGCCCGCGTGCAAATCCGCTCTTCGGCGCCTTCGTCGAGGCGGGCGCGCAGGCGGGCTATCCGGTGACGGGCGATTACAACGGTCGTCAGCAGGAAGGCTTCGGCGCGATGGAGGCGACGATCTGGCAGGGGCGGCGCTGGTCGGCGGCCAATGCCTATCTGCGCCCGGCGCTGAAGGGCGGCAATCTGACCATCGTGCGCGGCCTTGCGCGGCGCGTGGTGATCGAGGACGGCCGCGCCGTGGGCGTCGAATACGAGCGCGGCGGCAAGGTCGAGGTGCTGCGCGCGCGCGCCGAGGTGGTGCTGGCGGCAAGCTCGCTCAACACGCCGAAGCTGTTGATGCTGTCGGGCATCGGGCCGGCGGCGCATCTGGCCGGGCACGGCATCGCGGTGGTGGCGGACCGGCCCGGTGTGGGGGCGAACCTGCAAGACCACCTCGAGGTCTACATGCAGTTCGCGGCAAAACAGCCGGTGACGCTTTACAAATACTGGAACCTCTGGGGCAAGGCGGCGATCGGCGCGCAATGGCTTTTGACGAAGCGCGGTCTCGGCGCCTCGAACCAGTTCGAGGCCTGCGGCTTCATCCGCTCGGACGCCGGGGTGAAATACCCCGACATCCAGTATCACTTCCTGCCGATCGCGGTGCGCTATGACGGGCGCGCGGCGGCCGAGGGGCATGGCTTCCAGGTCCATGTCGGGCCGATGCGGTCGAAGTCGCGCGGGGCGGTCACCCTGCGCTCGGCCGATCCGCGCGAGAACCCGGTGATCCGCTTCAACTACATGTCGCACCCCGACGACTGGGCCGAATTCCGCAAGTGCATCCGCCTGACGCGCGAGATCTTCGCCCAGCCGGCGATGGCCGGTCATGTGAAGCATGAGATCCAGCCGGGACGGGCCGTTGCCTCGGATGACGAGATCGACGGCTTCATCCGCGAACATGCCGAGAGCGCCTTCCACCCCTGCGGCACGGCGCGGATGGGGCGGGCGGAGGACCCGATGGCGGTGGTCGACCCAGAGGGGCGGGTGATCGGCGTGCGGGGCCTGCGCGTCGCCGACAGCTCGGTCTTCCCGCGCATCACCAACGGCAACCTGAACGGGCCCTCGATCATGACCGGCGAGAAGATGGCCGATCACATCCTGGGGCGGCGCCTTCCGGCCGAGAACCTCGAACCCTGGATCAACCCCGCCTGGGGGCACGCGCAGCGCTGAGGGGCTCCACAGGATCTTGCTTGCATCCCGGGGGCGTTCCGCCATATCTGGGGCATGTTCAGGTTTTGTTTACTCCTTGCCCTCTGCGCCGGACCGGCCTTCGGGGCGATGCTCGACGGCCCGGTGCGGGTGATCGACGGCGACACGCTGGAGATTTCCGGCGAGCGGGTGCGGCTTTTCGGCATCGACGCGCCCGAACGTGACCAGCGCTGCACCGATGCGGCCGGCCGGCCCTGGGCCTGTGGCACACGCGCGACCGAGGCACTGCGCGACCTGGTCCAGGGCCGGGCCGTGCGCTGTTCGGGCGAGGAGCAGGACCGCTTCGGCCGGCTTGTGGCGCGCTGCACCGTCGCCGGGCGCGACCTTGGCGCGGCGATGGTGCGTGACGGCATGGCCTTCGCCTATCGCCGCTATTCGCTCGATTACGTCGCCGAGGAGGGGCGGGCGAAGGCGGCCCGACGCGGGATCTGGGCCGGTGCGGCCGAGAACCCCGCCGCGGTGCGTGCGGGCGCCCGGCCGGTGCAGGCGGTGCCCAAGGGCTGCGCGATCAAGGGCAACATCTCGTCGCGCGGGCGGATCTATCACCTGCCGGACGATCGCAGCTATGCCAGGACCCGGATCAACACCGCGACGGGCGAGCGCTGGTTCTGCACCGAGGCCGAGGCACGCGCCGCGGGCTGGCGCCACGCCGGCGACTGAGGCACCGCGACGGCGACGTGGACAAGGGCCGCGCCGCAGCGCAGAGTTGCCGGACGTCGTTTCGGGAGACTGTCATGGATGCAAAGCTGCGCGCGTTGGCCGAGCGCCTTCTGGGCAAGCCGGTCGAGGAGCTGAGCGAGCGCGACCGGCGCGTGCTGAAGCGGGTGGCCGAGAAGGCGACGATCTCGCGCGATCTGAGCGTCGAGCACGGCAGCCTTGGCGAGCGCGTCGCCGACCGGGTGGCGGCCTTCGGCGGCTCCTGGACCTTCATCTTCATCTTCCTCGGGTGCCTCGTGGCCTGGGTGGTGCTGAACGCGGTGCTGCTGATGGCGCCGCCCGACCCTTACCCCTTCGTCTTCCTGAACCTGATCCTGTCGATGGTCGCGGCCTTTCAGGCGCCGGTGATCATGATGTCGCAAAACCGTCAGGCCGAGAAGGACCGGGAGGCGGCGGCGCATGACTATGAGGTGAACCTGAAATCCGAGCTCGAGATCATGCGGCTGCACGAGAAGATCGACGACATGCGGATGGTGGCGATCGAGGGGCGGTTCAAGGAACTCGAGGGGCGGCTCGACGAGATTGCCGCGGCGTTGCGCAATCCGCCGCAGGTTTGACCCGGGTCAAGGCGGGGCGGGCGCTTTCCGGCTAGGGTTCTCGTGACCTTAAGAGAGGGAGAGGCCAGATGTCCAACACGCCGCACACGCTGCAGGAAGAATTCCCCTTCGCGATCGACAAGCTGCGCGCGCTCAAGGGCGCGGACCCGCGCTTTGCGAAGTTGCTCGAGGATTATGACGCGATCAATGACCGTGTGCACCGCGCGGAAACCCATGTCGATGCGATGGACGAGCTGGCCGAGGTGGCGCTGCGCAAGCAGCGTGCCGCGATCAAGGACGAGATCGCGCGGGCACTGGCCTTGGCCGACGTCTGAGACGACAGCTTGGCGAAACGGCAAGGCCCCGGGGAAACCCGGGGCCTTTTCCGTCAGGCGATGTCATAGGGCAGCAGGCCGCGCCGGTCCGGGTCGACGCGCAGGCGCCGTTCCAGCGGCGGCACCGAGCGCTGGTGGCAATCCTTGCGCTCGCAGATCCGGCAGGAAATGCCGATCGGCTGATAGGCGCGGGGGTTCGTCAGTTCCATGTCGTCGGCATAGACGAGGCCGCGGGCATGGCTGACCTCGCAGCCAAGGCAGATCGCATAGCGCCGCACCGGCGCGGTGAAGGAGCCGCCGGGTTTCGACACGTCGCGCGCCAGGCACAGATAGCGCACGCCGTCGGGGGTCTCGGCAAGCTGGCGCAGGAAGCGGGTCGGCGTCTCGAAGGCCTGGTGCACGTTCCACAGCGGGCAGGCGCCGCCGAAGCGGGCGAATTGCAGCCGTGTCGCCGAGTGACGCTTGGTGATGGTGCCGGCCTGATCGACGCGGACGAAGAAGAAGGGGATGCCCTTCGCCCCCGGCCGCTGCAGCGTCGAGAGCCGGTGCGCCACCTGCTCGATCGAGGCGCCGAAGATGTCGGCGAGGCGCTCGAGGTCGTGGCGGGTCTCCTGCGCGGCCTCGAGGAAGGCGCGGTAGGGCATCAGCGCGGCGCCGGCGAAATAGTTCGCCAGCCCGATCTTGGCGATGGCGCGCGAGGTCTCGGACTGGAAGCGCGCAAGGTCGAGCGTGGCGTCGATCAGCTCGTTCTGGGTGATGAGCGCGACCTGATGCAAGAGCTGGAAGGCCTGGGTCGGCCGCACGGCATGCGAGGAGATGCGCAGCGTCTCGCCTTCGCGGGTGCGCAGCGCCGAAATGTCGGAAAACTGCACGTCGACCCCACGCTTGGCCAGCGCTTCGATGGCCCGGGGGATCGGGTCCATCCTGTTGCCACCGGGGCAGGAAAAGCGTTCCGCCGCGCGGTCGACCGCATCGAGGTAATTGTCGCAATAGTGAAAGAAGTCGCGCACCTCTTCCCAGGGGCTGACGACCGTCTGCGCGCCCTCGCGGCCCAGGGCCTCGTCGAGCGAGGCAAGCCGTTCATGCGCCTGCCGATAGGCGCGGTGCAGCTCGAGAAACGACCGCGCCAGCGCCGGCGCGTTCGAGGCGGCAAGCCGCAGATCGGCGAGCGGCGGGGCGCCATCGGCAAAGACCGGATCGGCGAGCGCCTCGCGCATGTCGCTGACCAGCCGCTCGGCATCGCCTGCCGACAGCTCGGTCACATCGAGCCCGAACTCGCCCGCCAGCGCCAGCACCACCGTGGCCGAGACCGGGCGGTGGTTGTTCTCCATCTGGTTCAGATAGGGCAGCGAAACGCCCAGCCGGTCGGCGAAGGCCTTCTGCGTCAGACCGAGTCGCGCCCGCGTCTCGCGCAGCTTCACCCCGGCGTAAAGTTTCTGAGTCGCCATCGCGCCCTCCCTTTGCAAAGCGAGTCGTAGCTTTGCAAAACTTCGGCGTCAAATCCCGAGGCGGCGACGGCGGTGATAGACCCAGCCGATCGCCGCGACCGAGCCTGCCGAGCACAGCCCCATCAGCATGACAAGCGGCAGCGCGCCGGTGCCCGGGCCGAGGATCAGCCCGGCGGCCGAGGAAACGATGGCGCCGCCACCGATCGTCAGCGTCGCGCCAAGGCCCGAGGCGGTGCCGGCAAGCTCGGGCCGCACGCTCATCATCCCGGCATTGGCCGAGGGCAGCGACAGCCCGTTGCCGATGCTGGTCAGCCCGACGGTGCCGAAGAAGAGCACCGGGTGGTGCAGGCCCGCCGCCTCGGCCGCGAGCGAGAGCGCGAGAATGGCAGTGGCGAAGGCGGAGCCGATCAGCACCATCCGGTCCATGCCGAGCCGCGTGGCGAAGCGGCCCGAGAGGAAATTGCCGATCACATAGCCGCTCGCGGGCACTGCGAAGAAATAGCCGACCTCGGCCGGGCTGAGCCCGAAGACCTGCGCGCCGACGAAGGGGGCGCCGCCGAGATAGGCGAAATAGACCGCCGAGGCGAGTGCCGCGGACAGGCTATAGCCCCAGAACCGGTGCGAGCGCAGCAGCACCGGATAGCCCGCCAGCTGGTCGCGGAAGGGAACGCCGCCTGCGCTCAGCGTCTCGCCCAGATCGGCCCAGACAAGGGCAAGGGTGAGGGCGCCGAGAACGAAGAGCAGCAGGAAGCTTGCCCGCCAGCCGAAGGCGACGTCGAGAAAGCCGCCCACCACCGGCCCGACCATCGGCACCAGCGCCATGCCCATGGTGACATAGCCGATCATCGAGGCGGCCTCGGGCCCCGGGAACATGTCGCGCACCGCGGCGCGCGACAGCACGAAGGAGGTGGCGATCACCGCCTGCGCGAAACGCGCGGCCAGGAAGGTCTCGGCCGAGGGCGCCAGAAGCGTGCCGAGCGAGGCGAGGGTGAAGACGGCATAGACCGCGAGCAGCACCCGGCGCCGGCCGAAGCGGTCGGAGATCGGCCCGATCACCAGTTGCAGGAGCGCCGAGACCCCGAGATAGGCCGAGACGGCGAGCTGCATCACCGCGTAATCCACGCCGAAATGCCGCGCCATGCCGGTCAGCGAGGGCAGGAACACGTTCATGCTGAGCGCGGCAAGCCCGGAGACAAGCACGAGGGTGACGATCTGGGGCGGGGAGCGACGGTTCAGGAAGGCCATGGCTCAGCGCTAGGGGCCGGGGCGGGCTTTGTCCATCGCGGAAATGTGTCGGCACAAGATGCCTGGGCGCGGGGCAGGGAGGCTCAGCTGCGGCCGGTGAAGATCACCGCGACGCCCGCGACGATCAGCACGAAGCCCGCGACGGTGCGCCAGGTGATCGCCTCGCCCAGCCAGACGGCGTTGAACAGCACGAAGATGGTGAGCGAGATCACCTCCTGGATGGTCTTCAGCTGCGCCGCCGACAGGGCACCATAGCCGATCCGGTTCGCCGGCACCTGCAGCAGGTATTCGAAGAAGGCGATGCCCCAGCTGACCAGAATCGCGACGATCAGCGGCGCCGACTTGAAGCGCAGATGGCCATACCAGGCGACCGTCATGAACAGGTTCGAGGCGGTGAGCAGCAGCACGGTGATGAGCGGAGCGGGAAGCGACATGGCGGACCTGCGACGAGGGGAGACAGCTCGGCTTAGCGCGCCGCGGCCGCTCTCGCCAGAGCCTTCGCAACGGCGGAGAGCGACGTGCAAGCAAGGGGTTGCATGTCCTTTCCGGCAGGATCACCTTGCGTCAGGTCGAAGCGGAAGGCGGGAGGAGTCGGCGCCGAAATTCGCGAATATGCAATTCGCACGCGAGGCGCTGCCAACAATTTGCAAATTTTCGCAAATCCGCTTTGTAATAATCTTGCGCAAGTATACGGTGCGCCAAACGTCGGAGGGGACCCCATGAAAGATATCCTGAGCGAGCTTGAAGATCGGCGCGCGGCTGCGCGTCTTGGCGGCGGGCAGCGCCGCATCGACGCCCAGCACAAGAAGGGCAAGCTGACCGCGCGCGAGCGTATCGAACTGCTGCTGGACGAAGGCTCGTTCGAAGAATTCGACATGTTCAAGACGCACCGCTGCACCGAGTTCGGCATGGAAGCCGAGCATGTGTCGGGCGACGGCGTGGTCACCGGCTGGGGCACGGTGAACGGCCGCATGGTCTATGTCTTCTCGCAGGACTTCACCGTGTTCGGCGGTTCGCTCTCCGAAACCCATGCCGAGAAGATCTGCAAGATCATGGACATGGCGCTGCAGAACGGCGCGCCGGTGATCGGCATGAACGATTCGGGCGGTGCCCGCATCCAGGAAGGCGTCGCCTCGCTCGCGGGCTATGCCGAGGTCTTCCAGAAGAACATCATGGCCTCGGGCGTGGTGCCGCAGATCTCGCTGATCATGGGGCCTTGCGCCGGTGGCGCGGTCTATTCGCCGGCGATGACCGACTTCATCTTCATGGTGAAGGATTCGTCCTACATGTTCGTGACCGGCCCCGACGTGGTGAAGACCGTGACGAACGAGATCGTCACCGCCGAGGAACTGGGCGGCGCCTCGACCCATACCCGCAAGAGCTCGGTCGCCGACGGCGCCTATGAGAACGACGTCGAGGCGATCGCCGAGACCCGCCGCCTGATCGACTTCCTGCCGCTGTCGAACCGCGAGAAGGCGCCGGTGCGTCCCTTCTTCGACGACGTGAAGCGCGTCGAGGAAAGCCTCGACACCCTGATCCCGGCGAACCCGAACCAGCCCTACGACATGAAGGAACTGATCCTGAAGATCGCCGACGAGGGCGATTTCTTCGAGATCCAGAAGGATTACGCCGGCAACATCATCACCGGCTTCATCCGCATCGAGGGCCAGACCGTGGGCGTCGTCGCGAACCAGCCGATGGTTCTGGCGGGCTGCCTCGACATCGATTCGAGCCGCAAGGCCGCGCGTTTCGTGCGCTTCTGCGATGCGTTCGAGATCCCGATCCTGACCTTTGTCGACGTGCCCGGCTTCCTGCCCGGCACCGGCCAGGAATATGGCGGCGTCATCAAGCACGGCGCGAAGCTGCTCTTCGCCTATGGCGAGGCGACCGTGCCGAAGGTCACCGTCATCACCCGCAAGGCCTATGGCGGCGCCTATGACGTGATGGCTTCGAAGCACCTGCGTGGCGACTTCAACTATGCCTGGCCGACCGCCGAAATCGCGGTGATGGGCGCCAAGGGCGCGGTCGAGATCCTCTATCGCTCGGAACTGGGCGATGCCGAGAAGATCGCGGCGCGCACCAAGGATTACGAGGACCGCTTCGCGAACCCCTTCGTGGCGGCCGAGCGTGGCTTCATCGACGAGGTGATCATGCCGCATTCGACCCGTCGCCGTGTCGCCCGGGCCTTCGCCTCGCTGCGCTCGAAGAAGCTCGCGAATCCCTGGAAGAAGCACGACAACATTCCGCTCTGAGGGGCGCGGAATGGGGCGCGTGGCCGGGCAGATGCGACGCCTGAGCGGGATGGCACTCGTCATCCTGACCGGGATCGTGCCTGCCTGGCCCGCCTCCGCCGGGGCGGCGGGGGAGGGCGCACCGGTTCCGGTGCCTTCCGGCGAGGAGGTGCACTGGATCGAGACGATCCGGGATTCGCAGGGGCCCGCCGGGCTGACCCTTCGGTTCCGCTTTCTCGCTCCCGGAATCGGGGGCGGGAGCCCGATCTCGCAGGAGGCGGCCCAGGCGGACATGCAGGCGTTGTGCGATGGATTCGCACTGTCCCGCGTGCCCGAAACCGGATCGAGGCCGGCGCAGATCATCATCAGCCTGTCGGACCGGCTTGTCCCCTTCGGGGAGACCGATGACGACGCGGTGCAGTATTTCGAGGCCTATTCCATCGAGGACGGGGCCTGCGTTTGGGAGTTGTTCTGATGCGTGGCGGGAGGAGCCGGAAAGCAGGGCAGGGGGCGGGCGCGCGGGCGCCGCGCCGCATGCCGGCTTGCCTTGCGGCTTTTCCGCATCGGAATGATGCGGCCGCGCCACAGCGGCTGCAGATTGCATCTTGCCACTTCTTCGCCCTGAAAACGCAAGATATTGTGACACCGGGCCGGAATCATCCGGCTCTTGGCATGATCGGGGAAAAGGAACCGCGGAAGATTGCGCCGCGGCAGCTCCAGCCCCATTGGAGAACAAAATGTCGAAAGCTCTCATCGCTGTTGCTCTGCTCGCCTTCGTCGCCGCCTGCGCCCCGAAGACCGAGCCGGTCGCTCCGGCCGTCACGACCGAACCGACCTACACCGGCAAATACAAGTGATCTGATCCGGGGGCGGGGCGTCGCTGCCGCCCCCGGCTTTTCGCGGGTCGCCGCCCAGGCCTTGTGCCGCGGCGACCGGCTGCCCTCCCGTCGCGCGTCGCAATGGTTGCCTTCGGCACCGCGGACGTGCGAACTGATCCGTCAGGAGGGCAGAACATGCTGAAACATCGCGGATTTCCCGGGCGTTTGCCCGGCACCGACTATCACTTCACGATCCGGCGGGCGAACAAGGAAGGCCCGACGAAGATCATCCGGCGCGAGCGCTACAAGGATCGCGCCCCGGCCGACCGCCGGGCGGACGCGGGCTTCATGGCCGCGCTGTGGGACTATTTCGGCGAGGAACCCTTCGAGCGTGGCAATCTCGACGCCGGCCGGCTGAGCTGGCTGATCGGGCGCGAGGTCGTGGCCGCCGAGGAACCCTTCGACCCGGCGTCCTATGACCAGCTGCTGCAGATCGACGTGAAACGCGCGCAGGCCTCGTTCCCCGAGGTCTTCTCCGATCCCGACGCGTTCAGCTGGGACGAGGGCGACGACGAGGACGACTGGTCATGAGCACGCCGCTCCTTCCGCACCATGGGCAGCTTGCCGCCGACCGGCTTTTCGCCGGGCGGAATGGCTTTGCCAAAGCCGTGCGGGCGGCGCAGTCTCGTCCCATGGCCAGCCCCCGTTTCCAGTCGGGCGCCCGGTCTCACATCCCCACCCCTTCCTTGACGTCGCGGTTCGGCCTTGCGGCCGGACCGCACCCCCGTTTCCGCGCCGATCGGCGCCGCCTTGCCGATGCCGACGCGCATCGGCGGTGGCTTGCCGATCGGGCCGAGGGGGAGCGCGAATTGCACTTTTCTTCACATCGGGCTGCGTTAGGTTCCGTCGCAATAACAACCCCCGATGGAGGCAGTGTTCCGACATGCGCAAATCCCCGATTCTTCTCGCCCTGCTCGCTGGTGCCGCTCTGGCCGGCTGCATGGAAACCGACGGCCAGCGCGCCCTTGCCGGCGCCGCGGCGGGTGCCGTCGTCGCCGATGCGACCGACAACAACGCGATCGCCGGTGCGGCGATCGGCGCGGCCGGCGGTGCGCTGTGCGACGACGTGGGCCTGTGCAACAAGCGCGGCTACTGAGACCATTCTGACGGCCCGCCCCGGCGCGGCCGCTCGACGCCATCCGACCAGCAATGCCACCGGGGGACAGCCCCCGGTGGCATTGTGCGTTCTCGGGGATCACATCACCAATCATGTTGAGAAGGCGCGGAACGATTTCCCGCGCCTGGAGGGAAGGGACTGACATGTTCAAGAAAATCCTGATCGCAAACCGCGGCGAGATCGCCTGCCGCGTGATCAAGACGGCGCGCAAGATGGGGATCAAGACGGTTGCCGTCTATTCCGACGCTGACGCGAACGCGCTGCACGTGAAGATGGCCGACGAGGCGGTGCATATCGGCCCGTCGCCGGCGAACCAGTCCTATATCGTGATCGACAAGATCATGGACGCGATCCGCAAGACCGGCGCCGAAGCGGTGCACCCGGGCTATGGCTTCCTGTCCGAGAACATGAAATTCGCCGAGGCGCTGGAGAAGGAAGGCGTCGTCTTCATCGGGCCGCCCTCGGGCGCGATCGAGGCGATGGGCGACAAGATCACCTCGAAGAAGCTGGCCAAGGAAGCCGGCGTCTCGACCGTTCCGGGCTACATGGGGCTCATTGCCGACGCCGAGGAAGCGGTGAAGATCTCGAACGAGATCGGCTATCCGGTGATGATCAAGGCCTCGGCCGGCGGCGGCGGCAAGGGCATGCGCATCGCCTGGAACGAGCAGGAAGCCCGCGAAGGCTTTGAAAGCTCGAAGAACGAGGCCGCGTCGAGCTTCGGTGACGACCGCATCTTCATCGAGAAGTTCGTGACCCAGCCGCGCCACATCGAGATCCAGGTGCTCGGCGACAAGCACGGCAACTGCGTCTATCTGCACGAGCGCGAATGCTCGATCCAGCGCCGCAACCAGAAGGTCATCGAAGAGGCGCCCTCGCCCTTCCTCGACCCGGCGACGCGCAAGGCGATGGGCGAGCAGGCCGTGGCGCTGGCGAAGGCCGTGGGCTACACCTCGGCCGGCACCGTGGAATTCATCGTCGACGGGCACAAGAACTTCTACTTCCTCGAGATGAACACCCGTCTGCAGGTGGAACATCCGGTCACCGAGCTGATCACCGGCATCGACTTGGTCGAGCAGATGATCAACGTCGCCTATGGCCGCGAGCTGCCGTTCAAGCAGGCCGACCTGAAGATCAACGGCTGGGCGATGGAAAGCCGGCTCTATGCCGAAGACCCCTATCGCAAGTTCCTGCCGTCGATCGGCCGTCTGACCCAGTACCGCCCGCCGGTCGAGGGCCCGACGCCGCGCGGTGGCATCGTGCGCAACGACACCGGCGTGTTCGAGGGCGGCGAGATCTCGATGTATTACGACCCGATGATCGCCAAGCTCTGCACCTGGGCGCCGACGCGCCTCGAGGCGATCGAGGAGATGCGGCTTGCGCTCGACACCTTCGAGGTCGAGGGCATCGGTCACAACCTGCCCTTCGTCGCGGCGGTGATGGACCATGACCGCTTCATCAAGGGCAACATCACCACCGCCTTCATCGCCGAGGAATATCCGGACGGCTTCCACGGCGTCGAGCTCGACGAGGAGACGCTGCGCAACGTGGCAGCGGCGGTCGCGGCGATGAACCGCGTCACCGAAATCCGTCAGACCCGAATCTCGGGCACGCTCGGCAACCACGAGCGCAAGGTCGGCGACGAATGGGTGGTGACGCTGCAGGGCCGCGAATACCATCTGAACGTGGCGGCGGACCGCGACGGTTCGACCATCACCTTCGAGGATGACGGCGGCCACAAGCGCGTCACCTCGGACTGGGTGCCGGGCCATTCGCTCGCCACGCTCGACGTCGGCGGCCACCCGCTGGTGCTGAAGGTCGGGTTGATCCCGATGGGCTTCCGCGTGCGTGTGCGCGGCGCGGATCTGAAGGTGCACATCCGCACCCCGCGCGCCCACGAGCTTGCCCAGCTGATGCCCGAGAAGCTGCCGCCGGACACCTCGAAGTATCTGCTCTGCCCGATGCCCGGCCTGATCGTGAAGATCTCGGTCGCCGAGGGCGAGGAGGTGCAGGAAGGTCAGGCGCTGGCCACCGTCGAGGCGATGAAGATGGAGAACATCCTCAAGGCCGAGCGTGCGGGCGTGGTGAAGAAGATCAACGCGGCGCCCGGCGCCTCGCTCAAGGTCGACGACATCATCATGGAGTTCGAATGATGCAACGGCGGTCGTCGCGGAGGAGGGGGGCCGAGTGCCCCGCCGCCCCGGCGGCCGCCGGCGCATGCGTTCCGACCTGCCGCGGGGCCGCAAGGCCCCCGGCGTCATTTTCGGGTCAGTATCCCGTGGTCATGCCGCTGCCGGCACCGCGCCGGATCTCCTCGCGCCGGATCGGCATCTTGTCGATCGCGCCGATGATCTCGCGCCCGCTCCAGGGCAGGGGCTTGCGCGCCGCGATGGTGCCGTCCTTCTCGATCAGCACCAGCGAGAAGCCGCGCGGGCGCAGCTTGCGGCGCAGCGCGCTCATCGGTTCGGGCGTGGTGTCGGTGATGACGACGACGTCGCGCGCCGCCAGATCCGGCCAGCGCTCGGCAATCGCGGTCATCTGCTCGGCGAAGGCCGGGTCGGCCGTGCTGTCGGCAAAGACGACGACGGGGCGCTTTTTCCAGACATACGTGGCAAGATCGGCTTCGGCCCCGGGCACCGGGGCGAAGGCGGGCGCGGCCGCGGGGGTGTCGGCGGGGTCTTCGGCACGGGCCGGGGCCAGCACCGTCATCAGCGCGAAAGATGCTGCTGCCAAAAGGCACAAGGGTCTGATGCGGGGTCTGATGCGGGGTCTCATGCGGGGCCTCCTCGGGGCAACTATAGGGGCTTGCCGGCGCGGGGGCCATGGCCCGGCGCGGGGGCCGAAGGATTTTCCGGCCGCCCGTTGACGGGGCCGGGGGTGAGGAGCGTGACCGTGGCGCAAGGCGTCGCTGCGGCTGCAGGGTTGAAGGGACGCCACCCGGCCCCGGCCGGGCGGTGCTGAGAGAAGGGATCGTTCGATGACGAACAAGAAAGAGGATTGGGCCAAACTTGCCCAGAAGGAGCTCAAGGACCGGCCGCTCGACAGCCTGACCTGGAACACGCTCGAAGGGATCGAGGTGAAGCCCCTCTATACCGAGGAGGACACCGCAGAGCTGCCGCATCTGGGCACCCTGCCGGGCTTCTCGCCCTTCACCCGCGGCGTGCGCGCCACGATGTATGCGGGCCGTCCCTGGACGATCCGGCAATATGCGGGCTTCTCGACCGCCGAGGAGAGCAACGCCTTCTACCGCAAGGCGCTGGCCGCCGGGCAGCAGGGCGTCTCGGTCGCCTTCGACCTCGCGACGCACCGCGGCTATGACAGCGATCACCCGCGCGTCGTCGGCGACGTCGGCAAGGCGGGCGTCGCGATCGACTCGGTCGAGGACATGAAGATCCTGTTCGACGGCATCCCGCTGGAAAAAGTCTCGGTCTCGATGACGATGAACGGCGCCGTTATCCCGGTGCTGGCGAACTTCATCGTCACCGGCGAGGAGCAGGGCGTGCCGCGCGAGAAGCTCTCGGGCACGATCCAGAACGACATCCTCAAGGAGTTCATGGTCCGCAACACCTACATCTATCCGCCCGAACCCTCGATGCGGATCATCGCGGACATCATCGAATACACCTCGAACGAGATGCCGAAGTTCAACTCGATCTCGATCTCGGGCTACCACATGCAGGAAGCCGGCGCGAACCTGGTGCAGGAGCTGGCCTTCACCATCGCCGACGGCCGCGAATATGTCCGCACGGCGCTCGCCCGCGGCATGGACGTCGACGCCTTCGCCGGCCGTCTGTCGTTCTTCTTCGCGATCGGCATGAACTTCTTCATGGAAGTGGCGAAGCTGCGCGCGGCGCGTCTGCTGTGGTCGCGTGTCATGGCCGAGTTCAACCCGAAGAAGCCGGGCTCGTCGATGCTGCGCACCCACTGCCAGACCTCGGGCGTCTCGCTGCAGGAGCAGGACCCGTACAACAACGTCGTGCGTACCGCCTACGAGGCGATGGCCGCGGCGCTTGGCGGCACGCAGTCGCTGCACACCAACGCGCTTGACGAGGCGATCGCGCTGCCGACCGAATTCTCGGCCCGCATCGCGCGCAACACCCAGCTCATCCTGCAAGAAGAGACCGGCATCACCCATGTCGTCGATCCGCTCGCGGGCAGCTACTACGTCGAAAGCCTGACCGCGCAGCTGGTCGACGAGGCGTGGAAGCTGATCGAGGAAGTCGAGGAAATGGGCGGCATGACCAAGGCCGTGGCCTCGGGCATGCCGAAGCTGAAGATCGAGGAATCGGCGGCCAAGCGCCAGGCGATGATCGACCGCGGCGAGGAAGTGATCGTCGGCGTGAACAAGTATCGTCTCGCCAAGGAAGAGCCGATCGACATTCTCGACATCGACAACGTCAAGGTCCGCGAGGCGCAGATCGCGCGGCTGACCAAGATGCGGGCGACGCGGGACGAGGCGGTCTGCCAGGCGGCGCTCGCCGAGATCACCCGGCGTGCCAAGGAAGGCGGCAACCTGCTGGAGGCCGCGGTGGATGCGGCGCGTGCGCGCGCCTCGGTTGGAGAGATCTCGATGGCGATGGAAGAGGTGTTCGGCCGTCACCGGGCCGAGGTGAAGACGCTCGCCGGCGTCTATGGCGCGGCCTACGAGGGCGATGCGGGCTTCGAGCAGATCCAGAAGGACGTCGAGACCTTCGCCGAGGAAGAAGGCCGCCGTCCGCGCATGCTCGTCGTGAAGATGGGCCAGGACGGCCATGACCGCGGCGCCAAGGTGATCGCGACGGCCTTTGCCGATATCGGCTTCGACGTCGACGTCGGGCCGCTGTTCCAGACCCCGGAAGAGGCGGCGCAGGACGCGATCGACAACGACGTGCATGTCGTCGGTATCTCGTCGCAGGCCGCGGGCCACAAGACGCTGGCGCCGAAGCTGATCGAGGCGCTGAAGGAAAAGGGTGCGGGCGACATCATCGTGATCTGCGGCGGCGTCATTCCGCAGCAGGACTATGACTTCCTGAAGGCCGCCGGGGTGAAGGCGATCTTCGGGCCCGGCACCAACATCCCGGCCGCGGCGCGCGAGATCCTCGACATCATCCGCACCGCCCGCGCCTGAGGGCAACGGGCCAGACTGTGACGCCCCCGCACGGGGCGTCCCCGAAACAGGAAGAGGGGGGCGCTGCCCCCCTCTTTGCTTTCAGCAAATTCACCCCCCGGGATATTTCGGGCAATTGGAAGCGGGAAGGGCGCCTGCGCCCCGGTCCCGTCCCGGGCGCCTCAGGCGTCCTCGTCCTCATCGGCGGCATTGGGGTCGGTCTTTGCGATGCGCAGCACCGCATAGCCCAGCACCGCCGAGATCAGCGAGCCCGCAAGCACCCCCATGCGCACCGCGTTCATCTTGTCGTCGGTCTCGAAGTTCAGCGAGCCGATGAAGAGCGACATGGTGAAGCCGATGCCGGCGAGGCAGGCGATGCCGTAGAGCTGCACCCAGGAGGTGGCGGCGGGCAGGCGGGCGACGCCGAGCTTCACCATCGCCCAGGTCGCGCCGAAGACGCCGAGCTGCTTGCCGAGCACGAGGCCGAGCGCGATGCCGAGCGGCAGCGGCTGGAACAGGTCGCCGATGCCCATGCCCGAGAGGTTCACCCCGGCATTCGCATAGGCGAAGATCGGCACGATCAGGAACATCACGTAAGGGTGCAGCGCGTGTTCGAGCGCATGCGCGGGCGATTTGCCGTAGCGGTCCTTGAGCGGGATGAAGAAGGCGGTGACGACACCCGCGAGCGTGGCATGCACGCCCGATTTCAGCACCAGCACCCAAAGCACGGTGCCGAGGATCAGCGTCGGCGCCAGCCGGTGGCCACCGGTCAGGTTGCGCAGCAGCATCAGCGCGATCGGGATCAGCGCGAGCAGCAGATAATGCGTCTTCAGATGTTCGGTGTAGAAGATCGCGATGACGAGGATCGCGCCGAGGTCGTCGAGGATGGCGAGGGTGAGCAGGAAGATCTTCAGCCCCGCCGGCACCCGGGTGCCAAGGAGCGCGACGACGCCCACGGCAAAGGCGATGTCGGTCGCGGTCGGGATTGCCCAGGCCTTGGCATTGGCCGCATCGCTCCAGTTGAAGGCGAGGAAGATCAGCGCCGGGGCGAGCATGCCGCCAAGCGCCGCCACCCCGGGCAGCACCACATTCGCGGGTTTCTTCAGCCGGCCCTCGACGACCTCGCGTTTGAGTTCCAGCCCGACCAGCAGGAAGAACACCGCCATCAGACCGTCGTTGATCCACAGGATCAGCGGCTTGGACAGGCCGTCATCGCCCAGAAGGACGGAGAACTTCGTATCCAGCACATCGGTGTAGAGCGTCGACAGGCTCGAATTCGCGGTCAGGAAGGCGAGCACCGTCGCCAGCATCAGGACAATCCCGCCTGCCGCCTCGTGCTGAAAAAGTTTCTCGATACGAAGTAGCGCCTTCATCCTGTCCCCTCGGTCGTTTTTGGAATAGTCCCCCCGCAAATGGGCGTGAAAGGGGTCGGATTTCAACCCTGTGATGGCGAAAACCGGCTTTGGGCATCGGAAAAAGCGGGATTGCACAGCCGGCAGGCAACGGGCAGTGTCGCGCCGGAACAGGAGCCGCGGCGATCCGTGCCGCGCCGCTCTGCTCCCGCGCCGGCGGCAGGCGGCCGATTTCCGGGGCGGGCGGATGCGGAGCGGGTGCAAAGGTGCGGCGGAACGGGTAGGATCGGGCCATGGACAAGCCGCTTTCCCTCTGGGGCCGCATCGCAACGGCGGTCGGCGCCCTTGCGCGGGGCGAGGGGCTGTCGTCTGTCTTCGATCAGCTGCGCAGCCCGCCCGAGCGCTCGGTCGCCTTCACCATCGCGGTGATCGCGCTTGGCGCGAAGATGGCGAAGGCCGACGGGCAGGTGACGCGCGACGAGGTGGCGGTGTTCCGGCGCATCTTCCAGATCCCGCCAGGCGAAGAGGCGAACGCGGCGCGGGTCTTCGACATGGCGCGCACCGATGTCGCGGGCTTCGACGCCTATGCGCGCAAGATCGCGGCGATGTTCGGGCCGGGCAATCCGGTGCTGAAGGACCTGCTCGAGGGGCTGTTCGCCATCGCCATGGCCGACGGCAGCTATCACGAGGGCGAGGATGCCTTCCTGCAGGAGGTGGCGCGGATCTTCGGGCTCGAGGACTGCTGCTTTGCCGCGCTGCGCGCCGCTTTCGTGCCCGATGCCGAGCCCGACCCCTGGACCGTGCTCGAACTGCCGCCCGGCACGCCGCTGCCCGAGGTGCGGGCGCGCTGGCGTGATCTGGTGCGCGAGGCCCATCCCGACCGGGCCATCGCGCGCGGCCTGCCCGAGGAGGCGGTGCGGCTGGCCGAGGCGCGGGTGGTGGCGCTGAACCGCGCCTGGGAAGATCTGCAGGCAAGGGGCAGGGATGCGGATCGCCACCTATAACGTCGAGTGGTTCACCAATCTCTTCGACCGACGCGGCCGGTTGCTCGACGACGATCAGTGGTCGTCGCGCTACAACGTGACGCGGGCGCAGCAACTTGGCGGGCTTGGCATCGTCTTCACCGCGATCAATGCCGATGCGGTGCTGATCGTCGAGGCGCCCGACGACAATTCCCGGCGCAAGACGGTGCCGATGCTGGAAAGCTTCGCCGCCTATTTCAATCTGCGCCAGCGCCGCGCGCTGATCGGCTTCTCGAACGAGACACAGCAGCAGATCGCGCTGCTTTACGACCCCGATGCGGTGAGCGCCGTCTTCGATCCGCAGGAGGGCACCGAGGACTGTCCGCGCTTCGACCGCAGCCTGAAGATCGACCTCGACATCGACGACACGCTCGACACCGTGACCTTCTCGAAGCCGCCGCTCGAGGTGGCGCTGACCACCAGGGCGGGCAAGACGGTGCGGCTGATCGGAGTGCACATCAAGTCGAAGGCGCCGCATGGCGAGATCGACGCAACGTCCGAGGTGCGGATCGCGATCGAGAACCGGCGCAAGCAGCTGGCGCAGTGCATCTGGCTGCGCCGGCGCATCGACGCTCATCTCGACGCGGGCGACAGCCTGATCGTTCTGGGCGATTTCAACGACGGGCCGGGGCTTGACGAATACGAGCAGCTCTTCGGCCGTTCGGGGCTCGAGATCGCGGTGGGCGAGGGCAGCCCGCCCGAGCGGCGGATGCGCGATCCGCATGCGCGGCTGCGGCACAGCCATTCGCTGGCCGCCCAGCCCGCCTCGGCCCGGTTCTGGCTGCCCGAGGCGCATCAGTATTTCTCGGCGATGCTGGATTACGTGCTGCTCTCGCCCGACCTGTGCGTCGACGATCCGGCCTGGCGGATCTGGCACCCGTTCGACGACCCGGTCTGCTATCGCACGCCCGAGCTGCGCGAAGCCTTGCTGCAGGCCTCGGATCATTTCCCGGTGACGGTGGACATTCCGATCTGAGCCCCCATATCGGGGGCATGAAGCGGATCGCCCTCATCGCCCTTCTGGGCAGCCTGTCCCTGACCCCGGCGCTGGCCGAGGAGGCCCCCGCCGTGCCCGAGGCCGCGCCTCCGGCGGCCGAGGAGGAGGCGCCCGGCCTGATCGAGCAGGGTGCACGGATGTTCCTGCGCGGGCTGATCGAGGAGATCGGGCCGCAGGTCGACGAGATGACTTCCGGCATCGAGGAGGCGGCGCGCAAGCTTGGCCCCGAGCTCGAGCGGCTGATGACGCTGGTCGATGACATGAAGAATTACGAACCGCCCGAGCGGCTGCCGAACGGCGACATCGTGATCCGCCGCAAGCCCGCCGCGCCGCCGCCCCCGCCGCTGCCGGAGGGGAAAGACGAGGCGCCCGGCACGGATGCCCCCGCCGTGCCGGAGGGGCCGCAGATCGACCTGTGATCTGCCCCGCGCCGTTTCCGGCCCGCTCAGCCTTCGGGGCGCAGCACCACGGGCGTCGCCTTCATCGCTGCCGCCAGCGCGCCGAAGCGCGCCTCGACGACCTCGCCGAACAGCCCCGCCCCGCGCTTCGTCAGCTTCAGCTCGAGCGCGTTCTTCTTCGGCTTGTAGTCGAGCGAGCCGACCTCGGCCGGGTCCTCGATGGTGAACATCGCGGCAAAGCGCATCGCCTTGCCCAGCACCTCGGCCTCCTGGATCTGCTCGGGGGTGAGCAGCGCGAAGAGCGGCTCGAAGCGCGAGCCCGCGCGCGAGTTCTTGTAGCGGTGCAGCAGCGCCAGCCCGACAAAGACGCGCTCGGGGTGGCTGAGCGCGGCAAGGTTCGCGCGGGTGACGTTGTCGAAGCACGCCTCGGCGCGATAGTCGGGATGGGTGCGCCAGGTGGTGTCGTGCAGCAGGCAGGCAGCGCGGTGCAGGCGGAAGATCTCGGGCGGCACCGGGCCGAACAGCGGCGCGATGAAGCTGTGCAGCTTCTTCCCGAAACCGGGCATCCGCGCCATCACCTTTTCCGAATAGCGGCAGGCCTCGACCAACGGGTCACGCTTGCGCAGGCGCTCGGGCATCTGCTCGTACAGCAGCCCCTCGCGGATGCCGTAGGAGGAGGTATCGATCTCCTTCGGCTGGAAGGTCTCGATCAGCTCGCGCAGCACGAGGGCCGCCAGCGGCACGAGATCCATGCGCGCCTGCGAGGTGCCGGTGCGCGCGCGCAGCGTCGCAAGATCGCTCTTCTCGATCCACTCGAGCGTCTTCAGCAGGTTTTCGGGCTCCATCCGGTATTCGTGCAGCACCAGAAGCGGATAGTTGCGCCGCTCCATGTCGAGCCGGGCAATGGCGCGCCACGAGCCGCCGACCAGATAGATCCGGTCGTGGTCGGTGCCGACGGCCGTCGCCAGCTCGGCGACGGCGGCGCGGATATGCGCGACGAGTTCCTTGCGGCCGCCCTTCACCTGCTGCAGCCGGAACGGGCCGAGCTGCGAGGTGGCGCGGCGGCCGACCCGGCCGTCGCCCACTTCAGCGAGCTCCATCGAGTTGCCGCCGATGTCGCAGATCAGCCCCTGCGCCTCGGGCCAGCCCAGCAGCACGCCCTGCGCGGAAAGACGCGCCTCCTCGGCGCCGTCGATGACATGCAGATGCAGCCCCGTCTCGGCCTCGACAAGGCGCTGGAACTCGGGCCCGTCCTCGGCATCGCGCACCGCGGCGGTGGCGACGCAGGTCAGCGGGCCGATGTCCATGCCCTTCGCCAGCAGCGCAAACCGCTTGAGTGCGGCGAAGGCGCGCTCGCGCCCCACGGGGTTCAGCCGGCCGGTCTCGGCCAGCCCCTGACCGAGGCCCGCCATGACCTTCTCGTTGTAGAAATAGGCCGGGCTGCGCGCCGCGCCGTCGAACACCACCATCCGAACCGAGTTCGAACCGACATCCACGACGCCCACGCGAGAGAGCGCGCGGGCGGAGGGGTCGTCGAACAACGGCTTGCCGAATGCATCCCAGTCGTCGGCCAGTGCCTGGCGCGGGGCTTCGGTCTTTCCGATCATCTTTCGTCCTGCCGTGAGACGCGCCTGTGCGCGCCGGTCCAAACTAGCGCCTAGTCGGTGCTGTGGGCAAGCTCGGGCACGTCTTTCGCCCCCGCCGATCCACGCCCGGAGAGCGAGGGGTTCTCCATGAAGAAGCGGTGGCAGGAGAACAGGTCCTGACCCTCGGGCAGGTGGCGGATGAAGCGGCCGTCGGGCTGCAGGATCCAGCTTTGCGCCTCGTCGGCCATGTTCGCGGCCATGATCTGGCTGAGGATCTGCGCCTTCACCGTGTCGTTCTTCGCCTCGACCAGCGTTTCCACGCGGCGGTTGAGGTTGCGCCCCATCCAGTCGGCCGAGGAGAAGAACACCCGTGCCTTCTTCGAGGGCAGGCCGTGGCCGTTGCCGAAGCAGACGATCCGCGAATGCTCGAGGAAGCGCCCGACGATCGACTTCACCCGGATGTTCTCGCTCAGCCCCTTGATCCCCGGCCGCACGCCGCAGATGCCGCGGATGACGAGCGAGATCTTCACCCCGGCCGCGCTGGCGGTATAGAGCGCGTCGATCACCTCGGGGTCGATCAGGCTGTTCATCTTCGCCCAGATCTCGGCCGGGCGGCCGGCCTTTGCGTGTTCGCCCTCGGCGCGGATCAGCTCGAGCAGCCGCGGCTTGAGCGAGATCGGCGAGATCGCGAGATTCTCGAGCCCCTCGGGCTGCACATAGCCGGACAGATAGTTGAACACCTTCGTCGCATCGCGGCCAAGCGCCGGATCGCAGGTGAAGAGGCTCAGGTCGGTGTAGATCTTTGCGGTGATCGGGTGATAGTTGCCGGTGCCGAAATGGGTGTAGGTCACCAGCCGGTCGCCCTCGCGCCGCACCACGGTCGAGATTTTCGCATGCGTTTTCAGGTGCATGAAGCCGTAGACGACATGCGCGCCCGAGCGTTCGAGCCGCCGCGACTGGCGAATGTTCGCGGCCTCGTCGAAACGCGCCTTCAGCTCCACGAGTGCCATCACCGACTTGCCGTTCTCGGCCGCCTCGCACAGCGCGTCGACGATCGGGCTGTCCTTCGAGGTGCGGTAGAGCGTCTGCTTGATCGCGAGCACGTTCGGGTCGTTCGCCGCCTGCTGCAGGAAACGGATGACCATGTCGAAGGTCTCGTAGGGGTGGTGCAGCAGCATGTCCTTCTGCTGGATCGCGGCGAACATGTCGCCGTCGTGATCCTGCACGCGCTCGGGCACGCGCGGGGTGAAGGGCGGCCAGAGCAGATCGGGACGCGACGACAGCACCAGTTCCTTGAGGTCGGCGACGCCCAAGAGGCCCTTGACCTCGACCACCTCGTCGCGGTCGACGTGCAGCTCGTCCATGATCAGCGAGCGCAGGCTTTCGGGCGCGCCCGAGGTGATCTTCAGCCGGATCACCTGGCCGCGGCGGCGTCGCTTCAGCGCGGTCTCGAACTCGCGCACCAGATCCTCGGCCTCGTCCTCGACCTCGAGGTCGCTGTCGCGCAGCACGCGGAAGGCGCAGGAGCCGGTGTCGGTATAGCCCGGGAAGAGCGAGCCGAGATGCAGCATCAGCAGCTCTTCGAGCGGCAGGAAGCGCGCCTCGCCCGGCAGCCGCACGAAACGGTCGATCTGCTGCGGGATCGGCAGCAGCGCCTGCAGCCGGCGCTTGTCGGTCTGCCGTTCCAGTTCCAGCGCCAGGCAGAAGCCGGTGTTCGGGATGAAGGGGAAGGGGTGCGCCGGGTCGATGGCGAGCGGCGAGAGCACCGGGAAGACCTTGGCCAGGAAGTGTTCCGCGAGGAAGTCGCGGTCCTCCTTGGTCAGCTTGCCGCGGCTGAGGATGTGGATGCCCGCGGCCTCCATGCCGCGGCGCAGCGCGTTCCAGGTGGTCTGCTGAGTTTCCATCAGGCGGCGCGCGTCGGCGTTGATCAGCGCCAGCTGTTCGGAGGGCGTCAGCCCGTCGTCCGAGGGGATGACGTTGCCCTCGCGCACCAGTTCCATCAGCCCGGCGACGCGCACGGTGTAGAACTCGTCGAGGTTGGTGGCCGAGATCGACAGGAAGCGCAGCCGTTCG
The DNA here is from genome assembly GCF_056590935.1 of Paenirhodobacter sp. YD-8. Taxonomy (NCBI): domain Bacteria; kingdom Pseudomonadati; phylum Pseudomonadota; class Alphaproteobacteria; order Rhodobacterales; genus Paenirhodobacter; species Paenirhodobacter sp. YD-8. Next base: position 2,981,229 of record NZ_CM152649.1, on the reverse strand, counting down.
AGCAGCGGCACCCGCGGATTCGCGGCCTCTTCCAGAACGCGCCAGTTGAAGGCCAGCCAGCTCAGCTCGCGATTGAAGAAACGACGCGGGCCGGCGACCTCCTCGGGCGGGAGCTCGACAGCGGCGGGGAACGGGGTCTTGAGGAAATCTGCCTGGGTCATGGAGCGCTTATGGATCTGAAATGTAATGGCTCGGTGACAGTTTGCGCGTCTCAGCCGAGACTGTCCAGAACCTCGGCGGCCATCGTCCGGGTGACCGGTCGGCCCTCGGCGACGGCGCGGGCGTCAAGGGCCGCGACGAGCCGCCGCGCGGTGCCGAGCGAGCGGTCCATGCGGGTGACGAGCCAGGGGATCAGGCTGTGCGGCACCTTGGTCTGGCGGTCGGCGAAAAGCTTGACCAGCACCGCGGACAGAAGCGCATCGTCGGGCGGCGTGATCCGGACCGAGGCCGTGGCCTCCATCCGGCTGGCAAGGTCGGCGAGCGTCAGGCCCCAGTCGCGCGGCGGCGCGGCGGCGGTCAGCAGCAGCCGCCCGCCCTCGGCCTGCATCAGGTTGTGCAGGTGAAAGAGCGCGGCCTGCGCGGCGGGGCTCGCGGCCACGCGCTGCGCATCCTCGACGACGCAGGCGCCGGCGCGCACAAGGGCAGGGGCCGCCTCGTCGGTCAGGGTGGCGGCGGCGACGATTGGTGCGCCGCCCTGGGCCTCGGCCCAGATCGCCGCGAGATGCGACTTGCCCGCGCCCTCGGGCCCGATCAGCAGCATCCGCCCCGAGGGCCAGCTTTCGGGCGCATCAAGCGTGGCGAGCGCGAGCGCGTTCGCGGGGGCGACGAAGAAATCGTCGCGGCCCCGTGCAGAGCGCACGGGCAGGTCGAGGATCAGCTGGCGGATCATCTCAGGCGCCTTCCGTTTCGTCGGCGAGGGTCGCGGGCTGGTCCTGCAGCGCCTCGAGCCCCCGGTAGAGCCGGCCCTCCAGATACCGGTCAAGCGCGAAACGGGCAAGCACCCCGATCACCGCGGCGACCGGCACTGCGACCAGCATGCCGACGAAGCCGAAGATCGTGCCGAAGGCCGAGAGCGCGAAGATCAGCCACAGCGGGTGCAGCCCGACCGACGAGCCGACGAGGCGCGGGGTGATGACGTTGCCTTCGAGGAACTGGCCGGCGACGAAGATCCCGGCGACGATGCCGATCGACATCCAGTCGCCCCAGAACTGGTAAAGCGCGAGCCCGATCGACAGAACGCCGCCGATCACCGCGCCGACATAGGGAATGAAGGTCAGCCCGCCGGCGATCGCTCCGGCGATCAGGCCGAAGTTCAGCCCCGCGAGCATCAGCGCGATGGCATAGAAGCTGCCGAGGATCAGGCAGACCGAGACCTGCCCGCGCACGAAGCCCGAGAGCACCTTGTCGATCTGGCGCGCGATGGCGCGGACCTGCCCGGCATGGTCGCGCGGCAGCCAGCCGTCCACCTTGGCGACCATCCGGTCCCAGTCGAGCAGCATGTAGAAGGCGACGACCGGCACCACGACGATGAAGACGACGAAGTTCACCACGCTCATCGCCGAGCTGAGCACGGTCTGTGCAAGCTCGCCGCCGCGCGCCTTCACCGCCTCGCCGAGCGACAGCAGCGTCTCGTTCACCACCGAGCCCGGCTCCATCATCGAGGGGAAACGGGCGGTGAGGAATTCCTGCAGATGCAGCGCCATCTCGGGCGCGGTGGCGACCAGCTGGCTGAGCTGGCGCACCAGCATCGGGATGACGGCAAGGCCGATCACCACGAAGACGAGGGTGGCAATCAGCGCGATGGTGGCGGTGGCAAGCGCCCGCGACAGGCCCAACCGCTCCAGCCGGTCGGCGACCGGGTCGAGGAAATAGGCGATGGCACCGCCCACGAGGAAGGGCAGGATCACCGCGCCCAGCCACCACAGCGCGGCGAAGAAGATCACCGCGGCAATCCCCCAGTACGTCAGTTGCGCGCGTGCGGGCAAGGCCATGGCTCCTCCGGTCGGGCAGTCCTTCCCAGATTGCCGTTCCGGCGCGGATTTTCAAGCCCATGCCGCGCTGCGGCGTCAGGACAGGCGCTCGATCGCCATCGCCGTTGCCTCGCCGCCGCCGATGCACAGCGAGGCGACGCCGCGGGCAAGCCCGTAGGTTTCGAGCGCGGCGAGCAGCGTCACCAGCACCCGCGCCCCCGAGGCGCCGATCGGGTGGCCAAGGGCGCAGGCCCCGCCATGCACGTTGACCTTGTCATGCGGCAGGTCGAGATCGCGCATCGCCGCCATGGCGACGACGGCGAAGGCCTCGTTCACCTCGAAGAGGTCGACATCGCGCAGGTCCCAGCCGGTCTTCTGTGCCAGCTTGCGCATCGCGCCGATCGGAGCGGTCGGGAACAGGTTCGGCCGGTCGGCGTAGGTGGTCTGCCCGACGATGCGCGCGCGCGGACGCAGGCCGCGCCGCTCGGCCTCGGAGGCGCGCATCAGCACCAGCGCCGCCGCCCCGTCGGAAATCGACGAGCTGTTCGCCGCGGTCACCGTGCCGCCTGCACGGAAGGCGGGCTTCAGCCCGGCGATCTTGTCGGGCCGCGCCTTGCCGGGCTGTTCGTCGGTGTCGATCTGCGCCTCGGTCCGGCCCTGTCTCACCGTGACCGGGGCGATCTCGTCCGCGAAGCGGCCCTCGCGGATCGCCGCCTGCGCCCGGGCCAGCGAGGCGAGCGCGAAGGCGTCCTGCGCCTCGCGGCTGAACTGATAGGCCTCGGCGCACTCCTCGGCGAAGGTGCCCATCAGTCTGCCGCGGTCATAGGCGTCCTCGAGCCCGTCGAGAAACATGTGGTCAAGGACAGCGCCATGGCCCATGCGCAGCCCGGTGCGCGCCTTCGGCAGCAGATAGGGGGCGTTCGACATGCTCTCCATGCCGCCCGCGACGATGATCTCCGCCCCGCCCGCGACGATCTGGTCATGGGCGAGCATCGCGGCCTTCATCCCCGAGCCGCACATCTTGTTCACCGTGGTTGCGCCCGCGCCAAGCGGCAGCCCGGCGCCAAGGCCCGCCTGCCGCGCCGGGGCCTGGCCCTGGCCCGCGGGCAGGACGCAGCCCATCACCACCTCCTCGACCGTCTCGGGGGCAAGCCCCGCCCCGGCCAGCGCCGCGGCAATCGCCGCCGCGCCCAGCTCTGCCGCCGTCGCGCCGGCCAGATCGCCCTGGAACCCGCCCATCGGCGTGCGCGCGGCGCCGACGATCACGATCGGATCCGCGCCGCTCATTTCGGGGCCATCCGCAGCGCGCCATCAAGGCGGATCACCTCGCCATTCAGCATCCGGTTCTCGCAGATGTGGCGCACCAGCGCCGCATATTCCGCGGGCTGGCCAAGCCGCGCCGGGAAGGGGACCGAGGCGCCAAGGCTTGCCTGCACCTCCTCGGGCAGCCCGGCCATCATCGGCGTGCGGAAGATGCCCGGTGCGATGGTGACGACACGGATGCCGCTGCGGGCAAGCTCGCGTGCCGCCGGCAGGGTCAGCGCCGCGACGCCGCCCTTCGAGGCGGCATAGGCCGCCTGACCGATCTGCCCGTCGAAGGCCGCGATCGAGGCGGTGTTGACGATCACCCCGCGCTCGCCATCCTCGCCCGCCGGGTTCTGGGCCATCGCGGCGGCGGCCAGACGCATCATGTTGAAGGTGCCGATCAGGTTCACCCGGATCGCGCGCTCGAAACTTTCCAGTGCATGCGGGCCCTCGCGGCCGAGGATCTTCTCGCCCGGGGCGATGCCGGCACAGTTCACCAGCGCATCGACCCGCCCGAAGGCGTCGCGTGCCGCTGCAAGAGCCGCCTTCCCCTCGGCCTCGCTCGTCACGTCGGTGCGCTGGAACCGCGCGGCATCGCCCAGCTCCGCTGCGCTCGCTGCCCCCGCCTCGGCGTTGACATCGAGCAGGACGGCCCTCCCGCCGCCAGAAACCACCATCTGCGCCACCGCGGCGCCGAGCCCCGAGCCCGCGCCGGTGATCAGGAACACCCGATCCTCGATCTGCATTGTCTCCTCCCTCTCGTGGCCCGGGCGCCGCAGCGCACCGAGCCGGGGACAGGATCGCGCGGTGCAAGGGTTGCAGACAATGACATTGCAGATCACATTGCGTGATCGGAAATGCCATGGGCGACGGGGAGGGGAGGAGGCGATGGAACGGCGGATGATCGCGCCCGGCTTTGTCGAGGATGCGCTCGCCTGTCTGGCCGCGCAGGGGATCGAGGCGGCGCCCCTGCTGCGCAAGGTCGGGCTGCCCGCGGTGGTGGCAGATCCGATCACCGGGGCCGAGTTCGGGGCGCTCTGGCTCGCCATGGCCGAGGCCGCGCGCGACGAGTTCTTCGGCCTTGGTGCGCGGCCGATGCGGCCGGGCAGCTTCGCGCTGATGTGTCAGGCGGCGCTGCACACCGGCACGCTCGGCCATGCGCTGCGCCGGGCGCTGCGCTTCCTGAACGTGGTGCTCGACGAGCCGCAGGGGCGGCTGGTGGTGCAGGGCGCCGAGGCCGAGGTGGTGCTGTCCTCCACCGCGCCGCGCAGCGCCTTCGCCTATCGCACCTATTGGCTGATCCTGCTCGGCCTTGCCTGCTGGCTGATCGGGCGGCGCATCCCGCTGCGGCAGGTGGAATTCGCCTGTCCGGCGCCGGCGCATCGGGTCGATTACCGGCTGTTCTTCGGCGCGCCGGTGCATTTCGACCGCAAGGCGAGCCGGTTGAGCTTTGATGCGGCTTACCTTGCGCTGCCGGTGATCCGCTCGGAACGTGCGCTGAAGGTGTTCCTGCGCGGGGCGCCGGCAAATCTTCTGGTGCGCTATCGCCACGATGCGGGGCTCGCGGGGCGGCTGCGGGCCGAGCTGCGCGCCGCGCCGCCCGGGCAATGGCCGGGGGTCGAGGAGGTGGCGGCGCGCTTCGGCCTGTCGCCCGCGACGCTGCGCCGGCACCTGAAGGCCGAGGGGCAGGGCTTTGCCGCGATCCGCGACGAGGTGCGCGCCGTCGCGGCGCAGCGGCTGTTGCGCGACAGCGACCGCCCCATTGCCGCGATCGCGGCCGAGCTGGGCTATAGCGAGCCCGGCGCCTTCCACCGCGCCTTTCGCAAATGGACCGGGCTCAGCCCCGGCGCCTTCCGCGCCGCTGCGGGCTAGCGCGCGCGGGCGGCGCGCAGCGTGGCCGAGGGCGGCTCGCCGAATTGCGCGGCATAGCCCGTCGAGAACCGGCCCAGATGCACGAAGCCCCATTTCATCGCGACCTCGGTGACAGTGGTGTCGTCGGAGGCCGCCCGAAGGTCGCGCCGCGCCCCGTCGAAGCGTTGCCGGCGCAGCCAGTCCACCGGGCCGATGCCCACGCTTTGCGCGAAGGCGCGGCGCAGCTCGGCGACCGGCACGCCCAGCTCGCGCGCGAGCACCGTCACCGAGGGGGTTTCCAGCTCGCCCCGGCGCAACAGCGCCTCGGCACGGCGGAACAGCCGGTAGTCGCGCCGCGCCGCACCGCCATGGAAGGCCGCGCCGAAGCGCGCGCGGTGCCACAGCTTGCCGAGGTTGTAGAAGGCAAGCTCGGGGATCAGCGCCGAGACCGCCCCGGGCGCGTCGAGCAGCATCACGAACCATTCGGCCAGCGCGCGCATCTCGGCGGCCTCGGGCAGGGCGAGGAAGGCCGCATCCAGTGCCAGTCGCGCCGCGGGCACGCCCTGATCGGCGGCGAAGGCCTCGGCATCGGCCTCGACCATCAGGATCTCGGTGCCGGCCGGCAGTTCCGCCAGATGCTCCTCGCCGCCGCGGATGAAGCCGGTGAGCCCGCCCGCGCAGGACTCGGCGTTGAAGCGCCAGGGCGCGGGGGCGGCCAGCGCCTGCACGAAGATCACCTTGCCCTCGGGCGGTGCCGTGCTCTGCTCGACGCCGATCTCGAGCCGTTCGCGCGAGATTGTCAGCCCGGGCAGGGAGAGCCGGTCGATTGCGCCGCGATAGGCGCCGGGCTCGCTTTGCACATAGCGCTGCGACCAGCCGGCCAGACCGCGCTCCTGCTCGGCGCTGTCGCGGAAGGTCTGCACGCTGCGGCTGGCGGGAATCGGCTCCAAGGGGCACCGGGGGCTGAACGGATGGGGACCTCTCCATCGCCGGGCCGGGGCGAGGCTGTGTAAAGATGTCGCACCCCCGGGCGCAGGGGCGAAACCGGCGCCGCCCGGAATTTGGGCGCATCCCTCGGGGCCCTGCGCGATTCGCGACCGCGACCCGAGTCGCGGCGCCGTCCGGTGTTTCCGAATCGCCCGGATTTTCAGCGGAAATGGCCGTCGCCGGTGGATAGCGGGGGAAATGCGGCCGCCGCTAGCCTGATCACGGGACCTTCATGGAAGGAGAGAAACCGTGACCGAAACGACCCAAGCCCGCCGCCGCCTGCGGCCCCTTGTGCTGGCCCTGCCGCTGGCGCTGAGCCTTGCGCCCGCGCTTCATGCCGAGGATTTCGTGCCCGAGGTGGTGACCGCGAAGGAGACCATCGACCCCGGCGCGAATGTCTTCGTGTCGCAGCAGCAATGGATCGGCGCGGGCTCGATCGCCGTCTTCGATCAGGCGACGCTGGCGCTGAAGGCGCTGCTGCCGACGGGCTCGATGCACCAGATGCTGATCTCGGCCGATGGCAAGAGCGCTTTCGCGCAATCCTCCTTCCCGAAGCGGATCACCTATGGTCCGAACGAGATGGTGCTGACCTCCTATGACGTGACCACGGCCAAGGTCGGACCCGAGGTGGTGCTGCCGCCGAAGGCCGCGATGGCGCTGGGCTATACGCCGCTGCTGCGCCAGACCGCCGACAAGAAATTCGTGCTGGTGCAGAATGCCACCCCCGCCTCGTCGATCACCGTGGTCGATCCGGCCGCGGGCGCGGTGACGCAGGAGATCCCGACGCCCGGTTGCTGGGCGATCTTCGCCGCGCCCGCGGGCGCGTCCTTCTCGACGATCTGCGGTGACGGCACCTTTGCCACCTATGCGCTGTCGGCCGATGGCGCGACCGCCGAGAAGACGGTGAGCAAGCCGGTCTTCGACCCCGAGAAGGACCCGATCTTCATCGAGGGGGCGCAGGTGGGCGACATGCTCTATTTCGTCACCTATTCGGGCAAGCTGATCGGGCTGAAGGACAGCGGCGCGGCGATCGAGAAGGTGTCGGAAACCGATCTCGTCGCCGGCGTCGAGGGCGGCTGGGCACCGGGCGGCTACGAGCTGCTGGGGGCGAACCCGGCCAAGGGCGTGCTCTTCCTGTCGATGCATCCGGGCGCCACGGACGGCAGCCACAAGGCGGCCTCGAAGGAAGTCTGGGCGATCGAGCTGGCCAGTGGCAAGGTGCTCGCGCGTTCCGAGGCCGAGGGGCTGACCTCGCTTGCCGTCACCCCGGGCGAGACGCCGCTCGTCTTCGGCACCTCGGAAGAGGGCAAGCTCTTCAAGTTCACCGTGGGCGACGATTTCAAGCTGACCAAGGCGGGCGAGGCGGGGCTTGCGGGCTTTGCCATGCAGCTTTCGGTGGTCGAATGAGCGGCGCCGGGATCGGGGCGCTGGCCTCGGCGGCGGTCGCGGCCTTCGCGGCGTTCCTCTTCGCCCGGGCCGCGCTGCACAAGGCGTGGGATTTCACCGCCTTCACCGGCTTCGTGCAGGATTATCGGCTGCTGCCCGAGGGGCTGGTGCGCCTTGCCTCGGCGGCGCTGCTGCTGGCCGAGGGGCTGGTCGTCGCAGCGATGCTGATCCCCGGTGCGCGGGCCTTCGGGCTGGTGCTCGGGGCGGGGCTGCTGCTCGGCTATGGCGTCGCCATGGCGGTGAACGTCGCGCGCGGCCGGCGCCACATCGAATGCGGCTGCGGCGGCGCGGTGCAGCCGGTGACCCCGGCGCTGCTCGCCCGCAACGCGGTGCTGGCGCTCCTGCTGATCGCGGGCGCGCTTGCCCCCGCCGCCCCCCTCGGGCTTGCCGAAGCCGCCGCGGCGATTGCTGCGGGGCTGATCGCCTTCGCCGGCTATCTGATGGCCGACCAGCTTCTCTCGAACGCCGCCTATCTGGTGCGGCGCGAACAAGGAACCCTGCAATGACTGCCCTGACCTTTCTCGTGGCCGTGCTCTTCGCGATGGTGATCGCGCTGACCGTGGCCGTCTTCGCGCTTGCCCGGCAGGTGGGCGTGCTGTTCGAGCGGATCGCCCCGATGGGGGCGCTGGTGAACGACTCGGGGCCGCAGATCGGTGCGGCCTCGCCGCGCTTCACGCTGCCCTCGCTGACCTCGGCCGATCCGGTCACCATCGGCCCGCGCGAGGGGCGCGCGACGCTCGTCTTCTTCCTCTCGCCCACGTGCCCGGTGTGCAAGAAGCTGCTGCCGATCCTGAAATCGGCGCGCAGCGGCGAGGCCGGCTGGCTGGACATCGTGCTGGCCTCGGACGGCGACGAGGCGAAGCTCACCCGCTTCATCGGCACCGCCGATCTGGCGGCCTTCCCCTTCGTCAACTCGACCGAGCTCGGCCTTGCCTATCGCGTCTCGCGCCTGCCCTTCGCGGTGCTGATCGCGCCCGACGGGACGATCCGCTCGAAGGGGCTGATCAACTCGCGCGAGCAGCTCGACAGCCTGTTCAACGCCCACGAGATGGGGGTCGACTCGATCCAGTCCTGGCTCGACCGCCCCGCAATCACCGCCTGAGGAGAGACCATGAGCATTTTCGACAAGATCACCGACTGGATGGACCGCATGACCGAGGCCTCGGTGCGCGGTGTGGCCTCCACCACCGGGCGGCGCAGCTTCCTCGCCAGGGCCGGGCTCGGTCTGGTGGGCGCGGCGGTGATGCCGGTGCTGCCCTTCGACCGCACCTTCGGCGGGGCGGGCGGCATGGCCCTCGCCGCGGCCCCGGATGGCGACGAATACAGCTGCGATTACTGGCGCTATTGCGCGCTTGACGGCAACCTGTGCAACAGCTGCGGCGGCACGCTGACGCAATGCCCGCCGGGGTCTGAGGTGTCGAAGGTCAGCTGGGTCGGCACCTGCCGCAATCCGGCCGACGGCAAGGACTACCTGGTCAGCTACAACGACTGCTGCGGCCGGGCGGAATGCGACAACGCGCCGTTCTGCAACTCGAACCAGGGCGAGCGCCCCGGCTATCGCATGGGGCTGCACAACGACATCAACTGGTGCATGGCGAACGCGAGCCAGGGCTATCACTGCACGGTCGCGGTGCTGGTGGGGATCGCCGAATGATCCTGCGGGCGACGATCGCGGGGGCCGCACTGGCCCTCGCTCCGCTGACCCCGGCGGTTGCGGCCGACGGGGCGGCGGTCTTTGCCGATGTCTGCACCGCCTGCCATGGCGCGAATGGCGTCGGCACCCCGGGGCTCGCGCCGCCGCTTGCCGATCCGCCGCTGTGGGACCGGCTGGGCGAGCGGGCGCCCGCCTTCCTCTCGGGGGTGCTGATCTCGGGCTTCTCGGGCACGCTGATGTCGCAGGGGGTGGGCTATTACGGCCTCGTCATGCCAAGCCAGCGCGACCTGAGCGACGCGGAGCTGGCGGCGGTGGCAAGCTATGTGCTGGGCGCCATCGCCGGCACCGGGATGCAGGTGACGGTGGACGAGATCGCCGCCGCGCGCGCCGCGGCGCCCGGCCACAAGGCGCTGATGGAGATGCGGGGAGGCGGGATGTGAGACGGACGCTTGCGGCACTGATCCTGTGCCTTGCCGCCGGGCAGGCGGGGGCCGAGGGCTATAACGCGCGCACCAACTACATGCTGCGCTGCACCGGCTGCCACGGCATGGACGGCGCGGGCAGCGAGCAGGCCGGCATCCCCGATTTCCGTGGCTATGTCGGCTCCTTCGCGCGCTCGGAACCGGGGCGCACCTACCTGATGCACGTGCCCGGTGTGGTGAATTCCTCGCTCTCGGATGGCGAGATCGCGGCGGTGATGAACTATGTGATGGAGAGCTATGCCGGCGCCTCGAAGGCGGCCGATGCGGCGCCCTTCACCCCCGAGGAGGTGGCGGTGCTGCGTGCCGCGCCGGTGGCCGATGTCGTGGCGCTGCGCCGCGAGGTGGTCGCGGCCTGCACGCAGGAGGGCTGGCCGGTTGCGGGCTATCCCTGGCCCTGAGCCGGCGACCTGCAACGCAAAAGGCCCCCGGGCAGTACGCCGGGGGCCTTTCCATTTTCTGCCCGCGCTCAGAGCTTGCCGGCGCGCTGCTGGATCATCATGAAGGTGTCGTAGTTGTAGTCCGCCACCTGCGCCCAGAGGTAATGCTCGGCGCGGAAGTCCTTGATTGAGCCCCAGATCTTCTTGAACATCGGGTTCGAGGCTTCCATCTCGGCATAGACCTCGTTTGCCGCGTCGAAGCAGGCCGAGAGGATCTCCTGCGAGAACGGCCGCAGCTGCGCGCCATTCGCGATCAGCGATTTCAGCGCCTTCGGGTTCTTCCAGTCGTATTTCTGCAGCATGTCGGCATCGGTCGCCCGGGCGGCCGTGTGCAGCAGCGACTGATAGACCTTCGGCAGGCCCTCGTAGGCAGCCTTGTTGAACATGAAGTGGACGGTCGGGCCACCTTCCCACCACCCGGGATAGTAGTAATAGGGCGCGACCTTGTAGAAGCCGAGCTTCTCGTCGTCATAGGGGCCGACCCATTCGGTGCCGTCGATCGTGCCCTTTTCCAGCGCCGGATAGATGTCGCCGCCGGCGATCTGCTGCGGCACCACGCCAAGGCGCTCCATCACCTTGCCGGCGAAGCCGCCGACGCGCATCTTGAGCCCCTTCATGTCGGCGACAGTGTTGATTTCCTTGCGGAACCAGCCGCCCATCTGGGCGCCGGTGTTGCCGCCGGGCAGCGCGTAGAGACCCTGCAGAGCCATGAACTCGTTGTAGAGATCGATGCCGCCGCCGTGATACTGCCAGGCGTTCATGCCGCGCGCGTTGAGCGCGAAGGGCACGTCCGCGGCCAGCGCCCAGGTCGGATCCTTGCCCCAGTAGTAATAGGCGACGGTGTGACAGGCCTCGACCGTGCCCGCGGCGGCGGCATCGGCTGCCTGCAGCCCGCCGACGATCTCGCCCGCGGCGAAGACCTGGAGCTGGAAATTGCCGTCGGTCGCTTCCGAGAGCATCTGCGACAGCACTTCGGCGCCGCCATAGATGGTGTCGAGCGATTTCGGGAAGGACGAGGTCAGCCGCCAGGTCACCTTCGGCATCGACTGCGCGAGAGCGGGGGCGGCAAGGGTGGCGGCCGCGCCGCCGATGGTGCCGCCAACCGCGGCCTTGGTCAGAAATGAACGACGATCCATGAAACTCCTCCCAGGTATCCGTTCCGCCCTTCGGTCCGTTTCCGGCTCCTCTCCGGAAGGGCTTGCGGTGGTCACTTTACTTGACCGCGGGAGGCTGTCCAGCCCGGCGATGCGCGCGCAGCGTGAAATCCGCAAGAAAGTTTCGCGCCCCCGGAACGAGACCGCCCCGGCGCGGCGAAGGCCGGCACCGGGGCGGTGGTTTTGTCGGGGCATCTGCCGCAAGTGCCGGCAGATGCTGCATTTCTCAGCGATCAGAGCTTGCCGTTGCGCTGCTGGATCATCATGAAAGTGTCGTAATTGTATTCCGCCACCTGCGCCCAGAGGTAATGCTCGGCACGGAAGCCCTTGATCGAGCCCCAGAGCTTGGCGAAGTCGGGGTTCGAGGCCTCGAGCTCGGCATAGGTCTCGTTGGCGGTGTTGAAGCAGGCCTCGAGGATCTCGGCCGAGAACGGGCGCAGCTGCGTGCCTTCCGCGATCAGCTTCTTCAGCGCCGTCGGGTTCAGGTAGTCATACTGCTGCAGCATGTTCGCATCGACGCTCTGCGCCATCGAGCGCAGCAGCGACTGATAGTTCTTCGGCAGCTCGTTCCACTTGTCGAGGTTGATCATGAAGTGGACGGTCGGGCCGCCTTCCCACCAGCCGGGGTAGTAGTAGTAGGGCGCGACCTTCACGAAGCCGAGCTTCTCGTCGTCATAGGGGCCGACGAATTCGGTGGCGTCGATGGTGCCCTTCTCGAGCGCGGCATAGATGTCGCCGCCGGCGATCTGCTGCGGCACGACGCCGAGCTTCGCCATGACCTGGCCGGCGAAGCCGCCGATCCGCATCTTGAGGCCCTTCATGTCCTCGAGCGTGTTGATTTCCTTGCGGAACCAGCCGCCCATCTGGACGCCGGTGTTGCCGCCCGGGAAGCCGATCAGGTTCTGCTTGGCGAGGAACTCGTTGTAAAGCTCGATGCCGCCGCCGAAATAGTGCCAGGCGTTCATGCCGCGCGCCGACAGGCCGAAGGGCACGGCCGAGCCGAGCGCCCAGGACGGGTCCTTGCCCCAGTAGTAATAGCCCACCGTATGCGCCATCTCGACGGTGCCCGCCTGCACGGCGTCCGCCGCCTGCAACCCGCCGACGAGCTCGCCCGCGGCAAAGGACTGGATCTCGAAATTGCCGTCGGTCGCCTCGGCGATGCGTTTGCCGAGCGCTTCGGTGTTGCCGTAGAGCGTGTCGAGCGATTTCGGGAAGGACGAGGTCATCCGCCAGGTGATCTTCGGGTTCGACTGCGCGATCGCGGGGGCGGCAAGGCCGGCCGCGGCGCCGCCGATGGTGCCGCCGATCGCGGCTTTGGTCAGGAAGGAACGGCGATCCATCTGGATCCTCATGTGCAAATTCGGTGTGTCAGCGCTGCGCAAGGGCCGGGAGGCCCCGTGCGGCGGCGCGAACCTGTCAGGTTGCCGTGACCAAGTCCAGAGACCGGGAACAAGATTTTTCGCAAAACGCGCAATAAAATGTCAAAAATACCCCTGTTGCGCGCAAGAGTCGCAGTGTCAGCCGCGGCTGTCCGGCAGCTGGATGCGCGCGACCTGCTCGGCAATCGGATCGACGGAGAGCGGGTGGGTCTCGCCGCTGTGGTCTTCGGGCGCGCCGATATCCTGCCAGCGGCCGCCCTTGTAGATCTCGAGCGCGCCGAAATTCGCCTTGTAGCCCATCTTCCGCGAGCCCGGCACCCAGTAGCCAAGATAGACATAGGGCAGGCCGGCGCGCCGCGCGATGTCGACATGATCGAGGATCAGGAAGGTGCCCAGGCTGTCCTCGCGCCGGTCCGGGTCGTAGAAGCTGTAGACCATGCTCAGCCCGTCATCGAGCACGTCGGTCAGGCACACGGCGGCGAGTGCGCGGGTCGAGCCGGGCGAGGCCGCGGTCTCGCGGTATTCGACGACGCGCGACTTCACCGGCGTCTCCTCGATCATCGCGGCGAATTCAAAGATGTCCATGTCGGCCATGCCGCCATCGGCGTGGCGCGTGTCGAGATAGCGGCGGAAGAGGGCGAACTGCTCCTCGGTGGCCCAGGGGCTGGTGGCGGTGCGCTTCAGATGCGCATTGCGCTTCAGCACCCGACGCTGGGTGCGTGTGGGCTCGAAATCGGCGACCCGGATCCGGGCCGAGAGACAGGCCGTGCAATCGGCACAGGACGGGCGGTAGAGCACGTTCTGCGAGCGCCGGAAGCCCTGGCGCGAGAGCGCGTTGTTCAGCTTCTCCGCCCCCTCGCCCTGCAGCGCGGTGAACAGCTTGCGCTCCGACCGCCCGTCCAGATAGGGACAGGGCTGCGGCGCGGTCACGTAGAACTGCGGTGCAAGCGGAAGCGAATGGCGCATGTCGACAGCTGAGGCGGGGTTGAGGTGGCGGGGCTGGGCATCAGGTCCCTGGCAATCTGCGGGCAGGCTAGCAAGATCGCCCCTCGCCGCCAAGCCTTTCATGCCATTGCGGATCTGCGAAGCCCCGCCTTTTTCAAGGCGGGGCGGCGGGAAGCGACACTCTGCCCGCCCCGAGATCAGCTGCGGGGCGCCTCGGGGGCATCGTCCGCGGTGCGGGCGGTTTCGGGCATCGCGGCGGCGGCGCGGGCGCGCTCGTCCATGTACTGGTCGAACTCGGCCTTGTCGCGGGCCTCGCGCAGGCGGGTGAGGAAGGCCTCGAAGTCATCCTGCTCGCGTTCCAGCCGGGCCAGCGTGTCGGCCTTGTAGGCGTCGAAGGCGCGGTTGCCGGTCGGGCGGCTGGCGTGGAAATGCATCCGCGGCGCGCAGGCGGCAAAGCGCTCGGCATTGCGCCGGCAGCCGCGGCCGAAACGGCCGGTGATCAGGATGAAGCCGAGCACGAGCAGCCCGAGAGGGCCGGCGAAGATGAAGGAGCCGACCATGACCACGATCCACGAGATCGGGCCGCGCTCGTCAAGCCAGTTCAGCGTGCGCGCGATCCAGCCCGGCTGGGCGGGGGCGGCGGTGTAGGCGTAGGCGGACATGGGAACCTCCGGGTTGGGAATGTGAATGCCTTTCACATTCCGGAAGATGGGGAACCCCGTACCGCCGATCAAGGGATGATGTAAAAGATTTTCACATCATCCCGCCGCCGCCGGTCGGCCTGCTCATTCGGTGAAGTCGGCGGGCTCGGCGCCGGTGATGCGCAACAGCTCGGCCGGTGCGATCGAGAAGATGTGGCGCGGCGTGCCGGCGGCGGCCCAGATCAGATCGAACTCGGCCAGACGCGGGTCCCAGAACAGCCGCACCGGCTTCAGATGACCGACGGGCGAGACGCCGCCGATGGCAAAGCCGGTCTCGGCGCGGATCAGCTCGGCATCGGCCTTGCCGAGCGGCTGACCGGCGACGGCGCTCGCCTTCTCGGCGCTGACCCGGTTGCCGCCCGCGGTGAGGAACAGCACGACATGGCCGCTTTCCTCGCCGCGGAGGATGATCGACTTCGCGATCTGGTCGACGGTGCAGCCCGCGGCCTCGGCCGCCTCGGCGGCGGTGCGGGCTTGCCCCACCTCGCGGATCTCGGCCTTTGCCCCGGCCGCGGCCAGCGCCGCCTCGACCCGTTTCAGCGATTTGCTCATCTCGCGCTCCTTCGTTCGTGCCCCCGCGGGTCTAACGCCCGGGGCCGCGACAGGGAAGGGCATTGACCGGCGCGGGCGCGGGGCTAGTGTGCCGCCATGAGCTTTGCATCCCGCCTGACCCGCTGCCCCATTCCCCATGACACCGACCGTGGCGCCGATCTGGCCGCACGCTTTGCCGATCTCGCGCCCGAGCTGCGCGCGCTGATCTCCGGCACCGCGGGCTGTTCGCCCTATCTGGCAGGGCTGATGGAGCGCGAGGCCGACTGGCTTGCACCGGCGCTGGCGGGCGCGCCCGAGGACGCGCTTGCGGCCGAGCTGGCCCGCGTGGCAGCGGAGCCCGGCGAGGCGCTCGGCAGCGAGCTGCGCCGGGCGAAGCGGCGGCTGGCGCTGCTGACGGCGCTCGCCGATCTCGGGGGGGTCTGGCCGCTCGAGACGGTGACCGGGGCGCTGACGCAGCTGGCCGATACCGCCGTCGATCTGGCGATGAAGCATTTCGTCGCCGAGGAGATCCGCCGCGGCAAGATCCCCGGCGCCGGCCCCGACGACATCGCCACCGCCGCCGGCATGGTGGCGCTCGCCATGGGCAAGATGGGGGCGGGGGAGCTGAACTATTCCTCCGACATCGACCTGATCTGCCTCTTCGACGAGACCCGCTATGACCCCGACGACCGGATGGAGGCGCGCGCGGCGCTGGTGCGGGCGACGCGGAAGATGGCGGCGCTGCTGAGCGATCACACCGCCGAGGGCTATGTCTTCCGCACCGACCTGCGGCTGCGCCCCGATGCCTCGGTGACGCCGGTGTGCCTGTCGATGGGCGCGGCGGAGCTGTACTACGAGGCCGAGGGCCGGACCTGGGAGCGCGCGGCCTATATCAAGGCGCGGCCCTGCGCGGGTGACCTTGCGGCGGGCGCGCGGTTTCTCGAGACGCTCACCCCCTTCGTCTGGCGCAAGCACCTCGACTTCGCCGCGATCCAGGACGCCCATGACATGCGGCTGCGGATTCGCGACCACAAGGGGCTGAACGGGCCGCTGACGATCCCCGGCCACAACATGAAGCTGGGTCAGGGCGGCATCCGCGAGATCGAGTTCTTCACCCAGACCCGGCAGCTGATCGCCGGCGGGCGTGACCCCTCGCTGCGCGAGCGCACCACGGTGGGCGGTCTGGCGCGGCTGGCGGCCCAGGGCTGGGTGCCCGAGACCGTGGCGCAGGAGCTGACGCGGATCTACCGCGCGCATCGGGAGGTCGAGCACCGGGTGCAGATGGTGAACGACGCCCAGACCCACCTGCTGCCGACCTCGACCGAGGGGCTCGACCGCATCGCGCGGATGATGGGCGAGACCGACACCGCGGCCTGGGAGGCGGGGCTGCGGGCGCGGCTCGAACGGGTCGAGACCCTGACCGGCGCCTTCTTCGCGCCCTCGGAAGGCGAGGACCGTCCCGATCTCTCGCCCGCCTCCGAGGCGCTGGTCGAGGGCTGGCGCGGCTATCCGGCGCTACGCTCGGACCGCGCGCAGGCGATCTTCCGCCGCATCGAGCCCGAGATCCTGAAGCGGATGACCCGCGCGGCGAACCCCGAGGAGGCGCTGCGCCAGTTCGACGGCTTCCTTGCGCGGCTGCCGGCCGGGGTGCAGCTGTTCTCGCTCTTTGAATCGAACCCGCAGCTGATCGACCTGATCGTCGACATCTGCGCCACGGCACCGGGGCTGGCGGCCTATCTCTCGCGCAACGCCGGGGTTCTGGACGCGGTGATCGGCGGCTCGTTCTTCGCCCCCTGGCCCGGCGGCGCGGCGCTGAACGCGGCGCTGGCGGAGGTGCTCGCGGCGGCGCCCGATTACGAGAAGGCACTCGATGCGGCGCGCCGCTGGGCGAAGGAATGGCGCTTCCGCGTCGGCGTGCATCATCTGCGCGGCCTTGTGGATGCGGCCGAGGCGGCGAAGCAGTACGCCGATGTCGCCGGCACGGCGGTCGCCGCGCTCTGGCCCGTGGTGGTGGCCGAATTCGCGCGCAAGCACGGGCCGCAGCCGGGCCGCGGCGCGGTGGTTCTGGGCATGGGCTCGCTCGGCGCCGAGCGGCTGAACGCGGCCTCGGACCTCGATCTGATCGTGATCTATGACGCCGGCGGCGAGGATGCCTCGTCAGGCCCGAAGCCCTTGCCCGCGCGCACCTATTTCGCCCGGCTGACGCAGGCCTTCATCACCGCGCTGACCGCGCCGACGCCCGAAGGGCGGCTTTACGAGGTCGACATGCGGCTGCGGCCCTCGGGCAAGCAGGGGCCGGTGGCGGTGTCGCTGCAAAGCTTCCAGACCTATCAGATGGAAGAGGCCTGGACTTGGGAGCATCTGGCGCTGACCCGCGCGCGGGCGCTGGTGGGCGCGCCGGATCTTGCCGACGAGATCGAGGCGGTGCGGCGCATCGTCCTGCGCACCAAGGGCAGCGAGGCGCGGGTGGTGCCCGATCTCGCCGAGATGCGGGCGCGGATCTTTGCGGCGAAGGCCCCCGATGGCGACTGGGAGGCGAAGATCGGCCCCGGCCGGCTGCAGGACATCGAGCTGCTGGCGCAAAGTTTCGCCCTGCGTGCAGGCGATCCGGCGCGCCGCGTCGAGGCGCAGCTGCGCGCGGGGCCGCGCGCCGGGCTGATCGACAAGGCCGACGCCGAGGCGCTGGCCTCGGCCCATCGCTTCCTGTGGCGGTTGCAGGCGGGGGGGCGGCTGCTCACCGACCGGCCGCTCGACATGGAGGCGATCGGCGAGGGCGGGCGGGCGTTCCTGTTGCGCGAGGCGGACGAGGCGGACCTCGAGGCACTGGCCGCACGGCTGGCCCGCACCACCGGCGCGGCCGCCGCGATCATCGAACGCGCGCTCGCCTGAGGGCGCGGCTCAGCGCGGCAGTGCCGCCGCCTCGCGCGCCAGCGCCTCGATCCCGGCCCAGTCCCCGGCCTGCACCTTGGTGTCGGGGGCGACCCAGCTGCCGCCGGCACAGGCGACGTTTTTCAGCGCAAGGTAGTCGGGCGCATTCTCCAGGCTGACGCCGCCGGTCGGGCAGAAGCTCACCTGCGGCAGCGGCCCGCCAAGCGCCTTGATCGCCGCCGCCCCGCCCGAGGTGCCGGCGGGGAAGAACTTGAGCATGTCATAGCCCCATTCCATCGCCCGCATGACCTCGGATGCGGTGACGGCGCCGGGCAGCAGCGGCAGCCCCTCGTCCTCGCAGGCCTTCACCAGCCGCTCGGTCAGCCCGGGCGACACGCCGAAGCGCGCGCCGGCGGCCTTGGCGGCCTTGACGTCGGCGGGGGTCAGCAGCGTGCCGGCCCCGACGACGCCGCCCTCGACATCGGCCATCGCCCGGATCGCCTCGAGCGCGCAGGGCGTGCGCAGGGTGACCTCGAGCGCGGGCAGCCCGCCCGCCACCAGCGCGCGGGCGAGGGGGGCGGCATCGGTCACCTGCTGCACCACGATCACCGGGATGATCGGGGCCAGCGCGCAGATCCTGCGCGCGGCGGCGGATTGTTCGGCGGGGGTCATCGGCGCTCTCCTTCGGTGGCCGCGCGCGGGCGGCGGGGCGGGATGCCTCCGGCGGGAGTATTCGGGCCAGGAAAATCGGCATTTCCCTGGAGAAATACGCCCGCCGGAGGCCAGGAACTCAGACCACGACGGCGGCGCCCTCGGTGGCGGGGCCGACGTTGCGGCGGAAGGCGGCGAAAAGCTCGCGACCGAGGCCATGAGCGTTCTTCGTCAGATCCGCCGTCACCGGCGTGCGCGCCTCGAAATCGGGGGCGAGGCAGGTGAGGGTGCCGGCCGTCGCATCGAGGCGCAGGATGTCGCCGTCGCGCAGTTTCGCCAGCGGGCCGCCGCAGGCCGCCTCGGGGCTGACGTGGATCGCCGCCGGCACCTTGCCCGAGGCGCCCGACATCCGCCCGTCGGTCACCAGCGCGACCTTGAGCCCGCGGCCCTGCAGCACCGAAAGCGTCGGGGTGAGCGAATGGAGTTCCGGCATGCCGTTCGCCTGCGGCCCCTGGAAGCGGACGACGACGATGGTGTCAGTGGTGAATTCGCCCGCCCGGAAGGCGGCCTTCACCTCTTCCTGATCGGCGAAGACGCGGGCCGGCGCCTCGATCACGTGATATTCGGGCGCGACGGCCGAGATCTTGATCACCCCGCGGCCGAGGTTGCCGGACAGCTGCTTGAGCCCGCCCTGCGGCTGGAACGGCGTTGCGGCGGGGCGCAGGATGCGGTCATTGAGGCTGTCGCTCGGCCCCTCGACCCAGTCGACGCCGCCGTCTTGCAGCTTCGGCTCGCGGGTATAGGCGGCAAGCCCGTCGCCCGCCACGGTCTTCACGTCGGGATGCAGCAGACCCGCGCCCAGAAGCTCGCGGATCAGGAATTGCAGCCCGCCCGCGGCGTGGAAATGGTTCACGTCGGCCAGCCCGTTCGGATAGACCTTGGCCATCAGCGGCACCGCCGAGGAGATCTCGTCGAAATCCTCGAGGTCGAGCGCGATCCCTGCCGCGCGCGCCATCGCCGGCAGGTGCAGAACGAGGTTGGTCGAGCCGCCCGTCGCCATCAGCCCGACGATGCCGTTGACGAAGGCGCGCTCGTCGAGCACCTCGGCCACCGGGCGGAAGTCGTTGCCAAGCGCGGTGATCTCGGCGGCGCGGCGCGCGGCCTGGGTGGTGAGCGCGTCGCGCAGCGGCGTCTCGGGGTTGACGAAGCTCGCGCCCGGCAGATGCAGGCCCATCACCTCCATCAGCATCTGGTTGGTGTTCGCGGTGCCGTAGAAGGTGCAGGTGCCCGGCCCGTGATAGGAGGCCATCTCGGCCGCCATCAGCGCCTCGCGCCCGACCTCGCCCGCAGCGAATTGCGCGCGGATCTTCGACTTTTCGTCATTGGGCAGGCCCGAGGTCATCGGCCCGGCGGGCACGAAGACGGCGGGGATATGGCCGAAAGTGGCTGCAGCGATGACGAGGCCCGGCACGATCTTGTCGCATACGCCAAGATAAAGGGCCGCATCGAAGCAGTTGTGGCTGAGCGCGACGCCCGCGGCAAGCGCGATCACGTCGCGCGAAAAGAGGCTCAGCTCCATCCCCGGCTGGCCCTGGGTGATGCCGTCGCACATCGCGGGCACACCGCCCGCGACCTGCGCCGTGGCGCCCACGGCGGCAAGGGCCGCGCGGATCTGGCCGGGATAGGTTTCATAGGGCTGATGCGCGGACAGCATGTCGTTATAGGCGGTGACGATGCCGATGTTAGGCGCACGCCCCTCGGCCAGCTGCACCTTGTCCGGGCTGGCGGCATAGGCATGGGCCTGATTGCCGCAGCTCAGATGCGTGCGGGCCGGCCCCGCGGCGATCGCGGCGCGCACCCGTGCCATATACTCGCCCCGCATCCCCTCCGATCGCGCGCGCACCCGGTCGGTCACTCGGGCGATGGTGGCGTTCAGCGGCGGGCTGGTCTGGGTCATGGTCTCTTCCGTTCGGATGGGCGAGTGCGGTGGGGCGGCGGCGCCCTTGCTCTATACCGTTAGCGCTAACAAATCAACTCGTCTGGAATGTTTCAATTTTGGCGTCAGTTCCCGCGACCGCAAGCGGCATTCCTTCAAAATACACGACAATTTGCCCGTTCCTGCCACAATCCGCGGCGAGTTTCAGCAGCAAGAACAAAGCTGACGGAGTATCGGGCATGAAAACGCTGCGCTTTCCCGCTGTCCTTGCCGGTCTGACGCTGCTCGCCGCCTGTGCGCAGGTGACGCCGGCGACGCGGGCCGCGACCGAGGTCACGGCGCTTGACGAGATCGTGGTGAGCGGCGCCCCCGCGGTGACGCAGCCGCGCTATGACGTGCGGGATGTGCGGGTCACGGTGCCGCGCACGCTGCACGTCTCCGAGGCAAACCTCTATTATCCGATCGCCGATCTCGTCTGGCGCGGCGATCCGCGTGGCGACCGTTACGCACAGGTCTCGGCGATCTTCACCGAGGCGGCGGACCGCGCCACGGCGCAGATGCACGAGGGCCGGCCGGTCAGTGTCGACATCGAGGTGCTGCGCTTCCATGCCCTGACTGAAAAGACCCGCTACAGCGTCGGCGGCAGCTATGGGGTGAAATTCTCGCTTACCGTGCGCGACGCGCAGAGCGGCGCGCTGATCGACGGGCCGCGGGTGGTGAAGGCCGGACATCCGGCCTCGGGCGGACAGAAGGCGATTGACGAGGAGGCGCGGGGGCTGACCGAGAAGGTGGTGGTGACCCAGTTCCTCGATGACCTGCTGCGCGCCGAACTGGCGAAGCCCGGCGTGCCCGCCGCCGCGGCCGAGGAGCGGATCTCGCTGCTCTCGCCGGGGCAGTGAGGCTTTCCTCGCGGGCCGCGGCGCGCTAGAGGGGGCGGCAACGCCCCTTTTTTTCACGCGAGGCCTTCCGATGTCCGACACCGATCTTCCGCAGACGCGTCCCGTGGTGCGGCTGCGTCCCAAGGCCGAGGCGCGTGCGATCCGCCACGGCTTCCCCTGGGTCTATGCCGACGAGCTGGTCACCGACCGGCGCACGCAGGCGCTGACCCCCGGCACCATCGCCACGCTCGAGGATTCCGAGCGCCGGCCGCTCGCCACCGTCACCGTCAACCCGAACTCGAAGATCATCGGCCGCGTGCTCGACCGCAATGCCGAGGCGGTGATCGACCGTGCCTGGATCGCGGCGCGCATCGCCCGTGCGCTCGAGCTGCGCGCGCGGCTGTTCGATGCCCCCTTCTACCGCCTGGTCCATGCCGAGTCGGATGGGCTGCCCGGCGTCATCATCGACCGTTTCGGCGATGTCGCGGTGGTGCAGCCGAACGCCGCCTGGTCCGAGGCGATGATCGGGGACATCGCTGCGGCGCTGACCGAGGTCGCGGGGGTGACCGCCATCGTCAAGAACGGCTCGGGCCGCTCGCGCAGCCTCGAGGGGCTGACCGAGGAGACGGTGGTGCTGCAGGGCGCGATCGAGGGTCCGATCGAGGTGCCGATGAACGGCGCGATCTACATGGCCGACGTTCTGGGCGGGCAGAAGACCGGGCTGTTCTTCGATCAGCGCCCGAACCATGCCTTTGCCGCGCGACTGGCAAAGGGGGCGCGGGTGCTCGATGTCTTCTCGCATGTGGGCGGCTTTGCGCTGGCCTGTCTTGCGGGCGGGGCCGAGTCGGCGCTGTCGGTCGATGCCTCGGCCGCGGCGCTGGGGCTGGCCGCGCAGGGCGCCGAGGCGATGGGGCAGGGCGCGCGTTTCGCGACCCGTCAGGGCGACGCCTTCGCCACGCTCGAGGCGCTGGCCGCCGAGGGCGCGCAATTCGATCTGGTGATCTGCGACCCGCCGGCCTTCGCGCCGGCGAAACCCGCGCTGCAGGCCGGGTTGCGGGCCTATGAGCGGGTGGCGCGTCTGGCCGCGCCGCTCGTCGCGCCGGGCGGTTTCCTGGCGCTGTGCTCGTGCTCGCACGCGGCCGATCTCGAACAGTTCCGCGCCGCCTCGAGCCGCGGCATCGGTCGCGGCGGGCGCCGGCCGCAACTTCTGCACACCGGCTATGCCGGCCCCGATCACCCGATGCTGCCGCAGCTCGCCGAGTCGGGCTATCTGAAGGCACTGTTCTTCCGGCTCGACTGATGAAGGTCCTGCTCGACGCCTGCGTGCTCTATCCGACCGTGCTGCGCGAGATCCTGATCGGCGTGGCGCGGCGCGGGCTCTACACGCCGTTGTGGTCGGCGCGCATTCTGGAGGAATGGGCGCGCGCCGCGGCCCGGCTGGGGCCGGCGGACGAGGTGATCGCGCGCGGCGAGGTGGCGGCGCTGCGCGCGGCCTTCCCGCGCGCCGAGGTGGCGCCGAAGCCGGCGCTCGAGGCGCGGCTCGTGCTGCCCGACCCGAATGACGTGCATGTCCTGGCTGCGGCGATCGCGGGTTCGGCCGATGCCATCGTGACCTTCAACGCCGTCGATTTTCCGCGTGCGACGCTGGCCGCCGAGGGGATCGAGCGGCGCGACCCGGACGGCTTCCTCTGGGCGCTGTGGTCGGACAGCCCCGAACCCGTGGCCGAGGTGGTCGAGGCGGTGCGGGCCGAGGCCGAGCGGCTGTCGGGCGTGCCGCAGCCGTTGCGGCCGCTGCTCAAACGCGCCAAGCTGCCGCGGTTGGGCAAGGTGCTGGAGGCGTGATGCTGGGCTTCATGACGATTGCCGAGAGGGGCGAGGCGGATCGGCTGCTCGCCGATTTCGCCGCGGATCTCGAGGCCGCGGGGCGCCCGGTCGTCGCCATGGTCCGCGCCGAGCTGCCGGCCGCGCGCGCCTGCGAGATGGCGCTGCGGCTTTACCCCTCGGGCGAGGTCGCGCCGATCTCGCAATCGCTGGGCGCGGGCGCCGATGCCTGCACGCTCGATGCCGGCGCGCTCGAGGCGGCAGTGATGACCACCACCGCGGCGCTTGCGGCGGCCGCGCCCGGTGTGCCGCTGATCCTGAACAAGTTCGGCAAGCAGGAAAGCGAAGGCCACGGCAGCCGCGCGCTGATCGCCGCCGCGCTCGAGGCCGGGCATCCGGTGCTGATTTCGGTGCCGCCGGCGACGCGCAGGGCCTTCCTCGACTTCGCCGGCGATCTGGCGACCGAGCTTGCGCCCGATCCGCGTGCGCTTGGCGACTTTCTGGCGCAGGTCGGCACCTGACCTTTCAAACCGCTTTGAACTCGGCTGCGGCAGGACTAGACTGTTCGGCAAAGCGTCGCTAGAACGCTGACAGTTAGCGCTAACATCGGAGAGGTTCATGGTTTCGCGCGTCATCCCGGTGGACCCGTTCGACGTGGTGGTCTTTGGCGCCACCGGCGATCTGTCCACCCGCAAGATCCTGCCCGCACTCTACCGGCGCTTCTTCGCCGGGCAGATCCCGCCCGAGGCGCGGATCATCGGCGCTGCCCGCACCGATCTCGATGCCGAGGGGTTCCGCGCCCTGACCCGGACCGCGATCGCGGAACATGTGGGGGCGGCAAAACGTGACCCCGAGCAGATCGAGGCCTTCCTGCGCTGCGTCGACTATGTCCCGGTCGATGCCACCGGCACCAGCGGCTGGCAGGAGCTGAAGGCGCTGATCCGGCCGGGCGTGGTGAACGCCTTCTACTTCTCGGTGGCGCCGGCGCTCTTCGGCGATCTGGCCGAGCGGCTGCACGGCCATGGCATCACCACCGACGACTCGCGCATCGTGGTCGAAAAGCCCTTCGGCCGCGATCTGGCCTCGGCGCAGGCGCTGAACGCCACGCTGGCCGCGCATTTCGACGAGCATCAGATCTACCGCATCGACCATTACCTCGGGAAGGAGACGGTGCAGAACCTGATGGCGGTGCGCTTTGCCAACATCCTGTTCGAGCCGCTGTGGAACAGCCAATATGTCGACCACGTGCAGATCACCGTGGCCGAGACCGTGGGTGTGGGCGGGCGTGGCGGCTATTACGACCGCTCGGGCGCGATGCGCGACATGGTGCAGAACCACATGATGCAGCTCCTGTGCCTGATCGCGATGGAGCCGCCCTATCACTTCGACCCGGACGCGGTGCGCGACGAGAAGCTGAAGGTGATCCGCGCGCTGCAGCCCGCGGCGCAATCCGACATCGTGCGCGGCCAATACCTGCCGGTGAAGGGCGACCCGGCGCGGCGCGGCTATGTCGAGGATGTCGAGAACCCCGACAGCCGTTCGGAAAGCTACATCGCGCTGAAGGTGCAGGTGGCGAACTGGCGCTGGCAGGGCACGCCCTTCTATCTGCGCACCGGCAAGCGGTTGCGCGCGCGCACCTCGGAAATCGCCATCACCTTCAAGCAGCCGCCGCATTCGATCTTCGACGAGGCCGACGACAGCTGGCGCGAGAATGTGCTGGTGATCCGGCTGCAGCCGAACGAGGGGATGAACCTCAAGGTGATGATCAAGGAGCCGGGGCCGGGCGGCATGCGCCTGGTGCAGGTGCCGCTCGACATGTCCTTCGCCGAGGCTCTGGGCGAGGAGGGGGCCGATATCCCCGACGCCTATGAACGCCTCATCATGGATGTGATCCGCGGCAACCAGACGCTGTTCATGCGCGGCGACGAGGTCGAGGCGGCCTGGGCCTGGACCGACCCGATCATCGCCGGCTGGGAGGCGCGGGGGGACCGGCCGCAGCCCTATGATTCGGGCTCCTCCGGGCCCGAGGACGCGCTGATGCTGATGCACCGCGACGGCCGGCGCTGGCGCGAGATCCGCGAATGAACTTCGTCGCCTACCCCGACCGCGAGATGCTCATGGTGGCGCTGGCCGACACCATCGCCTCGCAGCTGCGCGAGGCGCTTTCGCGCGAGGGGCGGGCGGTGCTGAGCGTGCCGGGCGGCACCACGCCGGGGCCGGTCTTCGATATCCTCTCGGGGGTGGCGCTCGACTGGGGAAACGTCTCGGTGCTGCTCAACGACGAACGCTGGGTGCCCGAGGACAGCCCGCGCTCGAACACCCGGCTCGTGCGCGAGCGGCTCTTGCGCGACCGCGCGGCCGCGGCGCGGCTGGTGCCGCTTTACGCTCCCGCGCCCCGCCCCGAGGACCGGCTTGACGCGCTTGCCGCGGGCGTCGCCGCGGTGCTGCCGATCACCGTGCTTCTGCTCGGCATGGGGGCGGACATGCACACGGCCTCGCTTTTCCCCGGCGCCGACCGGCTCTCCGAGGCGCTTTCGCCCGAGGCGCCGGTGCTGATGGCGCTGCGCGCCGAGGCGGCGGGCGAGCCGCGCATCACCCTCACCGCTCCGGCCTTGCGCACGGCGATGCACTGCCACATTCTCATCACCGGCGACGAAAAGCGTGCCGCCCTCGACCGTGCGGCGCATCTGTCCGAGGTCGAGGCCCCGGTCCGCATCGTTCTGAACACCGCCACCATCCATTGGGCCCCATGATGAACCGCTTTGACGACCTGCTCTCCCACGCTGCCGCGACGAAAGACCGGCAGATCCGGGAATTGTTCGAAAATGACAATCGCGCCGCCGAGTTCAGTGCGGAATTCGGCGAATTCCTGTTCGATTATTCCAAGACCTCCATCGATGAAACCGCGCGCGACCTGCTGGTTGCGCTGGCCGAACGCTGCGGCGTTGCGGAGAAACGGGCCGCGATGTTCTCCGGCGCGAAGATCAACGAGACCGAGAATCGCGCCGTCCTGCACACCGCCTGGCGCAACATGGCGGCCGAGGTCTCGGTCGACGGGCGCGACGTGATGCCCGAGGTGCGCGCCACGCTCGGCCGGATGCAGACCTTCGCCGAGGAGGTGCGCGCAGGCCGCTTCACCGGGCAGGGGGGCGCGATCACCGATGTCGTCAATATCGGCATCGGCGGCTCCGACCTCGGCCCGGCGATGGCCACGCTGGCGCTGTCGTCCTTCGCCGACGGGCCGCGCTGCCATTTCGTCTCGAACGTTGACGGCGCGCATATCCATGACACGCTGAAGGGGCTGAACCCGGAAACGACGCTCGTCATCGTCGCGTCAAAAACCTTCACCACGATCGAGACGATGACCAACGCCGAAACCGCGCGCAAATGGATGGCGGCAAAGGTCGCCAACCCCGCCGCGCAATTCGCCGCGATCTCCTCGGCCGTCGACAAGACCGCCGCCTTCGGCATCGATCCGTCCCGCGTCTTCGGCTTCGAGGATTGGGTCGGCGGGCGCTATTCGGTCTGGTCGCCGATCGGGCTGAGCCTGATGCTCGCCGTCGGCCCGGGCTATTTCGCCGAGTTCCACGCCGGCGCCGCCGCGATGGACCGCCATTTCCGCGAGGCGCCCTTCGCCGGGAACCTGCCGGTGCTGCTCGCGCTGGTGGGCATCTGGCACAATCAGGTTCTGGGTCATGCCACCCGCGCCGTGCTGCCCTATGAACAGCGCCTCGCCCGGCTGCCCGCCTATCTCCAGCAGCTCGAGATGGAGAGCAACGGCAAGCGCGTCAGCATGGATGGCGCGGACCTGCCCTATAATTCGGGCCCGGTGGTCTGGGGCGAGCCGGGCACGAACGGCCAGCACGCCTTCTATCAGCTGATCCATCAGGGCACGCGGGTGATCCCCTGTGAGTTCCTGGTGGCCGCGACCGGGCGCGAGCCCGATCTCGAGCATCAGCACCTGCTGCTCGTCGCGAATTGCCTCGCGCAATCCGAGGCGCTGCTGCGCGGCCGCTCGCTGGCCGAGGCGACCGAGATCCTGCGCAAGAAGGGCCTGACCGGGGCCGAGCTGGAACGTCAGGCACGCCACCGCGTCTTCCCGGGCAACCGGCCTTCGACGACGCTGCTGTTCAACAAGCTGACGCCCTTCACGCTGGGCGGGATCATCGCGCTTTATGAGCACCGGGTCTTCGTCGAAGGGGTGATCCTCGGCATCAACAGCTTCGATCAATGGGGGGTGGAGCTTGGCAAGGAACTTGCGCTCGCCCTCGCCCCGGTGCTCGAAGGTAGTTCGGACGGCGCCGGCAAGGACGGTTCGACCCGCGCGCTTGCCGCCCGTATCCGCGCCCTGCGCGGCTGACCCTACAAGGCGGGGCGCGTCCTCCGCGCTTCGCCAATCCTCCGGCGCGATCGGGCCCGGGGCCAAAGTCCCCCTCAGGTCTTCCAATCGCAGCAATATCCCGGGGGGGCAGGCCGAGGGGGCAGCGCCCCTCTTTTTCTTACCGCGTTTCCTTCGGCCGCAGCACCAGCCAGATCAGCGCCGCACCGGCCAGCGTCAGGAAGGGCAGCATCGCCAGGTTCACCGCCTGCCAGCCCGCCTGCGGATCGCCCGCCGAGGCGCAGTTCATCAGGCTGCCCGAGCTGAGCGAGGCGAGGAACACGCCGCCGAAGACGACAAAATCGTTCATCCCCTGCACATGGCCGCGCTCGTCGGCGGTATGCGCCGAGGCGAGCATCGCGGTCGAGCCGATGAAGCCGAAGTTCCAGCCGAGCCCCAGCAGCATCAGCGCCAGGAAGAACTTCTCGATCTCGACCCCGCTCATCGCCACCGCGCCCGAGGCCGCGAGGATCACCAGGCCGATGCCGACGATCATTTCCTTGCCGAAGCGCGCGATCAGATGGCCGGTGAAGAACGAGGGGATATACATCGCCAGCACATGGGCCGAGACGATATTGGCGGCGTCGCCCGCCTCGAAGCCGCAGCCGACGACGGCGAGCGGGGTCGAGGTCATGACCAGGTTCATCAGCGCATAGCTGACCATGCCGCAGATCATCGCCACCGCAATCACCGGGTCCTTCAGCAGCTCGCGCCGGCTGCGGCCCGGATGGGCCACGCCCTTCGCCCGCCGGCCGGGGGCCGGGATGTCGAGAAAGGCGAAGAGGACCGGCCCCAGCAGGTTGATGACGATGATCGCGAGATAGGTCGCCATGAACGGCACCACCATCGCCTGCGCGGTGAATTTCACCAGCTGCGGGCCGATGATCGCCGCGGCGAGCCCACCGGCCATCACGTAGGAGATCGCCTTCGGCTGGAACTCGGGGCTGGCGCCATCGGTCGCGGCAAAGCGATAGAAGCCCTGCGCCGACATGTAGACGCCGGTGAGCGCCGATCCCGCCATGAAGAGGGCGAAGGAGCCGATGTAGAGCGCATAGGCCGCGATCGCCGCGCCGATCCCGCCCGCCACCGTCGACAGGATGAAGCCCGCGCGCCGCCCCTTCGCCGCCATGAATTCCGACATCGGCTGCGCCGAGAGCACCGAGCCGAGCACGATCATCGACAGCGGCAGCGTCGAGAAACACGGGTTCGGCGCCAGCGACTGGCCGGCAAGCCCGCCCACGGTGAAGATCATCGACATCTGCGCGCCAAGGAAAGCCTGGGCGAGCACGAGGACGGCGACATTGCGCTTTTCGCGCGCGTCGGGGCCGGCGGGGGAGGAGGCGAGATCGGTCATGGCGAAAGGCCTAGCCTTCCGCGCGGGGGCTGGCAAGCGTCGCGACAATCGGGCAGGGTGGGCGCCATGGTTGGACGGATCATCACCACCGAGGACGACGTGGCCGAGGGCGCGGCCTGGCTTGCCGCGCGCGAGCCTGCCTTTGCGCGCGCGCTCGAGACCACCGGCCCCTGGCCGCTGCGCCGCCGTGCCGACGGGTTCGAGGCGCTGCGCGATGCGATCATCGGCCAGCAGGTCTCGGTTGCGGCGGCGAACGCGATCCGGGCCAGGGTGCTGGCGGCGGGGTTCGGGGGCGAGGCGGCGCTGGTCTCGGCCTCGGAGGACGCTCTGCGCGGCTGCGGCCTGTCGCGGCAGAAGGTGCGCTATCTGCAGGCGCTGGCGGGCTCGGGCATCGACTTCGACGCGCTGCGGATGCTTCCGGACGAGGAGGTGATCGCGACGTTGCTGCCGCTGCCGGGCATCGGGCGCTGGACCGTCGAGATGTATCTGATCTTTGCGCTTGGCCGGGCCGATGTCTTTGCCGTCGACGATCTGGCGCTGGCCGAGGCGGCGCGGCTGCTCTTCGGTCTGCCCGAGCGGCCGAAGCGACGCGCCTTCAATAACCTTGCCGCCGCCTGGTCGCCCTGGCGGGCGGTCGCGGCGCGCGGGCTCTGGGCCTGGTATGCCGCGATGAAACAACGAGAAGGAGTGGCGCCATGACGCGCGAGCTGAAATCGGGGCGCGTCGCGCCGCAATCGGGCGAGGTGAAATCGCTCGTCGTCTTCCTGCACGGCTATGGCGCCGACGGGGCGGATCTGCTTGGCCTCGCCGAGCCGCTCGCGCCGCATCTGCCGGACACGCTCTTCGTTGCCCCCGACGCGCCCGAGCCCTGCGCCGGCAATCCCTTCGGCCGGCAATGGTTCCCGATCCCGCGGCTCGACGGCTCGACCATGGAGCAGGCGGCCGAGGGGGCGGCGCGCGCGGCCGAGGATCTGAATGCCTTTCTCGACGGTCTGCTGGCGGCCGAGGGGCTGAGCCCGTCGCAGCTGGCGCTGGTGGGCTTTTCGCAGGGCACGATGATGTCGCTCGAGGTCGCGCCGCGGCGGGCCGAGCCGGTCGCCTGCGTCGTCGCCTTCTCGGGGCGGCTGCTGCGGCCCGAGGCGCTGGCGGCCGAGGCGGTGTCGAGACCGCCGGTGCTGTTGCTGCATGGCGACGCCGATCCGATGGTGCCCTTCGAGGAGATGAGCGTGGCGGGCGACGCGCTGGTGGCGGCCGGGTTCGAGACCTATGGCCATGTGATGAAGGGCACGGGCCACGGCATTTCGCCCGACGGGCTGAGCGTGGCGCTGGCCTTCCTCAAGCAGTATCTGCCCGGCTGATCCGCGCCTTGCCCGGAAAACGGGCAGCTGTCATATCCCTGTCGCGCTGCCATGCCATCCATGCTGCATGGCGGCAAGGTCGCAGATCGCGATGCTTGCCAGACTCGGAACGCCATATATAGTTGAGGTATGGCAGGGGCGGGGCTCCCCGCCCCGGTGCCGGATCGGCGACAGGGCGGAAGTGGGGTGCGCATGCTGGACCATGGAGACAGGTCGGAATTCCGAACGCAATTCGTGCGCGAGCCATCGGCGCTGCGCCATTATCCGGCGCTGGTGCTGAACGCCGATTTCCGGCCGCTCAGCTATTACCCGCTGTCGCTCTGGCCCTGGCAGGAGACGATCAAGGCGGTCTGCCTCGACCGGGTCGCGATCCTCGCCGAATATGACGAGGTGGTGCGCTCGCAAAGAGAGGCGATACGCATCCCCTCGGTCGTCGTGCTGAAAGAATTTGTCCGTCCCCAGAAGCGCGTGGCTTTCACGCGCTTCAATCTTTTTCTGCGGGACGGTTTTTGCTGCCAGTATTGCGGCTCGAAGGGGGATCTGACCTTCGACCATGTCGTGCCGCGCTCGAAGGGGGGCGTGACGAGCTGGGAGAATGTCGTCGCCGCCTGTGCGCCGTGCAACCTGAAGAAGGCGAACAAACCCCTGCGCGCCTCGGGGTTGCGGCTGAAACGGGTGCCGCGGGCGCCGACGCCCGGAGAGATGCACGAGGCCGGGCGGCGCTTCCCACCGGGGCACCTGCACGACAGCTGGATCGACTTTCTCTATTGGGACGCCGAGCTCGACGAATGAGGCGGCCCGGCCCGGGCTATTCGACCCGGGCGAGCAGCCGCGCCAGTGCCGCCGCGCCCAGAAGCGCGATGGCCAGAGCCGCAAGCGGCACCCCCGCCTTCGCGGCCATCCACAGCGTCGCGCCGGCGGCCAGGATCACGGCGCAGATCAGCAACAGGAAATGGGGCAGGGGTATCGGTTCCATCGCGGGCCTCCTGCCGTTTACTATGGGCGCGCGCGAGGCAAAGGAAAAGCCCCCGGTGCACCCGCAGCATCAGATTGCGCTTCACGCTTGAGTGCGCGCGAATCGACTTGAAAACGTTCTTGTTTCGTTCCAGATTCCGCGCATGACCGAGCTGCCCCTGATCCTGCCCCCCGCCGATCCGCGCACGCGCCTGAAGGCGCGCGGCGCCGCGAGCCGCCCCGCCGGCCGGTTCGAGCCCTATGAGCGGCTGTGGGAGCCCGACGGCTGGGATCTGCCCGAGGATGAGGTGCTCTTGCGCACCGAGGTCAGCATCGAGCATCCGCGCAGCATCATCACCCGCAACGACAGCCCCGATCTGGCCTTCGACCGGTCGATCAACCCCTATCGGGGCTGCGAGCATGGCTGCATCTATTGCTTCGCGCGGCCTTCGCACGGCTATCTGGGCCTGTCGGCGGGGCTCGATTTCGAGACCCGGCTGGTCGCCAAGCCCGAGGCGCCCGCGGTGCTCGAGCGTGAGCTGCGGCGCAAGGGCTATCAGGTGGCGCCGATCGCCATCGGCACCTCGACCGACCCCTATCAGCCGATCGAGTCGAAGATGGGGGTGATGCGCGGTCTGCTCGAGGTGCTTGATGCCTTCAACCACCCGGTGGCGATCACCACCCGCGGCGCGGGCATCCTGCGCGATCTCGACCTTCTGGCCAGCATGGCAGAGCGTGGCCTGGTGCATGTGGGCGTCAGCCTGACCACGCTCGACGACGACCTGGCGCGCAAGATGGAGCCGCGCGCGCCCGCGCCGCGCACCCGGCTGCGGATGATGCGCGAGCTGTCGCGCGCCGGTGTGCCGGTGCGGGTGATGGCGGCGCCGATCATCCCGGGGCTGACCGATCACGCGCTCGAGGCGATCCTGACCGAGGCGCGGCGGGCGGGGGCGCAGGCGGCGGCGATGATCCCGCTGCGCCTGCCCAACGAGGTGGCGCCGCTCTTTGCCGACTGGCTGGAGCGCCAGTATCCGGCGCGGGCCGAGCGGGTGCTGAACGCGATCGCGGCCTTCCGCGGCGGGCGGCTGAACGACCCGCGCTTCGGCAGCCGGATGACCGGCGAGGGCACCGAGGCCGAGCTTCTGGCGCAGCGCTATGCGCTGTCGTGTCGCCGGCTCGGGTTGGACCGGCCGCTGCCTGACCTGGACGTCACGCGCTTTGCGCCGCCGCCGCGGGCGGGCGATCAGCTCGAGCTGTTCTAGGCGCGGCGCGCGGAGGCGATCGGTTGCGCCTCGCCAAGCCGGGCGGTGATCTCGTCATGCGTCGGGCGCGCGTCGCGGGCGGTGGTTTCGAGCGCCTCGCGCATCGCCCCGAGATGCGCCGCCGTCAGCCCGGCACCGCCGCCGATGATCCGCGCGCCCGCGTCTCGCGCGAGTCGGGCGAATTCCGCCATCCGCCGCGGATCGCTTTCGGTGCCGTCCTCGGTCAGCGCATCGGCCTGCGCATCGGCCTGGGCGATCAGCGGGTGTTCGACGCCCGCCGCGCAAAGGGTGAGCAGCGTGTGCAGCAGCCGCGCCGGCCCCGGCCCTTCGGCGCCAAGCGCCTCGGGCTGCGGCGCCAGCGCGCCGGCCTGCGCCGCGAAGGGGGCGGGGGCAAGGCCCATCAGCGTGCGCCCGGCACTGTCGAAGCGCATCGTGCCGCACCAGCCGAGCCCGACGCGCTGCGCGGCCTCGGCCGCCGCCGCCAGTTCCTCGAGCGCGGCGAAGCCGCCGAGCCACAGCACGCTGGCGCCACCGTCGCGCAGCGCCTCGGCCTGTTCGTGGAAGATCTCGACGGCAAGCGCGTGGCGCAGCGTGCCCATCGGCGCGAAGATCTCGCCCGTCGGGCCGATCGTGCCGGCGACGACCACCCGGCGTTCGCTGCGCTCGGCGGCCTCCCGGGCGATCTCGGCGGCCGTGCGGCTGAGCGCGCCCGCACGGGCCTGAGCGCCGTAGGGGCGCAGCCGCGAAGCATTGGCGCCGGCCGAGTTCGTGCGGATCAGGTCGGCGCCCGCGTCGATCGCGGCCTTTGCCACCGCCTGGATCCGGGCGGGGGCGGCGAAGGCCGCGGGCGCGCCGCGATCAAGCGCAAGCCCCGCGGGGCCGCGCTCGGGCAGGCCGTCGGTCAGCAGCGCGTCGCGCGCATCAAGCAGGCGGGCGAGGGTCTCGGCAGGCATGGTGTCACTTCCTGTGCGGCGCGCAGGCCTGACCTTGCGGGGCAGGGCTCACGGGCGCGGATGTGAAAAACCCTCCGGCAGCCGCGCCGGAGGGCGTCTTGCGCAATTGACGGGGTCAGCCCCCGGATCAGCCCTCGGCGATCTGTTTCGCGGCGGCGGCGAGTGCCTCGGCGAGTTTCGCCCGCACCGTCGCCTCGTCGGCGCGCGGGCCGAGGTCGGCGACCAGCTTGCGCACCACGTCTTCCTTGCCGGCCTCGAAGAAATCGGCGGTCAGCAGCGAGGTGACATAGGTGTCGGCCTCCTCGTCAGCCTTGCCCATCATCTCGGCGGCCCAGAGTGCGACCATCTTCACCGCGCGTGCGCCCTCGCGGAAGCGCTTGTCGGTGTCGTGGGCGAACTTGGATTCATATGCCTGTTCGCGGTCGTCAAAGGTGGTCATGGCCGTGTCCCCCCGGGAAATTGGTTGCCCTTACCTTGACATATGCCCGCCTCGGCGGGGCACTTCAAGGGTGCAGATCGGCGCAGCGGGACCGCTAGCGCTAATGCTGCGCACGCGAATGTTCACAGGCAAATCGGCCGAGCCAGCGCGCCTTTGCCTTGCGGCGCCGCAAGCCTTGTCCTATAGGGGCGAAAAGGGCCCTGCGCCCGCTTGCCCGGTGCGGGCCCAGGGGAGCTGCCCCCGGGGCAGCCGGGCCGCAGAAGGAACCATTGCCCATGTCACCGCGTCGCAAGAAGATCTACGAAGGCAAGGCGAAGATCCTGTACGAAGGCCCGGAGCCGGGCACGCTCGTGCAGTATTTCAAGGATGACGCCACCGCCTTCAACGCGCAGAAGAAAGCGACGATCGAGGGCAAGGGCGTGCTGAACAACCGCCTGTGCGAGTTCTTCATGCAGGGGCTGACCAACATCGGCATCCCGAACCACTTCATCCGCCGCCTGAACATGCGCGAGCAGCTGATCCGCCAGGTCGAGATCATCCCGCTCGAGGTGATCGTGCGCAACTTCGCCGCCGGCTCGATCGCGAAACGTCTGGGTATGGAAGAGGGCACCGCCCTGCCGCGCCCGATCGTCGAGTACAGCTACAAGAACGACGCGCTCGGCGACCCGCTGGTCCCCGAGGAATACATCGTCGCCTTCGGCTGGGCGAACCAGCAGGATCTTGACGACATCGTCTCGCTCGCGCTGCGGGTGAACGACTTCCTCGCCGGCGTGTTCTATGGCGTCGGCATCAAGCTCGTCGATTTCAAGATCGAGATCGGCCGGGTCTGGGATGGCGATTTCATGCGCCTGGTCGTCGCCGACGAGATCTCGCCCGACAGCTGCCGGCTGTGGGACGTGAAGACCGGCGCGCATCTCGACAAGGACGTGTTCCGCCGCGATCTGGGCAGCCTGACGGATGCCTATACCGAGGTGGCGAAGCGTCTCGGCGTGCTGCCGACCAATCCCGAGCCGATGAAGCCCACCCTGATCAACTGAGGAGCGCCCGCGATGAAGGCCCGTGTTCATGTCATGCTGAAGGATGGGGTGCTCGACCCGCAGGGCGAGGCCGTGCGCGCCGCGCTTGGCCACATGGGCTTCTCGGGGGTCGAGGCCGTGCGTCAGGGCAAGGTGATCGAGCTCGATCTCGCCGCGACCGACACGGCCGCGGCGGAAGCCGAGGTCAAGGCGATGTGCGAGAAGCTGCTCGCCAACACCGTGATCGAGAAATACACCGTCGAGATCGCCTGAGGGCGCCGGGGCTCTGCCCCGGACCCCGAGGTATTTGCGCCAAGAAGAAGCAGGGAGCCCCTGAGATGAAAGCCGCTGTCATCACCTTTCCCGGGTCGAACTGCGACCGTGACCTCTTTGACGCCTTCGCGAAGGCGGGCGACGAGGTGGTGAAGGTCTGGCACAAGGAGACCGAGCTGCCCGCGGGCATCGACGTCATCGGCATTCCGGGCGGCTTCTCCTTCGGCGACTACCTGCGCTGTGGCGCGATCGCCTCGCGCTCGCCGATCGGTCAGGCGGTGGTCGATTTCGCGCAGCGCGGCGGCTATGTGCTGGGCGTCTGCAACGGCTTCCAGGTGCTGACCGAGATGGGGCTGCTGCCGGGTGCGCTGATGCGCAATGCCGGGCTCAAGTTCATCTCGAAGCCCGTTGCACTGACGGTGACCACGACCGACAGCGCCTTCACCTCGGGCTATGACAAGGGGCAGGAGATCCTGATCCCGATCGCCCATGCCGAGGGCAATTACCAGATCGACGCCGAGGGGCTGAAGCAGCTTCAGGGCGAGGATCGCGTGGCTTTCCGCTATGTCGAGAACCCGAATGGCGCGACCGACGACATCGCCGGCGTGCTGAGTGCGAACCGCCGGGTGCTGGGCATGATGCCGCACCCCGAGCGGGTGGTGGAGCCCGCGCAGGGCGGCCCCGACGGGGCGGCGCTTTTCCGCGCGTTGAGCTCGGTGATGGCGGCGGCGTGATCGCCCCCGCCTTGTTGGCCCGGCGCCTTCGGCCTAGATTGGCGCCATGCCGGCAAGACGCATGAGCACAGATCAGACGAGCCCCCCCGAGCCCGACCGGCGCGGAAGACGCCGCTTTGTCAGCCGCATTGCCGCTGTCGGTGTGGTCATCGTCGCGGTGGCGGTGATCTGGTCGACCAACGCCTGGATGACCGAGCGCTTCACCGAGACGACGCGGGTGCGCACCGAGCTGCGTCTGGCGCTTTACTCCGGCAACATCCTGTCCGAGCTGCAGCGCACCTCGGTGGTGCCGCTGCTGCTGGCGCGCGATCCGGTGCTGACCAATGCGCTCGAGACCGGGGATTTCTCGAAAAGTTCGGCGCAGCTGATCTCGGCGCGCGAGGATATCGCGGCGGCCTCGATCCGGCTTCTCGACATGAGCGGGCGGGTGGTCGCGGCGACGAACCGCAACCTGCTGGGCACCTCCTATGCGAGCGAGCCGTTCTTCGTCGAGGCGCAGCGCTCGCGCGAGACGATCTTCACCGCGGCCTCTGCCGCGACCGGAGCGACGGAGTTCGACTATTCCCGCGCGCTGGTCGCCGATGGCAAGGCGATCGGGGTGATCGTCGTCGAGGCCGAGCTGTCGAAGTTCGAGCGCTCCTGGGCGGGGATCTCGGATGCGGTCGCGGTGACCGACAGCGAGGGGCGGATCATCCTGACGACGGAGCCGAAATGGCGCGGGCTGACGATGGCCGAGGCGCTGTCGGCGCGCTCGGCTCCGACCGCGATCGAACGCGCGCTGCAGGTCACGGCCGATTGGGCGAACGAGCCGCCTGACGCCTATCTCAAGGGCCAGGCGGTGATGCGCACCGAGACCCGCATCCCCTTCCGCGGCTGGCGGATGATCGCCTTCACCAGCTACGAATCGGTGCGCGAGAAGGTGAATGCCGTCCTCGCGATGGAGATCATGGGCTTTGCGATCCTACTCGCCGCCGGGTTCTACGTGCTGTCGCGGCGCGCACGGGTGCAATCACTCGCCTATCGCCGCGAATCGGCCGATCTGCGGGCGCTGAACGCACGGCTGAGCCGCGAGATCGCCGAGCGCGAGAAGGTGCAGAAGGATCTGGCCGTCGCCGAGCAGACGCTGGCGCAATCCTCGAAGCTCGCGGCACTTGGCGAGATGTCGGCCGCGGTCAGCCACGAGCTGAACCAGCCGCTTGCCGCGATGAAGACCTATCTTGCCGGCGCGCGGCTGTTGCTTCAGCGCGCCCGCACCGAGGAGGCGCTGAGCTCGTTCCAGCGCATCGACGACCTGATCGAGCGGATGGGCGCGATCACCCGGCAGCTGAAATCCTATGCCCGCAAGGGCGGCGAGGCCTTCGAGCCGGTCGATCTGCGCGCCGCGATCAGCTCGGCGCTGGCGATGATGGAGCCGCAGCTGAAGGCGCGCACGGTGCGCATCACCCGGGTGTTGCCGCGCGAGCCGGTGATGGTGATGGCCGACCGGATCCGCCTTGAACAGGTGATCATCAACCTTCTGCGCAACGCGCTTGATGCGACCAAGGGACGGGCGGAGCCGGCGATCGAGCTGATCCTCGCCACCGGCGAGACGGCGGTGCTGGGCGTGCGCGACAACGGACCGGGGATCTCGGATCTGCAAAAGCTGTTCGAGCCGTTCTGGACGACGAAGAAACCGGGGGAGGGGACGGGGCTGGGCCTTGCGATCTCTTCCTCGATTGTCAGCGATTTCGGCGGTCGGCTGACCGCACATAATGCCGAGGAAGGGGGCGCGGTCTTCGAGATGCAGTTGCCGCTGATCTCGGAGGACACGACGGCGCCCAGGGGCGCGAAGGCAGCGGAGTAGCACATGGCACGGATGATGAAGGTGGCGATCGTCGACGACGAGGAAGACATGCGCCAGTCGGTGAGCCAGTGGCTGGCGCTCTCGGGCTTCGACACGGAGACCTATGCGAGCGCCGAGGAGGCGCTGAAGGTGATCGGCACGGACTGGCCGGGGGTGGTGATCTCCGACATCCGGATGCCGGGGATGGACGGGATGGCGTTTCTCAAGCGCCTGATGGGGATCGACAGCGGGCTGCCGGTGATCATGATCACCGGCCATGGCGACGTGCCGATGGCGGTCGAGGCGATGCGGCTTGGCGCCATGGACTTCATGGAGAAGCCTTTCAACCCAGACCGGATGACCGAGCTTGCCAAACGCGCGACGCAGGCGCGGCGGATGACGCTCGACAACCGCGCCTTGCGCCGCGACCTCGCCGAGGGGGCGCAGGTGATGGGCAAGCTGATCGGCACCTCGGCGGCGATGGAGCGGCTGCGCGAGGACATTCTCGACCTCAGCCAGGCCGACGGCCACGTGCTGATCGACGGCGAGACCGGCACCGGCAAGTCCCTTGTGGCGCTTGCCCTGCACGCGACCGGCCCGCGCGCGGGCAAGAAATTCGTCGTGGTCAGCTGTGCCGCCTATGCCGAGGAGGCGCTGACGGCAAAGCTCTTCGGCCCGGTCGAGGAAGGCGGCTCGCTGCCGCTCGTCGAGGAGGCGCGCGGCGGCACGCTGGTGCTCGAGGATGTCGAGGCGCTGAGCCAGTCGCTGCAGGCGCGGCTCCTGACCTTCATCAACGAGCAGGGCACCCCGGCCGAGACCCGGATCCTTGCCGTGTGCAACGCCCATGGCGAGGGCCGCACGCTCGAGGACGCGCTGCGCCCCGACCTCTATTTCCGCCTTGCCGCGCACAAGATCACCCTGCCGCCGCTGCGCGCGCGCGGCGAGGACATCCTGACCATCTTCACCCGCATGACCGAGCAATTCGCCGAGGAATACGGCTGCGACGCGCCCGAGGTCTCGGCGCAGGAGGCGGCGCAGCTCCTGCAGGCGCCCTGGCCGGGCAACGTGCGCCAGCTGATCAACGTGGCTGAACGCGCCGTGCTGCAGGCGCGTCGCGGCTCGGGCTCGATCGCCTCGCTGCTGATGGCCGACAACGAGGAGGCAGGCCCGGCGATGACCACCGAGGGCAAGCCGCTGAAGGAATATGTCGAGAACTTCGAGAAGATGCTGATCGACAACACGATGCGCCGGCACAAGGGCTCGATCGCCGCGGTGATGGATGAACTCTGCCTGCCGCGCCGCACGCTGAACGAGAAGATGGCGAAATACGGCCTGACCCGTCAGGACTACATCTGAGGGGCAGGATCTGAGGGGGCGGCGCGGCCCACGGTCCGCGCCGCCCCTTCCGCTTCCAATTGCCGCAAATATCCCGGGGGTGAGGGCGCAGCCCGAGGGGGCAGCGCCCCCTTCTTCGGCAGTCGTGGAGCGCGGGCCCCCGGCTCCGCCGCCCCGCGACGAAAAAGCGATTGTCATTGCAGCGGCCGCGCGGCTATTGTCGTTTCATGTCGGCGCAGCGCTGCCTCTTGGCGTTTCGCCCACGGATTTCGCTGATTTCGGGGCCAGGAAGTGCGCGATGGCGCCTTCGCGCCCGGATCAACCGATTGGCCGAAAGGCCGCTCTCTTGCCCCCAAGGCCTTGATCCGCGGGGGTTTTAATTGGGTGACGGGGCTCCCCCCCGCACTTGGGAAAGAACCGCGATGACGCGTGGACAGGACGGGCTGGTGATGACGGGCGGGCCTTTGGCCGCCGCCGCCGGCTTTTCGGTGCCCGCGCTCGCCTCAACGAAAAACCATGTCCGTGCCGCCTCTCCCCCCGGGGAGGGGCGGCCGCGGGCATGTGGAACCTGGATACATGGCAAAGAAAATGCTCATCGATGCCACCCACGCGGAGGAAACCCGCGTCGTGGTGGTGGACGGCAACAAGGTCGAGGAATTCGACTTTGAGACCA
Organism: Paenirhodobacter sp. YD-8; assembly: GCF_056590935.1. NCBI lineage: Bacteria > Pseudomonadati > Pseudomonadota > Alphaproteobacteria > Rhodobacterales > Paenirhodobacter > Paenirhodobacter sp. YD-8. The sequence continues at coordinate 2,941,682 of NZ_CM152649.1, read as the reverse complement.
TCAACAAGCGGCAGCTCGCCGGCAATATCTATCTGGCAAAAGTGACGCGGGTGGAGCCTTCGCTCCAGGCCGCTTTTGTCGATTACGGCGGCAACCGCCACGGCTTCCTCGCCTTCGCCGAAATTCACCCGGATTACTACCAGATCCCGGTCGCCGACCGTCAGGCCCTGCTCGAGGAAGAGCGCGCCTATGCCGAGGCCGAGGAGGCCGAGGAGACGAAGTCGCGGTCGCGCCGGTCGCGGTCGCGCTCGCGCAGCTCGGCCAAGGCCGAGAAGGCAGCCGAGACCGATGCGGTCGTCCGCTCCGAGGACATTCCGGGCATGGCGGTGGTCGATCTCGACGCCGAGGCGCCCGAGGCTGACGCGCTGATCGTCGCGCCGGTCGAGGCCGAGGTCGTCGCTGAGGTGCAGGCAGTCGAAGAGTTCGCCCCTGCCGAAGAGGTGGCGGTCGTCGAAGACGCGCCCGAAACCGCCGACGAGGCGAATGACGAGGACAGCTCCGACGAGGACGCGGCCGCCTCGGCCGATGACGGCATCGAATCCGTCGCCGAGGAAGACGTCCACGAAGAGATCCACGCACCGCGCAAGCCGCGTCCGCGCCGCTACAAGATCCAGGAAGTTATCAAGGTGCGCCAGATCATGCTGGTGCAGGTGGTGAAGGAAGAGCGCGGCAACAAGGGCGCGGCGCTGACCACCTATCTGTCGCTCGCCGGCCGCTATTGCGTCCTGATGCCGAACACCGCCCGGGGCGGTGGCATCTCGCGCAAGATCACCAATGCCGCCGACCGCAAGAAGCTGAAGGAGATCGCCTCCGAGCTCGAGGTGCCGCAGGGCGCCGGGCTGATCATCCGCACCGCGGGCGCGCAGCGCACCAAGACCGAGATCCGCCGCGACTATGAATACCTGATGCGGCTGTGGGAGCAGATCCGCGAGCTCACGCTGCGCTCGATCGCGCCGGCGCCGATCTACGAGGAAGGCGACCTGATCAAGCGCTCGATCCGCGACCTCTACTCGAAGGACATCGACGAGGTGCTGGTCGAGGGCGAGCGCGGCTATCGCGTGGCCAAGGACTTCATGAAGATGATCATGCCGTCCCACGCGAAAAGCGTCACCAACTACCGCGAGCAGCTGCCGCTCTTCGCGCGCTTCCAGGTGGAAAGCTATCTCTCCTCGATGTTCAACCCGGTCGTGCAGCTGAAATCGGGCGGCTACATCGTCATCGGCGTGACCGAGGCGCTGGTCGCCATCGACGTGAACTCGGGCCGGGCCACCAAGGAAGGCTCGATCGAGGACACGGCGCTGAAGACCAACCTCGAGGCCGCCGACGAGGTCGCCCGCCAGCTGCGCCTGCGCGACCTGGCCGGTCTGATCGTCATCGACTTCATCGACATGGAAGAGCGCAAGAACAACGCCGCCGTCGAGAAGCGGATGAAGGAAAAGCTCAAGACCGACCGTGCCCGCATCCAGGTGGGCCGGATCTCGGGCTTCGGCCTGATGGAGATGAGCCGGCAGCGGCTGCGTCCGGGGATGCTGGAATCGACCACGCAGCCCTGCCCGCATTGCCACGGCACCGGGCTGATCCGCTCGGACGACAGCCTGGCGCTGCAGGTGCTGCGCGCGATCGAGGAAGAGGGCACCCGCAAGCGTTCGCGCGAAGTGCTGGTGAAATGCCCGGTCGCGGTGGCGAACTACCTGATGAACGCCAAGCGCGAGCATATCGCCGGGATCGAGGCGCGCTATGGCATGGCGGTGCGGCTCGAGGCTGACCCGACGCTGGTCAGCCCCGACTTCTCGATCGAGAAGTTCAAGACCGCGACCCGTGTCGTGCCCGACCCGATGAGCCAGGCGGTTCATGCAACCGCCGAGCTGATGGCCGAGATCGACGAGGCGGAGATCGACGAGGACGAAGATCTCGAAGAGCTCGAGGCAGAGGTCGAGACCGAGGCCGAGGCGGAGGTCGAGGAGAGCGCGGCCGAGATCGGCGAGGGCGAGGACCAGCCGAAGAAGAAGAAGCGCCGGCGTCGGCGGAAGAAGAAGTCTGGCGCGGGCGCTGCGGCGTCGGGCGAGGCCTCTGAGGCCGAGGACGAGGGCGAAGAGGGTGCCGAGGCGTCCGACGAGGAGGCCCCGGAAGACGATGACGAGGCCGCCGAGGACGCGGCGCGTGCGGCGGCTGCCGCGGCGCTGGCCGAGGTGAGCCTGCCCGAGGAGCCGACGCAAGCGCCGGTCGAGGCTCCGGCCGAAGCGCTGGCCGAAGTGGCGGAAGCTGCTCCGGTCGAGACGCCGGTGGCCGAGGCCGAGGTCGCCGAGGCTCCGGCCGAAGAGGCGCCGAAGAAGTCGACCCGCTCGCGCTCGAGCAGCGCGAAGTCGTCGACCTCGAAATCCGCGGCACCGAAAACCTCGTCGTCGCGCAAGAAGACGGTGAAGGCCGAGGGCGAGGAGGGCGAGGCCGCCCCCGCGCCGAAGAAGACGAGCAGCCGCTCGCGCAAGAAGGTGGTCGAGCCGGTCGCGGACGCGGCGCCCGAGGCGGGCGCGGCCGAGCCCGCGGCGCCGGCCGAGACCCCGGTCGAGGCGCCCGTCGCCCCGCCGTCGGAGGCGCCTGTCGAGGCCCCGGTCGAGGCGCCCGCCGCGCCGGTGACCGAGACCCCGGTCGAGGCTCCGGCCGAACTGCCGGCGGAAATGCCCGGCGAGGACGCCGCGGCCGAGACCGGACCGAAGCGCCGTGGCTGGTGGTCGGCCTGATCCGATCGCAAATGAGATGATGAACGCCGGGCCCAGTGCCCGGCGTTTTTCGCTCCGCGTCAGCCCTTTCGGACGAGGTAGCGCAGCCCGGGCCTGTCCTCGGCCGAGATCAGGACGTGCCCGCCCTGGGCGCAGAAATGCGGCACATCGATCCAGCTCGCGCCATCGGTCGCCAGCAATTCGACCACCGCGCCCGCGGGCAGGGCGGCAAGCACCTTGCGCAGGCGCAGGACGGGCAGCGGGCACAGCAGGCCCCGCGCGTCGATGGTGGTGGCGATGTCCATGCACCCGGGCTAGCCGCGGCGTGCCGATTTGTCCACGCGCTTGTGAGTGGTGCGCGGGTGACGGGCGGAGGCGGGGATGCTAAGGAGAGGCATGTTCGGAATTGACCTCATCGACGCCGCCTTCCTGCCCGCCGCGCTGGTCGCGCTGGTGGCGGGGCTCCTGTCCTTCCTCAGCCCCTGCGTGCTGCCGATCGTGCCGCCCTACCTTGCCTATATGGGCGGGGTCAGCATGGGCGATCTGCGCGAGGGGCGCGGCTCGGCGGTGTTGCCGGCGCTGTTCTTCGTGCTGGGGCTTTCGACCGTCTTCCTGCTGATGGGCTTCGCCGCCTCGGCCTTCGGGCAGTTCTTCCTGTCGAACCAGGAGTTCTTCGGCCGCATCGCGGGGGCGGTCATCATCGGGCTCGGGTTGCATTTCCTTGGCCTTTACCGGATCCCGATCCTCGACCGCGAGGCGCGGCTCGACGCGGGCGAGCAGGGCGGCTCGAGTCTCGGCGCCTATGTGCTGGGCCTTGCCTTCGCCTTCGGCTGGACCCCCTGCATCGGGCCGCAGCTGGGCGCGATCCTGTCGATCGCGGCACAGGGCGGCGATCTTGCGCGCGGCACCGGGCTGCTTGCGGTCTATGCGGCGGGTCTGGGCATTCCCTTCCTGCTGGCCGCGATCTTCATCCAGCGCGCGATCGGGGTGATGAACCGGATCAAGCGCCACATGGGGCTGATCGAGAAGGGCATGGGTGCGCTTCTGGTGATTGTCGGGCTTCTGCTGCTGACGAATGCCTTCTCGGTGATCAGTTTCTGGCTGCTCGAAACCTTCCCGGGGCTGGCACAGCTTGGCTGATGGAGCCAGGGGGCGCTGCCCCCTCGGGCTTCGCCCTCACCCCCGGGATATTTGAGGCAATTGGAAGCAAAAGCCCCGTTGCGCTTTCTCCTTGCCCGAAATACCGCGGGGGTGAATTTTGCCGAAAGGCAAAAGAGGGGGCAGCGCCCCCTGCTTTTCAGACCGCCCAGTCGGGTTTGCGCTTTTCGATGAAGGCGCTGATCCCTTCCTCGGTGTCGCGCCAGAGCATGTTCTCGACCATCACGGCGGCGGTGTGTTCATAGGCTGCGGCGAGATCGAGGCTCATCTGGTCGTAGAAGGCGCGCTTGCCGATCTTCACCGCGGCGCCGAGCTTGGCGGCGAGGGTTTCGGCCAGGCGTCCGGTTTCGGCCGCGAGCGCCTCGTGCGGGGCGATGCGGTTGATCAGGCCGACCTCGCGGGCGCGGGCGGCGTCGATGAACTCGCCCGTCGTCAGCATCTCGAAGGCGACCTTGCGCGGCACGTTGCGCGACAGCGCCACCATCGGTGTCGAGCAGAAGAGCCCGATGTTCACCCCGTTCACGCCAAAACGCGTGCCCTCGGCGGCGACGGCGAGGTCGCAGCTGGCGACAAGCTGGCAGCCGGCGGCGGTGGCGATGCCATGCACCTCGGCGATCACCGGCTGCGGCAGCGCGGGGATCATCTGCATCACCTCGGCGCAGCGGAAGAAGAGATCGGCGAAATAGGCCCGGCCCTTGTCGGGCGCCTGCCGGCCCGCCTGCATCTCCTTCAGGTCGTGGCCGGCGCAGAAGGCCTTGCCGGCGCCTTTCAGCACCACGACCTTGACCGAGCCGTCAGTGCCCAGCTCGGTGAAGCGCGCCTTCAGCGCGGCGAGCATCGCGTCCGACAATGCGTTCAGGCTGCCCGGGGCGTTCATCGTCAGATGCGCGACGACGCCACGTCGCTCGAGTTGCACGAGATCCGTCATTGAAATTCCTCCCTGTCGGGAAAACTCTAGGGAGGGAGATCCGGGGAGGAAAGATGGAAATCGCGATGGACGAGGCGCGGCTTGCCGCCTTCATGGAAGAGGAATTCCCGCAGGTTGCGGAGGATTTCGTGATCGAGAGCGTGGGCGAGGAGCTGGTCGTGCGGCTGAAGGTGGGCGAGCTGCACCTGCGCCCGGGCGGCACGGTCTCGGGGCCGACGATGTTCGCGCTCGCCGATGTCTCGGTCTGGCTCGCGATCCTGAGCCGGATCGGACCGGTGGCGCTTGCCGTCACCACCGGCGCTTCGATCGACTTCATGCGCAAGCCCGCGGCGGGGCGCGACCTGATCGCGCGGGCGCGGCTTCTGAAGCTTGGCCGGGTGCTCGCTGTGGGGGATGTGCTGATCTTCTCGGAAGGGGAGGCGGCGCCCGTTGCGCGGTCGTCGATGACCTATTCGATCCCGCCGAAGGGGTGACTCGCGGCGACTTTGTGGGGTATCTTGATACCAATTTTTCAAGCCACTGATTTCGCGTTGAAAAATGGCGCGCAGTGGGCTTGATTTTCGGGCGCCGATCGCGCAAAAGCCGGCATCCGAATTCCACAACCCTTCAAAGGGCGATCGAAATGAAAACCTATACCGCGAAACCGGCGGAGATCGAGAAGAAGTGGATCCTGATCGACGCCGAGGGCGTCGTTCTGGGCCGCCTCGCCACGATCGTTGCCATGCGCCTGCGTGGCAAGCACAAGCCGACCTTCACCCCGCACATGGACATGGGCGACAACGTGATCATCATCAACGCCGACAAGGTGCAGATGACGGGCACGAAGCGTGAAGACAAGCGCTACTACTGGCACACCAACCACCCGGGCGGGATCAAGTTCCGCACCGCGCGTCAGGTGCTCGAAGGCGCTCACCCCGAGCGCGTCGTGATCAAGGCTGTCGAGCGCATGATCTCGCGCAACCGCCTTGGCCGTGCGCAGATGTCGAACCTGCGCGTCTACGCCGGCACCGAGCATCCGCATGAAGCCCAACAGCCTGAAGTTCTGGACGTCAAGGTCCTGAACAAGAAGAACACCCGGAGCTGATCATGGCCGAAGAACTCAAGTCCCTCGACGATCTGAAGTCGGCCGTGTCGGGCGTCGCCGTGGCGACCGCCGAAGCCCCGGTCACCCGCGAAGCGCAGCGCGATTCGCTGAACCGCGCCTATGCCACCGGCAAGCGCAAGGACGCGGTCGCCCGCGTCTGGGTCAAGCCCGGCTCGGGCAAGATCACCGTCAACGGCAAGGACATGTCGGTGTATTTCGCCCGTCCGGTGCTGCAGCTGATCGTCAACCAGCCGTTCGGCGTCGCTGGCGTCGAAGGCCAGTATGACGTCGTCGCGACCGTCGCCGGTGGCGGCCTCTCGGGCCAGGCCGGTGCGGTGAAGCACGGCATCTCGAAGGCGCTGCAGCTGCACGAACCGGCGCTGCGCGCGCCGCTGAAGGCCGCTGGCTTCCTGACCCGCGACTCGCGCGTCGTCGAACGCAAGAAGTACGGCAAGGCGAAAGCCCGTCGGTCCTTCCAGTTCTCGAAGCGCTGATCTTCAGACCATTGCATTCGGAAAACGCGGTCCCTCGGGGCCGCGTTTTTCATTGTGCCGCAGCGGTGGCGGGGCAGGGGGCGGCCTGGCTGTTCCCATGATCCGCGCTTTGCGGTAGAAACAGGGCAAAAGAACCATAACACAAGGCAGGCGCATGTCCGTATCGATGCTTTCCACCTTCATCAAGCCGATGCACCCGGAGGGGCGGAAGTTCGTCGCCATCTTCGCCGGCATCACGCTTGTGCTGTTCCTGATCTGGGGGCCGCTCGGCTGGCTTGGCACCGGGCTGACGGTCTGGTGC